>CAKQDS010000001.1 GCA_934229535.1 uncultured Anaeroplasmataceae bacterium
AACACTAGGACTTCAAAAATACTAATATGTAGTTAGACTTATCCAAGGTCTAAATCTACACTACATATTATACGAGGGAGGTGAATCTTGTGAAAAAGTATGAATATCGTGTGGAAGTAATTAAAATTGGTTTTTTTAGGGTTTTTGATGATTCAAAAAAACAACAAAAGCAACTTAACGAAATTGGTGCTCAGGGTTGGAAGTTAGTTTGTACTTCATCTGGTGGAAAGTATTTTAAGTACGTCTTTATGCGCGAAGTTGAATAGGAAAGATTGTGGCTGTATTATGAAATATAAACCAATTTTAATTACAGCCACGTTCTTTTTTATGTATACAATAGTAAAAAAAATTAAAGAATAAAATTTGTTATTAGATATATGATGACGTAAAAAAGTACGTATAACTTTAAAATATATAGTAACTATAATGATAGATATTTATAGGGTGGTTTTAACTATTAATATCATTTCAAAAGGAGAATATATAATATGAAGAAAAAGATAGTTTCAATAATAGGAGTAATTACTTTATTGGTAACATTATGTTCTTGTATTTCAATAGGAAATGAAAACTCTAAAAATAATCCTTCAAAAAGTACAAATAGTAATGTTGTTGATTCAAGTAATGGCATTGGAAGTTCTAGTAATTCAATTACAAGCTCTAGTGGTACTACATCGAGTAGTACAAGCTCAAGTAGTAGTTCAAGCTCAAGCAGTAGTATAAGCTCAAGTAGTAGTTCAAACTCAAGCAGTAGTTCAAACTCTAGTAGTACACATAATCATGATTATTCATTAAAATATGATAATGAATATCATTATTCTATTTGTAACTGTGGTGATGTTATTAATAAAGAAAAACATACATTTGGAGAATGGATTGTAACTAAAGAAGCAACTTCTACATCAAAAGGTAGTAAAGAAAGAAAATGCTCTATATGTAATTATACTGAGACAGCTGGAATTGATGAATGCATGCATGAGGTTATTAATGATGGTATTTGTTCTGATTGTGGAAAAACAATTAATATTTCATATGAAGTCATTAATGAAAACGAATGTGAAATAACAAAGGGAGTATTGGAAGGTAATGTATCAATACCTAAAAGCATAGATGGATTTATTGTGACAAGTATAGGTAATTATGCATTTAATGGCTCTAGTAGTTTAACAAGTATAACTATACCAGAAGGTGTAACAAGCATAGGTGTTTCTGCATTTAATGGTTGCAGTAGTTTAACAAGTATAACATTGCCATTTGTTGGAAATAAACTGGATAATCCAACAAACACACATTTTGGATATATATTTGGAGCCTCATCATATTCGGAAAATTCAGAATATGTGCCAAGTAGTCTAAAAGAACTAGTAATAACAACAGCAACCAGCATAGGTAATTATGCATTCTATAAGTGTAGTAGTTTGACAAGTATAATCATACCAGAAAGTGTAACCAGCATAGGTAATTATGCATTTTATAGATGTAGTAGTTTAGCCAACATAACAATACCAAAAAGTGTAACAAGTATAGGTTATTTTACATTTCAAGGCTGTAGTAGTTTAACAAACATAACCATACCAAGTAGTGTAATCAGTATAGGTGATTATGCATTTGAATATTGTAGAGGTTTAACAAGTATAATCATACCAGAAAGTGTAACCAGCATAGGTAATCATGCATTTGAAGGCTGCAGTGGTTTAACAAACATAACCATACTAGAAGGTGTAACAAGCATAGGTGATTATGCATTTGAAGGTTGCAGTAGTTTAATAAGCATAACAATACCAAATAGTGTGACAAGTATGGGTTATTCTGCATTTAGAGACTGCAGTAGCTTAACAAGCATAACACTTCCATTTGTTGGAGATAAGTTAGATAATCCTACAAATAAAAATTTTGGATGTATATTTGGTACATACCCTCCATATAATGATAATTCAAAATATGTTCCAAGTAGTTTAAAAGAAGTAATAATAACAAAATCATCAAGCATATATAGCAATGCATTTGAAGGCTGCAGTAGTTTGACGAGCATAACCATACCAGATAATATAAAAAACATAGGTAAATATGCATTTTATGAATGTAGTTCATTACAATATAATGAATACGATAATGCATATTATTTAGGTAATGAAACTAATTTATATTTAGTATTAATAAAAGTAAAAACAACTGATATTACATCTTGTATCATTAATGAAAAATGTAAGTTCATATATAGCGATGCATTTCAAGGCTGTAGTAGTTTAACAAACATAACCATACCAAGTAGTGTAATCAGTATAGGCGATTATGCATTTTATCGCTGCAGTAGTTTGACAAGTATAATCATACCAGCAAGTGTAACCAGCATAGGTAATCATGCATTTGAAGGCTGCAGTAGTTTAACAAACATAACCATATCAGAAGGTGTAACAAGTATAGGTTGGAGTGCATTTTATGGTTGTAGTAGCTTAACCAGCATAACCATACCAGAAAGTGTAACAAGCATAAGTGATTCTGCATTTGAAGATTGTAGTGGTTTAACAAAAGTAAATATTACAAATATAACAGCTTGGTGCAAAATATCATTTTCAGATTATTATTCAAATCCATTATATTATGCTCATAATTTATACTTGAATAATGAATTAGTAACTGAATTAGTAATACCAGGAGATGTAACCAGCATAGGATATTCTGCATTTTATCGCTGCAGTAGTTTAACAAGCATAATCATACCAAGTAGTGTAACAAGTATAGGTAGTTGCGCATTTGAAGGCTGCAGTGGTTTAACAAACATAACCATACTAGAAGGTGTAACAAGCATAGGTGTTTCTGCATTTGAAGGTTGCAGTAACTTAATCAGCATAACCATACCAGCAAGTGTAACCAGCATAGGTAGTTGGGCATTTAGAGGTTGTAGTAGCTTAATCAGCATAACCATACCAAGTAGTGTAATCAGTATAGGTAGTTGGGCATTTGAAGATTGTAGTGGTTTAACAAACATAATCATACCAGAAAGTGTAACCAGCATAGGCAATTCTGCATTTGAAGGCTGCAGTAATTTGACAAAAGTAAATATTACAAATATAACAGCTTGGTGCAAAATATCATTTTCAAATTATTATTCAAATCCATTATATTATGCTCATAATTTATACTTGAATAATAAATTAGTAACTGAATTAGTAATACCAGGAGATGTAACCAGCATAGGTAATTATGCATTTCAAGGCTGTAGTAGTTTAGCCAACATAACAATACCAAAAAGTGTAACAAGTATAGGTTATTTTGCATTTCAAGGCTGTAGTAGTTTAACAAACATAACCATACTAAGTAGTGTAATCAGCATAGGTAATTATGCATTTCAAGGCTGTAGTAGTTTAATAAGCATAACCACACTAGAAGGTGTAACCAGCATAGGTGATTCTGTATTTGAAGGCTGTAGTAGTTTAACAAGTATAATCATACCAGAAAGTGTAACCAGCATAGGCAATTCTGCATTTAGAGATTGTAGTAGCTTAATCAGCATAACCATACCAAGTAGTGTAATCAGTATAGGTTATCTTGCATTTGAAGATTGTAGTGGTTTAACAAACATAACCATACAAGAAGGTGTAACAAGTATAGGTTGGAGTGCATTTCAAGGCTGTAGTGGTTTAACAAAAGTAAATATTACAAATATAACAACTTGGTGTAATATATCATTTTCATATTTTAATTCCAATCCATTATATTGTGCTCATAATTTATACTTGAATAATGAATTAGTAACTGAATTAGTAATACCAGGAGATGTAACCAGCATAGGATATTCTGCATTTTATCGCTGCAGTAGTTTAACAAGCATAATCATACCAAGTAGTGTAACAAGTATAGGTAGTTGCGCATTTGAAGATTGTAGTGGTTTAAACACAATATATTATGGTAGTAATGCTACTGATTGGAATAAGTTATCTAATAGGCCTGAATATGGAACAGTTTATTATTATAGTGAAACTAAGCCTACAACAAGTGGTAATTATTGGCATTATGTTGATGGTGAAATATGGGAATGGTAGTTAATTTGCCAAGGAGAGCGTATGAAGTTGAATAACAATTATTCAAAAGAAGAATATGATGATTTAAAAGCACATATCCAAATGCTTTTAAAAGGATTATATTCAAATGGACTTACTTTGATTACATGTATGGGTGCGTTATGGTTAATTGCATTTAAATGTGTTGATTTTGCCAATATAGACAATTATGAAATTATTATTGCTAGGATTGGATTAGCAAGTTTCTTATTTTCGGTATGTTCATTTATTTGCTATCCACTTTTTAAAAAGGAATGTGAGACAATATATTCAATCGCTAGTATAGCTTCTTATTTGAAAGTTTTTTATGAAGCACCAAGCATTGTTTTTAAATCTAATCCTATATATTGGGAAACAATAACTGGTAAGCATAAATTTAATAATACTAAAACTCAAAATAAGCTTCATAGTTTATTTAATGCCGAATATTTTGTAATAAGCTTAGCCTCTACATTTTTAAATGTTGTATTGATTTTTGCTTATTTTTATATACTAGTAAAGCATTCTAATGTCATATCATTTTTAACAATATTATTAATCATTGTTTTATGTATCATATTGGCTTTTCAAATATTTATAAATGTTATGATTTTAAAAATTAGCAATGTAAGAAAAATGAAGAATATTCAAATAAGCTATGTAATAAAATATTTAATCGAAGCATTTAGTTTAAAAATATTTCCAATTGAATTTTTTAATGATTTTTTGAGAGTTATAATTGGGAAAGTTGATGATTTAAATTTAAAAGAATTAGAAATAGGTAATGAAGATATCGAAAAAATAAATGAATATAGAAACAAGTCTAAATAGTGAATATGTAACGAGTTTATATTGTAGTTATAACTATAAAGATTAATTTGAAGGAAGAAATATATTATGAAGAAAATAGCAGTTGTTTTAATTACATTTTTTACATCATTAATGCTTTTTTCGTGTAGCTTTGAAGGGGCAACAGGTGCAACGGGTCCCCAGGGTGTACAAGGAGAAGTAGGACCAACAGGCCCTCAGGGTGAAAAAGGAGAAACTGGTGCCACTGGACCTCAAGGTTCTTCTGGTAAGGACGGAAAAGATGGCATTGACGGAAAAACACCATATATTGGAATTGATGGTTGTTGGTGGATTGGCAATATTGATACAGGCATTTCTGCAAGAGGTGAAGATGGAAAGGACGGCGAAGATGGCATCAATGGTATTGATGGTACTGATGGCAATATGTGGTACTTTGGCTCTACTGATCCATCAAATACAATTGGTAATAATAATGATTTTTATTTGAATAATAAAAATTGGAATATTTATCAAAAAAGCAATAACACTTGGATCCTAGTAGGAAACATTAAGGGACAAGATGGAGAAAATGGTGATCAAGGTGTTGCTGGAATTGATGGAGTTACATGGTTAACAGGAAATATAAATCCTAGTAATGATAGTGGAAACAATGGGGACTTGTATTTGAATATTATCTCATTTGACATATTTACTAAGAGAGATAATATGTGGATGTTACTTGGAAATATAAAAGGTCAAGACGCAAACCATGCTAATGAAATATTAACAGTAACTTTTGATGTTAATGGTGGAACTTTACCTGAAGATTGTAACTCTAGTATTGAAGTATGTTATGGAGATACACTTGATTTACCACTACCTACAAAAGAAAATTATATTTTTAAAGGATGGGTAACAGGATTTTCTGAGAACGACGGACAATATACAACCATTACTCCAGTGATGAATAATATAACATTATATGCAAAATGGGAGATAAATAGTCAATATACAATATTTTTTGAAACGAATGGTGGAAATCCAATTAATGAAGAATTACATTTTGCTGATGAAAATATCACAACTTTACCAGATGCAGTGAAAATTGATAAATCGTTTATTGCATGGTATTTAGATGCTGGATTAACAAATAGAGTTGCATATCCGCTAAAGTTATCTAGTAATATAACTTTATATGCAGCATATAAAGATGCTGAATACACAATTACATTTGATAGTAATGATGGCATTAGTATAGATGCAAAAACTTGTGCACCTGGAACGGGTATTGATTTACCAATTTGTGAGAAAGAGGATTATGTGTTTAAAGGTTGGTATAAAGATTCTACCTTAGAAATAGCGGCTGGTGATACAATAGAAGTTCATTCTAATATGACATTATATGCTAAATGGGAAATTAAAAAATATACAATTTCATTTGCAACAGATAATGGTGATTTTATAAGTGATAAAGCTTATATTACTGGTACAGCTATTTACGAATTACCTACACCAAATAGGGAAGATTATATATTTAAAGGTTGGTATAAAGACTCAAGTTTTAATAATAAAGTAACATATCCTTTTGCAATAGCAGATGATATGGTTGTTTATGCTAAATGGACTGCAAACTTTACGGGTATTTCTACATATGAAGGATTAACAGCAATTACAAATATGTATTCAAATTATAAATTGTTATGCAATATAGATTGTAAAGGTAGAGATATAAAACCAATAGGCACATATAGTAGTCCATTTAGAGGTGTATTTAATGGTAATGGTTATACCATTTCTAATTACACAATAACAACTTCTAAAGAAAGCACTAACAGTGATAATTCGAGTGTTATTGTTTCAGGTTTGTTTGGTTGTTCTTACGGAACAATAAAAAATGTCAAATTTGAAAATTTTAATATTCAATTAGATATAACGAGCAATGATCAGTTTGTATATGTAGGTGGTATTGTAGGTGCTAATTTTGGAAATATAATTCAATGTGGCATTAATGGATTATTTGATGTTAAAGCGTATCGTGAAAGGCAGAGTGATGGTGAATTAAGACTATGTTGTGGGGGTATTTGCGGAAAAAATAATAATAAGATAATTAATTCATGCTTTTATGGTAATATAACAACGTACTGTAAAACTCACCGTATTGGATCATCAACACCTGACTGGTTATCTTTTTTGACTGAAACGTATGTAGGAGGTATTGCAGGTTTAGCAGATAATTCCTCATTTATTAATAAATGCATTTCAGGTTTTAATGCATCAATTGAAACATATGGAGAATATGGACTAGAAAGAAGAAAAGAATATATAGGTGGAATTTGTGGCTATAATAAAGTAGATATATCACAATGTTTATTTTTATATGGTAATTTAATTTCAACCTCATTATCAAGTTCATCTAGTATACCATTCGTTACAGGATGTTCGGAAAATGGAAATAATGCTAGAAAAAACAATGTATATTATGGACCTGAATTGACATTTGATGGTAAAGCTGGAATTTCTAAAAGTAATATTAATTCAAGTACATGGTATAGAAATTATTTAGGGTTATCTGATACAATATGGGATTTAAGTGGTTTAAACTATGATGGATTTATATATCCTAAATTAAAATAATTTTTAATAGAATAGGCTAATGTTATGATAATGTTAGCCTTTTTCTTATAAATGTTTGTTGAATAATTATTTTATTTTGTTTATAATAGTTGTGGAGGAAAAGTTTATGAAATTTTTTAAGATTGTTTTTAGTTTATTTTTAATGATATTTGGTGCTTTTGTTATTACATCATGTGGTAGCTCTAATGATGAAATAACTAATACATTTTTAGATGAAATTGTTATTCCTAAGAATGTAAATGATACTTTTAATGTTCCTTGTAGTATTAATGATAATACTATATATTGGTCAACTAATAATGATTATGTTAAGATTAGTGATACTGGTATAATTGATACTATTAAATCATATGAGGATGTTAATATTAAGCTAACAGCTTTAGCTTATATTAATAATAAGGCTGTTGAAAGAAATTTTAAAAGAACTATTAAGAAGCTTAATAATACTGAAGCAATTGATTTAGCTTTAAATGATATTCGTATTTTTGATAAAGAAATATTACCAGGATCAATTGAATTACCTGAAAAATATGATTTATTTACTGATGAAATTAAATATACTTATAGTTTAGATGATAAATGTGAGAATGCATATATAGGTGAAAATTATCTAGATTTAAATTATGATGAAAATGGTATTAACGTAAATGTAACAGCAACTCTAGGTAATGAATCAGCAAATAAAAGCTATCTAATCAAAATGATAAAATCTAAATGTAATTATGATGTTCCAAAAGAATTAGATACTGAAACTCCACTTACAATTAAATTCTATCATACAATGGGTGATACCTTACAAAAGGTTTTAGCTGAAGCAATTGATGATTTCCATAAGGATTATCCTAATTTCAATGTTGAGGCATCTCAAATTGGTGGATATGATGATGTTAGAAATCAATTAGTTACTGAGATTCCTAATGGAAAAGAGCCTAATTTAGCTTATTGTTATCCAGATCATGTCGCTTTATATAACAGAGCAAAAGCTGTAGTTCAATTAGATAATTTAATGGAAGATGAAAAATTTGGATACAATGGTGATGTTTCTGATTTTGTTCCTGGATATTATGAAGAAGGAAGAATGTTTGGTGATGGTCATATGTATTCATTACCTTTCAGTAAATCAACTGAGGTTTTATATTATAATAAGACTGCATTTGATAGAGAAGGCTGGACTGTTCCAACTACTTGGGAGGAAATGGCTACACTTTGTGCTACTATAAAGGCTAAATATCCATCTTCAACTCCACTTGGAATTGATAGTGAAGCAAATCTATTCATTTCTATTACTGAGCAAATTGGCTCAAAATATACATCTGCCACTGGCGATCATTATTTATTTGATAATAAAGAAAATAGAGCATTTGTTGGTAAATTTAAAGAATGGTATGATAAAGGCTATTTTAATACTCAACAAATTATAAATGCTTATACATCTACATTATTTACTACAGCTGGCTCTGATCAAACTACATTTACTGGATCATTTATGTCAATTGGTTCAACTGGTGGTGCATCTCACCAATATGATAAATCATTTGAATGTGGCGTTGCTGCTATGCCTTCATATGGCAATGTTGATTTAAAGGTTATTTCTCAAGGACCAAGCTTATGTATTTTCAATAAGGAAAATCCACAAGAAGTATTAGCTACTTGGTTATTTGTTAAGAATTATTTATTAGATTCAGTATTCCAAGCTAAGTTCTCTATGAAGTCTGGTTATAACCCAGTATTAAAGAGTGCAAGTGTAATTCCTGATTATGCTAATTGGATTAATGAAGCTAATGGTAAGAGTAGTGATGGTGTTAAGGCTTTAGCTGCAAAGGTTTCAAATGAAATGTTTAATAACTATTATACATCTCCTGCCTTTGTTGGTTCTTCAACAGCTCGTGATCAAGTAGGTCAATTATTTATTGCTGTTATGACTGGAAGAAAGGATATTGATAAAGCATTTAAGGATGCAATTGATGCTTGTAGGTATTAAAAAATGTTTGATAAAGAAGAAGTATATGAAGTATTAGAATTAATATATGAATATAATTTACCTCCAACTATTTCAGATATTAAAAATGAACTTTTAATGGATGAAATAAAGGTACAAATGATTTTGAATTTATTATATGAATATGATATTATTGATGAATTTAATAAGCCTGTTAAAAATTATAATAATGCATTATTAATAATAGATAAAATCAATTTCTAATTATAAAAATACAATCATACTGAAAAAATGGCGATATTTTGCATTTGCGATGCTGAAAAAATGGCTGTTTTTGTGTTTTACGATATTGAAAAAGTGGTTGCCTTTATAAATAAATGAGAAATAAGTTGCTCTAGCATATAAAACAATATGGTCTTATATGCTAGATTTTTTTTGTTATTATAATACTATATTAATTATTAAAACAAAATTAATGACTTCAAATCTATTATGAATAACATTTATGGTAATTAACCAAAAAAATAAACATAGTCGAAAAAGGTGTAAATAGATGCTGAAAGTGGCTTAAAAAAAGTGCATAGTAAAAGCAAAGAATTAAATAACTTTGTGCAAATTCATTTGCTACAAATTGATTTGCACAAAAAATAAAACTGTGATATAATTATTGTGGTGATGATAAATGTTTGTTGGTAGAAATAATGAATTAAAAGAAATAAGTGATGCTTTAAATAGCGAAAAGTTTGAAGCTATTTTATTATATGGTAAAAGAAGAGTTGGTAAGTCAGAAATTATTAGAGAATCTTTAAAATTCACCAATTTACCAGTTATTAATTTTGAATGTAAAAAAACATCAAGTATGTTGAATTTAAATTTAATGGCTCAACTATTTTTAAATGAATTTGATTTAGGTAGTATTAATTTTACTTCTTTTGATTCTTTTTTTGATTTTATATTTAATTATTCATTAAATCATAAATTTGTTTTTGTAATTGACGAGTTTTCTTTTTTGTTAGAGGATGATTTTACTATAGAATCAGCACTTGCTAGAGCTATTGATAAATATAAAAATAATTCAATGATGAAACTTTTTGTTTCAGGTAGCTATATCACACTAATGACTAAAATGATTGAATATGGTTCACATTCCTTTGGAAGATTTAATCATATCTTATTAGTTAGACCATTTGATTATTATACATCTTCATTGTTTTATGAAAATTATTCATTAGAGGATAAAATAAAAATGTACTCAGTATTTGGTGGTATGCCTTATTTTAATTCTTTGATTAATTCTAATTTAAGTGCTAATGATAATATTATTAATTTGATAGTTAAGCAAGATTCAATACTTGAACATGAAATTAACGAAATGATATTGATGGAAACAAATAAAATTAATTTATTAAATGACCTAATATCAATTATTGGCTCTGGAGTTACTAAATATAAAGATATTGTAACAAGAATGAATCAATTTAATGGCTCAAGACCAGATTATTTACTTAATAAGCTAATCGATATGGATATATTAAGAAAGGTTTGTCCAATAAATGATAAGAATAATTCAAAAAGAATGTTTTATCAATTTGAAGATAATCTAATTCATTTTTATTATAAGTATCTATTTAATAATCCTTATACTATAAATCGTAGAGATGCTAAATTTTTCTATGAAAATTTTATTAAGGATGATTTTGAAGCTAATTATATTCCTATGAAATTTGAAATGATTTCTAAAGATTTTCTATTAAGATTGAATTTTAATAACAAACTTGAGAATATAGTGATGGATATAGGAACATATTTCTTTGATGACCCGAAAAACAAAATTAATCGTGAATTTGATGTTGTTACTAAAGATAAAATGGGATATATATCTTATGAATGTAAATATACAAATTCACCAATTAGCTTAGATGTTATAGAAGAGGAAATAAGACAAACTAAAAATTTAAATATTAGATTCTATAAGCTTGGCTTTATTTCTAAATCAGGGTTTGAAAAAAATGTCGATAAAGATAAATATAATTGTTATGAATTAAAGGATTTTTATTGTTAAAAAGTGGTAAAAATTAGTTTATTACTAACTTTTTTGATTGACTTTTGTGTTTAATATTATATAATAAATATGGTTCTAATTTGAACTATATTTTTTTAGTCATAAGTTAGTTATGGCTAACATTTTTAGATGTAAGTTAGCGTTAGCTAACTTTCGGAGGTTTGTATGAGTTCATCAGAGTTAAGATATTTGATTGCGGCGCAGGAGCTTGGAAAAATTAATTCAAGTGTTAAGCAAATGGCAATTGCTAGTAAGCTTAAGGTTAGTAAGGTTAGTGTTTATAATGCTATTGAAAGGCTAAAGGACAAAGGATATGTAATTAAGGACGAGCGTAATGTTATGCTTACTCCTCTAGGAATTAAAATATTAAATGAATATGAAACAATAATTAAATTTATTGAAGGACATTTAGTTATTCATTGTAATACACCTAAGGATATTGCTCATAATGATGCACTTGAGGTTACTTGTTCATTTTCAGATTTAACTAGAGACAATATTTTGAAATTTATAGGAGGATTGAATAATGAAGGATGAATTTAAGCATTGGCGTGATGAAAAAAAGCTAATTCCTGTTATGATTTTAAAATATTGTAAAGGAAATCATAAAACTAAAAGAAAAGAAGAGGGAGTTTCTAAAAAATGTTTATGTAGTGAATGTATTAAGCTAAATGAGTATGCTTTATTTAGACTTGAAAAATGTCCATTTAAGAAAAATAAGGGCTTTTGTTCATTTTGTAAGATTCATTGCTATATCCCAGAATATAAAACAAAAATTAAGGATGTTATGCGTTATGCAGGACCAAGAATGCTATTTAGTCATCCTATATTTTCAATATCACATGTTGTACAAATGATTAAATATAAGAAAAAAATGAAGAAGGATCAAAAAAATGATAGATAAGGAATTATTTAAATTAATTGGCTCTAATAAAAAATATATTTTTATTACGGTATTACTTAATGTAATTAGCTTAATTAGTAATATATTAATTACTGCAAGTATTTGCTATGCCATTTATTTATTAACTAGTGATTCTAGCTTAATTAAATATCTTTATCCTCTTGCTGGAGCTATATTAGGAATTATTATAAGATATATATCTACAAGATTAATTGGTGATGTTAAGGATAAGCTTGGAAGAAAAATTAAATATGATTTAAGAGAAAAATTATATAATAAAATTATTGAATTAGGCTTTGCGGATATAGCTGGCATTGGTAATGCTGGTTTAACAGAGGTTGCTATTGAGGGTGTTGAGCAGCTTGATTTATATTTTTCATCATATATACATCAATTTTTCTTTGCAATGCTAGCCCCAGTTATTTTGTTTTTAATTTGTGTTTGGATTAATTATAAAGCAGCACTTGTTTTAATATGCTGTGTACCACTAATTCCTTTATCTATTGTAGCTGTTAGTAAATATGCTAAAAAAATATTTGCTAAATATTGGGGCAAATATATATCAATGGGTGATACATTCTTAGATAGTGTTTTAGGCTTAAAGGAATTAAAAATTTTTGATGCTGATGCAATGCAGCATAAAAAAATAAATGCAAGTGCTGAAGAATTTAGAAAAATCACAATGAAGGTTTTAGTAATGCAGCTTGCTAGTACAACAATTATGGATTTAGTTGCTTATGGTGGAGCTGGTGTTGGTGTTGCTGTTACCATACTTAGTGTTAAAAATGGTAGCCTAATGCCTATTTATGGCTTATTTTTATCACTTGTAGCTGTTGAATTTTTCTTACCACTTCGTGCCTTTGGTTCAGCCTTCCATGTCGCTATGAATGGTGCTAGTGCGGGAAGAAAAATTAATTCAATTCTTAATATGCCAAATCCTACCTGGGGAAATGATAAGCTTGATGATTTAAATATTAAGCTTAATAATATTTATTTTAGCTATGATGGTAAAAGAGATGTTTTAAAGAATATCAATATGGAATTTAAAAACAATAGCTTAACGGCAATTGTTGGTAAAAGTGGTTGTGGAAAATCTACAGTAGTTAATATGCTTATTGGTGCTCTAAGACCTCATGATGGAAATATATTAGTAGGTGATAAGCCTTTATATAATTTAGAGCGTAAAAATTGGTATGAGCATTTAGCAGTTGTAAGCTATAATACTTATATTTTTAATGAAAGTGTAAGAGATAATTTTAAGCTTGTTAAGGATGATGTAACTGATGAAGAAATTTATGAAGCCTTAGAAATGGTTAATTTAAAGAGCTTTATAGTTCAAAATGGTGGTCTTGATAAGGTTATTGCTGAGGGAGCAAGTAATATTTCTGGTGGTGAGCGTCAAAGACTTGCTTTAGCAATTGCGATAGTTGCTAAAAAGGATATTTATGTTTTTGATGAAGCAACTAGTAATATAGATATTGATAGTGAAGCTATTATTATGGATAATATTAAGAAGCTTTCATTAAGTAAAAATGTTATTGTTATTTCTCATAGATTACAAAATGTAATTGATGCTAATAATATTTATTATATGGAGGATGGCGTAATATTAGAAAGTGGTAGTCACGAGGAATTAATTAAAAATAAAAAGGGGTATGCTAATTTATATAATACTCAGCATGAATTAGAGCTTGGATATATGGAGGTAGAACATGAGTAAGAAGATTAAATCAAGAAGAAGTGGTGCCAAAATAATGGCAAGCCTTATCGTATTACTTGGAAGCCTAGCCTATATAATGCTTCTTGCAGTTATAAATGGTTGCATAGGTAATTTATGTGCTATGGGCGTTACAGTGTTCGCCTCAATTGGTATTGCTAAGGCCTTAGGTGAAACAATTAATATGAGCTATGGCTTAATAATTGGTCTAGCAATTGGCTGTGGAGCCCTACGTGGTATTTTAAGATATTTTGAACAATATAGTAATCACTATATAGCATTTAGACTACTTGCAGTATTAAGAGATAAAATTTTTGGAGCTTTAAGAATTTTATGTCCTGCAAAGCTTGAGGGTAAGAAGAAGGGTGGTATTATTGCTATGATTACCTCAGATATTGAAACCCTAGAGGTATTTTATGCTCATACAATTTCACCAATATGTATTGCTCTAATAGTATCTATTACTGTTTTATTATTTGTTGGATTTGTAGCTAGCTTTTATTTGTCAGTTGTTGCTTTAGTAGGCTATTTATTAATTGGCATTACTGTTCCCCTACTTTCATCAGCAAAGCTTAAGGATGATGGCGTAAAATATCGTAATGAATTTTCTAGCTTTTCTGCTTATTTTTTAGATAGTATTAGAGGAATTAAGGATATAGTTTTAAATAATGGTGCTAAAAAAAGACAAGATGTTGTAAATGAAAAATCTACAATTCTTCTTAAAGAAACTAAAAAAATGAAGCACAACATTACTAAATTCCAGGCTTTAATTGAGCTAATGGTTTCCTTATTTATTATTTTAACCCTTGTTGTTGGTATAGTTCTTGTAAGAAGTGATATGCTTAGTATTGGTAAAATGATTATTGGTGTTGTTTGTGTATTTTCATCATTTGGTCCTATAATTGCAGTTGCTTCATTACCTGGTAATTTAACTAATACATTTGCTAGTGGTGATAGAGTATTAAATTTACTTCTTGAAAAACCAGTGGTTGATGAAATCAAGAATAAAAATTATTTTAAATATGATAATCTTGTTGTTTCAAATTTGAATTTTAGTTATGAAAATAATCAAAATGTTCTAAATGATATTAATATGGCTGTAAATAAAGGTGAAATAGTTGGTATTATAGGAGCTTCAGGATCTGGTAAGTCAACATTATTAAATTTACTTTTAAGATTCTTTGAGGTTAATAATGATAATATTAAATATAATAATTTAGATATTAATGAAATTAACACAAAATCATTACATCAAAATGTTACAATGGTTAGTCAATCAACATATTTATTTGCGGAAACAATAATGGATAATCTTCTTATTGCTAAAGAAAATGCAACTAAGGAAGAAGTTATTAATGCTTGTAAAATGGCGTCAATTCACGACTTTATTACAACACTACCTGATGGCTATGATACTTTAGTATCAGCTCTTGGCGATAATTTATCTGCAGGTGAAAAGCAAAGACTTGGTCTTGCAAGAGCCTTTTTAAGAGGTAGTGATTTGATATTATTAGATGAGCCTACAAGTAATGTTGATAGTATTAATGAGGGTATTATCTTAAAATCATTAAAGGAACAAAAAAATAAAAAAGGAATTATCCTTGTATCACACCGTGAATCAACTATGTCTATTGCTTCAAGAATTTATAAAATTGAAAATGGTAGAATGATTGAGGTGAAGTAATGCAAAGCAAAGAGCTTATTGAAGAATTAATAAAAAATACAAGTGGTATTTCTAATGATTTAGATAAACCAACAAAAAGAATTGAAAGATATAAAATTAAGGATATTGTTTTTTTAGCCATAATTGTTGTTTGTACATTAATAGGAGGAGCAGTAATGCCTCTTCTTGTTAATATACCTGTTTTTGGAATTATTGAGCTTGGGCTTGGCCTACAATTTTCAATATTTCCCGTTATTGGTATTTTAAAGGTTAGAAAATTTGGATCATTAATAATCCAATCTATTTTTATATCATTCTTTTTAATCTTTATGTTTCCCCCAATGGTTTTAATAATTGTTTGTGCTATTATTGCGGAAATAATTACGTTTTTATTCTTTAGAGGCTATAAGAATGATTATGCTGCAGTTTTAGCGGGAACCCTTTATATGCCGCTTACAATACCTTTATTATATTTCTATTATAATAATATTTATACAGTTGATGGCAGTGAAAAGGGAGCTGTTTCTATGTATATAGGTGGAGAAAATGTTTATTTAATGATAGGAATATCAGTAGCTGTTGTTGCTTTATGCTTTATCGGTTCTTTAATTGGTATGCTTATTTCAAAGGAATTAAGAAAATCAGGAGTACTAAAGAAATGAAATTTTTTAAAGCTAAAGAAAATATTTATCCGATTTTTTCAATTATTGCTTCTTTATTTACAATAATATTTGGATTATGTATGGCTAAAAGCATTAGATGTTCTTATTTTCTTATGACATTATTTATTTGGCTATTAATATTTGGTCTTTATAAATCACTAATAAGAATGACTATTAGCTTTATAATTATTGGTGGTATTTTTTCTTTTATTGCTTATTTTGCTTATGGTAGAGAAATAAGTGCTAGTATGGCAATGGCTAATCGTTTTGGAGCAATTTTCTTAGGACTTGCTATAAGTATGAGTGTAGAGCCATCTAAAATGATTAGAGCTCTTTCTTCAATTAAAATGCCTAGAGCTTTAATACTTGGTGCTTTAATTGTAACCTCATTTCCTAAGGTTTTACAAGGTGAGGTTAAAAGAGTTTTGGAAGCAATGAAGTTTAGAGGAGCAAATAATGTATTAAACATTAAAATCTTTTATCGAGCATTTTTAATTCCCTTTATTACAAGAATTGTAAATATTTCTGATACCTTATCTTTATCAATAGAAACTAGAGGATTTTCTTTAAGAGGTAATAAATATACAGTTTATAATAAGGAATTAATTAATATTTTTGATCTTGTTTTTTTAATAGGAATTATTATTCAAGCGGTTTTGGTGATTAAATTATGAGTGCAATTAGATTAAATAATGTAGGCTTTGCCTATAAAGATAACAATTTAATATTAAAGGATGTTAATTTAACTCTTGATTATAATAATCTTGTTTTAATTGCTGGTCATTCTGGTGAAGGAAAAAGTACAATATTAGGAATTCTTACAGGCATTATTCCTAATATTATAAATGGAAATTTAACAGGTGAAGTATTTATTAATGATGTAAATATAAAGGATAAAAAAATGAATGAAATTTGTCGTAGTGTTGGCGTAGTAATGCAGGATGCTGATATGCAAATCATTCAAAAATATGTAGGTGATGAGATTGCCTTTGGTTGTGAAAACCTAGCATTTAAGAGGGATATAATAGAACGACAAATTGATATTACAACCAAGCTTTTAGATTTAGATAAAAATGCTATATGTCATAATCTATCTGGTGGTGAAAAGCAAAGATTAAGTGTAGCATCAACACTTGCGATGGGCCAAAGAATTATTATTTTGGATGAGCCTCTAGCAAATCTTGATTATAAGGCTGCTCATAATCTTATGAATATTCTAGCTGAGCTTAAAAAAAGTGGTTATTTATTAATTGTAATTGAACATAGATTAGATATAGTTTTACCATATGCAGATAAGGTATTTAATCTTGAAAATAAAAATCTTAATGAAATATTAGATTATAATAGCTTTTTAATTAAGCAATCAACAAAAATTTCTGATAGCTGTAAAATAGCTTCACATAATGATAAAATATTATCATTAAATAATATTTCTTATAAGATTAAAAATAAAGAAATTCTTTCAAATATCAATTTAGATATTTATAAAGGTGAGAGATTATTAATTCTTGGTGAAAATGGTTGTGGCAAAACCACATTATTAAGAATAATTTCTAAAATTACTAAGCCAAGTAATGGTAGAATTAATAATTATAATCAAAATAAAAAGAAAAAATGGTATGATCAGGTTGGAGTTATTTTTCAAAATCCTAATTATGAATTATTTATGCCAACCGTTGAAAAGGAAATAAGATTTAAAGCCTTTAGCTTAGAATATGCTGATGAAATAGCAGAATTACTTAATATTAAGCGTTTCTATCATAGACATCCGGGTTCATTATCACTTGGTGAAAAGCGTTTGGTCAGTATAGCAGCAATTCTTGCTAGAAAACCTGAAATTCTTATTTTAGATGAACCAACAGTTGGTGAAGATTATAATAAGCTATGCAAAATGATTAATGTTTTAAATGAAATTCATCAAAAAACAAATAATACAATGATTACAATAACTCATGATATAAGATGTGCAAGTGCTATATGTGATAGAGCAATTTGGATTAAAAACAAAGAAATCTATAAAATTGGTAATAAAGAGCTTGTTGATGATTTCTTCAGCAATTTATAAAAAATAAGTTTTAATAGCAAATATATTTACAATTTTACTAAACTAGCCTATAATATAATTAAGATAAATATTATACGAGGGAGAATAAATATGAAAAAATGGATTGTTAGTTTAGTTGCATTAATGGCTATATGCTTATTTGGTTGTAGTAATATAGAAAGTAGTGAAACATTAGATAATTCATATAGTGAAACCTCAAGTGTGTCAACAATTGAAAGCAGTGTATCATCAAGTAGTAAATCAACAACTTCTGTAGGTAGTACTGGTGGTTTGATTTCAACTAATAATTATTTTGATAGTCAAGAATTTTTTGTAGATTATTTAAATAATTGCTTATGGGGAAATAAGCTAGAAATTAATAGAAAAACAATAATCTATCCTCATTCTTGTGGAAAAATTGGCATTAGTGGTGGCTATTATTTATATGAAGAGGCCTGGATTGGTAGATATAGTATGTCAACCTCAGGAACATTTAAGAATGTTAATTATAGCTATTATTTTAATTTTGTTGAAGAATTTGATAAAAACAATTTTGAAATGACATTTAAAGGCTTTAGTCAAGTATTTCAATGCAATATAATTGAATATAGTTACATTGTTGATGATGAGAAAATAATAAGAATTGTATTTAATATGGATGAGGTAAACGAAGAATTATTAAATGAATTTATTGATGATTTATGTGCTATAGAAATCGATAGAAAATTTATTTAATATGTTAATACTATGGAGATGTAAGTCTCCTTTTTTTGTCTTTACAATTTCTTTACAATTCTTTACTTGTTTGTGTAGGATTAAAATTATTGATGGTATTATAATTTAGGTGTAAATTGAAAGGAAGAAATAAAATGAATAAGATTGTAAAGAGTTTATTTGCTACAATGCTATCTGCAATAGCTGTAGTTTCAATGGCTTCATGTAAAAATGATGCAGAGATTAAGGTTTACACAAGAGATACATCAAGTGGAACAAGAGAGGGATTCTTTGAAGGAATCGGTTATGGTGAAGCAAAGAAGGATGACACTAAATTAGTTAAGGGCGCTGTACCTGTGTCTGGAAACGATACTATGATGTCAAGTGTTAAGAATGATAAATATGGTATTGGTTATATTTCTTTATCATCACTTGCTGATTCAGGATTGAAGGGCTTAGTATTTGAAGGTGTTGAACCAACAGAGGCTAATGTTGTTAATAAAAGCTATAAGCTAACAAGAAATTTCAATTATTGTTTAAGAGAAACATACACTGATACTAATGTTGAAAATATTGTTCATGCATTTGTAGCTTATATGGATACCGTTGAGGGTAATGCAACAATTAAGACTCATGGTGGAATTATTGAAAATGCGGCTACAAAGTCTTGGAATGATGTTAAAGAAAATTATAAGGTTGCTCAAAATGATAATAGTAATGTTACTATTAGAGTTGGTGGTTCTACATCAGTTAAGTCAATTGTTGGTTCCCTATTAACAGAGTTTAGTGGTAAATGTGGTGGATTTAAATTTGAGCATAATGCTACTGGATCTGGAGATGCTTATAAGAGAACAAATGGTTCTGATAAGGATGGTGCTAATGCTTGTGATTTAGCATTTGCTTCAAGAGAATTTAATAATAGTACTGAACCAATGGCTGATGCATTAAATGGTAAGATGTGTATTGATGCAATAGTTGCTGTAGTTAATAAGAGCAATAAGCTTAATAGTGTTACAGCTGCTAATTTAAAGGATATTTATAGTGGCACAATAACTAAATGGAGCGAATTAGAATAGCATTGCTATTCTTTTTGCCTTAATTTATGATACAAGTTAACACAAAGAAGATTGAAAGAAAAACGCTAATAGATAAGGCCGTTAAGGGCCTTTTTATGGCCATTGCAATAATGTGTGCCATGATTATTGTAATGATTACAATATTTATAATTATAAAGGGCTTATCTCCTTTTATAAAAAAATATAATATTAATGGAAGCTATTATCGAGTAAGTGTTTCTAAGTTTATATTTAATAATACCTGGTTTAGAGGACCAAATATATATGGCGTAGGCTTTATTGTTTTAAACACATTCTATGTTACTATTTTATCGCTTTTAATTGCTGTTCCTATATCTGTACTTACAGCCTTGTTTATTTCCAAAATAGCACCAAGAAAAATAAGTATAATCTTAAATGCTGTAATTGAATTACTTGCAAGTATTCCTTCTGTAATTTATGGATTATTTGGTGTTGGTGTTATTACAAGAATGGTTGATGGACTTGCTAATGTTTTCGGATTACAAACAGCTGGAGGTCAATCAACATTGTCAGCAGTTTTAGTATTAGCTATTATGATTATTCCAACTATTACAATGGTATCAATTACTTCTATCAAGGCTGTTAAAAATGATTTAATAAATGGTTCCCTTGCTCTTGGAGTTTCAAAGATGCAAACTAATTTCAAGGTTGTTCTTGTTAGTGCCAAATCAGGAATTTTTTCAGGAATCATTTTAGGTGTTGGTCGAGCTCTTGGTGAGGCTACAGCTGTATCAATGGTTTGTGGTAATGCTATAAGCGGTCCTAATTTTAGTTTATTTGGAACGACAAGAATTTTAACATCAACAATGCTTCTAGGACTTCATGAATCATCAGGACTTGATTATGATATACGTTTTAGTGTTGGTGTAGTTTTAATTTTAATTATTCTTATTACTAATTTAGGACTAAATATGCTGAAGAATAGGATTGGTAATGCAAATGGAAAGTAATATTGTTAATAAAGACAAGCTATTAAAAACTAAAAAAATAAAGGATATCATAAGAAGTGTCATTACCTATTTGTTTTCTTCCTTTGGCTTTATTGTTTTATTAGCTCTAGTGATATTTGTATTTTCTAAGGGCTATAAATCATTATCATTTAAGATGATAACATCTAATTATTATGAAACACCTTATTTTGCTACCTGTAAGCTAGAGAATTCTTCAGTATTTGATTTAGAGGATGAGAATGGTATTTATTATTCTAAAGTTTGGGGAATTGGTTTAAAGGATGATAAGGATTTTGGTGGTAATAATGTTGTTAAAATTGTCTATATTGATAATCTATCACCTTTAAAAAATGCAGCTGATTTGGAAACAAACAAGGCTATCTCAATTAAAGTTGGTCAAATCGTTAATCGTATCCAGGTGAAGGATGTTAATAACAATAGTTATTTAAGTATTCCTCTTGATAAGGCTATAGGAATGCGTGATTCCTTAGATAAAGGAAACGTGATAACTGAGCTTTATTTTAGTACTATGGGTGGTGGTATTAGAGGCTCACTTTTAACAACAATTTATTTGATATTATTAACTTTGGTTATTTCTTTACCTATTGGTGTTATTGCAGCAATTTATCTTGCTGAATATGCACCTCAAAATAAAATTACCAATATTTTAAGAACCCTAATTGATATGACTAGTGGTATACCATCCATTATCTTTGGTTTAATTGGCGTAATTGTTTTTATTCCTTTTGTAAATAAAACAACTGGATCAACTGGTGGTAGTATATTATCTGGGGCATTAACTTTATCAATAATGCTACTTCCAATAATTATAAGAACAACTGAAGAAGCAATCAGAACAATACCAAAAAGCTATAAGAGTGCATCACTGGCTCTTGGTGCAAGTGAAACTCAAACAACATTCAAAATTATTCTTCCTAATGCTATTCCTGGTATTTTAACATCTACGCTTCTTTCAATTGGACGTATTATAGGAGAAAGTGCTGCCTTGATTTTTGCGATTGGTACAGCAATTCAAGACAAGGTTAAAATAAGTCAAGGATCAACTAGCCTTGCAGTTCATATTTGGAGTGTTATGTCAAATGAAAATCCTAATTATGAGCAAGCCTGTGCAATAAGTATAATAATTTTATTTGTAGTACTTATTTTAAATATTTTAGTTAAGCTTATTAGTAAGAAGCTTAATAGATTTGAGGTTAAATAATGGAAAATATATTTCATATTGAAAATTTAAACTTATCATATGGTGAAAAGCATGTTTTAAAGAATATAAATATTGACCTTTATAAGAATAAGGTGACAGCATTTATTGGTCCTTCAGGCTGTGGTAAATCAACCTTGCTTCGCTCTTTAAACCGTATGAATGATTTAATTCCTAGCTGTAATATTACGGGAACATTAAAATATAAAGATAATGAGGTTAAGGAAATAAATCCAATGCTACTTCGAACTGAGGTTGGTATGGTATTTCAAAATCCCAATCCTTTCCCAATGTCAATTTTTGATAATGTTGCCTATGGTCCAAGATGCCAAGGAATAAAAAATAAAGCAGTATTAACAAAAATCGTTGTTGATTCTTTAAAAAAAGCGGCTTTATATGATGAAATAAGTGATAGATTAAAGGATTCAGCCTTGTCTCTTTCTGGTGGTCAGCAGCAAAGATTATGTATTGCAAGAACAATCGCAATGTCACCGGAGGTTATATTAATGGATGAGCCAACAAGTGCTTTGGACCCTATTGCTACCTTAAAGATTGAAGAGCTAATAGATGAACTAAAAAAAGATTATACAATAATTATTGTAACTCACAATATGCAGCAGGCAACAAGAGTTAGTGATTATACAGCATTCTTTATGCTAGGCGAAATAGTTGAGTATGATACAACAGAGGAATTATTTAAAAATCCTAAAAAGAAAAAGACAGAGGATTATATTACAGGAAGGTTTGGTTAAAATTTATGAAGCTAGAACAAGAAATTGAACATCTTTGCCAAATGCTTATAAAAATGGCAGATTTAGTAGAAAACAATTTAAAGGATGCAGTTAGCATCTATTATAAATTTGATGAAAATAAGCTAAGTCAAATTAATGATGATATTGTTGATTTACATGAAAGACTAATTGAAGAAACGTGTCTTGATATTATGCTAAGAGAAAGACCATATGCTAAGGATTTAAGAATGGTTTCTGGTATTTTAAAGCTAGTAGGTGACTTAGAGCGTCTTGGTGATCATGCTGAGGATTTAGTTGAGTTTGCTTCAAAGCTTGAAAAATGTGATCATCATAAAATTCCTTCCTTGGATAAGGCAGTAGAGCTTGCGATGGATATGGTTCATAATTCAATTTTAAGCTTTGTTAATAAGGATGAGGAGCTTGCAAAAAAGGTTATTAAATCAGATGATATAGTTGATAAGCTTTATGTAGAATGTATTGACGATATAATTAAGGAGGATGAAAAGCATACCTGCTCATCAAAATTTGCAATTTATACTACTTTAGTGGTAAAATATATTGAAAGAATTGCTGATCATGCGGTTAATGTTGGTGAGTGGGTTATTTATATGCTTAGTGGCTTTCATAAGGATAAACAAATTTTTTAAGGATGTGTTAATGTGGATTATCTAATTTATTCAATTGAAGATGATAAGGATATTTCTAAAATTATTAATAAGACTCTTTCAAAGCAAGGCTATGAGGTTGTTTCCTTTTATGATGGCAAAAGCTTTTTTGAAGCCCTAAAGGATAGAACACCTCAAATGATTTTATTAGATATGATGCTTCCGGATTATAGTGGTAGTGAAATCCTTAAAATAATTAGATCAAATCCTAAATATGATGATGTTGACATAATTATTGTTTCAGCAAATAGAATGGTAATGGATAAGGTTGATGGGCTTGATTTAGGTGCTGATGATTATATTGAAAAGCCTTTTGATTTACTTGAATTAATGTCTAGAGTTAATGCTAAGGCAAGAAGACATAAAAGAAGTAAGGTATTATCAACTAGAGATTTGTTTTTGGATTTAGATAAGCATGTATGTATTTGTAATAATAAAGAAATTTCTTTAACAGTTAAAGAATTTCAAATACTGGCATTTTTACTTGAAAATAAAGGAAACGTTGTGCCAAGAGAGGATATATTAAATCATATTTGGGGCGATACTGATGTACTTGAAAGTAGAACGGTTGATATGCATATAAAATCAATTAGAAGTAAGCTTTTAGATGATTCCTATATCCAAACAATTTATGGCATAGGTTATAAGGTAATGTAGATGAAAAGAAAATACATAATTTTAAATGTTGCAATATTGTTTGTTTCACTTGTTAGCTTTATGCTTGTTTCATGCTTAATTGTTAGCAATGTTAATAAAAGAAATATAAAAACGGAAATCAGCAATTATTTACAAATTGTTGTAAAAGCCTATAATGGCGATAATATGGCTGATGCCTCAAGTCTTTTGACTAATAGTATAAATGATGTAAGAGTTACATTTATAGATGCAGATGGTAATGTTTTATATGATACAAAAAAGGATGAAATAGAGGAAAACCATCTAGATCGTCCTGAGCTTAAGAATTTAGGTAATGTTTATTTTAGATATTCTAATTCTTTAGGAAAAAGAATGGTTTATGTTGCTGGCTTTAAGGATGATATTTATATAAGAGTAGCAATACTAGAGGCCTCTGTTGTTACAATTGTAAATTATTTAGTAGGCTATGGCTTTTTAGCACTGTTTATAATAAGTATCATATCCTTTATTTTAATGGATAATGTTTCTAAAAAGGCGGTAATTCCTTTAAAGACGGAAATAAAGAAAATTTCAAATATTGTTGGTGAAAATGTTGATAACACCTCTGATGATATTGAAGTATTATCAATGCAAATTGATGAAATTCATAGCTTGATTGATAAAAAGATATTTTTATTAAAGAGTGAAACGGCAAAGCTTAATTATATAGTAGACAATATGGCTCAGGGTTTAGTTATTATAAACGCCCTAAATGATGTTGTTTTAATTAACTCTAAAGCCTTAAATATTTTAGACATAAATAATTTAGAAATTGTAGGTAAGCCTTATTTATATTTAATAAGAGATATCAAGCTTCAGAAAATAATAGAAGATGTTATAAATAATGAAAAAAATGTAACCTATAATTTTGAAAGCAATGGTAAGCATTATTTATTTAGTATTAATTCAATGAAAAATTCCTTTGCTTCTTATGATAATAAAAATGGTGTTTCTATTTTTATGGTAGATATTACAAATGAAAAGAAGCTTGAGCGTGTTAAGCTTGATTTCTTTGCCAATGCATCTCATGAGCTTAAGAGCCCTCTAACCTCAATTATTGGTTATCAGCAAATGATTGAAGAAGGCATTATTACTGATGAAAACGAGATTAAGGATGCTACTGCAAAAACAATTAAGGAAGCAAATCGAATGAACCAAATTATTATTGAAATGCTCGAGCTATCTAAGCTGGAAGCAAAAAATAATATGGAGACAAAAGAGGTTCTATCAATTAAGAATACTACATTGGACATATTATCATCACTTATACCAAATATGCATCAAAAGCATATAAGCTATAAAATTATTGGTGATGACTTTAATGTGCTTATTTCTCCTACTGATTTAAATCATTTAATTAGAAATTTAATTGATAATGCAATTAAATATAATAAAGAAAACGGAACAATTATAATAGAATTAAATGATAATACAATTAGTGTTTCTGATACAGGAATAGGAATAAGTAAGGAAAACATATCAAGAATTTTTGAAAGATTTTATCGTGTTGATAAGGCTAAATCTAAAGAGCTTGGTGGTACAGGACTTGGTCTTGCGATTGTTAAGCATATTTGTATAAATAATAATTTAAAAATTGATGTAGAAAGTACATTAAATGAAGGTAGTAAATTTAGTGTTAAATTCTAAAGAAAATGCACATTTTAATTAATGTGCATTCTTTTTTTTGTTATTCAAAATTTTTATTTCTGATGTTATCATTAAAGGAATACAGCAAATTCCCATAATGATTGTTGGATATAGACCAAGACCTATAAAGCTTAATGAATAAAGTAGTGGTCTAAATGAAAATATATTTAAATCACGCTTTGTTAAGCCATAAAATACGTTTTTATTTTCAGATAGATTTAAGCAATATTTTTTAAACATAATTACAAAAACTAAAGGGAATGAAATAGAACAAGCAGTAGAGGTTATATATAGCAGTACTTTATTTTTAAAGATAAGCATTAAAATTGCTGATGTAAAAAACATAATTGAGCCTATAATAGCAGATAATAATCCTTTATTATGCTTAATTAAAATATTTGCTAAATAATTCATAAATATCTTTATCAATTCAATTAAAACAATTATAATTGTAACACTTTCAAATGATAGATCATTCATATATAAATATAAAGGAATAATGTTATCCATTACAGGCTGAAATAGACCAAATGCTATATGAAAAATAATAAACCATTTATTGATTTTTACCTTGTTTGTAATTTCTTCTTTATTTAGATAATGGAACTTTATTTCCTTATATGAAATAATTAATGGTATTATTGAGCTTATATATAATATTGTTGCAATACTAGAAAGAATTAAAAATGAATTGATTTTATTATTTGCAAGCATCAAGCCTGAGCAAAGCGTAAATATTAGCTTACCAATATTTGTTGGTATTTCGAATTTACAAACATTGGCCTTGGAGTCGGAAAATGTAAATAAAATATTAATCGGTACAGAATAGAGCGTTTGACTTAAGGCCATTAGGATAGAGGCAAATATAATTAAATAAATATTAATTGTGTTTAATGACAATAAATACATTGCTGCTATAGTAGGAATAAAATGAATTATAATAGAAATAAGGGAATATCTTTGAATAAATCTTTTTAAAATTGTCATAAAAATCATGACAAATGAAGAAAACAAAATTAAATAAATCATAGACATATTTATATTATTTGTTTTCTTTAAAATATAAAGTGGAATAAATATTTTAATTAGACTATCAGCTATAGCCTTAACCAGCTTATGGATAAAGACATTATTGTTATGCATATTATCACCTTTGAATATGATTATTATACAATTATTTAAAATAAATAACAATTTTTTGTTGATTTTTTTTAATGTCAATAGTATAATTGTTGATAAATCAACATCTGGAGGATAATATGGAAAAAAGATTTAATGAATTCACATTAAAAATATTGATGTTATATAGATATGTAGGTGCCATAAAGAATATTGAAATGGACGAGTTTAATCTTAAGGGAATTCATGCTGCAATTTTAAACAACCTTTATTTTAATGAAGAAATAACATCAGCAGAATTAACTAAAGAGATACTTGAAGATAAGGCTGCTGTTTCAAGAGCCTTAAAGGAGCTTTATGAAAAAAAATTGATTGATTATATTGGAAAAAAATACAAAGCCAAAATTATTTTAACAGTAGCTGGTAAAGAAATTGCTTTGAATGTTATTGAAAAAATTGATAAAGCGGTTGCTGCTGGTGGTGCCTCTTTAACTGATGAAAAGAGAATAATATTTTATGAAGCATTAGAAATAATTTGCAGAAATCTTGGTGCTTATTATAGAAGCTTGGAGGGGAATGATGAATCTATTTTATAAGATGTTTTGTCGAATTTTTCAATTATGCTTTAAAATAGCATTGCCAGTTTTACCATATCGTGATCCTAAAATCTTAGATAGTCTAAAGGAAATCAGTGTAGTGCTTAAAAATAATAAGCTTAATAATGTAATGATTGTGACAGACAAGACGATTAATAGACTAGGCTTAATAGAACCATTAATAGCTAATCTTAATGAAAATAATATTAAATATAGCATATATGATGATGTTGTTGCTAATCCTACAACTGATAATGTTTATGAAGCACTAAAAATTTATCAAAATAATAAGTGTCAGGCAATTATTTCATTTGGAGGTGGTTCGCCAATGGACTGTGCTAAAGCACTTGGCGCTTTAGTAGTAAAGCCTAATGCCGATTTAAATAAATTAAAGGGAATATTAAAGGTTAGAAAAAAAATTCCAACTTTAATTGCTATACCAACAACTGCAGGTACTGGTAGTGAGACTACCCTTGCTGCAGTAATTGTTGATTCAAAAACAAGACATAAATATGCAATTAATGATTTTCCTTTAATACCTAAATATGCTGTTTTGGATCCATCAGTTACCTTGAGTTTGCCAAAAAATATTGTTGCAACAACAGGAATGGACGCCTTAACTCATGCAATAGAAGCTTATATTGGTAGAAGTGGCAATAAAAATACAAGGAAGGATGCTTCTGATGCATTCAAGCTTATTTTTGATAATTTAAAAGGTTCATATGATGGCAATAATATTGAAGAAAAGAAAAATATGCTAGTTGCCTCCCATTTGGCTGGACGAGCATTTTCTAAAGCTTATGTTGGGTATGTTCATGCTATTGCTCATTCTCTTGGTGGAAAATATAATATACCTCATGGATTGGCAAATGCGATAATTTTACCATATGTTTTAAAAGAATATGATAAATGTATACATAAGGACTTATATAAGCTAGGTTTAAATGCTAACTTATTTGATAAAGATGTATCAATTGCTTTTGGAGCAAAGATAGTCATTAATAAAATTGAAGAGATGAATGAATATTTTCATATTCCTAAATATATTAAGGAAATACAAAAGGATGATATAGATGAACTTGTTTGTTATGCGCTTAAGGAAGCAAATCCACTATATCCTGTTCCTAAATTATGGGATAGAAAACAAATGAAAAAAATGTATTATTTAATTGGTGATGTAAATGAATAGTAATGAAATATTAAGTATATTGGAATCACAAAGAAATTATTTTAAGGCTCGAAATACCTTGGATTTAAATAAAAGAAAAAAGAAGCTAAAGGAATTGTCTGAAAGTATTAAAAATAATATTGAATTGATTTATGAAGGTCTTTATAAGGATTTAGGTAAGAGTAGGACTGAAAGCTATATGTGTGAGATTGGTCTTGTTCTTAATGAAATTTCTTTTATTTTAAAGCATATGAATAAATACTTAAAGCCAAGAAGAGTTAAAACTCCGTTAGCACAATTTAAATCTAAGAGCTATGAGCTTAGCTTTCCTTATGGTAATGTCCTTATTATGAGTCCTTGGAATTATCCTTTTTTACTTGCAATGGAACCTTTATGTGAGGCAATTGCTTGCGGAAACACGGTAATTTTAAAAACATCAGAATATAGTGTTAATACCAATAATGTAATTAAAAAGATTGTTAGTGAGATTTTTTCTAAAGAAGAGGCTTATGTTATTTTTGGTGGCATTGAAGAGAATAAAACACTTATGAATGCTAAATTTGATTATGTATTCTTTACAGGTAGTAAAAAAGTTGGTAATGCTTTATATGAGGCTCAAGCAAAATATATGACACCTATGACTCTAGAGCTTGGTGGTAAGAGTCCTTGTATTATTGATAGAAATGTCAATTTAAAGCTTGCGGCTAGAAGAATAGTATTTGGTAAGTTTTTGAATTTAGGACAAACCTGTGTTGCACCTGATTATATATTATGTGATGATAGTGTTTGTGACGAATTTATAAAATATGTAAAGATTGAAATTGAAAGACAATTTGGTAAGAATCCTTTAGAAAATAAAAGCTATGGTCATATAATTACTAGTAGACATCTTAAAAGAATAATTGATCTTATTGATTATGATAAGGTTATATATGGTGGAAGGTATGATTTAGATAAGCTTAAGCTTGAACCTACGATAATGGATAATGTTTTATATACTGACAAAATAATGAGTGAAGAGATTTTTGGCCCAGTTATGCCAATTATTAGATACAAAGAAAATTTAGAATTTTTAAATTATATTAATGAACACGATGCTCCACTCGCATTTTATGTCTTTACAAACGATAAAAAGAAGGCGGATTTTTATATTAATAATATTGGCTTTGGAGGAGGCTGTATTAATGATGTAGTGATTCATCTAGCAACCTCAAATATGCGCTTTGGTGGCTATAAGGAAAGTGGAATTGGATCATATCATGGTGCTATGGGCTTTCAAACCTTCTCTCATTATAAGAGCATTGTAAATAAGAATACGCATATTGATTTACCCATGCGCTATGCTCCTTATAGTAAGAAAAATGACAAGCTAATAAAAATGTTTTTGAGGTAATATAGATTGTAATTTATTGGAAATTATAATATAATATAATCATCAATAGATAGGAGATTTTAAAAATGAAAATTGCTTTAATTAACGAAAATAGTCAAGCAAGCAAAAATGAGCTTGTTTATAATACCTTAAATAAGGTAGCAGCTAAATATGGTCATACTGTTGATAACTATGGTATGTTTGGTGCCGATGATAAGCCTTTAACTTATGTTCAAAATGGAATTCTTGCTGGCTTATTAATCAATTCTGGAGCTGCTGATTTTGTTATAACTGGTTGTGGTACAGGTAGTGGAGCTATGCTTGCATGTAATTCATTTCCCCGAGTATTATGTGGTTTAATTGTTGAACCATCTGATGCTTATCTTTTTTCACAAATTAATGCTGGTAATGCTTGTGCTTTCCCATTTGCTAAGGGATTTGGCTGGGGCGCAGAATTAAATTTGGAAAACTGCTTTGAAAAGCTTTTCTCTGAGCCTGCTGGTGGCGGTTATCCAAAGGAGAGAGTTGTTCCTGAACAAAGAAATAAAAAGATTTTAGATGCTGTAAAGGAAGTTACTCATACAAAGATGATTGATATTTTAAAGAATGTTGATCATGAATTATTAATGGGCGCAATTGATCGTGATTCATTTAAAAAATATTTCTTTGCTAATGCTAAGGATGAGGAATTAATTGCTTATTGTAAGAAATTATTAAATATGTAATATGAATATTGATTCTTCTATATATAAGGAATTTCTTGAAATAGCAGGTCCGGTTATTTCTACTGAGGAGTTTAAAAGGCAAATGGCCTTTAAGCAGCATGGTAATACTAGTGTTTACGATCATGTTATGCATGTTGCTTTAAGAGCCTTTACTAAAGCATATAAGAAAAAAGAAAAATATGATTTAAAGGCACTAGTATATGGTGCTTTGCTTCATGATTATTTTCTATATGATTGGCATATATTAGATTATAAAAATGGTCATAAAAGATTTCATGGCTTTAATCACCCTAAAATTGCTTTAAATAATGCCTTAAAGGTATATGACCTTGATAAAAAAACAAGAAATATAATTAGAAGCCATATGTGGCCTTTAACACTTTTTCATATGCCAACCTCAAGAGAAGCATGGCTTGTTACAATATGTGATAAGGTTGTTTCCTTTAAAGAAACATTTAAAATCAAGGAGGATTATAATATATGCTAGAAGTATGTCGGTATGTGCTGTATTTTTTTACATATGCATTTATTGGGTATGTATGTGAGGTAATTTATTGTTCTATTCCTAAAAAGAAGTTTGTAAATAGAGGCTATTTATATGCTCCTATTTGTCCTATATATGGTTATGGAGCAGTCATAGTTATTTTATGCTTTGATTGGCTAACAAAATATCCTTGGGGATTTATAGTAGTAGCTATTGGTGGTATGCTTTTAACATCACTGCTTGAATATTTAACAAGCTTTGTTATGGAAAAGCTATTCCATATGCGTTGGTGGGATTATTCAAATCATAAATTTAATATAAAAGGCAGAGTTTGTTTATTAAATTCTACTTTATTTATGTTACTTGTTATGATTTTAATGTATGGAATTCATCCGATATTTAAAAACCTGTACGCAAAAATAGATACAGTGTTTGTGTATGCAATTTCAGCTGTGTTATTATCTGAGATGATTGTTGATACAGTGTTCTCAACTATTAAGGTTGTTGATTTAAAGGCTATGCTTGCTAAATCAGAAGAAATTATTTCTGAGAAGGTTACAGAATTTAGAGAAAAATATAATCTTAAGAATTTTGAAAAGTCTCTTAAATCATTTTCATCTCGATTCCCTTCTATGAAGGTTATTAAAGAAAAAACAGGTTTTGTTAAATTAAAAGAATATTTAGCAAGAATTAAAAAGCCAAAGGAAGAATAAAGAAAAAAGATTCATTAATTTGAATCTTTTTTTTGCATAATTTCCGTATAAACTTTTTTTAACTCTTGACCAATATTTCTAATGGATTTTTCTTTTACAACCTCATAGCCATTATTAATTATTTCAGAGTTATCATTATTTAAAATATAGTCAATTTTATTGATAAAGTCACCATTATTTTTTCCCATATAACAAGATATGCCATCCTTAAGCCAAGGCTTATAAACACCTATATCACGAACAAGTACAGGTAATTTAGATGCTAAAGCTTCTAGTACAACAATACCTTCAGTTTCTTCATAGCTTGGAAAGAATAACAAATCGACACTATGAAATGCACCTTTTATAATATCTCCTGATATATAACCAGGCATAATTACATTTTTAGGACGATGTCTAATAGCCTTATTAATTTTAATTTGTGTTATTAGCTTATTCAAATGGCCAAACCAAATGAAGGTTACATCCGGAAAATTTTCAGCACATTTAAAGAAATCCATTATGCCCTTTCTTTCAAAAAATAAGCCAACACCGATTATAACGTGCTTTGTTTTAATATTAAAATGTTTTTTGAATTTATCAACTGCATTTTGATCATAGCTATAATCATTTAAATCTATACCATTACTGATGTCATAAACCTTACAATTTACGCCATCGTAGGATTCAATTAATCCTTTTGAATAAGGTGTTGGAGTTATAATGTAATCAGCATTTTTATACATTTTAAACATATAGTGATAAAAAGGAATTTTAGCTATAGTCCATAGCCTAAATGAATTTCTAAAATCTTCAACTGTTGAATGACCATGAACAATTACGGGAATACCTTTTTTCTTGCATTTTTTTAAAACACGGTAAGAATCGCTAAATAAGGTATTAATATGAGCAATGTCATAATCATCATTAGGGTTTAGTGTATATTCAATTCCAGCAGATTCTAATGCTTTTTTTTGATGAACTAGGGCACGTCCGATTCCGCTTTGCTTTATTACATTTTGTTTTTCAAAATAAAGAAGAACCTTCATTTTCATACCTCTCTTTCAAATGCAAGTCTAAGATTATCTTGATTATTGTTTGCAAGTGTTATTTCTGCTAAATATTTAAAGCTATGCTTAGCCAAAAGCTTTTGCATAGGGATGTTCTTTTTATGGGTATCACAACGAATTGAAGATATTTTGTTAAATCTAGCATAATTTATGGCAAACTCAATTAATTTATCTGCCACACCTTTATGATAAATATTATGGTCAATGGCAATTCTGTGAATAGAAATATAATTTTTAAATTGCCAAAAATCATATTTTTCATAGGTAATATCAGGAATACTAACAAGAGCCATTACGCCTAATATGTAATTATTTTCAATTGCAATATAACAAAAATTATTTTTAATATCATTTAAAAATGTATTAGCATTTGGATAGCCATCAGCTTCATTCCACTGCATAGAGCCATGGGCTTTTAGGTAGTCTTTAGCATTTTTAATAATTTCCATTATTGAGTCAATATCAGAAACTGTTGCTAGCTTAATTTCCATTTCTTTTACCAATTTCAAAGCCGAAATCCTCTGGCTCCTTATAAATATTGTAATGGATAGCTATTTCATAGAAAATTTCTTCAGTTAGATTTAATTCTATATGATGTCTATTAAACATATCCTTTGTTTCCTCATCAAGAAGAACAAACATACCATCCTCAACATCAATGTGGGCTTCAAGTGATTTTAGCACCTTATCCTCTAATTCATTTAGCTTGTCCATATCTTTATCAATGTCATCAGTAGCATTTAATAGCTCATCCTGAAAATCATTAATATAAAGAAGAAGATTTAGTGACTTTTCAAATTTATTGAAAAGAATTATATCCTTATTAAAATTATTTTCATATTGCATTTTAAGAGTTAAGATGCGATCATAGATATAATCGAAGCCAACACTAAAAATATTTTCTTCATCACTATCTAAAGGCATATTTAGGGATTTTTGCTTCATATATAGGTAATCAACAACAGCTATTACCTGGGTAAAGCGGGAAATGCTTTTACTTTTGGTTCTAATAAGACTAAGGAGGAAATCCTCCTCGTCTTTTTTCCAACTTTCATAATCTGAATAAATATCCATATTATCCTCTATCTTGTTTTCATTTGTGGGAATAAGATTACATCACGAATTGATTGAGACTCAGTTAAGAAGATAACAAGTCTATCAACACCAATTCCAATACCACCAGCTGGAGGCATACCATATTCTAATGCTTCTACGAAATCAGTATCCATTTCATTTGCTTCATCGTTTCCAGCATCCTTTTCCTTTAACTGCTCTAAGAAACGCTCCTTTTGATCAATTGGATCATTTAATTCAGTATAAGCATTAGCAAATTCTTTACCGCCAATAAATAATTCGAAGCGTTCAACAAAGCGTGGATCATCAGGATTTTTCTTTGTTAAAGGTGAAATCTCAATTGGATGACCACAAAGGAATGTAGGCTGAATTAAAGTTTTTTCACCATATTCCTCAAAGAAAGCATTAATGATGTGACCAACAGAAATAAAGTGAGGTTCAACTGGAACGTTGTGTGCCTTAGCAAGCTCAACGGCTTCCTCAAATGTATAATTATTATTCTTGAAATCAACACCTGTTTGTTCTTTAATTACATCACACATTGTAACAATTCTAAATGGCTTTTCAATATTAATTAATTCACCATCAGGGTCAAATGGATTTTTAAATTCAGTTTTTCCGATTACCTTTAAAGCGGAGCTTCTAATTACACCCTCACATAATTCCATCATTGATTTTAAATCACCAAATGCTTGATATAGCTCAACAGTTGTAAACTCAGGGTTATGTGTACGATCCATTCCTTCATTACGGAAAATACGACCAATTTCATAAACTCTTTCAAGTCCACCTACAAGTAGTCTTTTTAAATGTAATTCGGTTGCAATACGTAAATAGAAATCAGCATCTAAGGCATTATGATGGGTAATAAATGGACGAGCTGTTGCTCCACCTTGAATGTTTTGAAGAACTGGGGTTTCAACCTCGATAAATCCTTCATTATCAAAATATTCCTGCATAGCACGAATAATTCTTGGACGAAGAAGTGCAACTCTTTTAGAATCCTGATTCATTATTAAATCAAGGTATCTACGACGATATCTTTCCTCAACGTCACTTAAGCCATGAAACTTCTCAGGAAGTGGTCTTAGAGCCTTTACTAAATGAGTATATTCTTCGCATTTAATAGTGATTTCACCAGTTTGAGTAAGCATAATACTTCCTTTAATACCAACAATATCACCAATATCTGCCATCTTAAATAAATTATATTGGTCTTCACCAACTACATCCTTACGAATGTAGATTTGAATGAAGCCTGCTTTATCTTGAATAGAAAAGAAGGAAGCTTTACCCATTTTACGGATGAACATAATTCTTCCAGCTACGCTTACTTCAATTTTCTTTTCTTCAAGCTCTTCATGAGAATAGCCTTGTCCTAGTTTTTTTACCTCATCACTATGATGAGTTGTATTATAGGCATGACCAAATGGATCAATACCTAATTCTTTATATTTTTCAAGCTTGCCTCGTCTTACAAGCTCTTGTTCAGTTAAATTATCCATATTTTACCTCCATTAAATTAAATATAATAAAATACTATCAATTATTTATTTTATCATATTTATAGGCTATTTCCAACACTTAATTAATATAGATTATAAATATTTTGGCGTTTTTTCCTTTTTAAACACCTTTTTAGGCGTCTTTTATAAAATACCTTATGATATTTTTTTCTAATAATTGGAAATAGTGGAGGTATTAAAATAAATTTTAATATTTTTAGAATAATTTTAAGTAAGTAGTCAAGCTCGGCATAAAAATTAATTAGATTTCTTTTAAGGCTACCTTTAAATAATTTATTAGTAATATAAAAGCCTATTGCTATAAAAGGAATAAAGATTATTCTAAAATCATAATTTAATTTTTCTAACAAAAGTGCATAAAATAATGCCTCAATAATGATAAAATAGGGTAAATACATTTCTTTATATTTTATTTTAAATAGTAATATAAATAAAGCAATATAAAGATTTGCACCAAAAAAAATATTAAATAATATTTGTAGTAATTGAGTTATAGTAATCATTTAAAAATGCGTTTGATAATTGATTCCTTTGTCTTATTTTTTTCTGTTGCTATACTATACATTTTTCCGCTAATATTTAGTTTATCATTACCATCAGATATTTTTATCATTTCTAAATTTTCACCTGTAATTATATATACTGTTTCTTTAATTTTTAATTTGATTTCTTTATCATTTAAAGCAATTATTTTTGTAACATTTAAGGCTTCTATTTCATTTTCACTAATAATAAATAAATTATTCATTTTGCTCACCAATAAAATATATGATAACATAATTAAAAATAATACTAAAAAATAATATTGTATGATATAATAAAAATTAAGAAAAGAGATGGTCATATGAATATTAGATTACCGGGATATTCTACTTCATATGAGGATATTTATGAGGTTGTAAGTAGGTATGGTAATAGTGTAGCAATAATTGGTGGCGAGCAGGCTTTATTATATGCAATGCCCTATATTAAAGAATTTTTAGGTGATTTAAATGTAAGTGAGCCAATTATATATGGAAATGCTGCCAAAATGGAAAATGTTGAAGCTTTAAAGAAAAATAAAGATGTTGAAGGCTCTGATGTGCTTTTCGCTATTGGTGGTGGAAAGGCAATTGATACTGTTAAAATGCTAGGCTATGAGCTTAATAAGCCGGTTTTTACATTTCCAACAATTTCTTCAACACCTGCAGCAGTTAGCGATGTCGCTTATATTGATAAAATCCCCTATTTTATAAAGGATATTGTTAAGCATACATTTATTAACGATGATATAATAATAAATGCTCCTTATATGTATTTTTATTTAGGAGTTGGCTATATTTTCAGCAAGAGCTATGAAATTTTATTTAAATCAAGAGGTATGGAATTAACATATGAGGATCGACTTGCTACTACCATTTTATCACAAATTAATAGAGATGTTTTTACTAGTGGTAAAATAGCTTTAGATAGCTTTAAGAAAAATGGCCATACTCACAAGTTAATTTTAGATTCAATAGTTCTTATGGGCTATGTAGCTATTTTAATAAATAAGGAATATTATAATGGTCTTGCTAGTTCTATTTGCGAAGCTATAAATCAAATAGATGATTATGGTATTCTTAATTTGGAAAATGAAGCCTTACCATTTGGAATATTGGTTAATTTAATTATTGAAAAAAGTAATGATATGTATAGAGCCTATGATTTTTTAAAGGATAATCGTTATCCAACAAGGCTCATTGATTTGAAAATGAAAACATCATTAATTAATAAAATAAGCGAACAAGCAATGAATAATAAGCATATGACTGATTACCCTAAAGTTATATCTAAGCATGATATTTTTAGAGCGATGATTTTGCTTGAAGAGGATTTTCTTTTAAACACTAAATGACAAAAGCACACAATTTGTGTGTTTTTTCTTTATTTTTCGATAATAATTGTGTATAATATACTTAACAATTTGTATGATGTTAGTTGGTGATTTTTGTGATTAAAAAAATTAATATAGCTTTAAGCATTGTATTAGCTATTTTAATTTCTTGCCTTGTAGGAATTAATAAATGGTATATGATTTATATTCCAATTCTTATTTTCATCGCTTCATATATTTGCTTAGTAGCATTATATTTTTTATTTTTAGTGCTTTCTTCACTTACGATAAAGAAAAAAGAATATGATAAATTAAATCCCTTCTATCGATTTGTATTTAATTTATCATTAGAGGTACTAAGTGATTATGGTAGAGTCAAGGTGAAAATCGATGGTAAGAATAAGGTGCCAAATAAACCTTGCTTATTTGTTTATAACCATCGTTCAAAATTTGATCCAATGGTTATTAGCTATAAATTTGCTAAATGGAAAATTGTTCAAATATCTAAGCCAGAGAATTTCAATATTCCTGTTGCCAATCGTTATATGATGCGTAATTGCTTTTTACCTATCAATCGTGAAAATGCTAGAGAGGCAATTAAAACGATTAATAAGGCTAGTGATTTTATAACTCAAAATGGATATTCAGTTGGTGTTAGTCCGGAAGGAACAAGAAATCATAATCAAGAGCTATTACCATTTAAAAGTGGCTGCTTTAAGATTGCATTAAAGGCTTGTGTGCCTATTGTTGTTTGTACATTAACTAATTTTGATAAAATACATAAGAATTTTCCTTGGAAAAGAACTAAGGTAAATATAAAAATTGATGTAATCGATTATGAACAAATAAAAGATTTAAATACAGCAGAAATTTCAGAAATTGTTAAAGAAAAGATGGAGAAAAAATAAATGAAGTATATATTTTATAACCCAAGCTCACATAATGGTAAAAATAGAGATAAAATAGATGCATTAAAGAATAAGCTTCAAGAAGATGTAGAGATGATTAATGTTTTGGAGGATGATTTATATGAAAGTAAGCTTAAATCTCTAACTGAGGATGACGAGGTTTTCCTTGTTGGTGGTGATGGAACATTAAATCATTTTGTTAATAAAATTAATGGTAAAAAGCCAAGCTATAATGTTTATTTTTATTCAAGTGGTACTGGAAATGATTTTTATAATGATATTAAGGATAAAGCAAGTGATGAACTTGTATTAATAAATGAATATTTAGAAAATCTACCTATTGTTATTGTTAATGATAAGAAATATTATTTTATTGATGGTGTAGGCTATGGAATTGATGGCTATTGCTGTGAAAGAGGAGATATTATTCAGCAAAGAACAAATGAGCCAGTTAATTATACGAAAATAGCAATTAAAGGCTTATTATTCCATTATAAGCCACCAAAAGCAAAGGTTGTTGTTGATGGAGTAGAGAAGAATTATAAGAAGGTATGGCTTGCTCCAACAATGAAAGGAAGATTTTATGGTGGAGGAATGATGGTTGCTCCAAATCAAAATCGAATGGATATTGAGCATAAGGTTTCAACTGTTGTTTTATATGGTTCGTCAAAAATTAAAACTCTAATTGTTTTTCCATCTATATTTAAGGGTGAACATATTAAACATAAAAAGATGGTTGAGGTAATAGAAGGCCATCATATTATTGTTGAATTTTCAAAGCCTCAGGCACTACAAATAGATGGTGAAACCATTTCAAATGTATTAAAATATGAGGTAATTGCCTAAGACATCAAAATGATGTCTTTTTTAACAAAAAATATTTAAATTTTAAAGAAAATATAATATAATATTTATGATGAGGAGGTACTTAGTCTGAAAATAAAGAAATAGTATATTTATTTTCATTACTATGTGTGCCTTTGAGGTAGAGAAAGGAATGGTTGGTTATTATGAAAAGAATATTAAAAGTCATTATTTTGTTTATGCTAACACTTACTTTTTGTAGCTGTAATTCTGATTCAGCAATTGTATTTAAACAATATGATATGAATAGTGAGCAAGAATTTGTTGAACATATTAAAAATGTTAAATGGTATAATACGAGTAAGGAAGAACTAAAAAAGAATTGCATCTTGGTGTATCCTAAAAACGTAGATTTATATATGATGACAGGCCTATCAGAATATGATGACGATTTTGTTTGGAATGATTCATATGTAACGCTAAGAGGAATAGGAAAAATAAATGGTATAGATTATTCATGTTGTTTTTATTTTACTGATAGCTATTGTGAGGCAGAGTATGAACTTGTTATAGATGAATCTGAGAATTTTTGCAGTTATACATTTATGCTTAATGATGAAAAAAAACTTACAGTAAATTTTGGTTGTAGTCGTAATGATGATCTTTTTAATGAATTTAAAACCAATTTAAATTTCATTTATGTAAATCGCAAAATAGATAAAAAGTAATATGTAAATAACATTGGTGTATTAGTCAAATAAATATGTATGTGAAGAATGATGCTTTATTATAAAACATCATTCTTTTAATATAAAAAAACAATGCATTATACATAGACATTAATTATTATTAATATTTAAAAAAATATTTACAATTTGATTTGCATATACTATAATATAGTAAAAGAGGTGTAAAGTATTATGAAATTAGTTAGTAGTTTAGGAATTTTGTTATCGTCATTAAATATGACAAGTCCAAGTAATTATCAATTGAATGAATTTCAACTTGATAATATTTCAAAAGTTATTGAAAATGTTTATCAAGAGCCAAAGGTTTTCAGTTTAGTTGATATGAAGTGCGATTTATTAGGTAATAATAGATATGCATTGATTAAAATTGATTCTAATTATATGATATATGATGTATATATTAATGATTTAGTTCAGCTTTCTCCATTACTTGGGCAATATGAATATGATATTTATGGTGGAAATAATCTATTATTTAGATATAATAGTGATACTATTATTAACTCAATGACCAACAATATTTTAAGTGAAGATGAATATCAAACATATTTGGACTATCAGAGTACATATATTAATAATATGCGAGAAACTAAATTAAAATATAATGATATAACGGAAGGTTATAAGGAAATTGCCAATGCAGATTACTTTAAAAATTTATATACTGTAAATAGAACTGATAGAGTTGATGCATCTAATTTTGATTATACAGCATATTTTCATAATAATATTGATGATAGTTGTTCAATTGTTGCATTACAAATATATTTAATGTATTTAGATACTTTTTATGATGAAAGAATTGTTAAAGAGGAATGGGAAGTTATAGACAATAATGATACATTTTCAAATGATTGGCATGACTATAAGAGAAGTCCTGGAAGCAAAGATGAATTATGGCAAACTTTAATAAATTATGGTAAAGATTTAGGTGTCTATGCTAAAGATGCAGTAAAATATTCTACAAGTTTTTCAGATACTCTTTTAATTGCCAAAGAATATTTGAAAAATCAAGGATTAGAAAATGATAGCTATACTAGTTTTAATTATAGTTGTAATAAAAATGACTTATTTTGGAATGCTGAGAAAAATACAAAAAGTGCAATTAATGCAGGATTTCCAGTTATGGTAGGTGGTAAATTTGATAACAAACCAACTAATCATATGGCAATAGCCTATGCATATTCAAACAAGTACATATATTTACATTCAGGATATTATGTTGATGACGACAAATATCACGAAAGCGATAAAATTTGGCTTTTTGTAGACAATTTTAGTTTAATTAATGGCCAAGTTACTATAAGAGTTACAGGTGATTCGCATATCCATGCTGCTAACTATAAAAGTGGTGACAAATATTTATGTGTGTGTGGATATACAAGCAGCAGTAATCATATATGCACATATATTAATTATAAAACATTATCAAGTAATTTTCATAATGCAACTTGTTGGTGCGGAATAGTTGTTAAGGAGATGCATGATTGCAATCTTGATCCTTCTATAAGTATATGTAGATGTGGGTATGAAGTTAGACATAGTGATGAAGATGAGGAATAATATATTATGAAAAGAATATTAAAAGTCATTATTTTGTTTATACTAATACTTACTTTTTGTAGTTGTAATTCTGATTCAGCAATTGTATTTAAACAATATGATATGAATAGTGAGCAAGAATTTGTTGAACATATTAAAAATGTTAAATGGTATAATACGAGTAAGGAAGAACTAAAAAAGAATTGCCTCTTGATGTATCCTAAAAGCGCAGAATTATATTCAATGACAGGACTATCAGAATATGCTGATGATTTTGTTTGGAATGATTCATATGTAACATTAACAGGCAGTGGCGAAATTGAAGGTATAAAATATTCATGCTGGTTTTATTTTGTAGAAAGTTATTGTGAAGCAGAGTATGAACTTGTTATAGATGAATTTGAAAATTCTTGCAAATATTCATTAGTATTTAATGATAATCGACTATTTTCAGTAGCATTTGGTTGTAGTCGTAATGATAATCTTTTTAATGAATTTAAAACCAATTTAAATTTCATTTATGTAAATCGCAAAATAGATAAATAAAAAGAGAATTTTACAATTCTCTTTTTTCTTCGCTTATGAATTCAAACATTTCAGACGCATCTGCCTTTTTGGTTGAATCAATTATTGATTTTACTCTAACCTTAATGATTTTTGTACCAAATTCAATGGTTATTATATCATCAAGCTTTAATTGATAAGATGGCTTAACAGGCTTATCATTAACTAATATACGCTCATTTTTAGTTATTTCATTAGCTATGGTGCGGCGTTTAATTAATCTTGAAACCTTTAAAAATTTATCAATTCTCATTAGTGAGGTAATTCTCCATTTGATTTATTTATTTGATCAACAAGGTTAGATGTTTTTTCATCTAATTCTTTTTTTTCTTCAGGAACTATTTCTCCATTTTTAATAGCTTCTTGCTTTGCTTTCTTTTCATCATACCATTTTAGCTTACCAGTAGCATTAATTTCATCAATATCTTGCTTTGTTAATGTTTCAATTTCTAATAGGTAATTTGCAATTGCATCAAGAAGAGGTCTATTTTCGTTAATTATTTTTCTTGCTACTTCATAGCATTCTTCAATAATTCTTCTAGTTTCCTTATCAATTTCTAAAGCAATTTGGTCTGAGAAATTCTTTTCCTTTAGATAATCACGACCAAGGAATACTGATCCTTGAGGTTGCTCATATTGAACAGGACCTAAATCACTCATACCATATTCAGTAACCATTGCTCTAGCAATTTTTGTTGCATTTTGGAAGTCGTTTGAAGCACCTGTTGACACCTCATTGAAAACAATCTCTTCAGCAACACGTCCACCTAGATAACCAGTAATTCTATCAGTTAATGAATGTTTAGTTTCAAGGTATGTTTCTTCAGCAGGCATCATTAGATTATAGCCACCAGCCTGACCACGAGGAATAATTGTAACCTTTTGAACAATAGAAGCATTATCAAGCTTTAATCCTATAACAGCATGACCAGCTTCGTGGAAGGCAACACATCTACGCTCACGTTCAGTGATTTTACGTGATTTCTTAGCAGGACCCATCATAACTCTATCAGTTGCTTCATCAATATCAGCTAAAGTTATAACCTTTCTATTAGCTCTTGCTGCAAGAAGAGCTGCTTCATTTAATAAGTTAGCAATATCAGCACCACTAAAACCAGGAATTCTTTGAGCGACTTCATTTAAATGAATATTTTTATCTAGATTTTTGTTTCTAGCATGAATCTTTAATATTGCTTCACGACCATTAACATCAGGATTAGAAATTGTTATTTGACGATCGAAACGACCTGGACGAAGTAAAGCAGGATCTAATACGTCAGGACGGTTAGTTGCTGCCATTACAATAATACCAGAGTTTGGAACGAATCCATCCATTTCAACAAGTAGCTGGTTCAAGGTTTGTTCACGTTCATCGTGTCCACCACCCATACCAGCACCTCTTTGGCGACCTACGGCATCAATTTCATCAATAAAGATAATACATGGGGCATTTTGCTTAGCAGTTTTAAATAAATCACGAACACGGCTAGCACCAACACCAACAAACATTTCAACGAAATCTGATCCGGAAATAGAGAAGAATGGAACATTTGCTTCACCAGCTACTGCTTTAGCAAGTAGGGTTTTACCAGTTCCTGGGGGACCAAAAAGTAGAACTCCTCTTGGAATTTTTGCGCCAATTTCCGTATATTTAGCTGGATTCTTTAAGAAATCAACTAGCTCAACAAGCTCTTGCTTTTCTTCATCACAGCCAGCAACATCATTAAATGTTACAGTCTTATCTCTTAAAAGACGAGCAGTGCTTTTACCAAAATCAAAGGCTTTATTATTGCCACCACCCACATTTTTCATTGAATAGACAATTAAGCCTATTAATAAAATGAATGGAAGATATGTTAAAATAACATTCCAAATATTAAAGCTTGATAGAGTTCCAAGATAAAGCTTATCCTTAAGCTTATCGTTAGCTCTTAATTCCTCAAGCTCATTAGTTGTTAGAGTTACACTAAATTGATATGTTTGATCACCAATCTTATATTGACCAGTAATTTTAAACATACCTTCATTTTCTCCACCAACTGGGTAAGCAACAAGTGAAGAAGATGTTATTGTATCAGCTTTAACAGCACTAGTAAATTCATTATATGTTAATACCTTTGTTGCTGGACGCATTAATCTTTGAATTAAAAAATAAAAGCCAATGATTAAAACCGCAATTAATACATATAAAAGTATATCATGGCGTCTTTTAGGACGACCATTTTGATTGTTATTATCTTGCACGAAAAATCCTCCTTAATTATTTATAAATTTCTTCTTTTAAAATACCAATATAAGGAAGATTACGATATCTTTCGTTATAGTCAAGTCCATAGCCAACAACAAATTCTTTAGGAATATTGTCACCAATATATTCGACATCAACATCAACTAATCTACCTTCTGGTTTATCTAGTAGACAGCATACAGCAACGCTTTTTGCTCCACGCTTTTTAAGTAATTCTCTAATATATAGAGTTGTTCTTCCTGTGTCAACAATATCATCTACAACTATTACATCTCGGCCTGTTAAATCACAGGTAATATCACTTTTAATAATTATATGACCTGATGATAGTGTTCCTTCGTATGAAGAGACCCTCATATATTCAATTTGACAGTAAATACTCACAAATTTTAATAAATCACTTATAAATGGCTCACAGCCCTTTAATAGTCCAATAAATAATGGATTTTTTCCTTCATAATCATGACTAATTTGCTCACCTAGTCTTTTGCAAATACCCTCAATTTGTTTTGCAGATAAAACTACTTTTTCAATATCATTTTTCAATATCCAGTACCTCACATACAAAATAAATATCATAACAGTCCTTCATATCTAATACCATCTTAGACTTAGCCAAATTATATACCCAAATAATTTCCTTACTCATTTCTATAACCGGAATATCTAATCTTTCTTCCTTAGGAATCTTATTATCTATGAATAGTCTATTAATTTTTTTATGCCCGTATGGCATTAAAATTTCATCATTTTCTTTATAACTTCTTATTATAAAAGGAAATGCTAGTCTATTATAGCATAATTTGATATATTTTGCATTAGTATTTCCAATATTTTTTGTGAAATAAAACCTATATTTTTGCTTATAAATGACTTCTTGATTAAGATTTATTTCTATAGAGTCATTTGTATAATCATTTTTTTCTATGATGTAGGCTAAATTATATCTTTTTACAAATTCTTTATTACCAGCTAGTGTGAGAGCATTGGTGGTTTTTTCACTTGAAAGAATTTCTAGAATAGATTCAATTATTCTTTGATTTTTATCCATTTCATATCTTTCTAGTAATAAGCATATAATGTCCTTTTTTAAGGCAATGTCAAAGTCATTAAAGCTTGGAAGCTCTATATTATTTTTAGTTTTTTCCAAGTATTTTATACTTTGATTTCTTATAAAGCTAAATGCCTCCTTAACCTGCTTTGAGTAGGCGGTTATTTTATTTAAATAATCAGGACATTCATCCTTTAAAAGTGGAATAATAAAATGTCGAATTCGATTTCTTTTGTAATCATTTTCTAAATTTGATTCATCGAGGAAAAACTTAACATTATTTACCTCATCATATTTTTCTAAATCAGCCTTACTTAAAAAAAGAAGTGGTCTAATTATTGAATAATTTTTATAATCAATTTTTGCAGAAATTCCCCCATAGCCAAATAAATTAGAGCCGCGCATTGTATTTAAAATAATGGTTTCAGCATTATCATCAGCATGGTGGGCTGTAGCTAAAAATTTAGCATTATATTTTTTTAAAACCTCTTCAAAAAAATGATAGCGTTTATGGTGAGCTTCATCGTGGAAATTGTTATTATGATTATATTCTAGATGTAAAACCTCAATTGGTAAGCTGTTTTTATTGGCATAATCTATTATGTATTCCTCTTCAATTTTTGACTGCTCACGCTTTTGATGATTTACATGGGCAATAATTACCCTATAATTGAGACGTCGCATTATGTCAAGAAGAGCCATTGAGTCAGCACCACAGCTAACCGCAACAACGACTGCTTCATTATCAGAAATAAGATTTTCTTTTTTTATATATTCACGTACTAGATTAATCATATAATCATCACCCTAAACTATAGTTTAGCACATTTTATTAATTCTTTCAATTTACTTTTATGACAATTACGGAACAATCATCATTTAATACTTTATTGCTTTGCTTGATTTTATTACAAAGCATATCAGCAATTAAGCTAGTAGAAGCAAATTTATTATTATAAATGATTTCTTTTATATCTTGATAGCTTAAATAATCGGTGAATCCATCTGTCAGTAATAAAATAATATCATTTGTCTTTAAGTTAATTGTAAATGAATCAATTAAGTCGGTATAATCTAATGGTAAAGAAGAATTTTCATAGATTTTATCGATATCAGAAAATAAAAGTGTTGAGGCTGAACCAAGCTTAAAAAGAGAAGCGACTTTGGTGATTTCATTTATTTCTAACAAATCAAGAGTTGCATATGATTCATAATTTCCTTTTATTTCATATATGTAGCTTAAAAAATTAAGCATTGTTTTTATAGAAAAATGATAATTAAGCATATTTGATAAAATACTTAAAATTTCTTTAGAAGAATTGTAGGCATCAATACCACTACCCATACCATCACTTAACGCAAAAATTGTTCTTGAGTCAAAGCATTTTTTTATAAGATAATTATCGCCACTTATAGAATTGTTATGCTTATTTAAAATAGCAGTTGCATAGGTTATTTTTATATTGGGCTTTTCCTTTACTGTTAAAAAAAACGATGATGACTTGTTTTCAACCTTATAAACAAATGACCTTTGAAATACAAAATTAAGCATTTTTTTAAAATAGCCTAAAATGATATTTGGATTATCAAAAATTTCAATTTTAAAGCTTAGGGTATAATAAGATGGAATGAAATTTTGATATCTGATTTTATCTTTATTTAGTAAATAAAATAGCTTGTTATATTTATCATAAATATTGTCTAAAAATTTAGTATCATTTTGATAAGAATAAAATAGATTCTTTAAGGCTTCATGTGAATAATAGTTCAAGTAATTGTCATTATCAATTTTAGTGAATTTTGAATAATAGGGACAATTTAAATAATTGCCACTATTATAAAGAACAGTGCTTTTTATGAATGAATAATGAATGCCAGCTTTTGTCATACATTCATTTTTATGATGACAATTTTTACAATAATTTTCTTCAATTTCTTTTTTGATTTTATGTAATTTTTCTTCATTACCCCTTTTGGTGATAAATAAGATATCCAAGGTATTTAAATAATCCTTAAAATCATTTGCTAGTATGTTATTAGATTCTATAGTAACTTTCCTTGCTGAAACTTTTTGGTGAATTATGTTGATTACTAAAAAAATAAGAATAAATACTAGGTCATATATGCTTAATTGTGGCTTATTTAAGCCATAATATAGTATTAGTGATGATAATGATAGTAGAATTGATTTATAGTTCATTAAAATTAAATATAAGCTGAATTCTATTGTATATGTCTTATTAAAAAAATAAACAAAGGGGATAAGAATTAAGTTATAATAGCCTGAATACTTGGTTATAAAAAATGTTAAAAATAATAGCTGATAGCTATAATATTTAGGCTTGTTTATTAATAAAATTGCAAAAATTATCAATAAATTAATCAAATATATCAGACGTTCATCAAGAATTGTCTTAGTATCATTACTTATGTTTGTTAAATATAAAATTATGGTATTTAAAATTAATGCACAAAGATAAAAGCTTAAATTATACCAGATATTTAGAATGTAAAAACGTCTAATATAAAAGAATAGGGTGGTATAAATAATAAGTATTAAAATGATGAATAATTTCTTTTTATGAACAACATATTTAATTAAAAATATTGATATCATTAATCCTAATAAATAGGCTTTGCCATAGATATTTAATTTGATTATAGGAATTATAAGAATTAATGAATAAAGAGGATTTATAAATAATAAGGAAATTCCTAATAAGGTAAATGGATATAATGATAGTGCATCATTTAATTGCAAATAAGAAATACCTATGTATAATATAATCATCAGTCTTTGAATACTTTTTTTCATATTTTCACCTCAAGAATTATTTTATAAAATGGGTAAAGTTTATTATGTCATTTTTTGTTATTTACATTAAATATTCTTGAATGAGGAATAGATATTTGTTATAATTATTTAGATTGTTAGAAAAGGATGTAAGAAAAATGAAATTAGTTTTAGCTAGCTCTTCACCAAGAAGAATTGAAATATTAAAAAATGAAGGCTATGATTTTATAATTGAACCTGCAGAAATTGATGAAAGCTTTTCAAATGAGCTTGATGTATATACTAATGTTTTAAATACTAGCTATAAGAAAGCCTTTGAAATAAAAAAGAATCATCTTGATGATGTTATCCTAGGGTGCGATACAACGGTATACTTAAATAATATTTGTTATGGTAAGCCTAAGGATGAGCTTGATGCCTATAAAATGCTTAAGAGCTTTAGTGGTAAGGCTCATGAGGTTGTTTCAGGAGTATGTATACTTCATCAAAGTGAAATGATTAATTTTTATGTAAAAACACTAGTTTATTTTAAAGAATTAAGTGATGAAATGATTTATGATTATATAAAAACTAAGGAATGCTTCGGCAAGGCAGGAGCTTATGCAATTCAAGGCATCGGTAAAAGCTTGGTTTTAAAATATGAAGGAGAATTGGCTAATGTAATAGGGTTACCTATAAAAGAGATTAAGCCATTATTAGATAAATATGAGTTTTAAAATTAGAGATATTGAAATAAAAAATAATTTGGTTTTAGCACCAATGGCGGGAATTTGTAATGAGGCCTTTAGAACCATTTGTAAGGAAATGGGAGCAGGTCTAGTTGTATGCGAAATGGTTAGTGATAAGGCTATTTCTTATCAAAATGCTAAAACCTTGAATATGACAAGAGTTGGAAATAATGAACATCCAATAAGTATGCAAATATTTGGTGGTGATATTGAGACTCTTGTTAATGCAGCTAAATTTATTGATAATAATTCTGATGCTGATATCATTGATATAAATATGGGCTGTCCTGTTAATAAGGTAGCGAAAAAGGCTCATGCTGGTGCAAGCCTTCTAGTTGATCCTAATAATGTATATGAAATTACGAAGGCTGTAGTTTCTGCTGTGAAAAAGCCTGTAACAGTGAAGGTACGACTTGGCTGGGATTTAGAGCATATTAATGTTATTGAAAATGCCAAGATGATTGAAAAGGCTGGAGCTAGTGCTATATGTGTTCATGCTAGATGTCGTTCAGAGTTTTATAGCGGAAGTGCTCATATCGAGTGGATTAAAAAGGTAAAGGAAGCAGTAAGCATTCCTGTAATTGGTAATGGTGATGTTGTTGATATAGCTTCTGCCAAAAGAATGTTTGAAGAAACAAATTGTGATGCTATTGCTATAGGTAGAGGTGCTCTTGGTAATCCTTTTATTTTTAGGGAGCTAAATGCTTATTTTAATGATGGTAAAATAATCGATAAGCCTACAAAAAAAGAAATATATGATACAATAATGCTTCAATATGAAAGATTATTAAAGCTAAAGGGTGAGCATCTTGCAATGCTTGAGATGAGAAGTCATGTTGGTTGGTATTTAAAAGGTATGCCTGGAAGTGCTAGAATAAAGGATCAGGTATGTAAGGAACATGATTTTAATAATGTAAAAAATATTATTAAGGCTTATTTAAATGTAGAAGAATAGAAAAAAGTCGTCAATTTTTGACGGCTTTTATTATGATGTTATTTCATCTATTTCATACATTTCAATAAGTTTATAATCCTTAGCAGCAATTTCTAGCTCTAGATAGATTCCGTTATCACTATATTTTTTTTTAGAAATATTAGTGTTTTCGATTAAATAATTTAATATCTTAGCTTCACTATAAGGAATGAGTAGCTTGACATTTTTAGTATTTGGTTTTATATGCTTGTAAATTTTATCCACAAGGACGTCAATATTAAGTAGCGATTTGTTTGAAAATGGTAAATTATCTATGCCAACAATTTGGGTATTTTGATCATCATACATATCATATTTGTTTAAGACATAAAGCATAGGTATTCCCTTTACACCAATGTCATTTAAAACCTTATTTGTAATATTGATTTGTTCTAAAAAATAGCGTGAGGAAATATCTACAATGTGCAGAATATAATCAGCATTTTGAATTTCCTTTAAGGTTGTTTTAAAGGAACTTATTAAATCATGAGGAAGCTTTGAAACAAAGCCTATGGTATCTACTAAAACAAATTCACATTTTTTTATTGTTAGACGTCTATTAAAGGTGTTTAAGGTAGCAAAAAGCTTATTTTCAGCATAGACCTCTTTTTTATTATCACTAGTTAAATAATTAATAAGAGTATTCATTGTTGTGCTTTTTCCAGCATTTGTGTAGCCGACTAGGGCAACAATTGGTACTTGATTTCTTTTCCTTTTTTGAATTTGTCTATCCTTCATTTGATGAATTTTAGCTAATTCCTTTTCAATTTGCACTATTTCATTTGCAAGCATTCGTTTGTTAAGCTCTCTTTTGGTTTCACCAGAGCCACGATTACTTAACGAGCCGCTGGTACCACCTTCTCTTGAATCCTCACCCCATTTAGATATTTCTCTTGGAAGAAGATATTTATTCATTGCTAGCTTAATTTCTAGCTTTGCTTCGGTAGTGCTTGCCCTTTGTTCAAAGATACGTAAAATTAGAAAGGTTCTATCCATTATTGTGACATTTAAGGCATTTTCTAGGTTACGAATTTGTGATGGTGATAGCTCATCATCAAAAATAATTGTGGTTGCTTCGGTTTGATTTAGCATTATTTTTAATTCTTCAACCTTACCAGCACCAATATAAAAGTTTGAAGTTGGCTTGTCTAAGGCTTGGGTTAATACATTAACAACCTGATAGTTTAAGCCTGTTGCTAAATTATTTAATTCATTTAAGCTATATTTTAAATCAGTGTCTGTTCCTTTGATTTTAACCCCAACAAGTATTGCTTTTTCCATAATTTATTCTTCCTTAGCAATCTTAATTAAAATATTACTTACGGCTTGCATTTCATCAAGTGAGCATAGCTCATATGGTCCATGACAGTTATAGCCGCCAGTACCTAAATTTGGCGTATTAAGTCCCATATAGGTTAGCTGTGCACCATCAGTTCCACCTCTTATAGGCGTAAATTGTGGCTCAAGGCCCATATCCTTTATAGCTTTAACTGCTCTTTTAATACAGCGATCGTCTTTAATGATTAATTCCTTCATATTATAATATGAATCATGAATTTCTAGACTAGCAACATTATTATATTTATTATTAATGAACGAAATAGCTGCTTGAAATTGCTTTTTTTGCTCATTGAACTTATTCATATCATGATTTCTTATAATATAATATAGGGTAGCATTAGATACAGTTCCCTTCATTTCCTCCAAGTGATTAAAGCCATCATAACAGTCGGTATATTCTGGTCTTTGATTACAAGGAAGAAGTGAATCAAATTCAATAGCTACTCTTGCAGCATTAATCATATGGCCTTTGGCACTACCAGGATGAATATCTACACCATTAAATGTTACTATTGCGCTTGCAGCATTAAAATTTTCGTAATTAATTTCATTTGGTCTACCACCATCTACTGTATAAGCAAAATCACAATCAAAATCCTTAACATTAAATTTATGAATACCACTACCTATTTCCTCATCTGGCGTAAAGGCAACTTTGATTTCAGTATGCTTAACATCCTTATGGGTATGAAAATAATAAAGCATTCCCATAATATCTGCAATTCCTGCCTTGTCGTCAGCACCAAGGACGGTTGTGCCATCGGTTGTTATAATTGTTTGACCTTTTAAATCTTGTAAAAAAGTAAATTCTTTATTTGAGATTGTAATATTGTTAAGCTCGATATCACGGCCATCATAATTTTCAATCACATTTGGCTTAACATTTGTACCACTAAAGCCAGGTATTGTATCCATATGAGCTAGAAAGCCGATTTTTAAATTAGAATCACAATTAGATTTTAATGTAGCGGTTAAAATAGCATATTCATTAAGCTTAATATCAGTAAGCCCTAATTCCTTTAAATCCTCAATTAAGACATTAGCTAAATCAAATTGCTTCTTTGTAGATGGAGTAGTATTTGCTTCATCACTTGACATAGTATCTATTTTTACATATTTTAGAAATTTCCTTAAAATATAATCTTTCATTTTAAATTCCTCCGTTTTCTTCAATTATAAGACAAATAATTAAAAAAACAAGAAAAATATAGAAGATTTAAGAGATTTTTAATTTGTATGTTAGAGGCCATACCTACATATAATATCATTGTATGGAGGTCGGAGTATGCAAAATGAATTTAGTAAAAAAGCCGAAGAAATATTAAATAACGCAAAAAAGTTAAGCAATGATGCAGGAATATATTCCTGTGGTAGTGAATTTTTAATTCAAGCTATGTATGATGTAGAGGATAGCTTATGTCATTTTATTTTAGAAGAATATGATGTAAAAAAAGAAGAGGTAATAGAGGCCTCTAGTAATTTATATATAATTAGAAAAAATAAAAATGAATATAATAAAACAATGGATACGATTATTCATCAAGCTAAGCTTTTAGCTGGAAATAAGGCTATTGATGATGAACATTTATTTATGGCTATTTTGATGAATCCAAGTTCAATTGCTTGTTCTATTTTAGTTGATTTAGGATTAGATATTGAAAGCCTTATTTTAGATGTTAAGGAAATATATGAATTCAATAAGAGTGAAGAATTAGCATATGTAAAAAATATATCAAATATGGCAAAAAAATGCGAACTTATGCCATTTATAGGTAGAAATGATTTATTATTTAGAATGGATTTAATTTTGAATAGGAAAACAAAAAGTAATCCTTTGCTAATTGGTAATGCGGGGGTAGGTAAAACGGCCTTAGTTGAAGGCTATGCTAATTTATTAGCTAAAAGAAATTCACCCATGGAGGTGATTTCTCTTAATTTAACCTCAATGCTTGCTGGTACAAAATATCGTGGTGATTTTGAACAACGCTTTGATGAATTTTCTAAAACAATTTTAACTAAAAAAAATGTAATTTTATTTATTGATGAAATTCATACTATTATGGGTGCAGGAACAACTGATGGTAATTTAGATATTGCAAATATGCTAAAGCCTTATTTAGCAAGAAGTGATATTAAAATAATAGGTGCGACAACCTTGGAGGAATATCATAAATCTATGTCTAACGATAAAGCACTTTGTAGAAGATTTCAGCCGATTTATGTTTTAGAACCATCACTTGAGGAAACTAAAACAATTGTTTTTGGCATTAGGGATAATTATTCTAATTTTCATAATGTAAAAATAAGTGATGAATATTTAGATTATTTAATATGTGAAAGCAATAGAAGAATTCCTTCGAGAAATCGTCCTGACAAATGTATTGATATTTTAGATGATACATTAACTTATGCAAAAATAAATAAGGAAGACGTTAATAAAAATACAATAGATAAAACAATTGATAGATTTATCGGCTGTAATGAGGTTAAAGCTTACAATCCACATTATAAGTGCTTAGAAAAATATGTTTTTTTAGCAAGTAACAATTTAATGTGCTCTAATACGCTTTTAAAAATTAAATATAATGGCTCTAAGGAAAAAAGAAATATTTTAATAGCTGATTGTATTAATTTATTTAAATCATCAGATGAGATGGTTTTAAAGTTAGATTTTAGAGAATTTAGTGATACAATTTCGATGACATCATTAATTGGAGCGCCTCCTGGATATGTTGGTTATGACGATGATGGAATTCTAACAAAGCATTTAGCAAAATATCAAATTCCGATTATTTGTATTGACAATTATGAAAAAGGTTCTAAAAGGGCTAAGGGTATCATTAGGCAATTAATGGAAACAGGAGAAATATATGATGCTAAAGGAAATATTATTAAAGGCTCAAATGCTATTTTTATTATAAGTGAGATTAAGAAAAATAATAATGTAGGATTTATGAATAATGAGATAACTTATAATGATGAAATATATGATGAAGTAATAAATGAAGAGCAGGATATTTCTCTTGATTATACAGAACTATATAAAAAACAATTGGCAGTTTATAATATTGAAATAGCAGACGAATTATTAATTAATAAAAATAATAAAAGAAAGATAGATGAAAAAATCTTTGAATATGTTAAGCAAGGAGATTTTTCTAAGCATTTCCTTTTAAAATAGCTTTACTTATAGAAAAGTTAGTAAAATTTCCAGTTGAACTGGAAAAAATACTAATCTATAATATATCCTGTCACACTTACTGGTGCTAGATAGGTTGGAAAATCAACATTATGCTACGAGATAAAGAAAGAATTAGACTAAGAACCATATAATTAATACTATTATTGTTAAAGATTTATCACGCCTTGGAAGAAATTTGTATTTAATGTGAGATTATTTGGAGAGAATATTCCTTTCTTTAGAAATTAGGTTTATTGCTATTAATGATAATATTGATTCAATAAATGGTATTGGTGATGAAGTTATATAAAAAAAACTTCAATTACCTTTATATTAAAGATATTAGAAGAAAAATGATGTATACAGTAAAACGTAAAGCTACTCAAGTTTCATTATCTTGTAGAAAAGGTTTGATTTTAGGTTATACTGAGGATGGTAATGGAAATTGGCTAATTGATGAAGAAGAGGCATCCATTGTAAAAAGAATATTTGAAGAATAAATTAAAGGAAAATCTAATTATAAAATAGCTAAGAAATTAGAGGCTGATAAAATAATAACGTCTTCTTATAGAAAATATTTTGAATATGGTGATTTAAATAATATCAAGTATAGAGGGTTAAAGCCTAATCCGGAATATTATTATAAATGGGACATTTCTACAATTGGTTATATTCTTAGAAATAGACAACATATAGGTTGTATTATTAATAAATGTGAATGTATCAATGTTAATCAATTATCAAACGATGACATGAATAATTTTAAAAAGGTTGCTATGGCATTGTATAAAAAAATCATGTTTTATAAAAGTTGATGGAAAAGTTAATATGGAAGTTATTAAAAAATAACTGTTAGAATCAGTGGTTTATGTACAACTGCTGATTTTTTTCATTTAAACAAAAAAATGACTACTATTATGCATAAAGAAACTTTTAGTGTGCATTTTTTTAATAATATGCACACTAAAGTATTTACAAAAAATTAAAAAATGATATAATCTAAATGGAAAGAGGTGTAAGAATGAATGATGTACTACCTTTTTGTAATGAACAACTAAGGAAAATTTCTTCAGACGAATTTTTGCCTGAATTATTGGAGGCGGTTAAATATATTTCTATATTTGAAACAAAAATTGAAGATTCAAGATTGGAAAAATGTGTTTATTTACCTAAAATGGAAATTAATGAAATTGTTTCATCGTTGCGAATTGAAGGAACTCATACAAAAATTGAAGATTATTATCAAGGTGAATTATTTCCAGAAGAAAAATCAGTTGAATTAACAGAATTTAAAAATTATACATCAGCTTTAAAAAAGGGGACAAGATTGGTGAAATATGAAGGCTTTACGAATGAAGTTATAAAAGATATTCATAAAATGATGTTTTCTAACGTCAAGAATATTAAAGCTGGTATTACGATTGGAGATTATAAAAAAGTCAATAATTATATTGCTAGAGCTAACATTAGAGTTTATAGCCCTCCAAAAGTTGAGGAAACGCAAGAATATATGAATGATTTAATGAATTTTATTAATGATGATAGTCTTATTATACATCCATTAGTAAAGTGTGCTGTTATTTATGCTCAATTTGAATCAATTCATCCTTTTGAAGATGGCAACGGAAGAATAGGAAGAATATTAATTCCAATATATTTGTGTTATGCTGGATTGATTGGTGCACCATTATTTTATATTAGTGAGGCAATTGAAGATGATAAATATCTTTATTATAATTCTTTAACTGAGACTAGAACAGGTAATTATAATTTATGGATTAAATTCTTTTTGCAAAAATGTACAATTCAAGCAAAAAAGCATATTAAATTTATTCAAAATATTGATGAGCTATATAAAAAAATCACGCAACAAGTTGAACAAATAACTAATTCGGTTTTAACGCCTAAACTCGTACGTGTTATTTTTGAAAATCCAATAATCACATCGAAAAAGATGGCAGAAAGCTTAAATTTATCTATTACACAAGCAAATAGATATTTAAGAGCTTTAGAAGAAGAAAGAATTTTATATACAAATGAAAGAAAAAGAAATATTTCATATTATTTTACTGAATTATTAAGTTTAATATGTTAATTTCTTCGTAAATATTTGATTTTGGGCAACTTAAACAAAAAAAAGATCTACCGTCTGCAAACAGTAGATACTTTAAGAACAAGCGATTTGTAGAGCAAGTTCATTGAACATTATACAGCTTGTTCCGATTTTTAGCAAGTCCCTCGGAGGAAGAAGTATGATAATATTTATGTGATTTTCATAATTTATCATGTTATTTTTTATAGAAAAGGAGAATGATAATTATGAAGATTAAGGATAACATTGAAGAAAAAAATCTTGTTTTATTTAAAGAAGGCAAGAATAAAACAGATTTAAAAGATAGATTAAACCTTCACTATTTAAAATATTTAAATACAACTTATACTGTAGGAAAATATGATAGTATTCATTTTTCTTCTCCAGTAAATGCAAAAATAGATTATTTAGCACTATATTCACAACCTTCTGAATACAATAAAACATCAAATACTGCAGTTTGTTTTTTTGAAGATGATATTAAATTTGATGGAAAAAACGGGTTGTGGAATGCTATCTATTATAATGATTCAAAGCTTATCGAACAATATAGAGAACGATTTAAAAATGTTAAATATTTCATTTCACCTGACTATAGTCAAATTGGAGATGTTCCATTTTGGCTTAATTTATTTAACTTACAACGTTCTAGAATAGTTTCATTGTTTCTAGTACAAGAATTAAACAAACTCGTATATCCATTAATTACATATTCAAATGAAAATTCATTTGAATATATGCTTGATGGACTTGAAGAATGTAATGTTGTTGCATTTTCTTTAAAAGGTGCATTAAAAACTAACGAACAACTTGATATGGCAAAAAAAGCTATATCAATAACAATAAATAAATTAACAAAGCTAACAAGTATTATTGTTTATAGTGTATCATTATATGATGAAAAAGTTCGTGATTTATTTTCATGTGCTATTAATAAAGGCATTGAAATTATAATTCCAAATAATATCTTAATGGAAAGAAATAAAGTATTAGGAGGAATTTATAATGGGAAGATTTTAAAAAATAGGTGGCGTTTCAGGTACGAGTGGTTCACCACAACTTTCAATTTTTAATTCTGAGCATGATGCTAAAGTTAAAGAGCTTGAATCAAAACTATCTTTTAATTCTAATGAATTAAGTTACTCTGAAAGTAAAATTAAAATTGAAACTTATTTGTTAAATAAAAATCATCCTGTAGGCGGTTCTAAGGCAAAATTTTTTATTGATTATTTGGGATATTCAAAAGATAATCCCAAGCAATTTTTTTAATGCTATTTATTTGGCAATTGATGGCAAAATACCTACAAAAGAACGTGATACTGCACATGGACATGTATTGGAATTTCATGAGAAAATAAAATCTATTTCTGGTAATTATTACGAAACTAATATTGTTGTTTCTATACAAAAAGATCACGGAAAATTGACTTATAGAATTATAACTGCTTATCCTGATAAGAAAGGGGAAAAATAATATGAAATTGTATGATAAAGTTATTTTGACAGAAGAATTTGATAATTATAAGGCTGGAACTGAAGGAATTATTGTTGAGTTATATGATGATTTAGCATATCTTGAAATGATTGACTCAGATGGTAATACTTTAGGTGGTATATATGATGTTCCTTTATCTATTTTAGAATTTCAAAGTAATTAAATGAAAATATAGTAATACTCGTAAATTTAAATTCATATTAAACTAAAAATATTTAAGAGCTTTATTTATGATTAATTTTTAATATTATATAAGGCTATGCATTATACGTTTCGCATATGACTGAATGTCAATATGCACCAAAGCTTTTTGAAGTAATTGAAGGAATTGTTAATAAGGAAAAACTTGAAAATGGCAATAACTATGGAATGTATATTTTAACTGGTTCACAGGCGTATGAATTGATGAGTGGTGTTGCAGAATCTCTTGCTGGAAGAGTTTCTATAATAAGAATGTCACCATTAAGTACAAGAGAAATTTTTGACTCTTCGGAGAAAAAATTTGAGATTGATCCAATTATTCTTGCAAATAGATCTAAAGATTTCACTCTTGAAGCTAATGATTTATATAAGCTAATCGTTAGAGGTATGTATCCTGAATTATATGAAAATTCTAATTTGGATTCAAATATGTTTTATTCTAACTATGTAGATACTTATATTGAGCGTGATGTTTCTCAAATAATTAATTTAAAGGATAAATTGAAATTTCAAAATTTTATGGAGGTATTGGCGTCTATAACTGGTGAGGAATTAGTATATGACACATTAATCTAAAGCTGTTGGTGTGAAGGTTGAAACTATAAAATTCTGGATTAGTGTTTTAATAGCAGGTGATATAATATATTTACTTGAGCCTTATAATGAGATGTCAGTTGTTAAAAGAATTGTGAAGCGTCCTAAAATATATTTTAATGATACTGGTTTGGCTTGCTATTTATCAAGATTAAATAATGATGAAGTTTTAAAAAGCTCTATTTTTAAAGGTAGATTTGTAGAAACATATATTGTAAATGAAATTAGAAAATCATTTAGAAATAATGGCTTTAGAGATAATTTTTTCTATTATAGGGATAATAATCAAAATGAAATTGATTTAATTATTCTAGATGAGGGAAAATTGCATTTTATTGAATGTAAATCTGGTGTTGATTTTTCAAAAAATAATGTTAAAGGTTTTACTAAATTAAATGATTCTAATTATATTATTGGAAATTCATGTGTTGTTTGTAACACAAAAACGTTATATAAAATTGCTGATAATATATATGCTATACCAATTTCTGCAATTTAATGTAAGAGACAAATGTTTCTTACATTTTTTTGTTGTCTGATTTTGGCTTTAATCTTTTAAAAAGTCTAAGAATTTGATATAATAAATTAGAGGTGAAATTATGTGGGAAACTATTAATAATTTTTTAAATGATCATATAGCTTTAAAAATAACTATTGATGCTTATTTATTATTCATAATTTTTGTTTTTGTTTTAAAATTTGTTTTAACTAATAGAAAGGCTTTAAATGTTCTATTAATAACAATTGTTTTGTTTTTATTAGCTTATGTATGCTATAAGCTAGATTTTTTAGTTTCAGGTAAGGTTTTTCCATATATCGGTGGTATTTTATTTTTAACACTTGTAATTATTTTAGCTCCTGAAATAAGACGTGAGCTAGATTTTAGTGGTAAAATGGATGGTAAGGGAGAAGCAATGCTTTCAAGTAACGACTTTACTAAAAATGCGATTGCTGATGCGACTATGTATTTATCATCACATAAAATTGGAGCTTTAATAACAATTGAAAAGCACAATTCCTTGGATCAATATGCTGAAAAGGCAATTCAGTTAAATTCAGATGTTTCAAAAGAATTACTCATCAATATATTTACCCCTAATACACCACTTCATGATGGTGCTGTAATTATTCGTGGTAATAAGATTAGATGTGCTGGTGCTTATTATGTTTTGACAAAGCATGAGGACTTGGATAAAACAACAGGCTCAAGACATAGAGCTGGTCTTGGTATTTCTGAGGTTACAGATTCTCTTACTGTTATTGTAAGTGAGGAAACAGGAAATATTTCTATTGCATCAGAGGGCTTTATGATTAAGATATTAGATAGATCTAAGCTGATGGAATATTTGGATATGTTCTTAAATGTAGGAGGAAGAAAATAATGAGATGGCTTAAAAAGATTTTAGATGTTATTTTAAATCCTATTGGATCATTATTCTTTCCTCATAGCTCTGATAAGATTATAAAGAAGACAACAAGATATCCATTTATTATTTATTTTGTTGCGTTAATATTAACAGTTATTGTTATATTATTTGTATATCGTGATTATATATTTAAGTAGGTTTTAAAAATGAGTTTTTATGGACACCCAATTGTATTATTAATTTTATGTGTTTTAATTGCTACTATCATTATTAAGCAAAGTATAGCTAGACATAAGCTATTAAAGAATCGATTACTTGTTTCCTTCTTTTTTATATTTGCTAGTGTGATGTGCATTGTTTTTTATGAGGACATAAAAAAAATTGATTTGTTATATAAGATTTTGGACTATGTCTTTTATGCTCTTGATGTATTAGCTTGTATATTTATCTTTTTTAGTGTTGATTATTCAATGGAAAAGGATAAATTTTATAAGGAAATTGTTGCTTCAATTGATGATTCCAAGATTTATGTTCTTGTCGATAAGAAGGAGCGTGTAAGACAAATATCTTCATGCTTTAGTGAAATTCTTGGTAAGACGAAGGATGAATGCTACAAGAAAAAGCTTTCTAATTTGTTTGATGATGCATTAAAGGTAAATAGCTTCAATTCTGTTGATTATAATAATAAGGATTTTTGGCGATTATATAAAGATTATGCTGCAAATGCTATTGATTCAAATGATTCTAAAAAGCCACTTGAAATAATGGTTGTTGATAGAAATAATGATTCATTTGGACTAAAAATATTAGAAACTCCTATCTTTATTATGGGAAAATATCAAGGAAGACTTTGGTTTGGTGAGAAGCTTAGTGAGGATAATTTAGTAGGAATGGAGAAGACCATTGTTGATAATAATAAGGAGCTTCAGGCCTTAACTACTAGATTTGTAGCTTTACTTGATTGTACTAGTGAAGCAATTTTCTTTGCTGATTTAAATGATCAAAGCATTTGGTGTAACGATCAAATGGTTTCTTTATTGAATTTAGAGGGAAATTCGATTTCCATTAAGGACTTTAAAAGTTTTATTGCCCCAGATGATTTACCATATTATGAATCAAGATTACAAAAGCTTAGTGAAAATGAGCCAAGCTATGATTTAACATATCGCTATAATACTGGTGGAAGAGATATTTTTATTAAGGAAAGGGGCAAGCTTTGTGTAACTAAAAATTCAAAGGAAATTTGTGGTGTTATTGAAAGAATTGAGGATGTTCATTTTGAACATAGTGCAATTCCTGAATTAGATAATTTAAAATCAGAGGATGAGCTTGTTACTGAGGCCTCAAAGCTAGAGGCTGAAAATAGACCTTATTTGATTGCTACCTTTAGCTTAGATAGTATACCAGAAATTAATGATGAGCATGGTAGAAGTTTTGGTAATATGGTTATGGCGGAATATGTTAGAACAATTCATCGTAATTTTGTTAATGATAATCAAATTTATCGTGTTGGTGGCTTAGTTTTTACTGCACTTATTACTGATTTAAGAAAGATGGATGTATTAAAGAATAAGCTAAATCAAAAGGAAAGTATTCTTCATGTTAGTGGTAGCTATGGATCTATCAGCTTTACACTTCATGTAACTATGGGACTTGCTTATTATAAGGATGCTGGTACAGCCAAGGGTGTTTATAAGAACTCATTGCAGGCTTTAAGCTTTGTTCATAGACCACAGGTTAATACTAGCTATGTATATTATCAGGATATAAAATGATTAAAGAAGAAGCAAGAATCTTAGCTAAAAATATAAGGAAAGAGCTAGATACAAAAGCTATTAGTAGCTTGATAGTTAAGGATATAATAAGTAGTGGGATAATTGTTGATTATAAAATCATTGGTCTTTACTATCCTTTAGAATATGAAATTGATCTTTTAGAATTAATGAATTATTATAATGATAAAATATTTTGTTTTCCGAAAACAACAGATGTTATCGAGTTTTATAAAGATAATGGTAAATTTGTTAATGCTAAATTTAATGTTATGGAGCCGATATCTAATGAACAGCTTATTCCTGAACTTATTTTTGTTCCCTGTTTAGGTCTTAATTATAATAATGCAAGGCTAGGCTATGGCAAAGGTTTTTATGATAGATATGCTAAAGCTCATAGCTCAAGGCTTGTTGGTATATGTTATAAAAAATGTGTATTTGATTTTACTGAATCAAGTAATGATATAAAATTTGCAACAATTTTTAAGGAGTAGAATGATGGTTGGAGCTATAATTGTAATGGCAGGAAACGCAAGTAGAATGCAGATGGATATAAATAAAGCATTATTACCAATAAATGATAAGCCATTATTTTGGTATAGCTATGCGCTTTTTAAAAAATTAGGATTTGAAATATGTTTAGTTATAAGAGAATGTGATGAAGCTATTGTTAAAAAATATGTTGATGATGATACTAAGATTGCTTATGGTGGTAAAACTAGAAGTGAAAGTGTTTATAATGGCTTAAATGCTATTAGCTCTGATAAGGTCATTATTCACGATGCAGCAAGAATTTTTATTGATGATGAAACTACATTAAGGCTTGTTGAAAAAATTAAACCAGGCTTTGGTGTATTTGTTGGTGCTAAGGCTATTGATACAATTAGAATTAATGATAATGGTATTTATAAAACCTTAGATCGTGACGCTCTTGTTTATGCTCAAACGCCACAAGGCGCAATGACTTCTGATCTTAAAAATGCTTATGAAATTGAAAAGGCTAGAGGATTTTTAGCCACTGATGAAATGATGATTATGGAAAATGCTTTTTATAAGGTTGAAATGGTTTTAGGCTCAGCAAATAATTTTAAAATTACAACTAAAAAGGATTATATTCTGGCAAAGGAGTTAATGGAAAATGATTAGAATTGGTCATGCTTGGGATACTCATAGGCTTGTAGAGGGACGCAAGCTTTATCTTGGTGGTGTTTTAGTTCCTAATAAGCTTGGACTCTTAGGTCATAGTGATGCTGATGTTGTGCTTCATACTGTTGCTGAAAGCTTGCTTGGGAGCCTAGCTTTAGGTGATTTAGGATATTTTTATCCTGATAATAGTGATAAAACCCTAAATATGGATTCTAAGGTTATTTTAAGTGAATGCTATCAAAGGGTTAAGGATTGTGGATATAAATTAAATAATTTGGATTTGACTATTTATGCAGAATTTATTAAAATTAGTCCAATTCGTGAGGATATAAGAAAAAGCATTGCTAATATTTTAAAAGTAGATATAAGTGTGGTAAGTATTAAAGCTACAACCTGGGAAAAAATGGGTTTTGTTGGTAGAGGCGAAGCAATTGCTTGTGAATGTGTATGTTTAGTGCAAAATGATATTGCATAATTAATAATTTAAGTATATAATTTTCTTATATAAGGAGGAGATGAGAGAATGAAAGAGTTAATTAAAGCCTTAGATAATCTACCATTTGTTGTAAAGCTTATACTTTGTATTCCTGTGCTTGATATTGTTTGGAGTGTATATAAGCTTTGTAGATCAATAACTAAGAGTAATGTTTTAGGTATAGTACTTGCAATTTTAACAATTGTTCCTGGTGCTGCATTCATTTGGTTTATTGATTTATTAACATTAGCAATAACTGGTAAAGTTTGGTGGCTAGATTAGGTGAACTTAAAGGTTCGCCTTTTTCTTTGCTTTTTAAGGTAATTAATGTATAATAAGCTATGTTGAATTTTGACAAATTTAAGACAAGGATTAGATTTAAATGAAAAAGAAGATTATTATAATTTTATCAACGATTATAGGACTGTTCTTAATAATTGGTATTATATTTTTCACATATACAGGTATTTATTATCATGCTGATAGCACGGCATATGATTATTTAAAATCATCAGGCGAGGTAGAGGTTACAGAAAATAATAAATATATATCATTTGTTAAGACAAATAGTAATAATGAAAATGCTATTATCTTTTATGAAGGTGCCAAGGTAGAAGCAAAGGCTTATGCTAGAATTTTATATACCTTAGCTTTAAATGATATCTCATGTTATGCAATAAAGTCACCATTTCGTTTTGCTTTTTTTGGAAGTAATGAATATAAGAAAATCATTAATAGTACAAGCTATCAAAGCTATTATTTAATGGGACATTCTCTTGGTGGAGTTGTGGCTGGTGGCAAGTTAGAAGATTCTAATGTGAGTGGTGTTATATTACTTGCTTCTTATTTAAATAATGATTTAAGTGATACTGATAAGAAGGCTTTATCAATATATGGCAGCAACGATAAGGTGTTAAATTTAGAAAAATATAATAAGGCAAAAAAGCTATTACCAAAGAATAGCCTTGAATATGTAATTGAGGGAGGAATTCATTCTTATTTTGCTGATTATGGAGCCCAGGCTCATGATGGTGTTGCTAGTATAGAAAAGACAAAAATGCAGGATTTAGTTTGCGAATATATTATAGATTTTATTGACGGATTTAATAAAATGCCGTAGATTTTAGAATGATAATAGCCTAAACATAGTCATAGGAAGTAGTTTATTATGTTTTAAATTCTTAAAAATAATCCCTGGAAATGCTAATGTCGTTTTCTATCTCATAATGGTAGATATTGTTGTTTAACTTAAGCTCCTTTAGGCATTCAATAACATAGTCCTTATAGGCATCAATTGCTAGAAGATCAAAGATGGAAACAATTCCTTTTAAATCATTATTATCATTTATAACAAGGAGTCTAGTTATGCCAAAGTAGGCACAATTATCTGAGGCCTCATAAATAGAAGAATTTTCATTGATATAAATCACATTTCTTTTCATAATTTTAATTATTTTATCATCAATTGAAAAATTTATTAAAGCTAGGGCTATATCACGATCAGTTATGATTCCTTTTACTATTTCTTTATCTAAAATTACTACTAAGCCAATATCATTATTTTTCATAATAGTAATAGCATCTCTTATTGTATGATTTATTGATAGACTATAAATTTTTGTTGTCATTATAGTTTTAATACTCATTTTAATTCACCAATTTTATTATGCTAATTTTTGACATATTTTATACTATTTGCTTATATATTTAAATGGTGATTAAATGAAAATTAATTCTTATGTTAAAAACTTCGATGGAAGAGATTACAAATGTAGTGAAATATATTTACCTAAAACAACTCTTTTAATAATAGCTACAGATAGGGGATTTGTAATGTGTGGTGCTTTAGATACTGCTATTTATTCTAGTCCTAAAATGGTAGAAAGAAAGGTTTATTGTGCTAAGGCTTTGGGCGTTAAAAATATAGACGAATTATATAATGCTAGGGTAGCTAGTGCATCGCTTGCATTTTATGAGCTAGGATTAAAAGATGGTATGGAAATTAAAGAAGCGCTTACGCTTATTTAAAAGAATTGAGATTTATTTATGCATAGCGATATTTATGATTTTTGCAAGATTTAGCTTTGGCTATTTTAGTGAAACGGTTAAGCTTTATATTGATCAAAAAAGTAGAATATACGCTATGGATATTATAAGTGATAGCATAAATAATGATGTGCTTTCTAATATAAAGGATACACAAATTGTTGATAAGGTTTATGATAATAATAAGGAGCTGATGGCAGCAAGCATAAATACTTATCAAGCAAATTTAATTAGAGCTTATGTAGCTAAAAGCGTTAATAAAAGCATTGAAAGTATTAATGAGCAGGATGATTTTAAATATATTATGATTCCGCTTGGCTATTTCTTTTCGAGAAATTATTTTTTGGCTAATGGTATAAGAGTACCAATTAATTTAGAAATTATTGGCTCAACTAAGCTTGATATAAAAAGTGATGTTAAAAGCTATGGAATTAATTCATCATTAGTTGAAATAGATTTAGAGGTTGCAATAAAAATGCAAATTATGGTTCCCTTTCAAAGAGAACAAATTGATTTAGTCTATAATATTCCCTTAGCTATGGAGATAATTAATAGTGATGTTCCCTTTGTTTTAAGCAATTAAAAAAATATTTCCTTAATTTATCTAGATATGGTATAATTGTTATAGAATGTTTAATTCTTAATTAAAGATGTGGTGATATAATGGTAATAAGTTGTAAAAAAGGCTTTTATGAAATTATAAAAAATCATAAAAATGCTTTTGATTTAGCAAAGTTTGAAGAATGCTATATAGAGGAATGCTTTGATAAATATCCTTATGTAGTTGGAGATATTAGTGATAATATTTTAAGATTAAAGGGCTTTTCAGGCGATAATAGAAAAGATAATTATATAGGTAGAGTAGAGGATTATATTGAAGAATCATGTGCTTTTAGATGTCCTCATTATATTCTAAAAAGAATAAATAAGGATGAATATGATAAGCTTTTATTAGAAAATAAGCCTATGCCTGTGGATTATGATGATACTCCTAAAACTATGGAAAAGGTTCCCTTTGATAAGGATAGCCTGGTGCTTGAAAGTACTGCTAAAACTAAATCAAGAATAATTATTGATTTAGCAAAACAAAATAAGATTACTCTTGGTACAATCCCTGATAGCCTTAAGGAATCTATTAATAAGGATAGCAAGGAAAATACCATAAAGGAGCAAAAGGAAGTTACTTATTATTCTTCATCTAGTGAGGATTTTGATCCTACTAAGATTAATAATAAATTTGCAAATAAGAATAACAAAAATAATAATAACAATAATAACGCAAATAATAAAAACAAGGATAATAAAGGTAATTATCGTAATAATAAAAACAATAGAAATAATAACAATAAGAAGAAAAATGAAGGCAATGTAGAAAGAAGTAATAAAAATGGAAAATAATGAAAGTGTTGTTAATCAAATTACAGCAATATTAGATAGATTACGTCCATATTTAAATGGTGAGGGCGGAGATTTAGAATTTGTTAAATTTGAAGATGGAATAGTATATGTAAGAATGCTTGGTGCTTGTCAGGGCTGTATGATGCAGGATGATACACTAAAGGATGGTATTGAGGCAATTCTTATGGAGAATGTTCCAGAAGTATTAGAGGTTAGAAATGTTGGTGATTCTTATGATGAGGGCGATGTTAAGTAGCATTGGTGATACAGAAACTCTTAGAGCAATTGAGGTAATGATATTAAGTTCAATATCTTTATTTTCTTGTCAGCTTTTAAAGGCTATTATATTTTCAATTAAAGAAAAAAGATTAGATATTAAGATGTTATTTACTACAGGAGGATTTCCTTCAAGCCATACATCTACAGTAACAACAATGGTAGTTTCTATTGCCATCTTTCAAATTACTGATTCTGGTAAGATTGATTATGTTTTTGCAGTTGCCTTTATAGTGGCACTTATTATAATTCATGATGCCTTTGGTGTAAGATATGAAGCCTCAAAGCATGCGGCTATTTTAAATAAAATGGTAGAAAATGAAACATTGGAAGAAAAAAAGAAGCTTGGCTTTGGTAAAAAAGGTTATTTAAAGGAATTACTTGGACATAAAAAAACTGAAGTTTTTGCTGGAGCAATCTATGGATTTTTAATTTCCTTGTTAGCTTTCTTATTACATTAATATTAAATAATGCAAATGGACTGAGAGGTCCATTTTTTTTCATTAAAACACAAAAATATAAAAAACACTTGACTACATCGCTTTACTAATTCGCTTATACTATGCTTAAAAGTAAGCATTATACTATTTAGCATTGGTAGTCATTTCTTTTTAATTTTATGAATTGTTTTATATAAATTATCATCAGTAGATGATATTATTTTACCTAATCAAAAAGGTATCATTGATGGATTTGAACAAGCTGTATTAGAATTATTAGATAATAATGAAATGGACTGAGAGGTCCATTTTTTGGTACTTTAAATGGTACTCTAAATTAGATGTCTTCAGTAGTTTGTGGTCAAATTGTAGTAATGAAAGTTCTATGAATTCTTATAAATTGGAAATTACACACTTTGCATCTAAAATAATCTTTTTTTAATACAATTTTGTGTTAAGATTTTTGCTATTAAATGCAACTCTTTAAATTTATAGTTTACTACAATTCTTTATTTTAAAGATATTATTTTACAACCTTAAAATTTAAATAGATACAAGCTATAAAATAGGCTAAAGATAAAAAAAGTTCTTAAATAAACAATATTAAGATAAGAAATTTATTTGACAACATATGTTATTTATGATATTATTAATGTGTGAATTGAAACGATATTTTTAGCATATAATATCATAAAGGAGGTGCATAAAATGACTATTATGCAATATGTTGATGAATATGTTCAAAAAATAAAATTGAGAGATCCTGTATATACAAATGAGGTTTACGAATATGTAAAAGCTTATTTGCCATGTACAAGCAAAGCCACGCTTAATATGACTTTGCAGCGCTATGAAAAGAATAATCCAAATTTTGTACGTTATCAAAAAGGTATTTATTATAAGACAGCGCACACTCCTTTTGGTGTTGCGAAAATCGACACGACTGAGCTTATTAGAAGAACATATCTTGTGAAAGATGATGATGTAATTGGGTATGAATCAGGACCATCTTATATGAATAAGATAGGACTTACAACACAAATGCCTAATATGACTTATATTGTAACTATGAAAACTAGATATACTACAGAAAACAAGAAGGATGGAGTATATCTTATGAAACCTGTTATTCAAATTAATAAAGATAATTATAGGTATTTGCAGTTACTTGATATGATTGAAAATAAAATGAATATAAAAATTGAAGCAGATAACTATCAAGAAGTTTTAAGAAAACAAATTGGAATGTTCAATTTAAGTTTTGAAAGACTTATAGGATATGCGAAATATTATAATAACAATAAGGTATATGAAGGTCTTGCTGAACTTGCAAGGGGAGCAAATTAAAATAAAAACATATTTAGCTAAAATTATGTGCATATAGATATTCAAATAGCAAATTTATTATTTTTAGTGATTTGATGGAAATAAAAAAATTGAAATATGGTATAATGACGATAAAGTAATTAGAAATTAGAAGGAATCAAAATGGAAAATTTGGTAATTAGAAAAGCAACAAAAAATGATTTAAATTTAATTTATGAATTAATAAATGGATTAGCTCTTTATGAAAAAAGACCTAATGATATGACGGGAAGTATTGATATGCTAGGATATTGGCTTTTTGATAAAAAGGTAGCAACAGCAATTATAGTAGAAATCAAAGGAGTAGCTATAGGCTATGCTATATATTATCCTGTTTTTGGTTCTTTTTCAGCGAAGGCTAATGTTCATATAGAAGATTTATTTATAAAGCCAGAGTATCGTAATCAAGGATATGGAAAGATATTCTTTTATAAATTAGTAGAAGTAATAAAAGATGAAGGATATTATAAATTGGAATGGAGCTGTCTTGATTGGAATGCCCCTTCAATTGAATTTTATAAAAGAATCGGGGCAACACAGGATGGTGGCAGAGTTTATTTTGAATATTTACCTAAAATTAATTAGAATGTATAACTGACAAAATAATTTTTTGATTAAATAATGGACTTTCGGGTTCATTTTTTTCTTTTGTGAAATCAAACTGAAATATTTTTTTATTTGGGATTTTTGATTGAAAATAAAAAATAGATATGTTAGTATAATTTAGAAGAAGAAGGAAAAAGAGGGAAAAGTATTAATATGAAGAAAAAATTATTAATTTCATTGTTAGCGCTTTCAGGAGTAGCAGCTTTAGCAAGCTGTGGTGAAAATGATAAGCCTAACAGAACAACAAGTAGTGGAAGTGTTGAATCTTTAGAGTCATCAAAGAGTACTCCTAGTAAGACTAGTGAGGGTGTAACTAGTAAACCAAGTGAGAGTAGTTCTAGTTCAAGTAGCACAACTACTGTGCAACCAAGTAGTTCAAGTTCAAGTAGTACAACTGCTCCAAATCCAAGCAGCTCTAGTAGTACGACTACAACTCCTAGTGAGTCTTCAAGCTCTAGTTCTAGTGTTGAAGCAAAGGCTAAAGTTACGTTTGATGTTGATGGAGAAAAAAATGAGGTTTTAGTAGAAAAAGGTTATGTAGTTAGTAAGCCTGATGATCCAACTAAGGATGGTTATGTTTTTGTTGGTTGGTTTAATGGTGATGTAGAATTTGATTTTAGTGCACCTATTCTTACTGATGAGGTCAATCTTGTTGCTAAATTTAGAGAATTAACTAATAGAGAATTATTCTATAAGGCTGGCGAGGTTTTGTATTATTCTGAATTTGATGAGGATTCTGATGTTACCTATTCAACAAATGGTGGAGCTGGTTTAACTGGTTATGCTCAGGATGGTAACACTAAAGAAAACAAACCATTTGGTGAAGCAAATGTTGTTAATATCGCAAATGGAAGATTAAATTTAGTTGATACAGATGTGGTAGTTACAACATATGCTAGTATTGATGTTACTGATGTTTATTTTGATAAGGTTACATTTGTATGTGATTTAATACCTGGTAAGGTAGCAGGTAAATGGAGTATGGTAACATTTGTTGATGCAAATGGAAGTGAATTTGCATCAATAAGAACTACATCTGATAAGAAACTTGGTATTAGAGTTGCTGGTGTAGAGCCTACAACTGGTGTAATTTATACTGAAAATCAAAGTATGAAAGTTGTAGTTGTTATTGATTTATGTGAAGGTACTATAGCTGCAACTATTGATGGTAATGCAATTGCAAGCGATGCAAAAATTAATGTTGATAATTTTAGTGGTGTTAAATTTGGTACTGCTAAGGATGCAAGAAATTTAAGTCTTGATAATGTTGGTATTAAAAAGGAAACTTGCTCTTTAGATGCTGCTAAAGCTAAAGTTAAAGCTTTGGTAGATGATATTTATACAAAATATGATTTTACTGCTTATCAAACTAATCAAGAAAATATAACTAATGCATATAATCAAGCTAAGGATAGCATTGATAATGCAAATAGTGTTTTAGAGGTTAGAAATGCCTTAGAGACATTTAAAGAAGCATTAAAGGAATATCCTTCAGATGCAGAAATAGCTCTTAACCAAGCTAAGGCAAATGCTATTGCTGAAATTAGTAACTATTTAGATGAAAATAATTATACATATAGTACAGATAAAATTGCTAATATTATTTCTAAGAGTACAGACGAAATAAATAATGCTACAACTGTTGAGGCTATTAATGAGCTTGTTACTAATATTAAGGCTGATTTAGATTTAATTCCTAATGATACAGCTTATCTAGAAAATGTTAGAACTTCTTTTAAGACTGAGCTTGATAATATAGCTAAGAATTATTTAGAAACAGAAGGCTTTGCTCAAAAGATTGAAGAATATAAAAATATTCTAGATACTAAAACAACTGAAAATGAAATAATTGAAGCATACAATAGCTTTAAATTAGAAATTGCTGAAATTCCTACTGATGAAGAGCGTGCTCAAAGTAGACGCAAGGAAGCAATTTATGAACTTATCGGTAATGTTGAAGATGAGTTTAGTGAGGGGTTATTAGTTAGTGGTAGTGGCTCTTATCGTGTTGATGATATTCTTGCTTTAAAGGATACAAATAATGATGTTTATCAATTAATTATTAGTATTTTAAGTGATGCTAAGGGAAGACTTGATGAAGCTTTAAAAACAAGTGATGTTAATGATGTTTTAGCTCAAATTAAAGAAGAAATTGATAATGCAATTGCTTCTACAAGCAAAACTATTGAAGAGGTTAGAGCTGAAGCATTAACTCAAATTAAAGATTATGCTACTGAAAAGCTAGGAAAAGAAACATTTAAGGATTTTGCTAAATTAAGTGAGGCTATTGCTGCATCAGATAATGTAGCAGTTATTAATCAAATTGTTATTGATGGTAAAGAAGTAGTTGATGTTTGGGAATATATTTCTACTAAGGGTGTAGAGGTTGAAGAAGCATTTAATATTCATGAGGATGCAGATTATAAGGCATTTGCTTCTGCAATTGCTAAAGGATTCTATGAAGAAGAATTTGCGATTTTAGTTGATGAAGAAGGAAGATATGCTTATAATGTTGATGAAACTACAGCAAACATTGATAATATTGCAAATCTTTATAAAGTAACTAAACTTGCAGCAGTAAATGAGATTATTGCTAGAATTAATGGATATTTTGAAAAGTACTTTAATACTGAAAATGAAACAGTTGCTACATGTGTTGCAAATTTAACAACATTGAAAGGAAATCTTTCAACATCTGATTATGTTGCTTCATTTAATGCGGCAAAGGATGAAAATGCTATTAATGTGGCAACAACTGCTCTAATTCTTGATGCTGAAAATATTATGAGTGTGGCAAATAATCTTGAATTTATATTCAATACATATATAACAACTAGTATTACATACAGCACTAAAGTAAAATATGGTGAAAAGGTTGATTTAGAAGCTATTAAGAATTATTATTTATCTCAAAATATTTTAGTTGATAGCCTATATTATGATGAGGATTATACTGAGGCATATGATTTGAACACAATTTATTATAATGATGTTGCTTCAGATTTCGCGTTATATGCTAAATGCAATGATATAAATGTGGAAAGAAGTAGTGCAAACTATGGATTTGTAAGTCCTACTGACAAACCAGAAAGTGATGATGTTTTTACTTATACTTGGTCTACTAAGTCAAAAATTGAAAGTAAATCATATACTGATACTAGTGATGAAACAAAAATTACTAAGGGATTTAAAACTGGCGGAAAATCTCAAGCAGATAACAATATTAAGGTTACACTTACTACTAAAGCAACTATAAGAATGATTTTCTATTCTGGTGGAAGTGATTCAAGAAGTGTATTCATTGGAAAAACTATTTCAGCTGTATTAGATACATCTATTGCCTCAGCAGCATCAAGTGGAGGTAAAGATTTCCAAGTTTTAGAGGTTGAACTTGAGGCTGGCGAGTATTATATTAATTATACTAATAATGTTGGTATTTTAAGACTTCAGGCAATTTGTACAGTTGAGAAGATGACAATTTATAATTCATTAGACGTAGTTGATGTTAAAACAACATATGCTAGTGGTGAAGAAATTGATTTAACTGGTTTAAAAATTAGTAAAACTGTTGATGGTACTACATCTGTAGTTGAATTAACTGAAACAGAAATGACAAATGTAACATATAAGATAACTAATGAGGCTGGTGATGAAGTAACAGAACTTACTACTGGTAGATATAAGGTTAGTGTTAAATTCTTGAATACTACAACAGTAGAATTCTGGATTACGGTTGAATAATTAAATTATGTTTATGAAACAATCATTTGGTTGCTTCATAACTTGCTTTTAAGAAAAAAAGAAGAGGTATTAAATAAATGAAAGTAAAAAATAAAATTGTAGGGGCTATATTAATTTTAAATAGTGCTTTAGCTTTGGCATCATGTGGTGAGAAACCAAAACCATCTGATAGTATCGGGTCAAGTGGTAAGGTAATAGAAAGCACAAAGCCAAGTGAAAGTTCAGCAACTAAGCCAAGTGAGAGTTCTACTACAAAGCCTAGCGAAAGCTCTACTATAAAGCCAAGTGACAGTTCAAGTAGTAAGCCAAGTGAGAGTGATCCTTTATTAAGCGTTAAAACAAGTGCTATAAATGAGGTTAAAGCTTATGCTGATGAGGCTTGGGCTAGTATTTATAATAATGACACAAGAAAAGAAATAACTAATATTAGTGATAAAGCTTCAGATGCTATAAATGCTGCAACTACAGAGGATGCAATTACAAAGATTGTTAGTGATGCTAAGGCTGATATGAATGATAAGGTTAATATTTTAAAGGAAACATTATTTAAGGTTAAGTTTTCTGGTGAGTCTGAGGTTAGTGTTAAATATGCAAACAAGGTGACAGAAATTACTCCTGCTCCTCGTAGCGGCTATGAATTTGTTGGTTGGTATCAAAATGCTAGCCTTACTACTAAATTTGATTTTAATAATCTAATATATGATAATATTATTTTATATGCTAAGTGGATTAAAGAAGGTGCTGGTAGTGATGCTCCTTTAAATGCTTCTGGTAGCGTAAGTAAAGAGGGTAGTGTTGCGGTTAGAGAGGTTAGTGGTAATAGTGAATCTGCCTACATTAAATTCCTTAAAACATCTGGTGAAGAATATAATATTTATTTAAAGGGCAAAAATGATGTTGACTACCGTTTACTTGATGAATCAATGGTATATCAAAGAAGCGTTGATTCATCTACAATACGTGCTGATATTTTAGGTATCAGTGCTGGTAATTATAGTGTTATGATTGCTCCTAAATCTAGTGATACTAATCCAACAATATGTGATATTGCCGTAATTGCTTACGATAGAAGTGGTTATGCGCACTTTAATTATACTAGTGGCGTTGGTGCATATAATGATGATGGTACCTTGAAGGATAATGCTATTGTTTTATATGTTACTGATGAAAATAAGAATAGTATTGAATTAAGCTATAAAGGAACTACTGTAAAGGGTATTGGTAATATTTTGAATTCTGTTGGTGCTGATGTTGGTGGTGGCAAATGTGCAAATGGTGGTACTGCTAATAGTAATGCAGGAATTATCAAAAAGCTAGGTGAGGATAATATTCCTCTAGTTGTTCGTTTTGTAGGATGTGTTTCTGATAGTGGCTTAAAGAAAAAGGGCGTATTTGATGCCTCAAGTACACCGCAAATTGAAGGATTAACAATTTACAATTCTACTGGTAATGGTGGTACTGCTGGTGATAATGGTCATATGGCTCGTATTAAGTCTGGTAAGGATATAACTCTTGAAGGTGTTGGTAGTGATGCCATTATTGATGGCTGGGGCTTCCATTTTATGGCTGAAAGCTCAAGTCCAAAGCTTGGAAAAAGCTTTGAGCTTCGTAATGTTACCTTCATAAATACTCCAGAGGATGCAGTTGGTATGGAGGGCGTTCAGGTATCGGCTAATGCTTCTAGTGAATTATCTGCTAGTGTTGAAAGATGCTGGATTCATAATAATGAATTTTATGGCCCATCAATTAGTAATGCAGCTGAGGGGGATAAGAGCGAAGGCGATGGGTCTTGTGACTTTAAGCGTGGTCAATATTTAACTGTTAGCTATAATTATTTTGAAGGCTGTCATAAAACTAATCTTGTTGGTTCATCTGATGCTTCATTACAATATAATTTAACTTACCATCATAATTATTGGAATCTATGTAAGGCAAGAGGCCCATTAGCAAGAAGAGCTAATATTCATATGTATAACAACGTTTTTGAGGGTCAAACTGATTATGCTGTTAATACAAGAGCAGAATCTTATATTTTTACTGAGTATAATTTATTCTATACCTGTAAAAATCCATTTAGAGTTGATGGTGGAGCAATTAAGAGCTATAATGATTCAGTTTCTAGTGCCTTATATCAAAAAGGTGGCCAAACTGTAGTTGAAAATAAGGATCAAATTGTAGCAAATAACTGTAAGTTTATAGCTAAAAATATTGATTATAGTAAATTTGATACTGATTCAACATTATCATATATTCCATCTGGAGATTATGAGCTTCAAACAAATGTTACTGAAGCAAGAATGGTTATTAAGGCTTATGGTGGTGTAAGAAAGGATAATCCTGTTGCAGTTAAGAATGTAACAATGAATGATTTATCTTATTTACCAAATAATGTTACTCCTAATAAAATTACTGATGTGCCAACAACTCTTACTCCTGGTAAAATAAGTAAAACTGTTTATGCATTTACACTTACAAATTCTGCGAAGGTTACTATTAGCTATGCAAGTGATGATTTTACTACTACAGGTGTTCTTGTTAACGAAGCAGGTGAATGCTTATTAACTGCTAGTGGAAGTGTAACATTAGAGCCTGGTACTTATATGATTCAACCAGTTAATTTCCAACCTGGTGATAGTGCTAAGATGACTAATGCTACATTTAAAGAAATTGCTATTAATTCTATTAGTTTTGAAAAATATGATTCTGATCAATATAACCAAAAGCTTTTAGCTAAATTTAATGAAGCTATGGATAAGGTTTTAGAGGGCGGAATCTTCTATAATGATAAAGCAAAGGGATTAATTTTGGATGCTATGAACGCATATAATGCCTTAACTGATGAATTAAAGTTAAGCGTAGAGGAGCAATATCAAAAGCTTTTAACAGCAAGAAATCAATATATTGAAAATGGTATTGGTTATGTTAGAAATTTAATTATTGCGATTGGCACTGTTAATGAAGATAGTGGAACAAAGATTGCTTTAGCTAGAAGTGAATATAATAAGCTAATGGAATTTGATTCAAGTATTGTTGTTGATAATTATGCTAGATTAGTTGAATCTGAAGATGAATTTGCTACCTATGCTGTAACATCATGTATTAATAAAATTAAGGCAATAGGTATTGTTAGCTTAGATAGTAAGGAAGCAATTGATTTAGCCTTAAATGAATATAATGCTCTATCTAGTGATGATAAAGCTAAGGTTACAAATTATGCTGATTTAGAGGCTGCTATAAAGGAATATAACATTTTAAAGAATGTAAATGATTTTATGACTATTTTAAATAGTGAAGCAAGTGATGAGGAAAAGATTCAAAACTATAATGCATTAACAAATGAGGAAAAGACTAGACTTGATAATGAAACTCTTACCTCAATTTCTAATCTGAAGGTTAATTATACAATTTCCTTAATTGCTGATATTGGTGAAGTAAATCCAAACTCAAGTGCTAAGATTTCTAAAGCTAGAAATGCTTATGATAAATTAACAGATGAGGAAAAGGCTAAGGTTTTAAATTATGATGTTCTTGTTAAGGCTGAAAATGATTATAATGATGTTGCTGTTGAACATGAAATAGTAAGCTTTGGTGGTAGTGGTGAAGTATTTAGTGAAGAAAAATTTACTTTAACTAATGCAAACTCTGGTACTACATCAGGAGCAAGCCAAGTACATAGTGGTAATCCAGTTATTTTAGTTTCTAAGTTTAAAATTAGTGGTTTATCAAAAATTATTGTTAATGCTGCATTTAGTGATAAGGGTTCTTCAGATGTTGAGGTTTTCTATTCTCTTGATGGAACTAATTATGTATCACTTGGAAGTAAGAAAGCATCAAAGAATAATGCTGCAACTGAGTTAGAATTTGCCCCAGCAAGCTATATTGAGGGTGAGGTTTATATTAAGATTGTAGCCTCATGTTCAAAGGGAAGTGGCAGTGCTAAGGTAATTACAATAAACAGTGTTAAGATTTATGGCTATGGTTCAATGAAAAATGAATAATTAGTAAGGGAAGCTTGGCTTCCCTTATTAATTTAATGATAAAAACAAAACAAATCTTTCTATTTTTAGTTTATTGTAGTATAATTATATTAACGGAGGTTTATAACGATGGAAAAATATATAAATTTAGATATTTCTGGTGCTAGCAAATTTTATACAGAAGAAGAATATACTAAAGCTAGCCAAAGAATTGCTAAGGCATATCAGGTTTTACTTAGTAAAGAGGGAGCAGGAAATGATTATTTAGGTTGGTTAGATCTTCCTATGACTTATGATCATCGTGAAGTATGTAGAATTAAGCAGGCTGCAGGTACTATTCAAGAAAATTCAGATGTTTTACTTGCAATTGGTATTGGTGGATCTTATCTTGGTGCTAGAAGTGCTATAGAAATGCTTAAACGCTATTTCAATCAAAAGGGAGTAGAGGTTATCTTTGTTGGTAATCAAATTAGTGGTACTTATGTAAGCCAATTAATAGATTATTTAAAGGATAAGGATTTTTCAATTAATGTAATTTCTAAGTCTGGAACAACAACTGAGCCAGCAATTGCTTTTAGAATTTTTAAGGAACTTTGTGAAAAGCGTTATGGTAAGGATGGAGCAAGAAAACGTATTTTTGCAACTACAGATAAGGCTAAGGGAGCATTAAAAACACTTGCTGATACTGAAGGATATCAAACATTTGTAGTTCCTGATGATGTTGGTGGAAGATATTCAGTTTTAACTCCAGTAGGATTGCTTCCTATTGCCGCTGCTGGTGTTGATATTGATGAAATGCTTAAGGGAGCAAAGGAAGCATATTTATATTATCAAAATGCTAATATTGAGGAAAATGAAGCATTAAAATATGCTCTTATTCGTAATATTATGAATGAACAAGGAAAGAAAATTGAGCTTCTTGTTAACTACGAGCCTAAGCTTAATTATTTTTCTGAGTGGTGGAAACAATTATTTGGTGAAACTGAAGGTAAGGATGGTAAAGGAATTTTTGTTGCCTCTGCATCATTCTCTACTGATCTTCATTCACTTGGTCAAATGATTCAGCAAGGTCAAAGAAATTTATTTGAAACAGTTTTAAATGTAGTTGAGCCTGAAGAAAATATAACAATTGAGGCAGATAAGGATAATCTTGATGGTCTTAATTTCCTTGCAGGTAAGACAATGGATTATGTTAATAAAATGGCTATGAAGGGTACAATGCTTGCTCACGTTGATGGTGGAGTTCCAAATATTAGAATTGATATTCCAAATATTAGTGCCTTTACATATGGTTATTTAGTTTATTTCTTTGAAATGGCTTGTGGAACAAGTGCTTATGCTCTTGGCGTAAATCCATTTAATCAGCCTGGTGTAGAAGCTTATAAGAAGAATATGTTTGCACTTCTTGGTAAACCTGGCTATGAGCAAATGAAAGAAGAACTTTTAGCTAAATTAAAATAGTAAATGAAAAGTGATAGCATTTTTGCTATCACTTTTGCATTATATTAGAATTTGAATAGATGAAGGAAAGAAAATCAATTATATGCTTTTCCCAACTTTCTTCATCATGAACACCATTTTGATCTATTAATAATCTTGTATTATCGTTATTTAAAAATTTATATAGCTTTAGGGCACTATTTAAATAGAGGTCTTTATCAAATAAAGAATCTGATTCCTCATTTTTACCTACATAAATGAATGTTTTTAATTTTTGTCTTTTATTAATACTTAAATCATTATAGAAGGCTTTTTCGCATAAGAATGGACAAATAGAAAATAAACCGCAGCCTTTAAATATAGTATAATTGTTTGCTATAAAGGATGCATATAATGCTCCTAATGAAGCACCAAATATATAACTATCATTTATATTAAATACTGCATTAATAAAGGGAATAATTGTGTTGATAAAATCGCTAGTGAATGCTTTAGAAATACTTAAATTTTGATTTTTATTCCATTTGGTGTTTATTTCGAATTTATAAGGCAGATATTCATTTGTTCTTTCTATATCATCTTCATAGCTTTTTATAGCTATAGCACAAATATTAATATTTCTAGTGTCTTTAAAAAGATCCACATATTTAGTAAATCTAAGGCTTCGTTTGAATGTTGCATTTTTATCCTTAAAGGCATTTTGTCCATCTAAAATATATAAGGCATCATTTATTTGACCTTTCTTATATTTTTTAATATATATTTCTAATGTTATAAATTTATTTAAGTTAGGACAAAAGATTTTATAGCTTTTTAACATAATATCACCAATTAATTTTAACGTATTTTTTACCTAAAGTCTATTAAAAATAATAAAATATGATAAAATAGTGTTAGGTGGTTTTTTATGATAGATGCAATCGTTTATTATTCTCGACATGGAAGCACAAAAAAATATGCAGAAGCATGTGCTGAATTGCTTAATGTTAAATGCTTTTCTTTAGATAAAGCTAAAAAAGAGCTTAAAAAAAATAGCTCAATTATTTTCTTCTCTAGTGTTAAAGGAGCTAAGCTTAGAAAATATGGTAAGGTTGAGGGAAGATATGATATAAAGATGGTTTGTGCTGTTGGCATTCTTCCTAAAACAATTTTAACAATTGAAAATATTAAAAATGAAAATATAATTTATAAGCCAATTATTTATTTAAGAGGTGAACTTGATTATAATAAGCTTTCTTTTTTTGAAAAACGCTATTTAATTATGTTTAGAAAGAATATAGCTAAATATTTAGAGGTATATTATGATACTGCCATAGATGAAGATGAGGCATTAAGTATTTTAAGTAAGGAAAAAAGTTCATTTTATAATGAAGATGATTTATTAGTAATTAAAAAGTATTTTGGTAATGAAAATAATGATTATGTAAGCTAGGGGGGATGGTGATTTGTATTTTGATATTGTAAAGCTGCAAATAGCTTCAGCTTGTTTTTTATTTTTGATAGTTTGTGAATATTTCAATTACAAAAAGCTGCCCTTATTATCTACTAAGTGCTTTACAGGAATGCTTATTACTTCAATTGTAAATTTGGTATTTGACTTCATTACTGCCTATACAATTTTACATTTAGATACTTTTAATGTTGGATTGAATAGAGCTTTAAATACAATGTATTATATAAGCTTTATTGTTATGATTATATTTTTATATATGTACATAAATTTCTTTGGGCGAGAACAAAAAAGAGAGAATCGTTATGTTTTGATTGCTAAACTAATTCCTGGTATTGTTGGTTCTATTGTTCTTTGCTTTTGTAACCCAAAATATTATTATGATGGAAATATTGTTTATACATATGGAACAAGTGTTCAAATAACAGGAATAATTTGCTTTATTTATATTTGTATGACATATTTTGATTTATTTTATCATAAGTCATTATCATCAAAACTTATTAAGGTTTGTATTGGTGTATTTTTGTGGAGCGTATTAATGCTTATAGAGGTATTATCATCTGGTGTTGTTTTATCGGCACTGGCTAATACCATTTTAATTTTTATTATTTTTAGTACGGTTGAAAACCCTAAGCTGCTTTTAGATCAGGGTGTAAAATGCTTTAATGATCGTGGATTAAAGCTGATGATAGATGAAATAAAGGCTCATAAGAAGGATTGCTATTTTATTCATATTCACATTGATAATTATGAAAATTTGTCATCTAGATTAGGCTATAAAAATTTAAATAGAGTTTTTTATAATATGCTTCAAAGCTATGTAAAGGCTCACCCCTATCAAGCATTTAGAAGAACAGCAAATTCTTTTGTTTTGATTGTTTTTGCAAATGATAAAATTGAAAATATTATTAAGAGATTAAATGAGCATATTGGTAAATTTGATTTTTTGTTGTTGCAATATCATATCGATGTTGTTTCTAGTGAGGCATTCGTTAATTATCAAGGATTAGAAAGTATTCTTGATTATGAAAACTATATGTTTTCTTATAAGGATAAAAGAGAATATCGCTTCATTGATGAAGCTATTGAAAAATCAATTATACGTAAATCACAAATAATTGAATTATTAAAGTATGCTATAAATTATGATGGCTTTGATGTCTTTTATCAACCAATTTATGATGCAACAAAGGAAAGGTATACCCAAATTGAAGCTCTTGTGCGTTTAAAGGATGATAAAAGATTGGGTTATATTTCTCCAGAGGAATTTATTCCTTTGGCTGAAAGAGAAGGCTTGATAGGTCAAATCGGAGATATTGTATTTGCTAATGTTTGTAGCTTTATTAATGAATCAAAGAAGCAGCTTGCTTCAATTGATACTGTAAGTATAAATATTTCTGCTGTTCAATGTACTAACTTAAATTTATTTACAGGAATGCTAAAGCAAATTAATTTGAATAATATTGATCCTCATAAAATTGAATTTGAAATTTCTGAGGAGGATTTGCTTGCTGGTGGTGAAAAAATTAATGAGGTAATTGATGAATTAAAAACAATTGGTTGTAATATTTCTATTGATGATTTTGGTTTGATTTATGGTAATATTTTAAATTTGACTAATGAAAAAATCAAAACTATTAAGATAGATAAATCACTAATTTGGCCTTGCTTTAGTAGTGATAAGGGTTTAAATGATAAGCATAAGGTTTTATTACAGGAAACAATAGCTATGATTAAATCCTTAGGCTATGATATTATAGCTGAGGGTGTTGAAACAAGTAATCAATTTGAAATGCTTAAAGAATTTGGGGTTTCAAGACATCAAGGATATTATTTTTCAAGACCGATGAAGGCTTGTGATTTAATTGAATTTTTAAATAAGCAAAAGTTATCTATAATTAGATAGCTTTTTTTTCTTGACATAATAATAAAAATAAGGTATTATATAGATAAGTTAGTTAATACTAACTAATTTTAAGGATAATAGTTAGTTAAATCTAACCGGTGGTTGAATGAGCGAAAAATTACAAAATGCTTTAGCCTTACATTGTTCTCCAGCTTTATTTGGAATTAAGGCATCTAATTTAATAAATTGTAGGAAGGATGAATTCCCTAATATTCGTATTGAAATTAAGCTTTTAAATAAGGAATTTAATCCTAAAATTTTCTTTAAAATCATTAAAGAGGATGAAAATAATGTATATGTTTTAGTATTTCATAAAAAATATTTAATGAGAACAATATTTTCAAATGAAAATTATAATTATTTACTGGAACATAGCTATCCTAAAGGTAAAAATCTAAATTTATATTTGGATTATTTAGGTAAAAGATTAAAAAATAAGGATTTTCCTCATGAGATTGGTGTTTTTCTAGGATATGATTTAAGTGATACAATCGCCTTTGAAAATAAAAATGGTAAATGTTTATATACAGGATATTGGCAGGTTTATTCAAATTTAGAAGAAAAATTAAAAATATTTAATAGCTTTACTACTTGTAAAGATAAAGTGGTTAGTTTAATTAATAATGGTTATCGCTTAGAAAATTTAATTAAAGGATGGTAAGAAAATGAAGAGTGTAATTGTTTATTGGTCACAAACAGGTAATACTAAAAGTATTGCTTTAAAAATTGCAGAGGATACAAATGCAGATATATTTGAGGTAAATTCTGCTGATGTAGATAAGGTGCTTGAATATGATAATATCATTTTGGGATGTCCAGCAATGGGAGCAGAGGAGATTGAAGATAGTGAGTTTAGACCTTTTTATGAACTATTGATGAGTAAAATTAAGGATCAAAGAGTATTTTTGTTTGGTAGCTATGGTTGGGGTGATGGCGAGTGGATGCGAAGCTTTGAAGCTGAAACTAAAGGCTATAATGCTAATTTAATTGGTTCTGGTTTAATTGTAAATGGTGATGCTAGTGAAATTGAAGAGGATAAATATTTGGATTTTATTCAAAGCATTAATAGTTAGAAAATGTTTTCATAATTTTTATTGTTTACAATTTTAAAAAAGTATAATATAATACACACCATAAAAGCAATGAAAAGAAATAGTAGTTATAAAACACTATTTAGCGAGCTATTGTTTGGTGAAAGTATAGCATAGTAATTTGTAATGAACGCCTCTTGGAGCTGCAGCCTGAAAATGTAAGTAGGGTTTGCCGGGTTCGCCCGTAATCGCGTCTGGGTTTAATAGAACCCATAGAGTTTTATTATTCGTGAGGATAATAATTAACTAAGGTGGCACCGCGTAAATTGATTATACGCCCTTAGACTTTATGTTTAAGGGCTTTTATTTTGCCCTTAAGAAAAACTATTGGAGGACAAAAATATGAAAAAAATTTTAGGATGCTTAAGCATTATGGGAGCAGCTTTAGCACTTGCAAGCTGTTCAAACAAGGCTCACACTGTTGAGGATATTAAAAAAAGTGGTAAGCTTGTTATTTCTACCGAGGCAACTTTTGCTCCATTTGAAAGCAAGGTTGGCGATGATTTTGTAGGTATTGATATTGATTTAGCTAATGAATATGCTAAATATTTAGGTGTTGAGCTTGTTATTAAGGATCAAGATTTTGACGCAGCATTAATTTCAGCATCAACTGGTAAGGTTGATTTGGCTATTGCGGGAATAACTAAAAATTCTAAAAGAGAGGAAACACTTGGATTTAGTGATTCTTATTATAAAGCAAGTCAGGTTGTTATTGTTAAGAATGATAGTATTTATGCAAGCATAACTGATACAGATACTCTACTTAGTGAATTAACTAATACTAAGGCTAAGATTGGCTTTCAAAGAGGAACAACTGGTGAATATTATGTAAGTGGTGATGCTGATTGGGGCTTTGATGGTATAGAAAGTACAACACCTGTTTCTTATGATAATGGGGCAATGGCTTGTAAGGCTTTAAGTAATGGTCAAATCGATGCTGTAATAATTGATAAGGCTCCAGCTGATATGTTTGTTAAAAATAATCCTGATTTAAAGGTTTTAGATCCTATTTTAACAGAAGAAGAATATGCTATAGCTTGTGCAAAGGGCAATGATGATTTAATTAAATCCTTAAATGAGTTTATTAAAACAATTAAGGAAAATGGTGTTTTTGACCAAATTATTAGTAAGTATTATGAAGAATAAGGAGAAAATTGTTAAATATACGATGCTGTTAATAGCATTGGTTGTTATTTTAATTTTGAGTATTATTTTTAAGGATAGTCTTTATAATGCTATTGAAAAAAATTTTGGGGCAAAAAATGCTCTTAAATCATTGTTTAAGGGTCTTCTTAATACTTTTATTATTACAATTTTTGCATTTACAATTGGACTTGTTTTAGGATTTATTGTCTGTCTGGTTTTAGAAAATAATAGTAAAAAGACAATAATGCTAATTATAAAAAATGTTGTTAAGCTTTATGTAGATGTTTTTAGAGGAACACCTATGATGGTTCAGCTTTTGATTATTTATTTTATTGTTTTTGCTTCCTATAAGGGAAGTGCAACATTTATTGCTATAATTTCCTTTGGTTTAAATTCTGGTGCTTATGTATCAGAAATATTAAGAGGAGGTATAAATGCTATTCCTGTTGGTCAAATGGAGGCTGGAAGAAGCTTAGGGCTTTCTTATAGTAAGGTTATGGGAAATATTATTTTTCCTCAAGCAATGAAAAATAGCTTGCCAAGCCTTGGAAATGAATTTATTACACTTATTAAGGAAACATCAGTAGCGGGATTTGTGGGTGCGTTTGACTTAACGCTTGCTTTTAGAAAAATAGCAAATGCGACATACGATTATACAACGGTTTATTTAATAATGGGTCTAACATATTTTATTATTGTTTTAGGTATTACCAAGCTATTTAAAATAATTGAAGGGAGAATGATTAAATGCTAGAGCTTAAAAATGTTTATGTTTCGTATAATGACAAAAGCATTTTAGAGAATATTAATCTTACAATTAATGATGGTGATGTAGTTGCAATTATTGGCCCTAGTGGAGCTGGAAAATCTACATTAATAAGAACTATGAATTTATTAGTAGAGCCTACTAAAGGCTCAGTCTTATTTAATGGGGTAATGCTAACAAAGGATAACATTAATAAAATGCGTGAAAATATTGGAATGGTTTTTCAGCAATTTGAATTATTTCCCCATTTAAGTGTTTTAGATAATATGGTATTAGCTCCTGTTAAGCTTAATAAAATGAAGAAGGCTGATGCTATAATTAAGGCCAAAGAGCTACTTAATAAGGTTAATTTGGCTAATAAGATAGATGCCTTCCCTAATTCATTATCAGGCGGTGAAAAACAAAGAGTGGCAATCGTTAGAAGTCTAATGCTTGATCCTAAAATGATGCTTTTTGATGAACCAACTAGTGCACTTGATCCTGAAATGGTTAAAGAGGTTTTAAATGTAATTAAACAATTAGCTAAAAATAAAATGACAATTTGTATTGTAACTCATGAGATGAAATTTGCTTATGAGGTTAGTAATAGAGTTTTATTTGTTGATCAAAAGAAAATAATTGCTGATGATAAACCAGAAATTATTTTTAATAATCCTAATGAGGAAAGAGTTAAGGAATTCTTTTCTAAATTACTTTAATGAGTGAATATCACTCATTTTTTTATATATTTTAAGAAAAATATTATTTTTAATTGTTTTTTTCATATGCTTTATTGGTGAGAAAATGGAATGTATAATTGAAGGCTTAAGGATTAATTATAATGTTTATGGAAAAGGACCTAGCGTTATTTTTCTTCATGGCTGGGGAATGAACGGCTTAACATTTTTAGAAATTGCCAATAATTTAAGTGAAAAATATCAGGTTTATACAATTGATTTGCCAGGATTTGGAAAAAGTGATTTATTAAAGGCACTAGATATAGCTGAGGTTTGTAGTATTGTTCATGAATTTGTAGAACAAAATAAAATTATAAAGCCAACCTTAATTTGCCATTCCTATGGTGGAAGAATTGGAATGATGTATGCCGCAAGATATGAGATTAAAGGACTGGTGCTAATTAGTAGTCCTGGTTTTAAAAAAAAGTTATCATTGGTTAAAAAAATGAATATATGTATATATAAGCTATGTAAAAAGGTTAATATTAATTTACCACTTGGTAGTAATGATTATAAAAATGCTAATGAATTATTAAAAAAAATGCTAGTAAAAACTGTTAATTATGACTTGAAGCTAGAAATGTCTAAAATTAATGCTCCAACTATAATATTAGCAGGCGAAAATGATAAGGTTGTTTTACTTAGTGAAGAGGAAAGAATTAATAAATGTATAAAAAATAGTAAGCTGATTGTTATAAAGGGTGCATCGCATTTTCCTTATTTAGAAAGAAAAAGAGAGGTTTCTTTAATTATTATGGCTTTTTTGGAGGGAATAATGTGAGTGCAAAGCTTTTAGTGTTATTTTTGTGTTTAGGTAAAGCTTATGATATACTTAACATTTATCAACAAGCTCATTATCATATTAAAGGATATTTAAAGCATTATTTTTTTAATGCTTTTTATACGATAATTATGCCAATAGTTCTTATTTTAGTAGCCCATTTTTATAATGCTGTTGGCTATTTCTTTTTACCAATTGTTATTATTTATAGTTATTTTTTATTTTTAAAGCCAAAGGTTAAATTAAAGTTTAGTAAGAGAATTAAATTATTAATACCAGCTAATTTAATCATTTGTTTAATTCTTTTTATTAGATTTTATTATCTGTTTATTTTCTATGAATATTTATTTGTAGGCTTCTTATATCTTAATATTTTTATTTTTAGTTTGATCAATAAAAAATATTTGCGACTGGCAAAAAAGAAGGCTTCAAAATGTGATAAGCTTGTCATTGGTATCACTGGTAGTGCCGGAAAAACTTCAACTAAATGGTTACTATATAATATATTAAAGGAATTTTACGATGTTAGTACACCAGATAATTCAATTAATACTCCCTTAGGAATTGCAAGCTTTATTAATAATGGTGGCTTAAATGCTGATATAATAGTTTTAGAATACGGAATATCTAAAAAAAGAGATATGGATAAATTATTAGCAATTATTAAGCCTGATATAGGAATATTAACAGGTGTTTTACCGATGCATATGGATGGCTTTAAAAATGAAGAAGAGGTATTTAAAGAAAAGATTAAATTACTTAATGCTTCAAAAATTACTATTGCAAATTATGATTATGAAATAATTAGAAATAATTTTTCTGCTGATTTTAGTTATGGTACTGATTATGGTAATTATAGCTTTGAGATTTTAAATGACAATCCGATAACCATTAAAACTTTTAATTGTCTTTTTAAATCAAATTTAGTTGGTTATGTGCAAGCGTATAATATTATGGCTGTGCTATGTGTTGCAAAATATTTAAAGCTAGATTTAAATATTGTTAATAATATTTTGGGTGGTATAACAAATTATAATCATCGTCTTAAAATAGACGGTGATAAGCATATTATTATTGATGATTCTTACAATTCAAATATTGTGGGATTTAAGAATGCTTTAAAGACACTTAAGGAGCAAAAGGGTGCAAAAATTCTATTAACTCCTGGAATTGTTGAACTTGGTAAATATAAGAAAAGAATTTATGAAGAATTATGCAGTAGTATTGTTTATAATGCAGATTATTGTATTTTAGTTGGTAAGCATTTAAATAGATTTTATTATTTGTTGAAGAAATTTGCGATTAGAGTATATTTAGTTTCATCATTTAAAGAGGGATTTAGACTAGCGAAATCTATAGCTAGTTCTTATGAATATAGTGCAATTTTGATTGAAAATGATTTGCCAGATTTATATAAAATTGGTTTTAAAATTTAAATGAATCTAATATACTTAAATGGTGATTACAGATGAATATAATATTATTTGGTGGAGAAAGCTTAGAGCATGAAATATCAATTATTACAGCTTATCAAATTAAGGAATATATTAATGATTGTAGGCTTATTTATATTAATAAATGTGGGGAAATGTTTTTAGCTGATAAGCTAAGCCTTGATGATTTTAAAAATAATAGACTTAATGGTCTAAAAAAAATTTGGTTTTATAATGGTGGCTTTAAAACAAAATTTAAAAGCTATAAGATAACTTGTGCTATAATTGCCCTTCATGGTAAAAATGGTGAAGATGGCGCAGCTAAGGGATTATTAAATATGTATGATATTCCATCTATTGGTCCTGACATTTTAGCTAGTGCTATTTTTATGGATAAAGCAATAAGCCATGAGTTATTAAAGAGTAGGGGCTTTAATGTAACTAATTATTATCTTTTAAAACGAACTGACTTTATTTTTTCAAGATATCAAAATAGTTATCCTTGTATTATTAAGCCTAACAATGGTGGATCATCTATTGGGGTTCATATTTGTTATAATGATGCTGATTTTGTTATTAATGCTAGAAAAACCTTTGAGCTATGTAATGAAATTATTGTTGAAGAATATTTAACAGATATAGAGGAATACAATGTTGCGGTGGCAAAAGGATATATATCTAATGCTTATATGATTAATAATAATGATGATTTTTTTTCATTTGCTGATAAGTATGAGAACTTAGAAAAGGTAAATGTTATTATTAATAATAATGATTTAGCAATTGAACTGAAAAATATATCAAAAACAATATATAAAGAATTTAATCTGACTGGTATTGTTAGAGTTGATTTTTTAGTTAAGGAAGATAACATTTATATATGTGAGCTTAATACAATTCCAGGTGGCTTAGCTAATTATATGTTTGATGATTTTTCCAAGGTTATTAATTCGGAAATTGAAAAGGCTGTTATTGAACTATATAAGTCCAAAAAGCTTAATGATAATTTTAAAATGAATTTATTTAATATTTCTAAATTCTCTAAATAATGGTATAGCAACGTTTCGTTTACAAGCGTTGCTTTCTTTTTTTTACATCCTCAATTATACTTAAAGCATAATTTTTTATGTAGGTGGTAAAAATGAAAAAAAATAATGTATTATTAATAGGTTCTTTAATTAAGTATATTGTTTTATTTGGTGTTTTTTATATATTAGTAAAAGCAATGAGAAACACCAAAATGGATAATGGACAAACTATTTTGGAATATTATGCTAGTAATGTGAAGATTGATAATTTTATTGAGATTTTTAATAAATTTGTGAAAATAATGAATTATTATTTTTGTTTTGCATTGGTATTAAACATTATTTCTTTTTTGGCAATTAATGCTAGTAATAGTGAGGTTGTAGCTAAAGTCTTAGGATTATTAAAAATTATTTCTTTGTCTTTTGTTTCAGGGATAGCTTTATTGCTGTTTAAGTCTGATAATAAGAAAAATAAAGATAAATATGAGACAAGTGAAAATGTAATTTCTAATTTGAACAATTCAAAAACAAAAAGACGACTTGAGCCAATAAAAAAATATAATTTTCCTAGTGCAATATTAAATTCCTTAGTTTGGTTAATTTTTGTAATTATTTTCTTTCTTTTTACAAAAGGTATGTCAAAGCTATTTAAGGGGATTGATAGTACACCAAATACTGTAATTATTGTGGGAACAATTGTATGCTGGGTGATTAGGTTAATTCCAGTAATTGGTTTAGTGTGTTGTTTTTATTCTTGCTTATGTGGTAATCATTATTATCGTAAGGCTTTGGATAAGGCAGAGGATTTATTATACTATGGAATGACTATAGATGAGGTTAGAGACTTTATGCAAAATATAAAAATTCAACGTGAGGGGATTAATAATAATGGTGATTATGTTATTATTTATTCTGATGTTAAGCATAAGAAAAGGGACAAGGACTATGAATCTTTAGTATATGTTTTTAAAGATGGAAAGCTTTGTGATATCGATAGAGCATATCGTAGAACAATTGTTTATAATTAAAGGATTAATGCTCACCTTAGGTGAGTCTTTTTAATGATAAAAATAGTAAAGAAAAGTAAAAATAGTAAAAGGAGAAAAAAAGATGAACAATCCATTTTCATTAATCTTTGGCAAAAATCCAAAGTTATCAATAGATAGACCAGTTGAAAAAAATGAAATTATAGAGTCTTTTTCAAGTGAAACAATTAATCAGCAAATATATTTGATTACTGCAATAAGAGGTAGCGGTAAAACGGTATTAATGACAGAAATTTCCGAATATTTTAAAAATTAAAAGAATTGGCTGGTTGTGGAATTAAATCCGGAAAGAGATATGAGAAGTAGCTTACTGTCAAAATTGAATAGTATTGCCGGAACGATGATAAAGAACATAAATATAAATTTGTCATTATTTAATATTTTTACAATTGGAGCTAATCTTGAAAATAAGGTAACAGATATTGAAACCGCCATTTGTAAGGTTTTAGAACACTTAAAAAAGTGAAATATTCGCGTTTTAATAACTATTGATGAGGTAGTAAAAAATAAAAACAACAAGATATTTTCAAGTATGTTTCAAATTCTTGTTAGAAATGATTTACCAGTTTTCTTATTAATGACAGGTCTTTATGATAATATTAAAAATCTTCAAGATGAAAAAACATTAACTTTCTTATATCGTGCGCCTAGAATTAATCTTGAGCCTTTAAACTTAAATTTGATTGCCTTAAAATATCAAGAGGTTTTTAATCTGGCTGAAGCTGAAGCTAAAAAAATGGCTAAGCTTTCTGGTGGCTATGCTTTTGGATTTCAAGCACTAGGATATTTAACTGTTAAACATAATGGTGATTATAAGAAGGCTATTAATGAATATAAGATATATCTAGAGGAATATTCTTATGACAAAATATGGTCAGAATTATCTGAAAATGACAAGAATTTAATCATTTCTATTGTGAAGACTAAAAGTAAGCTTGTAAAGGATATTATGGCTTGCTGTAATTTAGATAATAATCATTTTAATCCATATAGAAAAAGGCTAATTAATAAAGGAATTGTAGATGGTAGTAATAGAGGAAAGCTAACATTTATTTTGCCACTTTTTGAAGAATATGTTTTGGAAAATAGTTAATTTTTAAATTGTAAGGTGTTTTTAAATATGTTATAATTAGTCATAAAGAAATGGAGAAGATATTATGATGAAGAAGGCGACCTATGGTCAAAGAGCCGCAGCTACACTAATTGATTTATTAATAATTGGTGTTGTAGTTGCATTGTTTGTAGTTATTTTTAAAAATTTAATGGTTAAGGAAGCTCCAGAGGTACTTGTTAATTTGACACAAAAATATTTAGATGGGACAATTACCCCAAATGAGTATTTAGAACAATTTCAATCATTATTGCAAAGTGATGTTACTGTATTAGCATATTATAATGGAATACAAAATTTTTATATTTCATCTTTTGCAGCTTTTATTGTTGTTTTCTGCTTATATTATGTTTTACTTCCAATGCTTTGGAAAAATGGTCAAACTGTTGGTAGATTTACAATGAAGATAAAGGTTAAAAATGTTGATGATGATACTTATACAGTTGGTACTTGTATTTTACGTGAAGTTGTTGGTAACCTATTAATTAGTGTTGTATTAAACTGCTGTTGCTGTATTCCTTTGATTGTTAATTTAATTATCATTGGTAAAAATGGTTGTTCAATTGCTGATGGTATTTCTCGTAGTGAGCTAGTATCAACAATTTATAAAGAAGAGGAAGAGCAAAGTGATAATCCATTTAATGATTATTTAAATGCTGATATTACTAAAGAAACTAATGTAGAAGATCAAGATTTCTTCTTTAATGAGGATGAAAAAAAGGATGACAATAACGATAAATAAGTTTCCTTTTAAATATTTGATGTTTAAAAAGAATGACGAATCTGCTATTTATGAATTTTTAAATAATAGCTTTTCAGCAAAATTTATATTAAATAATGATCTTGATTTAGGAATTTGCTTTTACTATGGTTTGGAATTTAGTGAGGTATATGAAGCATTACAGGCTTTTTTAGACGAAGGAATTATTAGCACACCAATTTATTGTTCAAAAGAAATTAATTCTTTAAAAGATTTCGAATTTGATTATAGCTTCATAAAAAAGGAAATATTATTGGTTTCTAGTGGCGTATATGATTTTAAATCTTTGTTGTTTAAAACTACAAATGCTAGTGTTAGTAAGGACAAAAGTAATTATGTGCTAAAGAATTATGCAAATGATACGGAAATGAAAAATATCATAAATAAATTGTTTGAGGCTGATTTGAATGTTTCCAAAGCAAGTAAAATGCTATATCTTCATCGTAATACTTTAATATATAAGCTTGATAGATTTTATAAAATAACTGGCTATGATATTAGAAAATTTAATGATGCTTGTTTTATAAAGCAATTACTATAAAGGAACGTTGATTCCTTTATTTTAATATAGGAGAAAAAAATGACTGAGGAAGTAATGAAAATTATTAATGATGAAACACTAACTTATGAGCAGCAGCTTTTAGCTTTAGCAAGGCTTAGTGAAAATAAGTGTGAGGCTTTGAAAAGAAATCCACTATGGATTAGGGCTTTGAATGAAGGTAAGGTATGTGATTTAAATGAAGGACTTGCGCCTTATAGACCAAGATATATTTTACCTGATTATGATATTTTTATGAAAAAGGGATGTGAGTTTTTAGAACTACAGCCTGCTAAAAATTTAATGGAGGCTTGTAATAATTTACTTATATTTTATAAGCATGTTCCCTCTATTACCTCATATTCTGGTTATTTAGGAAATTTTACTACTCTATTTATGTCGTTTGAGGATGAAGCCTCTAATCCTTTAACAAAAGAAATATTAAGAATGTTTTTACTTCATATTGATAAGACCTTATGTGATTCATTTGTTCATGCTAATATTGGACCAATGGATAGTAAAATAACAAGAATTATTTTGGAGCTAACTAAGGAAATGCAGCTTGCAATTCCTAATATTACATTATTATATGATGAGGATATTACTCCTGATTCCTTGGCACTTATGGCAATTGATGTTATGCTTAAAACGTCTAAGCCTTCATTTGCTAATCATAAAATGTATAGCTTGGAGCATAAAAATAATCCATATGGAATAGCTAGCTGCTACAATGTTTTAAATATTGGTGGTGGTGGCTATACTCTTCCAAGACTAAGATTATACGAAATAGCCTGTGAGGCAGTAAATATTGATGATTTCTTTTCTAACGTTTTACCGAAATATGTTAATTTAATATTAGAATATATTGATGATAGAATTGATTTTATTGTTAATAAAAGTAGCTTCTTTAAAGCTAATTTTTTAGTACGTGAAGGCTTTGTTGAGCGTGAGAAATTTACTGGTATGGTTGGTGTTGTTGGCGTAAATGAATGTGTCAACAAGCTTCTTGGTATAACTGATTTTAATAAGGGCTTTGGTCATAACGAGGAAGCTAATGTTCTAGCTATTAGAGTTCTTTTAGAAATTGAAAAAATGGTTAATAATCATAAAGGCCTATATTGTTCTAAATGTGATAATAAATATCAAATGCATGCTCAGGTTGGAATAGATTCTGATGGTATGGCTGATTCACCAGGATGCCGTGTTCATATTGGCTATGAACCAAATTTATTTGAGCATTTAAATTTAGAGTCTAGATTACATAAATTTTTCCCTTGTGGTGTTGGTGATATTTTTAAATTTGATCAAAGCTTTAATAATTCTTTGGATGCAATTTTAGATATAATAAAGGGATCATTTACTAAAGGAATGCGTTATTTTACTGCATATAATGAGGATAATGATGTTGTAAGAGTTACAGGATATTTAGTTAAAAAGAGTGAAATAAAGCGTTTAGAGGAAGGTAAGCAATCCTTAAATAATGTGACAATTTTTGGCTATGGTGCTAAAGAGCATGGCCATGCACTTGAGCGTAAGGTTTATCATGAAGGCAAGAATTAATAAAATAATACCATTTTCTAATGTTGATGGTCCAGGAAATAGAATGGCTATCTTTTTTCAAAAGTGTCCATTTTCTTGCTTATATTGTCATAATCCCGAAACTATTAATGAATGTATAAATTGTGGTAAATGTGTTTCATATTGTCAAAGTGAGGCCTTAAGTATTATAAATAGCAAGGTAATATGGGATGAAAAAAGTTGCGTTAGCTGTGATACTTGTATTAAGTTATGTCCTAATATGTCATCACCAAAAACTAAACTTTATAGCATTGAAGATATTGTAGAAATGCTTAAAGATGTTAAGCCATTTATTAGAGGGATAACTGTATCTGGTGGGGAATGTATGAATAATGCTAGCTTTATTTTAGAATTATTTAAAGAGGCGAGGAAGCTTAATTTAAGCTGTCTTATTGATTCTAATGGTTATTATGATTTCAAAGATTATCCTGATTTATTAGCAATTTGTGATGGTGTTATGCTTGATGTTAAGGCCTTTGATAATGAATTTCATAAGCTTGTTACTAAAAATGATAACCATATGGTTTTAAAAAATCTTAAGTTTTTACTAGAAAATAATAAGCTTTATGAGGTAAGAACAGTTATTTTACCAGAATATGATGAAGAAAATTGTAGGACTGTTGAAGGTGTTTGTAGAATGATTGGTTCTAAAACTAGATACAAATTAATTAAATATCGTCCCTTTGGTGTTAGAGATGAGGGAATTAAAATATTTGGTAATAGAATAGTTTCTGATAGTAGTATTAATAAAATGGTTGAAATTGCTAAAAGGAATGGTTGTAATACGACAATTACTATTTAATTTTTGTGCAATTTGTCCATATGAATACGCTTTATTATCAGTTATAATATAGATAGTTAAAAAAACGGAGGAATTTATTATGTCAACATTAAGTTTAAGAAATATTAATAAAGTTTATCCTAATGGTGTTCAAGCTGTTTTCGACTTTAATCTAGAAATAGAAGATAAGGAATTTATTGTATTTGTTGGTCCATCTGGTTGTGGAAAGTCAACTACACTTCGTATGATTGCAGGTCTTGAGGATATCACAACTGGTGAGCTTTATATTGATGGTGAATTAATGAATGATGTACCATCAAAGAATCGTGGTATTGCCATGGTTTTCCAATCTTATGCCCTATATCCACATATGACTGTATATGATAATATGGCATTTGGTTTACAATTACGTCGTGTACCACGTGATGAAATTCAAAGAAGAGTACAAGAGGCTGCAATGATTTTAGGTCTTGAGCCATATTTAAAGCGTAAGCCAAGAGCATTGTCAGGAGGTCAACGTCAAAGAGTTGCTTTAGGACGTGCTATTGTTCGTGATGCTAAGGTATTCTTAATGGATGAACCACTTTCTAACCTAGATGCTAAGCTACGTGTAACAATGCGTGGTGAGTTAACTAAATTACATCGTAGACTTGGTTCTACAACAATTTATGTAACACATGACCAAATTGAGGCTATGACAATGGCATCAAGAATTGTATGTATGCGTGATGGACGTGTTCAACAAATTGGTACTCCAAGAGAAATTTATGAAACTCCAGCTAACGTATTCGTTGGTGGATTTATTGGAACACCTCCAATGAACTTCCTACATGGTGTTGTTGATGAGGATGGTTATTTCCATACTGCTGATGATACTTATAAGATTGCTGTTCCAAAGGGTAAGCTAAAGCCATTAATTGATGGCGATTATATCGGTGTTGAGGTTATAATGGGTATTCGTCCTGAGGATATTCATGATGATTTAAGTGAGCAAAGTCAAGTAATATTTGAAACATATCCTGAGGCTGTTTGCGAATTAACAGTAGACGTTTCTGAATTACTAGGTGCTGAAACTAATATTTATGCAACAATGGATGGCGATGCTGTTATTGCTTCAGTTGATTCAAGAGATGATCTTGAGCCTGGTGATAAGGTTAAGGTTGTTATGGATATGAATCATTGTCATTTCTTTGATGCTGATACTGAACTTGCAATTAGATAATTTTAGATAATTATTGTATTAGGAGTGCTATATTAAATGGCACTCTTTTTTTAATAATTTATTTTGAAAATTTTCATTTCTATGATAAAAGTGCTGATGTAATGGTTTTCATAAACTAAAAAGCGCTTTCAAACGAGCGATTCATTGAAAAAAGCGCTTAATATATGGTATAATCAAGATGAAAAAAGAGTACATTTTTTAGTGTTATTAGGAGGAATTTTGAAATGGCTAAGAAAATTGTTTCTGATTTAGATTTAAAGGGAAAGAAAGTTTTAATCCGTGTTGATTTTAACGTTCCTATGAAGAATGGTGTGATTACAGATGACACACGTATTCGTGCTGCCCTACCTACTATTGAATATGTTTTAAATCATGGTGGTAGAGCTATAGTATTTTCACATTTAGGACGTGTTAAATCAGCTGATGATGTTAAGAAAAATGATATTACTCCAGTTGCTCATAGACTAGAGGAATTATTAGGTCGTCATGTTGAATTTATTAATGCTACTCGTGGTGAAGCATTAGAAAGCGCTGCTAAGAATTTAAAAGATGGCGAAATTATGATGTTCCAAAATACAAGATATGAGGATTTTGATGGCGAGAAGGAAACTAAGCTTGAGTCTAAGAATAATCCAGAGCTAGGTGCTTACTGGGCATCTCTTGGTGATGTATTTGTAAATGATGCATTTGGTACTGCTCATCGTGCTGCTGCTTCAAATGTTGGAATTGCTTCAAATGTTAAAGAAACTGCTGCAGGCTTTTTACTTGAAAAGGAAATTAAATATATTGGTGGTGCTGTAGATAATCCAGAGCGTCCATATGTTGCAATTCTTGGTGGTGCAAAGGTTTCTGATAAGATTGGTGTTATTGAGGCATTAGCTACTAAGGCTGATAAGATTTTAATTGGTGGTGGAATGATGTTTACATTCCTTAAGGCTTTAGGATATAACATTGGTAAATCTTTATGCGAAGAAGATAAGATTGATTTAGCTAAAGAATTATTAAAGAAGGCTGAGGGAAAGATTATTCTTCCAGTTGATGCTGTTTGTGCAAAAGAATTTGCAGACGTTCCAGGTGTTGTCAAGGATGTTGATAAGATGGCTGATGATGATATGGGTCTTGATATTGGACCTAAGACACTTGAGTTATTCGCAGATGCCCTAAAGGATGCCAAGACTGTTGTATGGAATGGACCAATGGGTGTATTTGAAATGCAAAATTATGCAGCAGGAACAATTGGTGTATGTGAATTAATTGCTAAGCTTCATGGTAAGGCTAATACAATCGTTGGTGGTGGAGATAGTGCTGCTGCAGTTGAAAAGCTAGGCTACGCTGAAAAGTTCTCACATGTTTCAACAGGTGGTGGAGCTTCACTTGAATACCTAGAAGGTAAGGTATTACCAGGAATCGCTTGTGTTGATGACAAGTAAAATTAAAAAAATACTAGAATAGGATGAGTGTTAAACATGATTGAAAAGCAAATCGTTATAAAAAGTACGGTAGGACTTCATGCAAGTATTGCTGCTAAGGTTGTTCAAGCAGCTTCAAAATATGATGTTGATATTAATTTATATTATCATGATAAGGTAATAGATGTTAAGTCAATCTTAGGATTGATGTCATTAGCAATCCCAAGTGGAGAAAACGTTGTTATTAAGGCTACTGGTCCTGATGCTGAAGCAGCAATTAATGACATCGCATCTATTTTAGAATAAAAAATAGATAAAAAGAAAGGAAAAGAAAAAATGAGAAAGCCTATAATGGCCGGCAATTGGAAGATGAACAAGACTCGCGATGAGGCATTACAGTTTATTTATGCTGTTAATGAAGCAATTCCTTCAATTGATCAGGTAGAAACTGTTATTTTTGCTCCAGCAATTATTCTTCGAGATCTTGTTAAAAGACAAGGAGATAATTTAAGAATTGGTGCTCAAACATGCCATTATTTGGAAAATGGTGCTTTTACAGGTGAAATTTCTCCTGTAATGATTAAGGCGGTTGGTGCATCATATTGTCTTGTTGGTCATAGTGAGAGAAGAGAATACTATAATGAAACTGACAAGGATGTAGCATTAAAAGTTGCTGCATTAATTAACAATGGAATCAATCCAATTTTATGTATTGGCGAAACCTTAGAAGCAAGAGAAGCAGGTAAAACTGAAGAAGTATTAAGACATCAATTACATATTGATTTAGAAAATGTTTCAATTGCTGATTTAGAAGAGGTTGTTATTGCTTACGAGCCTATTTGGGCCATTGGTACTGGAAAGACAGCTAGTCCTGAAATTGCAGAGGAAACTTGTAAATTTATTCGTGATTACATTGCTCAGACTTATAATAAGAAGGTTGCTGATGGTATTAGAATTTTATATGGTGGTTCTGTAAAGCCTTCTAATGTTTTAAGCTTTATTAAGGAGCCAGATATTGATGGTTGCCTTGTTGGCGGAGCAAGCCTAGATCCAGCAAGCTTCATTGAATTATGTAATGCTTGTAAATAATTACAAAGGTATTAGAAAATAGTAGAGAAATCTACTATTTTTTTATGAATAGAGTTCAATTGTAAATGTAGAGTAAAATTCATGTTGCTTATGTTCCGTATGTTGCTAAAGATAATAATCAGGAATGGTTGGCTTCTAAGCCACTATATTATCTATCGATAAATAAAAATATTAGTTTTGAAAAAATTAATAAGGCTATTGCTTTTTTAGAATTCTTTTCTGATTCTGAAAATCAGCAATATATGAAGGTTACCAGGAATCGAAGCAACTTATCAGATACTTATGTTTCTTATATAAAGGATACTTATATTGATGTTAATACTAAATATCAAAATGTTTTAAATGTTGTTAAAAGTGGTAGAGTTTTTATTGCTGATATTTTTCAATCAATATATCGAAAAAATATTAATTGTGGATTTTTTAAAAATGAGATTTCTTTAAATGAACTTTTGAAGCAAATTGATGATTATGTATATAATATTTATAATTCCAATCGTAAGAAAATTAATGTAAGATTGAATTTTAATTTTAATGATGAAAGTCAAAAATATTATGAAACAAGACTTGGTGATTTTTATGCTGATAGATATATTATGCTAATTAATTCTGCTAGATTGACTGATAGAATTAAAGATATAAATGAACAAATTAAAAAACATGTAGTTAACACTTATCATTTGAATTTTATTAATGCCTATGGTATTTATATTCCTGAAAAAATGATTGATGACGTTGTCTTAGCATCAAATATGGCAAGAATTGCTTTAAATGAAGCTAAGCATAATTATTTGATGACACCAATTGTTTATTATCAGGCTAATCGAGATATTATTAATGATGTATGGAATTCATCAAAAGCTCTTGTTAGATGGAAGGATGATAATGGCCAAATTATACCACCTTATAAATTTATTCCTTTGTTTGAAAAAAATGTTTTATAACAACATTAGATTTATATGTGTTTGAAACTGTTTGTAATGATTTAAGAAATGATTTAGATAAAGGGATTAAGCCATTACCTGTAAGGGTTAATTTATCAAGAAAACAGCTATTGAAGGAAAATTAGTTGATTTTAAAGAAATTCTTAATAAAACTAAGGTGCCTTCTGATTTGATTGAATTTGAGCTTACCTAATTAATGGTAATGGAAAATGAAGGTACATTAAATGATATTATAAATGAAATTCATAAGATTGGTTGCAAATGTTCTATTGATGATTTTGGAACTGGATATTCATCATTGTCTATGCTTACTAATTTTAATATTATTAAGCTTGATCGTAGTTTCTTTTATAGCAAGAAGTCTTTTGATAAGAATGATATGATTGTTGTTAAAACTATAATTTCTTTAGCTCATAAATTAAATAAAAGAGTTGTTGCTGAAGGTATTGAGGATGAAGAAATGCTTAATTTTTTGAAAAAATGTGAATTCGATTATATTCGAGGCTACTATTATGCAAGGCCAGTACCAAGAGACGAATTCTTAAATAATACAAAGGAGAATTAAAAATGAGAATTAATATTACATCAGGCGATTGCCTAAATGATATTTTAATTAAAAAATATAAAGACGAGCTTTTTATTCCTTTTCGTGAAGCTTTAATTAATGGCGGATATGATAGTATAGCTTTTACTGATGAATTCATAGAAAAAAGAATTACGGCTTTAAAAACCTCAAAAGAAGAATATTTGAACAAAATGTGGCCATTTATAGATTTATTAAATAATCTAAATAAATATGATGAGATTGTTTTATGGTTTGGAGATGAACCATTTTGTAGAATAAATCGTCAATTTGTTTTGAAGTGCTTACGTCTAAATAAATTCAAGGGAAAAATTATCTTAAATATTGTCGATGAGGAAACGGGCTCTATAATAAAAGGAAAGGACTAATTAGTCCTTTCTTTCTTCGCTTTTAAGTTTCTTTAATAGTTTTTTAATAGCAGTTATACTTTCTTTTGAGATATCATGCTCAATTTTGCACGCATCTTCCTCAGCAATATTCTTTGGTACGCCAATTTCAATAAAAAAATTCATTATTGAGCAATGTCTATCATAAACGTCCCTGGCTATTTTTTCGCCTTCTTCAGTTAACCTAATGATACCATCATGATCAATTGTTATAAGATTTTGCTCTCTTAGATTTTTCATAGCAACACTTATAGAGGGTTTAGAAAAATCCATATCAATTGCAATATCTATTGAACGCACTCGTCCGTGTTTCTCTGTTAGCATTAGAATTCTTTCTAAATAATCCTCAGCTGATTTTAAAACCTTCAAAAAAATCACCTACCTATTATCATAATTTTATCATAAATTAACTGATAAGTAAACTTTTAAAGCGGTTTTTAGTGATTTTGTTTTAATATGCTTGGAATTAAGACACAAATTTGCTATAATATGTAAGGAAATGGAAGATGATATTATATGTCAAATAATACACTTAGCTTCAGTGAATTTGCCGCTGAAACTGTTAAGTATCATAAAAAAGGAATCCAAACTCCAACTTGGAATATGATTAAAAATGATGAACAAATTGAAGGGATTCGTAAGGCAGGAATTGCTAATAATTTAGTTTTAGATGAGGTTAGCAAGCATATTAAAGCAGGGATGACAACAGAAGATATTAATGCAATCGTTCATAATAAAACAATTGAGCTTGGAGGAATACCAGCACCTTTAAATTTTGAGGGATTCCCTAAAAGTGTGTGTACATCTATAAATGATGAGGTATGTCATGGTATCCCATCAAAGGATGTTGTTTTAAAGGATGGAGACATTATAAATGTTGATGTTACTACTATTCTAAATGGCTATTATGCTGATGCATCAAGAATGTTTATGATTGGAAATGTGCGCCCAGAGGCACGTCGTTTAGTTGAGGTTACTAAGGAAGCATTAGATTTATGTGTTAAGGAGCTTAAGCCTTATTCAAGACTTGGCGATATTGGTGGAATAATTGAACCATTTTGTCGTAAAAATGGGTATAGTGTTGTAAGAGAAATTGGTGGTCATGGTGTTGGAATTGATTTCCATGAGGACCCTTATGTATCACATGTATCTAAGATGAATACAGGAATGGTTTTAATGCCTGGAATGGTATTTACTATTGAACCAATGGTAAATGAAGGTAGACCATATGTATATTTAGATGCAGACAATGGCTGGACCATTTATACTGATGATGGTAAATTATCAGCTCAATTTGAGTATACAATTTTGGTTAAAAAAGATGGACTTGAAATACTAGCTAGTTAATATAGGAGATTTAAGAGATGACAGATTATGAGATATTAGCGGAAAAGATTTTTCCCGATGTTTTAGAAACAGTAGATGATTTAGAAAAAAGATTCCCCAAAAGAGATTTAAAAGCAGGCGCAATGGTAACAAGATTTGCGCCAAGTCCTACTGGCTTTTTACATACAGGGTCTTTATTTACATCACTGGTTTCTTACCGCTTTGCTAAACAAAGTAATGGTGTTTTTTATATCCGTTTAGAGGATACTGATACTAAACGTGAGGTTAGTGGCAGTGGCGCTGAGCTTTTAGAGCAATTAAAAATATTTGGAATAACTCCTGATGAGGGATATTTATCAGATGAATTAGAAATTGGTAAATATGGTCCTTATAAGCAATCAAATCGTGCAGAAATTTATAAGGTTGTAATAAAGGATTTAATAAAGCGCGGTAGAGCCTATCCATGCTTTGCTACACAAGAGGAATTACAGGAAATGCGTGCTAAACAAGAAGCAAATAAGGAAATTCCTGGCTATTATGGTAAGTATGCAATTTATCGTAACACTCCACTTAATGAGCAGTTGGCACTTATTGATTCTGGTAAGCCTTATATTATTCGTTTTAAATCAATGGGAAATCATGAAAATAAAATTAAGATTCATGATGAAATCCGTGGTGATTTAGAGCTAACTGAAAATGATCAGGATATTGTTATTTTGAAGAGTGATGGTCTTCCTACTTATCATTTCGCTCATCTAGTTGATGATCATTTTATGCGTACAACACATATTACTAGAGGTGAGGAATGGTTATCAAGCTTACCAATTCATTTAGAGCTTTTTGCTTCTATGGGCTGGGAAGCACCAAAATACGCTCATTTACCAGTTATAATGAAGCTTGATAATGGTAATCGTCGCAAGCTTTCAAAAAGAAAAGATAATGAAGCTGCTGTTTCTTATTTTCTTGAACAGGGCTATCCTAAATATGGATTTATTGAATATTTATTAACTCTTGCTAATAGTAATTATGAGATGTGGCGTGAGCAAAATATGGACAAAGATAAATATGATTTTGTTTTATCATTTGACAAGATGAGTCTTGATGGAGCTTTATTTGATTTTAAAAAGGTTCAAAACATCTCTAAGGAGCTAATGGCAAGAAGAACAACAAAGGAAATTGTTAATGAGGCTTTAGATTGGAGCAGTAAATATTCAAAAGAATTATATGATTTAATTTGTAGCGATGAATCATATTTTTCTGAAATTATGTCAATCGAACGTAATAAAGATAAGCCAAGAAAGGATTATGAGAAGTATAGCGATATATTACCTATAATTAATTTCTTTTATGACAAATATTATAATGAATTAATTAAGCATTTAGAGTGGAACGAAGCCATAAATAAGGATGATATTAAAGCATTACTTGTTGATTATCGTGATAATATGAATTTAGATTTAGATGAGGAAGCTTGGTTTAATGATATTAAAGCCTTGGGAATGCGTCATAACTTTTGTGATAGTGTTAAGGTATGGAAGAAGAATAAAGAAGCCTATAAGGGTCACGTTGGTGATGTATCAGAAATATTACGTGTAGCTATTACTGGTAAAAAACAAAGTCCAAATCTTTATTATGTTTTAAAAATTCTTGGTAAAGAGCGTTCTATTGCTAGAATTAATCAGGTTTTAGAGTTGATTTAGTAAAAAAAAACAAAAAAGTTAAAAAAAGACTTGCAATAAGTAGAAAATTTTGATATACTACTTATTGCTATGGTCCCTTAGTGGAACTGGTTAACACGTCGCCCTCTCAAGGCGAAGACTAGGAGTTCGAGCCTCCTAGGGACTACCATAGGAAATTCAAGGAGCTGTAAAAAAATAAACAGCTTCTAAAAATAAAAAAGAGGTTCAAACTCAGATCAAAATCTGGGAATGAACCTTTTTTTGTAGTATAATTTAAGTATGGGAAATTTAATGAATTCTAATTTAAAAAATATTTACACATCCGATAAGTATTATACACCAGTTCAATTTAAATTACCACTAGATTTAGAAACTTCAATAAGTTTTGTGTAAATAAATTAAATGATGGTAAAAAACTGTATTTAGATTACATGAGGAGATTTGAAAGGAATTATTGCGTCAAGTATTTAAATCGCTTACTTAGACAAGCAATCGCTTATTTCGACGTCTAAAGTAAGGGATTAATCGCTTCAATGCTTGACGAATCGCTTATTTTTTGGCATAATATAAGTGATTACAGAAAAGGAGGAAGCGTTTATGCGTGAATTTAACTATAATTTCTTAAAAGAAAAACAATGGGATAAAGAAATACTTGGGTATATTGGTCTTATTCACGAGTATAAAGGTAAACAACAATTATACTTGCAACAAAAGCCTTTTGAACTTGATAGACTAGTTGAACTTGCTAAAATACAAAGCACTGAATCTTCTAATGCGATTGAAGGTATAGTTACAACAAATCAGCGATTTAAGCAGTTGATGGACGAAAAGACGACTCCTCGAAATAGATGTGAACAAGAAATTCTTGGTTATCGTGCCGTTCTTGAAATGGTTCACGAGAGTTTTGAATATATGCCAATTACAGCAAATGTAATATTGCAACTTCATAAAAAATTATATTCTTTTTTGCCTACCTCTTTCGGTGGTGTTTTCAAAACTTCATCTAATGAAATTGATGAAATTAGATCAGATGGAACTGTTGTGGTTAAGTTTAAACCACTTGAACCATTTGAAACCCCTGATGCAGTAGATAGACTTTGTAATACTTATAATGAAATTATCTCTTCAGGAGAGATTGACCCATTAGTTGTTATTCCCACTTTTATACATGATTTCCTTTGTATTCATCCATTTAATGATGGTAATGGGCGTATGAGTCGTATTCTTACGACATTGCTTTTGTATAAGAGTGGATATGTTGTTGGTAAGTATATCTCCCTTGAAAAGAAAATTCACGATAATAAAGATGAATACTATGATGCTTTGCAGCTTGCTTCTGAAAATTGGCATGATGGTATAAATGATGACTCAGCATTTACAAAATATATTCTTGGTGTTGTTCTTTCTGCCTACAGAGATTTTGAGGAACGATTACAAATAGTATCTAGCAAGAAAACTGCAAAAGAAATGGTAAAAGAGGTATTTTCTGTAAAACTTGGTAAGATAACGAAAAGTGATATTATGGAGATGTGTCCTAATCTTAGCCGTTCTGCCGTTGAGAAGGCATTAAGAGAACTTGTAGCAGCAAAACATATTGTTAGATATGGTAGAGGTCCTGCAACATTTTATACTGTGCATCAATAGTGTTAAACGAAATCTAGTAATGGTATTGAAACGTTCAGTATTTAATTGTACAGATTAGAGTTTATAAAGCTGAAATGTGAATTTTATTGAAAAATTGAATTCTTATAGCAAAATAAGAATATGTGAGGTTAAAATGTTAGGAAAAGTTGTTAAAGTGATAGTTGATCGTCCTTTAGGAACATATCATCCAAGGCAGAAAGACTTGTTTTATCCAGTTAATTATGGATATGTGGAAGGAATCATTGCTGCAGATGGTGAAGAACAGGATGCATATATACTTGGCGTAAATAAACCTATAAAAGAATTTACAGGCAAGGTGATTGCAGTTATTCATAGATTTGATGATGTAGAAGAAAAATTGGTTGTTGTTCCAACGGATGTATCTTTGACTAAAGAAGAAATAAAGAGGCAAGTAGACTTTCAAGAACAATTCTTTAAGACTGAAATAAAGATGTGAAATTACTATACGCAAATTGTATTAAAATAGGTTATTCGACACATAGGATATTCAAGACTGAGTTTTTTCAGTCTTTTTTTTATACAAGCAAATTGTAAATGTCAACTAGAAAAAATTTATTAGTCTTTATCATCTAAATTAGATTCATAAATAATCATATCTTTAATTCTATATAATCTACTAGTAATTTTAAGTATGGATGAACTAATCTATTAATAATTGCTGTATCATTAAATACTTCACCATTTTGATAATGGTTGATTTGTTTTTATTTATTGAAGCTAGTTATAAATAATAGAAACATAACGCTAAAGCAAAAATTTGTTTTTCGCTTTTATTCGTGTTATAATTAGGTGAGGTATTGTATATGAAAATTAAATTTAAGGTTTTAATTATTGTAGGTTCTATTTTTCTAGTTATTTTAATAGCAGCTGGAGCTTTTGTTTTAAATTTGGATATTAAGGCTAGAAGAATAGGTGATTGTAGTCTAGATATCAAAAATAATCAAGATAAAGTTGTTTCTTTAAATAAGGAATATAGTATTGCTACATATAATATTGGCTTTGGTGCCTATGATCAAGAATTTTCCTTCTTTATGGATGAAGGCTATGATGAAGATGGTAATATTGTTAAGGGTAAATATGGTAAAGGTAGATCGTATAATGATGTATTAGAAAATACTAATGGTTCAATTGATTTACTAAAAGAAATAAATGCTGATTTTATTTTGGCTCAGGAGGTTGATACTAAATCAACAAGAAGCTATAAAATAAATCAATTGGATTTATTAATTAGTAAATTTAATGATTTTAGTTATTCATATGCAATTAATTTTCATAGTGGATATTTACCATATCCATTTAATGATATGCATGGTAAGGTTAATAGTGGAATATTATCATTATCTCGATTTAATATTAATAAGGCAAATAGAATTGAACTTCCAATAGATTTTTCCTTTCCAACTAAATTTTTTGATCTTGATAGATGCTTAAGTATAACAAGATATAGTGTTTTGGATAAGGAACTAGTAATTATTAATGCCCATTTATCTGCTTATGATAAGGGTGGAGTTTATCGTAAAGCTCAGTTAGATTTATTAAATAATTTAATTAATGAAGAATATTCTCATAACAATTATGTAATAGTTGGTGGTGATTTTAATCATGACTTAGTTAATTCTTATCAAAGGAAACTTTTTAAGACCAATCAAGGTCGCCCTGATTGGCTAAAGGATTTTCCAACAGATGAGTTAAGTGATAATTTTAAACTATATGCTTGTGATGAAGCACCAAGCTGTAGGGATGCTGATACTCCTTATGTTAAGGATGAGACATTTACGTCAGTTGTTGATGGCTTTATAGTATCAAAAAATGTTAGTGTTTCTAGTGTTAAAACTATAAATAATGAGTTTAAATATTCTGATCATAATCCGGTTGTATTAAAATTTAAATTAGAATAAATCTATTTGTAAAAAAAAGTCTAAAATGATATAATCTAAATAGAAAAATTTCGAAAGGAGATATATTATATGCAGGATAATAAGGATGAATTTGTTTGGCATTATACTAAGCTTGAGGCATTTTTATCAATTATTAAAAATAAAGAGCTTTGGTTATCAAATTTGAAATACACAAATGATCCTCTTGAGGGCGAATTTTCTTATGATGAGTTTAATAGAATCTTAGCTATGCTTGCTAAAAAGAAGCCATATAAGAAGATTTATGAAGAATTTTTAAAAATGGATAAAAATATGTTTAAGATTGATTCTAATATTTATTCAATGTCGTTTTCTAAAAGAAGCGATAAGATGCAACATTGGCAGGTATATGGTGATCAGTTTCATGGAATTGCTTTTAGAATTAATGTTGGTAAGATAAAGAACAAAATTGCTGAGTTGGGATTTGTTAATCAATATTTATATTATCTAGAAATGAAATATCAGCAAAAGGATTTAGAGGAGTCAGTTGGTAGTTATCTTCAAAAGCTTTTGAATGAATATCAGTCATTCACCTTTGATGGAGTGATTCCTAATATTATAATGTCTACCTATAATATGGCTTTATTACAAAATAAAAGTGAGATATTTTTAGGTGAGGATGAAACGCGATTTGCATTATGTGAAACATTTATGGAAAGTGCACTAAATTCATTTGCAATTGAATATGAAAGACAAAATCAAATTGATTTAGATGAATATGGCTTTGGTCCTAATTGTAAAAAATTCTATTTTTCTAAGGGCTTAATTAAAAGTAGATATTCGATTGCATTAAAGGATGTATGGGGTGATGATTTAATAGATGAGGTTGTTATTGGCCCACTATGTAATCAAGATAAAAGGGAACTTAAGGATTTTCTAGCATCTTGTGGCTTAAAAAATGTAGTTGTTAGTGAATCATTATTAAAGGGAAAGGTTAGATTTTAAATTTATGAAAAAATTAGCTTCTTTATTTACATATATAGAACTATTTTTAGCAGTTATTTCTTTTGTCATAATTTTAAATTTTTCAGAATATGAGGAAAATTTAGGATTAGTTTTAAGTGATTATTTAAGATATATTCCCCTTGCTTTAAATTTAGCAGTTTTTGTTATGCTAATTATTGAATTTAGATTAGACCGTAGGATTTTTATTGGAAGGCTTATACTAGCTTCAATGTTTATTTTAATGCTTATTTTTTTAAGTATTAATAAAAAGCTTGACCTTTTTAATACAATACTTATGATAATTGATTTAATTTATTGCGTACTAGCAATTATAACGATCATTAAATTTAGTAATAAACATAATAAGAAAATAGTTGAATTACCAGAGGGATATTTTAGCAAAAAATCACTTTGTATCTTTAATTTTGAGTTAGTTTGTTGTATTATATTATATGCATTAGTTTTATTTTTAGCTATATATTATAAAAAATATTTTATAATACCAATTGGTCTATTATTTTGTTTAATTATAATATGGTTATTTTCTATATTTAGCATATATAAAGATAATAGATTTATTCATGATTTTTATAAGAATTTAGATTATGATAGCTTTATAAATAAGCTAACTCTTATCTATAGTGAAAAATTAAATTCAAACACAAGAAGTACTTTAAAATGCAATGAATATAATGCTTTATGCTTAATTGATAAAGAAAGAGCTAATGAATTATTTATAAATATTAAGGTTCCGGATAGTAAATTAAATTTAGATATTTACAATAATACAAAATTATTGTATTTAGCTTTAAATGGCTTTTATGAAGAATTTGATTTATTTATTAAAGAGCTTAAGATAAATAAGAACGTAAGCTATTTAATTAGTCTTAAAAATGCATTAACGCTATGTGCAAGTGAAGAAGAGCTTGATTTATATTTTAATCTTAAAACTAAGAAGAAATATGATTATTATTTTAATTGCTATGTTAGATATTTATATTTTAAAGGGTTAAAAAATGACTCATATTTGGAATATGAATTATTATTAAAGCAAGAAAATAATAAGCTGTTAGAAACAAAAAAGGATTTATAGGAGTGTGTTATAATGAGTAATATTATTTTAACTGGTGATAGACCAACGGGGAAATTACATATCGGTCATTATGTTGGATCATTAAGAAGAAGAGTTGAATTACAAAATGATCCTAAATATGATGAAATTTATATAATGATTGCTGATGCTCAGGCTTTGACTGATAATGCAGATAATCCTAGTAAGGTCAGAGATAATATTTTAGAGGTTGCATTAGATTATTTAGCTTGTGGTTTGGATCCTAAAAAGGTTAATATCTTTATTCAATCACAGATTAGTGAGCTTTGTGAGTTATCGTTTTATTATATGAATTTAGTAACGGTTTCTAGGGTTTCTCGTAATCCGACTGTAAAGGCTGAGATTGCAATGCGAAATTTTGAACAAAGTATTCCAGTTGGATTTTTCACATATCCAATTTCCCAGGCTGCCGATATTACAGCATTTATGGCCAATATTGTTCCTGCTGGTGAGGATCAAGAGCCTATGATTGAACAGGCTAAGGAAATTGTAAGAAAGTTTAATTCTATATATGGTGAAGTATTAGTAGAACCAGAAATTGTTTTGCCTACAGAAAAATCTGCTAGAAGATTACCTGGTACTGATGGTAAGGCAAAAATGAGTAAATCGCTTGGCAATTGTATTTATTTATCTGATGATGAAGCTACAATTAAGAAAAAGGTAATGAGTATGTTTACTGATCCAAATCATTTGATGGTTGAAGACCCAGGATCAATTGAAGGGAATACAGTATTTATTTATCTAGATGCTTTCTATGAGGATGGAGATTGTGCTAAGTTTTGGCCTGAATACAATAACCTTGATGAGATAAAGGCGCATTATCAAAGAGGTGGTCTTGGTGATGTCAAGGTTAAGAAGTTCTTAAATAATATCTTACAGGATCGTCTTCGTCCAATTAGAGAAAGACGTCATGAACTTGAAAATAACATTGAATATGTGGTTAATGTTTTACACGAGGGAAGCATTAAGGCTAAGGCTAAGGCAGCTAAAACATTAGAGAATGTAAGAAAAGCAATGATGATTGATTATTTTAATGATGATATGCTACTTAAGGCAAGAAGGGAAAAAGAAAATGAAATTAAATAAAGGCTTATCAAAGGCTATAATAGATTCTATTATTATCGCATTAATTGGATTATTGTTTATCTTAATTGATCCAGCTAAATTGATGCATATCGTTTTAATTGTTGTTGGTATTTTTGTAATTATTGTTAGTGCAAATGACATATTAATTAATTTGTCAGTTCCTGTAAGAGGACCTATTACAACAACAAATTTAGTTATGTCTATTGTTTCATTAGTTGTAGGAATTGCCATGATTATATGGCAAAATACACTTATGTCTGTGATTTTAGCAATTTGGTTTATTGCTATGCCTATTGTAAGAATTGCTACATCAGCTGACAAGAAAGTACAATTTAAGCATGAAATTCCACTATTTGTTGTTGGTATTATATTACTTATCTTTGGGCCATGGTCAATTTTGGATGTTTTATTCAAGATTATTGGTGGTATTTTAATTGTTGCAGCAGTCGTTGATTTAGTTTCTTATTTTGTGTTAGATCATAAGGCTAAGAAAGCAAGTAAGGTAATGGATGCTCATATAATTAGTGAGAAGGATGTAAATAACTAGTAGCGAGGAATAAAATGGATTGCTTAATAGCTTATAACCCCTATAGTGGTAAGGAAAAATTTATCAAGCATAAGGATTATGTTATTAATAGATTAAAAGAGAAATTTGCGCGAATTGACGTTTTTTGTTCAGATGGAGAAAAAAGTATTACTAGAAAAATAAAGGAATATGGTAGCTTTTATAAATGCGTAATTGTTTGTGGTGGGGACGGAACACTAAATGAAGCAATTAATGGCTTAATGCTTGTTCCAGAGTCCGTCAGACCAATCCTTGCATATTTGCCATTTGGGACAGTTAATGATGTTGGACATATGCTTGGATTAAATAAAAATATAAAGAAGATTATTAATGATGTCTTAGCTTTAAATTATGTAAATATGGATGTTTGCAAGCTTAATGATAAATATTTTACTTATGCAGCAGCAACTGGAAAATTTACGAGTGTTAGCTATGAAGCCAAAAAAAGCTTGAAGAAGCATTTTGGTAGAATGGCATATTTTTTGGAAGCATTTAAAAGACTTAAGGATAAAGAGAAAATTAAGGTTCAAATTAATGTTAATGGCGAGGATATTGAGGAAAGCTATTATGTTATATTGGCTCTTAATTCAAAGCAACTTGCTGGCTTTAATCTTTATCGAAGAAAGCCAATTAAGCTTAATGATGGCATAATTGACCTTACTCTTGTTAAAACTAAAAGGTTTAATTTTAGCTTTATAAATTTAGGTATGTTCTTTTTATTTGGTGACCATTGGAAAAAAGGGATAACTAGTATTAGTACTAATAGCTTTAGGATTATTAGTGAAAATGAATTAGCTTTTAATGTTGATGGCGAATTGGCCTTTAATTCATCTGTTGCTGAATGTGTGGTTATTAATAAAGCAATTAAAATAGTAGTTCCCAAAAAAACAAAAAAGAAGTATTTTTAGTATAATAGAAAGATTAAGTGAGAAAATAGTTATAGGTGATATAATGTACCCAAACCGTTTAAAATCATTTAATCTTTTTTTCTTTGCTTTGTTTTTTCAATTTGTTGTCTATAAATTTGTGATAATGCCATATTTATATGATAATTATGATAGTAATGGCATTTTCTTTTTTTTAATTGCTATCTTAATTACAATTGGTCTTTTTTTTATTCCTGATAAATATTTTAAATTCTTGCTTAATAACAAAATTTTAAAAATTTTGTTAGGATTAGCTGCTTTAATTAATATTGTTGTTCAATTGGCTATTGGAGCTAATGTTGTTTATAATCTCTTTTATGAGAATTCTAGCTATTTAATTTTTATAATAATTTTTATGATTAGTATTATGATTATATCAAATCTTACCACAACACAAATTATTAATTTAAGTACAATATTTTATATTTTTATTCCTATAATGTGGATTATTGCTTATTTGTTTTCGCCTAAAATTGATATTTTAGCATGGTTTAATTTAAGTGGGATTGATTTTGATTTCTTTTTCTATAGTAATTATGTTGGGACATTAATTTTTCTATTAGTAAATTTAGAAGCAAATAAAAAGATAGTGATTTTGGGGAGTATAGTTGGAAACATTCTGTATATGTTTGAATACCTTATGCTAATAGGTGTTGCAGGAACTTTATTTTTTAAAAATTATGAATATGTAGGCTTTATTACCTATCAAATACAGATTCCTAATAAATATATAGGTAATTTTGATTTTATTACAATTATTTCCTTGAGCCTATGTTTAATATTTAATTCCTCATATTTTTTAAGCCTTGGAGCTTTTTGTTTTAAGCTGGATAGAAAGTATAAGAATATTTTGTTGGTAATTTTGGCTTTTATAAGCTATGTATTAGTTTTTTTTATTACAAGAATTAAGAGCATATATTTAGCTATAGAGGGAACAATATTATTGATTATTTTATTATATTTGGTGATTATAAATGCAAAGCATAATTTTAAACTTCAAAAAAAATAAGGATGTTAAGGTCCTGGAAAATAAAAAGATTGATATTACAATTATTTTTCAGGAGCAAGCCTGTGATATAGCTAAATTTTCTATTTATTTATATCCAAAAATAAATAATGATTCAAATTTAGAGGAGATGTTTTTAGGACTTTGTAAGAAGGTTAATGTATCTTATCAGAAATTAGAGAGCTATGTCTATAACGGTTTATTATTAGTTATATTTCATAATGAATTCTATATATTTGATTTATCAAAAATGCCATCAAGGGATGTGGGTGATTCAAATGCTGATCCTGAATCAACCTTTGGATCTCGTGATGGTTTTGTTGAAAGCTATAAGGATAATATAGCAATTATTAGAAGTAGATTAAAATGTAATAATTTAAATATTGATGAATATGTAATGGGTAGAAGAAGTAAGACAAATGTTTTATTATTAAGTATTGATGATATTCACAATAAGGATATTTTAAATAGTATTAAAGAGAAGCTTAATAAAATAGATGTTGATGCTATACTTACAATTGATGATTTCATTGCCTATTTTGCTTCTGAATTAACTTTTCCAATATTTCAATATTTAGGAAATCCTGATTTAGCATGTAGAAGATTATATCAAGGAGAATTTGTTATTGTTATTGATAGGATTCCAGTTGTTCTTTGTATTCCAACTACAATTTCTTTATCAACGAGATTTAGGGTTGATGAATCAAGTATGCGACTATTTCCTATTTTGGAACGATTTATTTTACTTTTAGCTCTTATTTTTTCAACGATTTTTTTAGGTGTGTTTGCATCATTTATTACATTTCAAAATGATTGCTTGTCACTTTTGGTTCTATCAATATTAAAAACTAGTCAAAAAAGTGTTGTTGTCCCGATTGCAATTGAAATTTTGATTGTTTTAGGTTTGTTTGAATTATATCATTTAATTGGTTATAGGCAATCGAAAACGACAATATCAGCAACAGTTGTTCTTATAGGTGGCTTAATTATCGGCCAAAATATGATGGAAAGTGGTATAGCTGGGGTTTTTATAATAACATTTACGGCATTAGCTTATTTAACTGGCTTTGTTGTTTCTGCTAATGCTCAAACAATATTTTCAATATCAATTGTGAGAATTTGTCTTCTTTTAGCTTCATTTATTTATGGCTTTGTAGGACTTTGTGTTGCTTTAACAATTTTAGGCTATTTAGCTTATAAGGATCAAATGTTTAATGTTGCTTATTTTCATCCATTTATTCCCTTTGATCTGAAAGATTTACGAAATTTTTTTGTACCAACCTCAGCATTAAAAAATATTTATAGACCCGATGTTTTAATGGTTAATGATAAAACAAGGAGAAAAAATGAAAAGGTTTAGTATTTTGATTTTATTATTTTTTTTATGTAGCTGCTCTTATTCAATAACTAATCATATTTATGTTGCTAGTATACATTTAAATTATGATGATGATATGTTTGAAGCAAACTTTTATATTATTAATTCATTAGCAATTGGTCTTAGAGAAAATAGTGAAAATAGTAGCGGTGATATTGCTACTATAAAGGCTAAAAGCATTTCCTCACTTTTTAATGAGCTTGATTTAACTACATCACTTGATGTAAATTATATGCATATTTCTTCAATTATTTTAAATCCATCATTTTTAAATTATGATAATCTGATTGAATTAAAAAATACAGTCAGAGATAATAATAAAATATATTATAATTCAGCAATTTTTGTAAGTGAGGATGCGCCTAAGGATATTTATAATATAAAAAATCCTAGTAAAGAAAATGACTTGTTTTCAATTGTTTTATCTCCATTTGAAAGAACTCATCTTTATTTAGCTTCAAGTCCTCAAACACTTATAACGTTTACTAGGGATTTAGAAGATGAGAAGGTATTAAAGATCCCAGCATTTTCATTAAGGAATTGCTGGAACACAGAAGGAGCAAATTATTATCTTGATAAGGTTTGTTATTACTATAATAATGAATATAAAATATATGATGTTAATGATTATCCTGGGCTTTATTTTACCTTGGAGCATAATAATTTTTTAATTAGTGATAAAAATTTGAGTGTTAATATTAAAAAACTTAAAATTATTTATAAGCTTAAGGATAAGCTTATAATAAATTTAAAAATTAAATATAAGGTTGCTTATTCATTGGTTGAAACCAAAAAATATTTAAGACAATATATTTTGAATGCTTTGGCAAAGCTAGAAGAAATAGAGGAAGATTATTTAAATTTGAATTATATGAATAGGCAAACAAAAAAGGAATATACCTATGATGACATAGTATATTCCTTGAAGCTTTAATTTGGCCAAATACGTCTTGGTCTTTCTGTTACATCTGGAGTATCCTTTGTATAGAAATCTGTTGATTTTTTCTTATCAACATTTTTACCATTCTTAACATAAATTGTTTCATTAAACCAGGTAGTATCTTTAAGCTTTGTCAAATTATTTGTAGCGCTAACTCCTACATTAGCTCCGTTTGAAGAAACAATAATGTTTCCATTCATAGCAGTAAATGTCCATTTAGAATCAATATATTCAAGCATAGTTGTTACATAAACACGATCAGTATATTTAGCAATTCTGTTAATAAATTCTTGAGATGGAAATTGGTTATCAACATCAGGTGTATATTCAGCAGTACCTGCACAACAGCATACTGCACAAATATCGGGAGTAATTTTACTTAATAATACATCATTTGAAGATGTTGGTGAGCCATGGTGGCCAGCCTTGAATAAATCTACATGAGGAAGTGTTTTAGCATCTGTTGATGAATCATAGTAGCTAGCTAGCTTTTCTTCACCTTCAACCTCTAAATCTCCTGTTAGCATAAAATGGTGTTCATTATAATTAAACATTGTACAAACCGAATAATTATTTAAATCACTAGATGTATTAAAATAATAATAATTATATAAAATGTCCATAGTTATACCAGGAGCGAGAGTGTAGGTGCTCTTAGCATCTCCTTCATTGTTAAAGCATTCCTTAGCAGTATAATATTTAGTTCCTTTAGAAATAGCATATTCCCTTGCCGCTAGATATTTACCATATAAGGTTGAAGAAGAAAAATCGCTACTTACTTGGCTTTTGTTTTCAAGTGTTTCTTCCCTAGTGGCACTTATTTTTTTAGCAGACATATAACTAAAATCAATGAATGTATCAATGGCGTAATAATACATTATACCAGTTTTACCAACAGCTTCGCCTTTAAAATTAGTGGCCTTTGCATCAGTATTGCCAGCAAATGAGGCAATATGGTCTGTATGACCATGAGTGGCAATTACATATTCAAGCTTACCATCTGTACAATATTGATTAATATAGCTGATAAGGGTAGGAGCAGATGAGCCATTTGATCCAGCATCAATTAAAATGTCAGTATCACCAGCTTTAATATAAACTGAATCACCAGCAGCATCATTTCCAAGCATCATAAAATGAATTTGAAAATCATCATAAATTACATTTTCTCCATCAGTACTTGTAGAGCTTGAAGAAGTGGCTGATGAACTACTTGGTAGAGATGACGAAGAATTGTTAGGTAATGTGCTTGATATTGTTGGATTTGTTGATGGTGTTGGTTCGTTTGGTTTTATAATTTTATCCTTATTTAAAATAATAACAACAACAAGAGCAATAAAAATTATTATTGCTAGAATAATAATTATTTTTCTCGCCTTAGGCTTTTTAACAGCTTTCTTTACTGATGTAGCAATAGGGTTTGCTTCATCAACTAGTGTTGCCTTTAAATCACTTGCTGTTTTTTCAGCATAGCTTCTAGCTTCAGCATAGCTATCAAAGCTTTTACTTGCTCTTTTTGCTCCTTCTTTGATTATTATATATTTGTTGTTTTTTTTCTTTAGATATATTTTCATAGGGCACTCCTTATTTTAATTTTTGATAGATATTTGTAATATCTTCCAATATTTCTATATGATTAAAATCTTTATGATAGTACAATGATACATCGCGAATCATTGATAAATTTTCGACTGGTAGAATTTTAATTTTACCTTTTTTGGCATCAGCCTCGCAAAGGCTTTTAGCTAGAATGGAGACGCCAAAGTTTTGGGCTACAAGATCCTTTATAGTTGCAACATTGTCAATTTCTAATGTGACATTAAAAGAAGATAATGATTCATTTCTAGTTTTTAAATTAGCTTCGAAAAGGTTTCTTGTACCAGAGCCAGGTAGTCTTAAAATTAAATTTTCATTTTTTAATTCCTCTAATGAAATGATTGCTTTTCTTGCTAGAGGATTATCATTGCTAATAGCTAATACAAGATAATCGGTGTCAAGAAGAATAGAATTAAAATTAGAATCATTAATTTTACCCTCTAAAATTGCTAAATCGATTTCATAGGTTTTGAGTTTATCATAAAGATTTTTTATAGTATCAGAAATAATTTTTATATGCATATGACCTTTTTCAGAGGCGTATTTGGCTAAAACCTCAGAAATAATATTATTTTCAGCGGTTGGAGTTACACCAATTGTTAGACTTTTAATATTTCTTTTTTCATCCTCAATGGCAGGTTTAATTGCTGCGTATAAAGACCTGATTCTTTTAGCATATTTTAAAACTATTGCTCCTTCAGGTGTTAATTGTAGGTTTTTATTTTGTCTTACAAATATTTTTATGTCTAATTCTGATTCAATTGATTTGATTTGTTGACTGACTGCAGGCTGGGTAAGACCTAACTCATCAGCACTTTTTGTGAAATTTTTAGTTTCACAAACACTTATAAGTGTATCAATTCTTTGATCAATCATTTTAAGCACTATAAGATAAATTTATGTATACCATAATAAATATAATTTTATCTTATCTCCTTTCTTGAATATAATTATACTGCAGATTAGAAAAAGATTCAAGAAAGGGAAGTATTTATGTTATTATTTAATCCGAATTATAAAATTGGCAATATTCTTATTTTAATTGGTGGTATATTGATGCTAGGCTTTTTTATCACAAAAATAACAAGAAAAATTAAATTACCAGATGTAACAGGTTATATTATTTTGGGTTTTTTAATTAATTTACTTGTAAATGATAGCTATATTAGTGATTTTGTAAATGCTAGTAGCTTTATTAGTGATATTGCGTTAAGCTTCATTGCTTTTGGTACGGGAAAGTTTTTCTTATTTACGGAAATAAAAAAAGATATTAAGCCTACATTAATTATTACGATATTTGAGGCTACATTGTCTGGCCTTTTTGTATTTATTTTAATGTATTTTGGCTTTAAGATGTCTTTAGCCTTTTCATTAATATTAGCTGCCATTTCAACATCTACAGCACCAGCATCAACACTTATGACTATTAAGCAATATGATGCCAACGGTGATTTTGTTAAAACATTGTTACAAGTTGTAGCACTTGATGATATTATTTGTCTTGTTTTTTATAGTTTGTGTATATGTGTTGCCTCAAATTTAGAAAACAATTCTTTAAATATTGGTTTAATATTAAAGCCTATTTTCTTTAATTTATTATTTATGTCTCTTGGTGTAGCCTTTGGTTTTATTTTGAGGCTATTAATGAAGAGCCTTACAAAGGAAAAAAAATTGATATTAATAAGTGGAGTTTTGATATTAAGCTGTGGTATATGTAGTTATCTTGATATTTCGCCTATGCTTTTTTCAATGATTCTAGGAATTACCTATCGTAATGTTGCAAAGGATGAGGAAATATTTGATATTGTTGATAGCTTTACGCCTCCTATTTTATGTTTCTTTTTTGTAAGATCTGGTATGGCTCTTGATATAGAAAGCTTAAAGATTGTTGGAATAATTGGTGTAGGTTATTTTATTATAAGAATTATTGGTAAATATTTGGGAGCATTATTAGGTTCTTTAGTAACTAGGAGGCCAAGCAAAACTACTAAATATTTAGGTCTTGCTTTAATTCCTCAAGCTGGTGTATCAATTGGTCTTGCTTTTATGGGACAAAGAATCTTAAATCAAGAAATGGGTAATATGCTTTTAACAATTATTTTAGCTTCATCAATTTTATATGAGCTTATTGGCCCTCCCCTTGCTAAGCTTTCTTTATTTCTTTCAGGTTCAATAGATAAAAATGAAGAAAGCTATTGTGGTAAAAATCCTAAACTGGAGATGAAATATTATGATAAAAAATGAGAATGTTAAAAGAACATATTTAAAGCAGCTATATACTAAAGGAGCAGATGAGTATCGTGGTTCTGATAAGCAGTATATAAATAAATTTAAAAGAATTCATAGATAATTATTCTTGCTTTAGCAGCTTTGTTTTTAGATTATCCATAAGTATTGCTCCAAGAGGTGCAGTAAACAAAATAGCTATAACTGCAGATGTAAGAATAATTGCTCCACATGATAGGTTATATGATAAAGCAATTCCGCCAATTGAGGCTTGAACTGTTGCTTTTGGTAAATAAGAGATAATGATATAAAGCTTTTCTTTTTTGGTATATTTTGTTTTTAATAAAGAAATTATTACTCCAATTGATCTAAATCCTAAAACTATTATAATTAAGCCCAAAATTTTTAATCCTTCAATTGAAAAAGCAAGCTTAGCATTAGTAATTGCTCCAACTAAGGTGAATAAAAGAATTTCAAAGGCATTCCATAGCTTATTATAGGATTCTTCAATTTTTATAGCCTTATCATTGTTTTTCTGCTTAATGATAATGCTTAAAACAATGATACTAAGAAGTGCTGATATGCTAACATAGTTCTTTAATATATTTTCAAGTGCTATAAGTAAAAAAGAAATACCAATTAAAAATATAACGTAATGGACTATATTTAAATTTGTTTTCTTTATGATTAATGAATAGATTAATCCTATTATAGCTCCTAAGGCTATTCCTAAAATAATACTAGATGGTATTTGTAATAATGTTAAAGGACTGAAGGTATTATTTTGATTTAGACTTAAGAATGAATAGAATAAAACAATTACAAATATATCATCACATGATGAACCAGCCATAATTAATTCAGCAACATTATGCCTAGCTCCAAGTCCTTTATTTTTTAATTCTATCATTCGTGGTACAACAATAGCTGGAGAAACAGCGGCAAGTACACTGCCCAGAAGAAGTGCTTCAAAAATATTTACATTTATTATTAATGGTGCAAAGATAGTTATTCCAATTATCTCAAATGATGCAGGAATAAAGCACATAAAAAAGGCTGGTCTACCTACTTCCTTTAATGTTTTAATGTTTAAGGAAAGTCCTGATCTTGTTAAAATGATTACTAAAGCAATTTGTCTTAAATAGCTAGATATATCTAACAGCTGTTGGTCTATAATATTAAACATAGATGGTCCTAAAAGAATTCCTAGGATTAGATAAAAAATGATTTTTGGTAGCCTGATTTTTTCAAATAATAATCCACCTAAAAGTCCAATAATAAAAATTAAAGCTAAGCTTAAAAACATAATAATTCCTCCTTGAAAAAAATAAAAGCCAATGACATCTATGATTTATCATAGATGTCATTAGCTTAAATAGCGGTTTTGTTTTAAAAAACAAGGGAGACAATCATTCCCTATAGATATTTTAGCACTTTTTTAAAATTAATCAATATATTTTACTATCATTTGCTCTAGAGAAAATTGAAGTGAGAATTTAGTGTTTGAACTGAATTAGTTTTTATCTAGGTCTATTGTAGGTTGGCTTTCTAGCGCTTTTATTTATTGAAATGGCTATAATTGTTCTAACTTTCATTTCAATCTTGTCAAAATTTGTGAATTCAATTATTTTGCACCTTGAAAATAAAAAAAAGATACTTATCGTATCATGATTTTTAATGGCAGGGGCGGAGAGAATCGAACTCCCACGGACGGTTTTGGAGACCGCAACAATACCATTATGCTACGCCCCTATTAATAAATTTACTTCTTACGCATATGCTAGTATAGCATAGTTCAATATTTTTTTCAAGCATTTTAATTTGACTTGTGGAAAAAATATGAATTATAATTGAAAATAGGCTACTATTTTGGTAAAATTAGTTATAACTAGAGGTGATTTTATGTTCTTATTTTCATTTTCAGAATTATATAAAAATTGGTTCATAATTAATTTACCAACATTACTTATATGCTTTATCTTTTTAATAAGTGTTTTGTTTGGTTTGATTTGGGGATCAAGAAAGAGTAGAATAATGTTTATACATACTATAATTGGTATTGTTGTTTGCTCAATTATTTTTGTTATATTAACAAAGAAGTTTTCTGATGATACGATTATTGGTTTTGTAAATAGCTTTATTCCTAATAATACTATCCAGGGATTAATAGGGGTTTCTAGTGAGGCTTCAACCTGCAAGGATATAATAATTGAATTTATTCGTAAGCAAAATGTAAATGTTGATTTAGAGCCTATAATGCCATACATTATGGCTATGGCTACATCTATGTTTAGGTTTGTATGCTTTATTTTATGCTATGTAGTTTATTTAGTATTAATTATTCTTTTATATATCATTTATATTATTTTCTATCCTCAAAGAAGATATAAAAAGAAGGTTAATAAAAAAGCACAACTTGGTATTGGAAAGCCTTATAGAAAAAAGCCGGCTATTGGTTTAATATATGGAATTGTTCGTGGCTTAATCGGTACATTTATTTTTGCGTCATTTGTTGGTTCATTTTTCTTTATTGTTTCAAGTGGTAGTGAAAAGATAGATGAATATATTGAAAATCCTAATAATGATAAAAATATTGATTATCAAAATACCTATTATATGTTCCGTAATTATAGTAAAAAAGGTATATTCGGAATTTTAAATAAAGCAAGAAACGATGATGATATTCCTTATTATTTATTCTTTAGCAATGCTATTACTAAGGGTAAGGTTAAAACAGAAGAGGGCTCAGTTGAGTTTAGCTTGAATGGTGAGCTTGCAAGCTATATGTCAATTGTTAATCAAATGTTTGATTTGGCTGCTAAATATGGCTTTGTTGATGATTTATTAAATGGCAATACTGATGCAATAATAAATGGTGATGCTTTAAAAAATGAGGAATTTTATAATGATTTAAATGCTATTGTTGATAATTATAAGACTCCTGAATTTACATTTGTTCTTTTAAAAAACTGTCTTGATACTATGTCTAAGGATTATAAGAGTTATTTAGAATTAGCCCATATAAATCAAAATGATAAAAATATGGATATGATAATGGAAATTTGTGATTCATTATTCGTTAGTGAAGATGCAATTAAAATTTCAACATTTGTTAATGATTCGGACATTAGATTAATGCTTCATGCTGGAGTTACAGCATTATCAACATATAAAACAAGTGAAGCGCCAAGTGTTGATGCAACAAATGAGGCAAAGGCCTCATATCAGCTAAACCTTGCTGCTGAATTAATGACTAAAATCATTCCGGATTTTGAAAAATTGTCTTTATTTAATGATACTGCGGTTCAAAGTACATTTAATTTGGCAATGAAGAAAATAACTAATGTAGCAACTAAATATGTTAAGGTTACAATTAGTGATAATAGCTATTCACTTACTGATTTAAATATTCCAAGTGATATTGATTGGGGAAATGAATTAGTAACATTCTTGAATGTTGGTAGTGAAGTTTTAGGTATGCTTGCTGATAATAATGTTAGCTTTACTGATAAAAACAGCTATCTACAAATGTTTAACAAAAATAATGAACATTATAATGATAATATAATTGTTTTAGATAATTTTGGTAATAAGCTAGGTGATTCTAAGCTTTTATCATCAGTGTTTGAAAGTGATTTTGTTTATGATTTCTTAGAAAATACTATCGCTCAATCACTAAAGATTGAAGGAGTAAAGATCCCTCGTGATGTTAAATTTGCAAATAGCGTTGATTCAAGTGGTAATAAGATTAGTGGAGAATTTACTAAGCTTATTGATTTAATGGAGGCTCTTGTTGATAATGGCTTGATTGATAAATTTAATAAACCAGAAGGTGAGAGCTTTACTTTAACAGATTTTGTTGATGTTTTAGATGGCGATAATGTTAATAAATGTATTAGTGATTCGACTTTAGCTTATTATTTAGTTAGTAGTGCTTTATTAAATGTAAACCTAGAAGGTGTGAATCTTTATACACCAGATTCAGTTTTAACAACTCATATAGCTAAGGAAGAAAGCTATACTCTTATTGTTAGAGATGAAATAAGTAATATTATTTCCGGATTAAGCTCTTTATTACCAATTCTTGATTCTAGTAGTGATGGTGGTTTTGATATTTCTAGTGTTTTAGATAATGCGGATAGTCTTAAAACTGTTAAAAGCTCTGTTGTTCTTAGTGGTACGATGGTTAATTTTTTAGTTGATAATTTTGCCAATATGGAAAATTCACCAATTGTTTTCCCTAAGAATTTAGATTTAAATGTTGATGCAAATAATATGGATAATTGGCTTAAGGAAAATGGTGAATTTGATAAGATTATTGAAATTCTTGAAAATGAAGAATTGAAAAATGTAATATCTAAGGTTTTAAACAATGAAGGAGTATCAACTAGTTTATTTACAAATATATCTGATGCTGGCTTTGATGCTTTCGTAGCCTCTGATATTATGTATTATAGTGTTTGTAATTTGATGACTACAAGCCTAGCAGAATCTGGCGTTAATATTGTTATTCCTGATTGTGCTTATCAGGATGTTTCTGAAAAACTGATTAGTAAAAATGAATTAAAGGAATTAAAGAATGATTTAAAGATTTTAATGCCTGAAGATGGTAAGGATTTTGATGTTAATTCGTTTATTGAAAATAGTGATATTGTTGAAAAATCGGATATTCTTCATGCTACAGTTGTTAATTATCTTGTAAATGAAACTAATGATCAAATTAAAACTCCAGCTAAATATAAGTCATCAGCTTCAGCAGAGAGCTTAAAGACAGATTTCCATAATAATATTTGGTATACATCAAAGGAAGTTAGAAAGATTTTCACTGCTGTTAAGGCTTTAGATATTGATTTTAATAATTTAAATGACATGGATGCAAGTAGTATGGCTAATAAGATAACATCAATTGCTAATCCCGATGATGTATTTATGTCTATAGTAATTAGATTTACAATTTCTGATAGCTTATTAAATTCTACTAGTATGATTAAGGTTCCTTCCTCTGTTATAGAAGAAGTTTATGAGGAAAAATATATTAAGCAAGAAGAATTAACTAATTTAGTAACAGCATTTAAGACCTTTGGTGATATTGATTTCAATAATTTTGATATTAATATTGTAAGAAGCCTTATGGATAAAAATGATTCAAGTGTATTAGACAAGAATGCAAATGCCATTTATACAAGTGCAATTGCTACCTATTCATTAACTGATGTATTAAATACAACAAGTGCTATTAAGGTTCCAGGATGTGTTTATCAGATAATTGCTTCTGGATTTGCTGAGGAAAGAGTAACAGAGTCTGAGTTTAAAAAATTAATTAAATCTGTTAATGCCTTAGATGCTAATGTTAATTTAGATAATATTAATGTTGATACAATAATTCATTTATCAGATGAAAGCTTAGATGATTTATTTGGTAGTGATATTTTAAGATATACTATTACAGATATGGTTAAGAACCAAGTAAATGTACCGGCTGGAAGTAATGAAATAATCGGCACAAAGGATGAAATTACATATAATGCAATTAAGGCTTTAGAATTAAAGAATTTAATTAATGGAATTGAAGCCCTTGGCGTTTCTGATTTCAATAATTTTGATGCAAATACAGTTATTAATAATAAAGAAATTGAGTTAGATACAATTTTAAATAGTGAAATTATTCATTTTGTAATTTCTACAAAGCTTAAAGAAATGAATACGGATGTTATTATTCCTAAAATTGTTTTAAGTACGATTTACGATGAAAATGAAGTTGTTACTAAGACTGAGGTTAAAAATTTAATTCAAGGTGTATGGGCACTAGATATTGATTTAGATAATTTTGATTCAACAGCTATTTTAAATAAGAATGATGAACAAATTGATACTATTTTAAATAGTAATATACTTTTGTATACTATTTCTGATAAGCTATCTAATATTAGTGATATTGTTATTCCTGACAAAGTTAAAATGTCTGATTCGTTTGCAGAAAATTATATTGAAAAAGCAGAAATTAAAAATGCCATAAAAGGTATTAATGCTTTAGGTATTACGGATTTTAATACAACAATTGATACTAATGTTGTACTTCAAAGAAGTGATGCTGAAATAAATACAATGCTAAATAGTATGATTATTCATGCTACAATTTCTAGTAAGATTTTAAATGTTACAGAAATTGATATTCCAACAAATGCTAAAAAGGATGATACATTAGGTATTGATGGAGCAATATTAAAGACTGAGATTAGTAATTTATTTAAGAGTATTAAAGCTTTAAATCTTACTGATATAAATGAATTTAGTGCCAATACTGTTCTTGATATGACCGATGAAAATCTTAATACAATGCTAAATAGTATGATAATTCATTATACTATCTCTAATAAGCTTGTTACTTTAGAGGGAATAAGTATACCTGATGGAGCTTATGATAATACATTGGGTGAAAAAGCAATTACTTCTAGTGAAATAAAAAATGCAATTAATGGTGTAAAGGTATTTGGTATTACTGATTTTAGTTCAAGCTTGGATTCCAATAAGATTTTAAAAATGACTGAATTAGAAATTGATACCATACTAAATAGTATGATAATTCACTATACTATTTCTGATAAAGTTAGAGAAAAAATAAGTGTTCCGAATGCTTATATTAGTAGTGTTGAGCTTTCAAGTGAGGCAATTACTAAAGTTGAGGTTAAAGCAGCAATTCTTTCATTTAAGTCATTAAAAATGGAAAAAATTGATTATGTTGACGCTAGTGTGTTAAATAATGATGAATTAGATACAGATACATTATTTGCTTCAGCTATTGTTAGATATGAGCTTTCTAATAAACTATTGGAGCTTGGAACTGAAGAAAAGCTTTTAGCTATTCCAAGTGGTGTTTATGAAGTTTATAGTGAAACTTACCCAACTGAAAAAGGTATTACTAAAGTTGAGCTTTGCGCACTTGTTAGTGGAGCAAAGGCCTTAGGAATTAATTTTAATGATACAAGTACAATTTCTACTACATCCTTAACTAAAGACAAAACAAGTTCGGCAATGAACAGTAAGATTTTACAATATACGATATCTAATAAAATAATAGCGATTGATAGTCTTGTTATACCAAAATCTATTTACAATACTTTAATTACAGGATATGAAGAAAAGGCAATTACAAGTGAAGAAATTGTTAAGCTTGTCGGTGATTTTAATTCTATGAATATTTCACTTGATTCTACTGCAGAATTTAAACAAGATACAGTTAAGGCAGAAATCTTTGCAAGTGATAGAAGTACATCAAGTATTTTGGTTACTAGCGTATCAAAGGTTGTTGCCAAAAATCTAAGTATTTTAGAGACTGATGCAAATATTCCATTTGATTATTTAAATAATCCGGTGATGATCTTATCTCAAGCAAATATTTATAAATTGCTTAATGAATTTAATGCAATTGGTGTTGATTTTAGTAATACTAGTAGTGCTGATTATTATGTTGTATTACAAAAATTAAAGAATGGTGCCATTGACATTTATCATTGTTCAAATATTGCCTGGTTATTTATTGCTGAATTATGTAATCCTCTAGCAGGTAGCTTTGAGCATGAAGCTGTTAATGTGTATTTAAAGAATGAATTAACATTATCTAGTGGTCTTTCATATTTGACAAGAAAAGGTATTGATGATTTAGCAAATAGTATTTAAATATTAAAGGAAGGGAATCGCTTTGATTCCCTTTTTGGACTAAAATGTTAAAATTGAGGCTTGAAAAATAGAAAAAAATGTATAAAATAGATAACGTATAACGATGGAGGTGTAATGATGAAGAAAAAATATGATTTTTGGATGATTGTTTCTTATTATTTTTTAAATATTTTAAATACATATTTTTTAACATCGAAGGTATTAAATAGATATATTGTTACATTTAAGCATACCTTTTCCTCAGAATTATTTTCGTTTATAGGCAATTTGGTTGTTTTGACATTTATTTTGTTAATTGGAATTATAATATTAAGAAGACCTAAAAGAGTTTTAATTTATTTGATAGTTGTTACAGGTCTTTTAAATTTAGGAATTATTGTTTTAGGATATTATACTAAAAGCTATAAGTTAGCATTTTCTGCCTTTAATTTTTCTATTTTTAGAAATCCAACTGGTGGCTTTGCTGCTAATGTATTTTTTGATTGGATCTATGAATTATTTGGTTATTTTAGAATTGTGTCTTTTTTACCATTTGTAGTAATGCTTTCTATTTTCTTAGTCCATAAAAAAGAAATTGATAATGGAAAAATTGAGATTTCCTGGCAAAAGCTTATTTATATTTCGACTATTCTAGTAGTTTTACAAATTGCTTCTTATCAAAATTTTACTACTTCATTAAAGAAAAATTGGCGTTATTCATCAGATTATGCGCAATATGGCTGTCAGTATACTGGCGTTTATAATTATTATTTATCTGAATTTGTTTTTAGAGTTGATAATAGAACATTGATTGATGATAAGCTTTCTACAGAAGACACTTATTTAAAGCTTGCTGATTATAATAAAAATCAGGACAGCTATGTTAACTTCATTGATGGTAAAACTTATTCAAATAAGGATAAACAAACTGGTATTTTAAAGGATTATAATGTTTTTACTATTCAAATGGAATCAACAATGTCTTTTTGTTTTGAAAATACCTATAAGGGTTTAGAAATAACGCCAAATTTTAATAATTTATTTAAAGATGATAATTGTTTCTATTTTAATAATGTATTTACTAATGTTGGTATTGGTAATACCTCTGATGCGGAATTTTGTTATTTTACAGGATTATATCCTACAGGTGATATGACTATCGTTTGGGAATTTAACGATTATGATTTTCAAATGAAAACCTTAGGTGATTATATGAATAAGGATTATGTAATGTATTCCTATAATCCGACAACTGAGGTTTTCTATAATCATAAAAATGTTCATGAGCGACTTTATAAGGTAAATAAATATCGTGGACTTGAAACTTACGAGCAGCTATATCCAAGAAGAGAAAATGCTGATAAATATTTGAATTATTGGATTAAAGATAATTCAATTCTTAATTGGGCTAATCAATATTTCTTAGAGGTTACACATAATGGTGAAAGATGTCATACCTTCCTTGAAACCATTACTCCTCATAATCCATTCCCTGATTTTTCTGATGAGCTTGGCTTTGAGCATTATAATTTTAATTTAGGTGCATTAAATTATCAGCTTGATAATTATTTAAATCAGATTCATTTTAATGATAAGCTTTTATATGATTTCATTATGGAAACAAGCGATACTAACAGCTCTAAATATATGGAAAATACATTATATATTTTATATGGAGATCATGGAAATGCTCTTCCTAAGGATTGTTATGACAAGCTATATGGTAGAGAGCTTACAGATTTTGAATATCGAAGAATATTATTAAATATTCCAGTTATTGTTTATGATCCTAGTGGAAGAATATATGAATCACTTAAAGGAGAAGACATTACAAGTATTTTAAGTAGTGTTAAGGCTGAACGTGATCTAAATAGAACATTAAGAAATTTGCTAGGAATAGAGTCTAGTGATTATCAATTTGGTGTTAATATATTTAGTGGCGAGCCATCATATAGCTATGACCCTAAAAATTTCGATATTATTACTGATGATTTTATGTATTCAAAGAAAAAAGACGAATATGTTGTATATAAAAATGCTTTTAATATGAATATTGTTGGAAAAATAGAGGATTATAGAAGTAAGCAGGATTTATATTTAAATACTCTTGTTTATTCATCTAAAAAGAGAACAAATAAAATTTCTAAAGGTTCACTTGCGGAGAATTTTTAAAAAGACTAAGGATTTTGATTCCTTAGCCTTTTTTATAATGTTATCCAATAGCGCTCAAGTGTTTCATTTTTTCGTGAATCGTAAATACTTGATTCGTATACTCCGCCATTTTTTAAGATTGTTTTTCTACTTGCTGTATTATTATCAAGACAAGAAATTAAAATTTTTGTTAAGCCGATACTTTTACAAAAAGGCTTAACAGCATTTAACATAAAGCTTGCAACACCTTTTTGTCTTTCAGATGGTCGAACACTATAACCAATATTACCAGCATATTTTTCGAGATATTCATTAAAATAGTGTCTAACATCTATCATTCCAACTAGTTTATTGTTACTTTTTCTAATGCATAAAAATTGTGTTGATACTACCATACCTTCTGGTAGTGTTTCCTTTTTTTCGTATTTTTTCATTTCCTTAAAGTAATCATTTGGATTCTCATATTTTCTTAAAGGACCACAGCCATCCATAGAGCTATTATTTAAAAGACATTCATTTCGATATTCTTTTATTTGATCTAGATAATCAGTAGATAATTTAATTAGGTATAAATCTTGCATTGGTATTCCTCCTATATATTTTTTTAATCAATTATATCACAATATAATAAAAAAACAAGAAAAAACGAAAAAGGACTTGACAAATTCTGGGGGGGTATAATTAAGCTATCGAGAGAAAGAGTGGAGGAGAAAAATATGTCATATGTTGATGGAATTTTACAAAAGGATGAAGAAGTTGTAGCCAAAGCAAAAGTTACAAAATTGGTATTAATTGGAGTATGGCTTAAAGGTATTTTATTATGTTGGCTTTTCCTTATTCCGACAATTACAGCAATCAAACAAACAATCGCTGTTTCTAAGATTGAATTAGCTTTAACAAATCAAAGATTAGTTGGTAGAGTTGGTGCAGTAGGAAGAAAAATAATGGATTCTAAATTAGATAAGGTTCAAACAGTTCAAATTCGTGAAACATTTTGGGGAAGAATTTTTGGATATGCTAACATTTCTGTATCAACTGCTGGTACTGGAGCACCAGTCATTACTGGGTAAAAATTGATTTTGAACTACAAGTACAAAAATTTATATTTAATGTATTTTAGATGGTATTATAGCATTTTACATGCTATAATGAAGATGGAAATAATGATTGATTAGCTAACTCTTATCGTAATAAGAGATGTATTTGCTAATTCTTGAAAAAGAATTACTGAAAATCAGTTAACAATATATGTGGCAAACAGTTAAATTATTATTATTTCCAAATATAAATGAAAGGATGGACTTTAAATTAATTAACAATATCTTCAAGAGGAGGAAAATATGAAGATTAACAAACAAAACGCTATGAAGCTATGGCGTAGTAGATATGGTGATGATAATGATGTGTGTGATTATGCAGGTCGCCCTATGTTCTATTTAGATTACAACAAAAGGGAATCTAAATATGGTTGGAACATTGATCATATATTACCTCAAGATAGAAATGGTACTGATGATACTGAAAATTTAATTATTTGTAATATTAAAACGAATGATGAAAAAGCAAATAAAACAACATTTGAAGCAAATAATAAAAAATTTCAAGTAAAGAAAATTGATGGTAATTATAAAATATGTGATCATTTTAACAATCCAGAAATTTATGAAGATCCAAAGCTATGGTATGATTTTTATAATGAAGAGGAAGAAATTGATTTTGCAAATAGGGAGATTCATTTTGATGATTTTCAAAATGAAAAAAGCAAATATGGATGGGATATTTGCCTTATAAATGCACAAGTAGGACCTATAGAAGGCAATTTAACTATTGCTAATATAGAAACAATTAAAGAAAAAAATAGTAAAAATTCTTTTACAGCTAATGGATATAAATTTCAAATTCATAAGGATGATAATGGTAATTATACATTATTTAGTCCTGATATTATAGCTGATAAATTTGATATTGATGCTATCTTGAAATTTATGAATGCAAAAGAGAAAAAGATTTATATGGCTTATACCATTATTGATTTAAGTAATGCAAAAAAATTTAGACGCGATGATTTTGATTTCATTTTAATGAAAGCTGCAAAACTAATTCAAGGATTAGTTATTGATATGAAAAATTTTATTAGGACTGAAATTAATGAAAAGAATATTGTTGTTTATTTTGATTGTGAATATCAACATGATACTAGAAAAGTAATAGAATTTAATATTTTGTTAAACACTTATAAAATAATGTTTGAAAATAAGCACAAAATATCAATAGATATTGCATCTGATTTGATTGAGGTGCCTGAAAATTATAAATTTATGATATTAGATAAGTTGATAGAGTGTAGTAATTCAATAGAATGTTTAGTTAAATGTTTAAACACTCAAAGATATTCAACTATGTATATAGGTGAATGTATGAAGGAGAATTTAGATATTAAACAATATAAAATGAGTGATTATAAAACTTTTTATGGTAAGCTTGGAATAAATTATCAAGTATATGAATGTGATTACACTTTAAATGGCTTATATGAAGAAGTAAAAAAGATTTGTTAATTAATGAATAGTCTATCCTTAGAAAGGATGGATAATGGAAAATGAAAGAATTAAATTTGCAGATGCTTTATATGATGCAATAAATAAATCTGGTTATTCATATGAAGAAGTAGCATTTATGATTAATCTTAAATCTTCTAGAGAGATTTATAATTACGTTAATGGCATAAAGTGGCCATCAACATCACGAATGCTTAAATTAATTCAAATTTTTAAATTAGATATTAGTAGCATACTTAATTAAAAGAAATTGAGGAGCTATTAAATCTAATAGTTCCTCAAAGAAGAAAAGAGGAATGATATATTTGAGTTTTTTAAGTAAGTTATTTGGCAAAAGTAGAGATAAAACAATTCCTAAATTGCCATACAAAGTTGGAAAATACAAAGTTACAAAACATTGTGTAGATGATATGAACAAAAGAAAAATAACAAAAGGCGAAGTTCAGATTAATCTTACTTCTAAACCTATTCAGGTTACAAAAGTTAAATATGATGATTTTGGAAGACCATCATATAGGAGAAGTAGTAAAAATAAAATTACTACTGCTATTAATCCTTTAAATAATAATGTGACATCTGTTAATAGACTTCACACAAAAACTTATAATCAAATAATGAAAGGAAAAAAGTAAAATGGAGAAATATTCAAAAAAAGCAGAAAACTTTATTAATAACTATGTTCTATCAAAATTAGGCTATGATTCAATTTCTGATGATAATATTGCAGAAATTGTTGATTATATTATCGATAATTATGAGGTTCCACTTGCTCAAGCAAAAGAAGCTGGTGAAAAAATTGATGAAGAAATGCTAGAATTAGCTTCATCAGTAGTAACAGAAATAACTTCTAGAACTGATTGGTAATGCATAATTATATATTCTGAAAATATGTTGAAGTGATAATAAGCTATTATTAATTTAATATTATAAAAATAGGCTAGAGATTATGGTTCTCTAAAATAGAGGGGGTGCTGGGGAGAACGAAACTATAAAATTAATAGGTTGTAATACAACAAAGGCTATTAGAATGGCAATAGGTTCTAATAGCCTTTTTTAACTAGGAACTGTATTTTTTTAAATTATTATTTATAAGTATTTTTTTTGTGTTTTCTTCTAGATATACACCTGTCTACTTATTTGATTGTTTTTTTCTATTTGCAAGAATAGGAGCTCCTTCATTAATACAAAACATTATCCTATTTCTAGTTCTTGTGAATTTTTTTTATCCAAAAGATTTTCTGATTATAGTTTTAATGTCCTTATTAACTCTATCCATATGACCATTTGTAATTTTATGATTGTTAATAGTATTAAATGAATTAATTATTTCATTATGCCAATTATTTAATATTCTAATAAAATCTGCATACTCTGGTATATGAGCTTCTTTAAATATTCTAATGATTCTATTCAACTCATTTTCTACTATTTGAATAGTAGCAGTAGCTACAAAATTTCTATATATCATCATTAGGTTATATGCTAAATCAAGAGTTTCATCAAAATCTAGCATATATTTAATTATTTGATATTTATTCATAATCATTTTAGATTTAGAAACAGTATAACTAACTTCTTTAATTTTACTTAAATTTTTAAAAAGCATCCATTTATACTTTTTATATAACCAATAATAATTACTACCTTCATTTTTATAATTCTCAAACTTTCTCATTACTCTTTTTCTAATTTTATCAAAGCACTCTACTAAATGCTTTACATTATGAAAAGGATCAGCACATATTTTAGCGTTTAGAAGGTATTTTTTCATCACATCTCTATATGTTTCATATATATCTATACTAACATTAGAATTTAACTATTTTTTTCGTCTAAAGTAATTCTAGAAAAATAATCGATTAATTCAAGTTTTTTCTATAATTCAATACATCAATGATTTTTCGCCATTGAGGAGAATATAAGTCCAAACAATACCCTTGATTAGTTAATTTTCTACCATATACTTCATCTACACATAATACATCAGGCAATGTTAATCTTTTTAAATCAACACGCTTATCAAATAAATCTATTACATATGTAGGTGATACTTGAAATCTTTTAGCAACAGAAGAGTAAGTATTAGTCATATCATGTAATTCATTTAATATATGATGTTAGTATAGATTCAGTACGTTTAGGGTACCTTTTCTTATAGTGTTATCCAATAGCGCTCAAGTGTTTCATTTTTTCGTGAATCGTAAATACTTGATTCATATACTCCGCCATTTTTTAAGATTGTTTTTCTACTTGCTGTATTATTATCAAGACAAGAAATTAAAATCTTTGTTAAGCCGATACTTTTACAAAAAGGTTTAACAGCATTTAACATAAAGCTTGCAACACCTTTTTGTCTTTCAGATGGTCGAACACTATAACCAATATTACCAGC
>CAKQDS010000002.1 GCA_934229535.1 uncultured Anaeroplasmataceae bacterium
ATAGTATTATACATCATTTCAACTATTAAGTCAAGCATTATTTTTATTTTTTTCAACTTTTTATTTGGTTGAAATTTTTACGCCTCTTTAACAGCGCTCATTTATTATACAATATATTGATTTTTATGTCAACTACTTTTTTTACTTTTTTTCGTGTTTTTATTTTTTTAGATTTCGAATGAACATTTAGCATCATAAGCCTTTAATAGTAATATCAAATTCTTATAAAACTCATATTTTTCTTCATTAGTCAATTCAAAATCCATTACTGCATCATTAATATGATCATAGGCATCCATACACAATTGTTCAATCTTATCTAAAACTGTATCACCATTCTTATTAATTACATTTAAATCAATATTTTTACCCATCAAATAATCAAAATATTTTAAATCATAGCATTTTTCCAATACATCTTCAAAAACAACTAAATTATCATCCTCATCAAGCATATTTACATTCATACCATTTGCTAAGAAAACCTTTAAGACATCTAAATAGCTTGCATTTATTTCTGTATTATTATAGGTAATCTCATAAATAATATCCTTAAATAAATGATTTAATAAGCTATATTGATTATCTTTCACATATTGCTTTACTTCTTTACCTGCTTCTAAAACTCTTTTATCCATTTTAGCTTCTATTCCTTAATATCCATTTTTTTCCATAATCAACACCATCATGTAAATTAAAGCACTTGCATTCCGCAAGTCCAATAACCGTCTTTTTCACTTCAATTTCCTCCTCCATTGCAAAACCAAGAGAGTCAAAATCATCATTTATATATTCAAAATCAATGTAATCAACCCACCTACCATTAAATCTCGCTCCATTTTTTTCTGTTTTATTCTTATTAGACAAAACCTCACTCAAATGAAAGCAGGTTGAATTATAATAACCAACTCCCAATAATAAAACCTTGGCATTGGTATTATAAAGATGGCCAAGAGGTGTTCTTCTACCAAATGCCGGTTGCAAATTATGAACATTGCAAATTTTTTTAGCATTTTTGCCAACAGCAGCAAATGATGAATTAGGATGATTAGATCTTACACTTTTTTTATCCTGTAAAACCATATTTACGAGTCTACCCATATTCATTGTATTATAGCATTTAGAATTATATTCAGGCATTTTTTCTTTAATTACATCTAACCATTCATCAGGAACGGCAGGATTCAACCAATTTGTCGGATCAGTGTTATCTGCAGATTGACTAGCAACAACAATAGTCCCATTTTTACCAACAGCTTCCTTCAAGGCTTCATATAATGCTACCTCAGCACCAATAACAAAGCCAAAGCTTGATAATGATGAATGTACTAATACTGTATCTCCCCTACATATGCCTAATTTACGAAGACCTTCACATATATCATCCTTTGATATTGGTTTTTTTGTTTTAGAAACGATTTTATCCATCACATTTTTTTTCACTATACGCGCCACCTTTCCCTAATTATAGCATAAATAAAAGGCTACGTCTATTTTTCAAACATAGCCTTTTAACAATTTTATTTTTCAATAGAATTAACTAAAAGCTCAGAAATATCTTTTGTAAACTCTACAGGGTTATCAATTGGCATACCCTCTAATAATAATCCTTCATTATATAAGATGTTCGCATATTTAGAAATGTTATCCTTATTAGAATCATAAGCCTTTTCTATAGCCTTAAACACCTCATGATTTGGATTAATCTCTAAAATCTTTTTAGCTTTAGCATAAGGATTATTTTGATGAGCTAATACTCGCTCCATCTCAAATGAGAATCCATCCTCACAGCTCAAGCATACTGCACCATCAACTAATCTCTTTGATAATACAACGTCCTCAACCTTACCATTTAGTGCTTCCTTAATAGCAGCTAATAAATCCTTTTTTTCTTCCTTTAAAGAATCGATAGCCTTATTTTCATCGTCACTTAAGAGATTTAAATCACCCTGATTAATTGATTTGAATTTCTTGCCATCATATTCAGCTAAAACCTGAATCATAAATTCATCAACATCATCAGTTAAAACAAATACATTATATCCTTGTTTTTTAACCAAATCCATTTGAGGCAAATTGCTTACTGCATTCTTATCCTTACCTGATGCATAATATATTTCCTTTTGACCCTCAGGCATTTGCGCAACATATTCACTAAATGTCATTGGCTTCTCGCTGTTTAAAGTATTTAAAATGATTAAATCCTTTAATTGCTCCTTTTTAGCACCATAATCCTCATATAGACCATATTTTAGATTAACACCATATTCCTTAAAGAATTCTTCATATTTTTCACGATCATTTTTAAGCATCTTACCTAATTCAGATAGAATCTTTTTCTCTAGATTACTAGCAATCTTTTTTAAAGAACGATCCTCTTGAAGCATTTCACGAGAAATATTAAGCGATAAATCAGCACTATCAACTAAGCCTTTTACAAATCTTAAATAATCAGGAATTAATTCCTTACACTTATCAAGAATGAAAACACCCTTAGTATATAATTGTAGACCCTTTTCATATTTTTCAGAATATAAATCAAATGGTGGGCGCTTTGGAATAAATAATAAAGAATTATATGTAAGCATACCCTCAACATTTACAAATATAGATAATAATGGGTCTTGATAATCCATAAACTTTTGCTTATAGAAATTATTAAGCTCCTCATCAGTTACTTCACTCTTATTCTTTTTCCAAAGAGGAATCATTGAATTAATTGTTTCAAGCTCTAAATGAGTCTTTTCTTCCTCATCGTCCTTAGCATTTTCATCCTTCTTATCATATTTAGTAACCCAAGTTTGAATAGGATAACGAACATAATCAGAATATTTTCTAACTAAATCCTTAATTGTATATTCATCTAAATAATTATCATAATTAACATCTTCAGTATTGTCTCTTAAATGTAAAACAATCTTAGTACCATAATCCTCTTTTTCAGTACTTTCAATTGTATAGCTATCCAATCCCTCACTAGTAAACTTTAATGGCTCACCGGTTTCAATTGACTTAGTATAAACCTCAACCTCTTTAGCAACCATAAAGGCACTATAAAAGCCGACACCAAATTGACCAATTATATCAATTTCACCTTTATTTTGAGCATCAGTTAAATTATCCATAAATTCCTTAGAACCACTTCTAGCAATCGTACCTAAATTATTAACTAATTGCTCCTTAGTCATACCAATACCATTATCAATAATAGATAATGTTCTTGTCGCCTTATCAGCCTCAACTAAAATTTTATATTCGCTAGCACCAAGCTTTTCATCAGTTAAGCTTAAATAATGACGCTTATCAATAGCATCTGATGCATTAGAAATTAACTCTCTTAAAAATATTTCCTTATGAGTATAAATTGAATTAATCATTAAATCCAGTAAACGTTTAGTTTCTGTTTTAAATTCCATTGTTTCCTTCATTTCAATCATCCTTTCCTTTTAACATTAACAATTATATATCATTTCATTGGCACTGTCAATATTAAAGTGCTAATTATTCAGAAATTCAATAAAAAAGGACACCGAAGTGTCCAAATTTATTTAATAATTAAGCAATATTCATTGTTACAATTCTAGCAGTACGTCCAGAAATAAGAGTATCAGCACCAGCCATTGTACATAAAGTATAAGTTTTGCCCTTTTCAAGTGTATAGGTTACAACATTTTCAGCATATTTTGTACCTGTAACAACAACATATGTAGCATCAGTAGTATCCTTTACAGCACCACCAGAAACACTAGCTGCTTCTATTCTTTGATCATCAGCTAAAACCACAAAATATGAAGCGTTAGAGCCGCTAGATGAACCAATAGTTAATGTTAATGTTGCATTAGCAGTGGCAACAAATGATAGAGTACCACCTTTTTGTTTTGCAAGCTCAACTGCATATACCTTACCGCTAGATGTGCTTATTCTCTTTGTAACAGAGCCAGTCATAGTAACTATAGTACCAAATTCAGCTTGAGTACATTTCTCCTTATCAGCTGCAGCAGTAAGTGTAGTTGCATCAAAGCTATAAGTCATTTTTACAACTTCACTACCTGTACCTGTATGTTTAACATTTGCAAGCATGGATTTAGCTGTTTCAATTAATTCAGAAATTCCTTCAATAGTTGTAGCATCATTAATTGCTTCAATTGCAGTATCACGAGTACTATCTAATTCAGTTCTTTCAGCTTCTGTATAATTAAATTCATTATCTAAACGATCATATTCAGCTCTAACATCAGCAATTGCAGCTATCTTAGCATTTGCAAGATTTTCTGCAGCAATTGCAGCATCAGACTTAATTGCCTTAATTTCAGCAACGCCCTTATTATAAGCTTCATTTAGCTTATCAAAATCAGTAGCCGCCTCAACATTTGTCTTAGTTTCATTATATTTAGCAGTTAAAGTTGCACCATTAGTAGTATATTTTGTTAAATCATAGCTATTATATAAAGTTTCAAGCTTAACAAGCTTTTGAGCCTTAACAGTAGCAAAATCGCCAAGCTCATGCTTAACAACAACATTATCTACGCATACATTCTTTCCATTACCCTTAGCCATAAATTTTAATGCCTTAATTTCAGAAATACCTTGAGTAAATGATGCTTCATAGCTTGTTCCAGCCTTTGTAATAACAACATTACCAGTACCTGCACCTAAATCAAGTAATAGCTCTGTATGGAACCAGGTATTTGTATTTCCATCATATGCAAGCTGTGATGAAAAGCCAGTTGGATCTGATTGTCTATTAGTACGATATCCAATATAAGTTACTTTGCTAGTGTTATCCTTAGCAGTTCTAAAGCCAAATACTTCAGCTGGTTCAGTTTCAGTCTCAGATGTTCCATATAATTGGAATAATGTCCAGCTTCCTTGAACACCTCCAAGAGAGAAATCAAAGCTCATTTTAATCTTACCATTATCAAGACCAGAAGTTGTTAAATAAAGAGTTGTATCACCAGAATTACCAGTAATCTTAGCATATTTAGTCTCACCTTCAACAACAGCACTACCCTTTGCTGAAGAATCAAGATACATAGTTGCTCCATCAGTCTTATCAGCAATTGCTGTTACATCAGTAAAATCTTGATTTAAAACTGTTGTAAAATTAGCATCAGGATCAACTGGAGTAGTTGGCTGTGGAGTTGTCTCAGTTGGTGCTGGCACACTGCTTGTTGAACTACTACTAGGTGTTGGATTAGCACTTGAGCTTGGTGTGCTTACACTTGATTCACTAGCCTTTGAGCTAGCTATCTCCTCAGTTTGACTAGATACTGTAGGACTATTTGTTGACTCATTTTTCTTACCACCACATGCACTTACGCCTACTAACGCCGTTAAGGCTAAAAATGCCCCAAATAATTTCTTTTTATTCATATTTATCTTTTCCTTTTCCTTTACTTCTTATTTGATAGCGTTTGCAACACAATTAAGTATATTTTATCATAATATATTAAATAAAACAATGAAATCTATGTGAAAAAAAATAAGACTCTAAATTGAGTCTCATCTTTTTATAACTAAGCTTTTGTATTTTCAGCAGGTGCTAAAGCAAAATTAGCTGTATAAGTCTTAGTACTAGTTACACCATAAACTGTCTTTGTTGCATTAGTATCGCCATCGCTCCACTTAACAAAAACATAGCCCTTGTCAGGAATAGCTTCAACTGTTGAAGTATTCTTTTGGAAGCATACTACCTGGCTAACAGATTCTTTGTTATTAACTTTTCCGTGTTCACCAGCTTTAAATGTTACAGTAAATGCACGTTCAAAAATTGCACAAACTGTTTTGTCAGCCTCAACACCAACCTCAGTTCTAGTTGCTGCTACGCTACCATCACTCCATTGAATGAATACATATCCTGCATCTGCCTTTGCAGTTACAGCGGTTGCATCCTCACCTTTGTTAACGTTTTGAGATACTTCTCCCTCAATGCTTCCACCAATACTTGCAATAAAATTAAGTTGATAAGTAGTTTTACCACAGCTTGCAAGCATAATTAAGCATGTAAAAGCAAAGAAAATCCCAAAAAATAAATTAAATTTCTTTTTCATCATCTACACCTCGTTATGCATTATAATACTTTATTATAATAAAGTCAATTAAATTGCTTGAAATCAAGAAATTAATGCCACAAAATTTCTTTTTTTATATAATTAACCTATTCTTATACATATATATTTGTTTAATATAAATAATTATTCTACCATTTAGAGAACGTATTTTTAAGATTATCCTTTAAATTATTTTGTTTTACATTATTAAAACTAATATCACCACTTATAGAATTTCCCTTAACGTTATCTGATTTACCAGTAATATCCATATCACCACTAACTGAATTCATTTTAATATTATTGCAGTCAATATTAGTAATTGTTACATCACCAGAAACTTCATCAATTTTTACATTTTGTGCCTTAAGATTTTTAATTTCTATATCACCACTAACAGCTTCAATTAAAGCATTTTCATTTGCCTTAATATCACCAATATTAATATCGCCAGAAACTGTATTAATTTTTATATTATTACAATTAAAAACATATTCAGTGTCTAAATCTGCAGATGTAACAGATAACAAAACTTCATCAAATAAGAAATTTTCACCAATTTCAATATATAAATCCTCAGAAATATTTTTATTGAAAATTCTATCCTTCTTTAAATGAATATCTAAGCCTGATTCATTATTAATAACATCATAATATTTATAAAATTTCTCACTAGCACTAACATTAATTTTGTCTTCTTTTATTGGAACAATATTAATATCTCCAGCAATAATACTAAGATGCAAATTAATTTTTGATCCACTAGTTTCTTCTTTAACAACTAGATTGCTTTGATATTTACTTAAAATATCATCAACACTTCCAAGCTTATTTATAGCTTCTTCCTCACTAAATCCAGCCTCAATAGCTAAATCATAATAATGCTGATATTTATTTAAAATATCATCACCATTTACTAAACCAAATTCTTTAATTTTTTGTTCTAATTCCTTAAAATATTCTTCCTTCATTATTCCTCACCTATTTTCTTAAGCATTTCCTCAGCCTCAGCAAAATCAATTTCACCGTTCTTCAACATTTTTAAAATGTCGGTTCTTGTAAGAGGTGGAGCCTCATAATCAACATTACTAAAGCCCAAGCCTTTTATAACCTCATCAAGATATTTCTTAACCGTCGGATAAGAAATATTCATTTCGCGTTCAATAGCCTTAATGTTGCCAGCATTTTTTAAGAATATTAACGCAAAATCTTGAAGCTCTGATGGTAAATAATCAAACTTTGATAAGCTAAATTCACCATTAATGCTTGTGTTGCATTCCTTACATGTAAGAGTTGTTACATAAAGCTTTGCATCACAAACAGGACAAGTTCCTAAAATTCTTCTTTTCATTTATTTCACCTTCCTTATGCTTAATATTATATATCAAAAATTAATAATGTCAATACATAATATTAATTTTCTTAATTATTTAATTAATATTATTAATTTCTTAATTAATTATTTTAATTTACCTACTAAAATAAATTGTATATTTTAAATTCAAGAAAAAAAAGAGCTGGACAGTCCAGCTCAATTTTATTAGAAAAGTTCTTCCATTCCATTAGAATATGCAAAATTATATTCAGCATCATCCATAGAAGAAAATACTGATTTCATCCTTTGCTCCTTTGGAATAAAGGTTCTTATTTCTTCATTGTTATAACCAACCTGAAGCTTGTTGTCATCAACAAGAATAGGTCTTTTTAATGCACTAGGATTATTAATCAAAAAATCACAAGCCTCATTAAAAGACATATCATCGATTACAACATGATTATTAACAATAGCCTTAGATCTTGTTGAAACAATATCTTCAAAGCCATTAGGTGTATTTTCTAACATTTTTTTAATATCTTTTTTCGTAATTGGTTGGGTAAAAATATTAATTTCCTTGTAAGGAATATTATATTCATTTAACCAATCAATTGCTTTCTTGCATGAAGCAGAACTATTAGATGTGTATATAGTAACCATAAAATACCTCCAATTTATTTTTTATAAATTAAATCTCGATGCATAATTTTATAGTTTTCTTCCTTTATTTTTTTATAATCCATAATTATAAATATAACAGCAATAATTTCTAATATTAGTCCCACAAAATATAACCAATACGTCATTCCAAATGTAACAAGAAATTTTAAGAGACTTCCAACCACTGCAAAAAACGTATAGGTTGGGTTCCGTCTTTGATAAATTGCCACAAAAATCAAAAACAATGCAGCAACAAATTGAATAGACGATAATAGTGTTAAAATGCCTATTAAATTTTCATTTTTATCATTTAGTTTAACAAATTTTGTTGCTAATTCAACACTATTAATGGCATCGTTACCATTTTCATCATAAAACTGAAATAAAACTTTTTCAGCAGTTCCAGTAGAAATACCAAATTTATCGCTATAGCCTTTATATACTATAGACGCAGGAATAAACTTAATATTCATCTTACTGGCCTTGGCTTCGTTTTTAAATGACAATGCCATTCCTAGCATAACAAACGCAAAAGTCAAAAATATTAAAAGGAAAACTAAGAAATCAATAATGTAAAACCAAAAGAATTTTGTGCTAATCTTCCATGAATACATTTTATTATTTTACCCAGTCTTCTATTAATTCCTTTGTAGAAAGAACATAATGTCCTGGTTTAACCTCAATATATTCACATGCCTCATAATCAAGATCACCCTTATTATAAGGAACACGTTTTCTTTCTTTTTCACTTCTTGGATCAGGCTGAGGAATAGCTGTTAGAAGTGAACGAGTATATGGATGAACTGGCATATTATAAATATCCTCAGCTTTACCAATCTCTACAATATATCCCTGATGCATAACTGCAATTCTATCAGAAATATATTTAATAATTGAAAGGTCGTGAGCTATAAATAAATATGTAAGCTTACGATCATTTTGTAATTGCTTTAATAGGTTTAAAACCTGAGCACGAATTGAAACATCTAGTGCAGAAATAGGCTCATCAGCTAAAACTAGCTCAGGATCTATTACAAGGGCACGAGCAATACCAATTCTTTGACGTTGTCCACCACTAAATTCATGAGGATATCTACTTAAATGTTCTGGTAAAAGTCCAACACTTTCAAGTGCCTTTTCTACCTTACTAATTCTTTCAGCCTCATCCTTAAATAGATGGAAATTATATAATCCTTCTGAAATAATGTAATCAACATTTGCACGTTCATTTAAGCTTGCAGATGGATCTTGGAAAATCATTTGAATCTTCTTCTTTGTTTCAAGAATCTCTTTTTTACTACGCTTGCAATTTATACGCTTTCCTTCATAATAAATTGCACCATGAACTGTAGGATTAATTCCTAAAATTGCACGTGATACAGTAGTCTTACCAGAACCAGATTCACCAACAAGTCCAAATGTCTCACCACGATATACATCAAAGGTAATATGATTAGCAGCTTTAACAATTTTCTTACCAACCTTGAAATGAATATCTACATCCTTTAAAGATAATAGAATATCACGTCCATCGGCTGATTTAGTTTCAATTGTATCAGGATATTCATCAATCTTTTTAGCCATTGTTCTTACCTCCTGTATAAATTTCTTTAACACGCTCTGGAATTTCATCAATAATTGCTGGTCTTTGAACCTTTGGAGCACGTGGATCTAATAACCATGTTTTAGCATAATGAGTATCAGATACCTTAAACATAGGTGGCTCCTCAATATAATCAACAACTAAAGCATATGGGTTTCTTTGAGCAAAGGCATCTCCTCTAATCTCATTATATAATGAAGGAGGCGTACCATGAATTGCATACAAATCCTCACCCTTTTTACCAAGCTGTGGTAAAGATGAAAGTAATGCCCATGTATATGGATGGCGTGAATCATAAAATACATCATCAGCTGTACCAATTTCAACAATTTGACCACAATACATTACAGCAACTCTATCTGCAACATTTGCAACAACACCAAGGTCATGGGTAATAAATAATACAGTAAATCCATATTCCTTAGCTAATTCTTTAATCAAATCAATAATTTGAGCCTGAATAGTAACGTCCAAAGCCGTTGTAGGCTCATCACAAATTAATATTTCAGGACGACATGCTAAAGCAATTGCAATAACAACTCTTTGACGCATACCACCAGAATATTGGAATGGAAAATCATTATATCTATTTTCCGCATCTTTAATACCAACACGCTTTAATAATTCAATTGCTTCCTTTTTAGCTTCTTCCTTAGAAGCACCTCTATGAATTCTAATTACTTCAGCAATTTGTGAACCGATTCGACGAAGAGGATTAAGTGAAGTCATAGGGTCTTGGAAAATTGTTGCAATCTTCTTACCTCTTATACTTTCCCAATCCTTAAAAGTAACATTTTCAGTTAAATCCTTGCCATCATAATAAATATGACCATCAGCAATTCTACCATTAGATTCAAGCATACCAGTTAAGGTTTTAGTCATAACTGATTTGCCTGAGCCTGATTCACCAACGATAGCTAAGGTCTCACCACGATAAACATCAAGATTTACATTACGAATTGCTGTTAATTCACGGCCACGAACCATAAATTTAACAACAATATTTTGCATTGAAATAATAACATTTTCAGGAAGAGTTGGAATCTCTTCAGAAACAGTATCTTTTTCTTTTTCCATGAGAATACCTCCTATCGATGTGATCTAGGATCAAGCGCATCACTAAGTGCAAGTCCTAATAAATAAAATGAAATAGTAATTAATCCTAAAATAACAGTAGGCCATAAAAGCTCCCATGGATGTGACATCCAGCTTTGATAACCACAAGTTAAAATTGGTCCTAAGGCAATTGAAGTTCCCTTTAGTCCAACACCAAAATAAGATAATGATGTTTCAGCACTAATTGCACTTGGAATTGCAAGTGAAATATTAGTAATAATTACTGGTAAAATAAATGGCAATAAATTATGAGTAATAATTCTAAATGCAGGTGTACCTAAGGTCTTAGATGCTAAATTATATTCACGGTCATTAATAATGATAATCTGATTACGAATAAATCTAGCCATATCAAGCCAACCAGTAATAGTTAAAACAAATATAAATGAAACCCAAATATTTGCTCCAACCTGATTTAAAATTGTAAGTAATAGCATATATAAAAGTAGACTTGGAATATTTCCAAAGAAATTATATACTTCAATTAAAATTGGATCTAGCTTTCTAAAATAACCCCAAACCATTCCAATTAAAATACCAAAGAAAGCATTAATTAATGAAATTACAAGAGCTAATGATAAAGAAACTCTAATACCTTTAAATAGAATAACAAATAAGTCACGTCCTAGTACATCACATCCAAAAATATGCTTCCAAGAAGGTGCAGCATCAACTAATTTACCACCAGGTGATGAAGTTAAAATGTTAGTTTGAGCATACCATGATGGAAAACAGAATGGAACAATTATAGCCATTAAAATTAAAACAGCAATAATAATAATTGAAACAATTGCACTTTTCTTATGAATAAATACTCTGAAAACTGATTTCCAATATGAATAAGGCTCTACAGCTAATTTTTCTGATTCTTCATAATCAGTTTCAGCAAATACGAACTTACTATCAAGTTCCTTATCATCAATTTTATTTTCTTCCATTTTAGCACCTCCTATTTCGTAAGCTTAATTCTAGGGTCAGCAAATACTGTAACAATATCGCCAAGTAAGAAGGCAATCATTGAAATTGCTGCATAAACAATAGTCAAGCCTTGAACAAGCTCGTTATCAGGCTTTTGCGCATTCATAGCAGTAATTAATAAACGACCAGTTCCAGGGATACTCCAAACTGACTCAGCATAATATGAACCTATAATAGATCCAACAAAGGCAGCAGGGAAGTTTCTTACAAGAGGAACAGCAGCGTTTCTTAATACGTGAGTAAACATAATTCTATTCTCACTTAATCCCTTACTTCTTGCAAACTTAACATAATCAGCATCACCCTCATCAACCATAAAACGACGAACCCACATTGCTTGACCAGGTACTGATAAGAATACCATTGCAAAGATAGGTCCAATTAATACCGCATAATTCTTTTCAGATGGTGAGAATGTAGCTCCAAGACCCATTTTCATAAATAATAACCAAATAATGCAATAAAATACTAAAGAAGGTAATGCTAAGCTTAAAATAATATAACCATTTCCTAGTTTATCAACAAGCTTACCCTTATTTTTAGCCATCATAACACCAAGTGGATAGCCAATAATATAAGTAATTAAAGTAGAAATAATTGAAATTCCAAAGGAAATAGGCATCTTTGAACCTAAAATTGTCCAAATAGTCTTATTCTTCTCAAGAATTTGTGATTGTCCTAAATACATCCAGAATACCTTAGACTCACCAGGCTTACAAACCATCTCACTAAATGTATTATCAACAAACTTATATTCTAGACAATATCTATGAGGAATAACTGGAATTATATCACGCCAAAAATATGCTAGTTGAACAATAAGTGGCTTATCAAATCCATACTTCTTATAAATAGTTTGACGATAAACCTCTTTTGCAGCCTCACTTGACATCTTATTCATAGCATCGATATTTAAATAATTCTCTTTAGGAATAATTCTAAGTAATAAGAATACAACAGTAGCTACTAAAAATAATGTAACAAGTGCAGATCCAATACGTCTTAAAATATATAAAACAGTTGGATTCTTAAAAAAACGATAAATGGCAACGCCAATTATTTTGAAAAAATTTCCCATTTTCTTAAAGAATGAAACATTTGCTCCCTTTTCTTCTTCCGGGTTTATAACTTCGGTTGAAGGATTTTCATTTTGATTGCTCACATCAAATCTCTCCTTTTGTATTTAATTTCATATATTAATAAATATATGTTTCATTTATTATATCATATATTAAGGATAATTAAAAGATAAATTATTGATTAAATCAATGATTTGCTAAAGAAAATTCAATAATTGAAAAAATAACCAATAAAATAAAGTGTAACAATAGCAAATATAAAAATAATCTTTGTTCACTTTTAAATTCCTGATATTCAGCAGAATCAGGCTCCTTGATTTGTCTTGTCAACTTAAAAAATTTATTTTTTCGTGATTGCATACGAACCCAATAAAATAAAAAATCAACAACACAAGAAATCATAAACACAACATTTACAAGTCTAAATTCTTCACCATTTTCATAATTGGGAGAAAATTTACCAACTAAAAATAAACATATCGCTAAAATTATTGAAATTGCTAAAATAAATATTACAGGTATAATTGTTGAATTTTTTCTCATTTAATGCTCCTTAAAATAATATAAAAAAAGAAGGAGCGTTTATAATAACGCTCCTAAACCTAATTATTTAACATACTTGTTAGAAACTACGTCATTAATTGCACTTTGAAGCTTATCAGCATCGCCTGTTTTGAAAGCATCTCTTAATGCATTAAATTCAGTTTGTGTGATTGTATGATCAGCCTTATAACCAAACTTATACTTATAGTTTGATACACCAACAACACCACGGAAACGGCTATATGGAACTAGCTTAGAAACATATACGTTAGTAGATGCTTGGTTAAACATTGGAATAATTGCACCATTTTCATATAATAGGTTATATTCAGCTTCAGCAAACTTCTCATATTGTTCCTTAGAGTTTGTAGGTAAAGCCTTAGCTTCTTGAATTAATGAATCATATTCTCCAAGAATTGATTTTTGTAAATCTTCATTATCAGAAGTGAATCCTAAATAAGAAACCATATCGCCATCAAGAACGAATGTATTTAAGTAAGTTAGAGGGTAAGCATAATCTGGACCCCATCCCATTAAAGGTAAGAAGTCATAAGCATATGCATTAGTCATAGCACTATAGTTCTCTTGAGTAGGGTTAACTAATTTGAAATCGAATAATGCTACACCTGAAGATGTTGTAATAGCACTTGCACCATCTTTAGATACTGCACCGAATAATTCTTCTAATGTTGCAGCTTGTTGAGTTGAATATGAACCACGAACTTCAACAAGTACTGGGAATGTAACGCCTTGAGCACTTAATTCAGTATAAGCTTGATCAGCATATGAAGTTGCAACAGATTTTGAGTAAACAACATCCTTTTGATCATTTGCATCACTATTTGGATACAAATATTTGAAAGCGTCATCTTGACTTAAATCTTTTGAAACTGGGTTCTTCTTAGCATATACATCAGCAAAATATGTAGTATAATCCTTACCTTCACTTGAAGTAGCTAGGTTTGCTGGAGTATATCCCTTATGAGCCCATTCATAACCATAACCATAAACAGTCTTAACATATTCAGTCCAATCAAGACCATGAGTTACAGCTAAACGGAAATTCTTATTAGCAATAGCCTTTTGAGTATTAGCATAAGATGCTGCTGTATGAGTTGAACCATACTTCTTATGATCAGCAACAGTCTTACTACGATCAAAGTTCCAGAATGAACAATAAACGAATGCTGAAGTACCAGTTGCAGTATAAGTATTTGTATTTACTGGACTAGTAAGTGTACCAGTTCCATCTTCACCAGCAACATACTTCTTCCAACCTTGCTCATCCTTTTGGTTAACAGCAAAGCCATCGATGTTATTTGCTTCAAATAATGTTCTAGTTAATGTTGTAGAATCTGTATTTTGAGCATTAGCATAAGTCCATTTAATAGTCTTAATACTAACATTAGCTGCGTCATAATAATTTGGATTAGCCTTCATAACAATTTCAGAAGAATTTGCATGGCTAGAAATTAGATATGCGCCACAATATAGTACATTCTTATAATCATCACCAAATGTAGTACCCTCATCTTGAAGGAATTGTGCATTAGATGGATAGAATGGAGTATAGTTTAAAGCAGTTGTGAAATATGGAGTATTTCCAAGTACAGTAAATGTAAGTTTTTGTCCATCAGCCTTAATACCTACAGTGCTTAGCATACCAGCATCTACCATTGCTTTAGCTTCAGCATAATTTGCAAAGCCACGTTTTTGAGCATATTTATCACCTGTATACATTTTTGGCTCTGCTTCTGTACCAAAGTTAACCTCTTGAGTTGCAGATGTAAATGTATTAGTGATTGCCTTGGCAGCACTCCACTCACTTGCGCCCTTAATAAACATTTCCCACATGTATGCTGTTTCACTACCATTTGCTGGATTTAAGATGTATTCAGCAGTAGTTATCCAGTCCTGTGCAGTAACCTTAGCATATTCTTTTCCATCTTGTGTATACCAGTTTACATCATCACGAATTTCAAACTCGAAAACAGTAGTATCAGTTGCTGCATCATATACACCATCTGGAACAGCCTTAGCTAATGTTGGAGTTAATTTACCGAAACGATCGGTATCAAGTAGACCATCTACAATGTTTGCAGTATACTCATGGTCTGTGGCAGATTGAGATTTTAAATAGTTTAATGTCTCAAACTCACCTGTATAATATGTTCTATATGTTGATGCATCAGCACCATCCTTTTTACAGCTTGCTAAGCTAAGTACGCTTAAAGCTGCAAATGCCGGAATTAATAATTTAGTTTTTTTATTCATTATTATTCAGCTCCCTTTCAACTAATTATTATGGTTATTATTATACACAAAAAATTTTATTTGTATATATGAAAACGTTTGCAATTGAAATTTTATTTAATTTTAAGTCTTTTTATACTAATTTATTAAAGTCGAACTCCCTCGAATTATGCGTTTTTCGAATTTTATTCGGCATTTGCCGAATTTTATTCGGTTATCTCATTATTTGAATCAAAGCCTCATAACTATTTTTATTGTTCATTTTAGCAAATTTTATTAGGGAAATGTTCTTTCCTAAGAATTCAACATCATTATTTAGTTCTACACTTTCATCAATTAATATAAAGCAACAATCCATACATTTATTTCCAATTATTTGATACTTTCTACCATTAATATAAACAAAGGCATTTGTTTGATCTCTTGAAAGCCCATGAGCATAGCCAATATTACATATACCTATTCTTGTCCTTTGACTTGCTACAAAAAAGCTTTCATACCCAACACCTTCCCCCTTTTCAATTTCTTTAATGGCAATTATCTTGCCATATAACGATACAGCATCCTTATATACATAATAACCAACCCTTAAAGCACAACTACTTACAGCATCAATCATTACACTTCCACCTATATGCATAAATTTGTTATAGTCACTATTCATACTATAAAAATTCTTTACAAGCTTATTATTAATTCTTTCATTTGTCGAATAGCTATGCATATAGATACCTGTAATATTATTGGAATTAATAATATCCTTAGGTATTTTCTTGAATCCAAAGCGATTCATTCCCATATCAAGCTTAAGATGCATTTTTATATCATTCTTATCAAATAAATAAAATTCATCTAAGCTAGAAATACTAACCGTTATATTATAATCCTTTAGCACCTGAAAGCTTTTAGGTGCAACCCCTAATAATAAAATAAAAACATCCTTATAGGCCTTCCTTAGCACAATTGCCTCCATTATACTAATAACTGCAAATTTATTAACACCACATTCATAAGCAATTTTAGCTATTTTTGTTAAACCAAAGCCATAAGCATTATCCTTAACAACTAAAATTAAATCCCTTGTCCCCTTTATACTCATTATATTTCTTCTTATTTGATCCTTGTCTATTAATATCATATTCTCCACCTTACTATATGATATAAAAAAAGATAGGCTAATATACCTATCTAATCAAATATTCAATTAAATAATTAAGATAATCATCTATTTCCTTATAACAACTATAAAAATCAGATGTATACCAAGGATCATCTACTTCCTTATTAATTCCCTTAAAATAGCTTAATAAATATATTTTATTTTCATTATTAAATAATCTTTTCATATTATAAATATTTTCATTATCCATACCGATAAAATAATCATATTCATCATACATATCGCTTTTTAGCCTAATAGCACTTTTATTATCACAATTAATATCTAAATTATTTAAGATTTTTTTAACAGGTGGATAAATCCCATTTCCTATTTCTTCACTAGATGTCGCAAAGGAATAGGCTTTAAATTTATCAGCTAAATTCATTTTTTTTATCTTATCATTAAATAAATATTCAGTCATAGGTGAACGACAAATATTACCATGACAAACAAAAGCTATTTTAATCATTTTAATCACTTCCATAAATTGGTTATAAATTTTTTCAAATCATTTGTTATAATAAGCCCATAAGGTACCTTAAGAAAGGAGACAATATGAAAAAACTATTATTCATATTTTTATTATTACCACTATTATTCCTAAATATAAATATTAAGGCTAGCTCCAATAATGTTGGAATAGTTTCTACAAATGGCAGCTCCCTAAATATTAGACAATCTGCAAGCACAAGCTCTACAATCGTCTATAAAGCTCCAAACAAAAGCTATATTTCTTTAATTTCCAAACAAAATGATTGGTACAAGGTAGAATATAATACAAATACCTATGGCTATGCTCATAAAAATTATATTAAAGAAATAACTGCAACTAAAACCACAATTAAAACAAATGGTGGCAATTTAAATGTAAGGAAGGCACCAAATGGGGCAATCATTACCTCTTTAAAAAACAAAACCGAGGTTTATGAGCTATCACGAGATGGTAATTGGAGCAAAATTCTTTATAATGGTAGTAGCACTGGCTATATAAATAATAGCTATTTAGCAACCACAGAAAAAATTCTAAGCTTAAATAATTATAAACAATTTGATACACGCTGGGAAAGCCTTAAAGTTGGGCAAAGTGGTAAAACTATGAGACAAATAGGTTGTGCTATAACCTCACTTGCCATTACTGAATCTTATCGTCAAAATAAGACAATAACTCCAGATATAATGCTAAAGCAATTAAAATTCACCAGTAGTGGATCATTATATTGGCCAAGCAATTATAAAGCTTATACAAGCTCAAGCTACTTAAACAAAATTTATGAGCTTATAAATGAAGGACGTCCCGTAATTGTTGGAGCCAAAAATGCTAATGGAACCTCACACTTTGTAGTTGTTAAGGGCTATACAAATAGCACAAAACAAAAATCAAGCTTTAAAATTTGTGATCCAGGCTCATCTACTAGAGTAACACTTGATCAATTCTTTAATTCTTATCCCAATTTTTATAAGTTAATGTATTATTAGAATCTTCGAAATGAAGATTCTTTTTACATTAAAAATAACAAAGCTATAGCAGTCAAAATAAGACTTAATGGCATTCCATATAAAATAAATTTCTTATATGAAAAATCAACATCATGACTCTTTAAAATATTCATCCACATTATTCCTGCAAGAGCACCTACAGGTGTCATAAAGGCTCCAAGATTTGATCCTACAATAGAGGCATAAACAAGATTAATATTAAAATCAGAATATTTTAAAACATTAGTAAACAAAACACTCATTGGAATATTATTAACTAAATTGGAACAAACATCAGCAAGTAAGCCATATAAGAAAACATTTTTAGGTAAGTGCTCACCAATAATTTTAAGAACACCTTTATTATCTAAGGCTATAACAATAATAAACATACTAATTAAGAAAAATATTAAAGCATATGGTAATCTTTTAAGAGTTCTTAAAATAACCTTAAGGCTTTTTCTTCGAATTAAATTAATAATAATTGTGATAACAATTAAAGCTACAGCACATCCTAAAGCAATTAAATAAGCTTCAATGTTAATATAATTAGCTAAAGCAATACCAACAATTGTAATTAATAAAAACAAAATTCCTACAATTATTAATACCTTATCTTCTATTTTAACATCGAGCTCATCACAAATAATTTCACCTTTTAAATCATTATGAAAAATAACACTTAGAATCAAAAATAAAACAATTGCACAAACAATTGATGGTAAAAGCATTTTACTTAGATAACTAAAAAAGTCAATATTAAAATTAAATCCTAAATAGATATTAGTAGGATTACCAATTATTAAAGCCATTGACAATGTATTAGCCGCAAAAAATTCCATTAATAAATAAGGCAAGGGATTAATCTTACTTCTTTTAGCAAAATAACAAATAAATGGCGTAAGCGTTAAAATAATAATATCATTTGAGGTAAAAATCGTTAAAATAGATATTACCACAAATAGCATTGTAAAAATCATATATTTATTTTTAAACTTTTTACACACCAAATTAGCTAAATAAGAAAATAATCCAAGCTCATCTAAATAAGTAGATAAAAACGTAATTGAAAAAAATAAAACTAATATTTTAATCGGATTAATAGCCGTTTTGGCAGTTAAATTATTTATCGCATCTTTAATTGATACAGCTTGAAATATTAAATAAATAATAGCTGTAAGGCTACATATTACAATATATGTAGGAATATGTATTTTCTTTATTTTAATATAAGGAAAGAAAAATATAGAGCTAATAAATAAAATAATACAAATAACCGCTAAACTTATTGTAGAAATCATTTTAATTCCATCTCATAGGAAACAGCCCCAAGTACATATAAAATAGCCATTTCAGTTCTTAAAATTCTCGGACCAAGTCCAACCATAATAAAGCCAAGCTTCTTTAAATATTCAATCTCAGATTCATCAATTCCGCCCTCAGGACCTACAACTACACAAATCTTAGAGTCTCTATTTAATGATTTAACAACATTTTTAAATAAGGATATTTCCCCATCCTTAGCTGATTCCTCATAACAAACAATTTTATAATCATATTCACTAAAATCAATTTTATCAAGCTTAATAGCTTCCATAACCTTAGGAACCCTTAAACGATTACTTTGTTCTGCTGCCTCCTTAGCAATTTTATTTAATCTAATAGTCTTATTTTTTATCTTACTAGGATCAACCTTAACAATACTTCTTTTCATAATTGTAGGAATAACCTTATTAATACCAAACTGCGTACTCATTTTAATAATATCATCAAGCTTATCACCCTTAGGTAATCCCTGATATAAGGAAACATAAACAGGTAATTCGTTATTATTTATTAATTTTTCAACCTTATCATATTTAACATAATCCTTAGCAATTTCTACTAGCTTACATAGATATTCTTCATACTCATTAGAAACAACAATTAAATCACCAATTTTGCCTCTCATAACATTTTTAATATGAAAAACATCATCGCTAGTAATAATATTATTTAAGAATTCATCATTGCTTACAAAATATTTTTGCATGCGGCTACCCCTTAAAATAAACATCAAATTCTAAAATATCAAAAACAACCTCACCATCACGTTGAAGCATTGGATATTTAGTCTTTACATGAGCCTTGCTAGTTTTAATAATTTCAATACCAACTCTTTTAAATAACAAATGCCATCCTAAAAAAATAAGTGGAAATATCAATAATAAAACACCAAGCTTAACCTTATGAACCATACAAACCTCTAAGGTTTTATCATCTCTTTTAGATTTAGGAGAAAGCTTCATTCCTCCACCAAAAAATCTACCATGCTGAACTGTTACAAACCAAGTATCATCATATTTAATAACTCTACCATCATCTAATGTAACCTCAGTTTCAAATTGCTTAAATTTCTTGAAAAGCTGAACACTTTTACGAAAATATCCACCCTTTTCACCACTAGCATGAGCATTACATACAGCTGCATCAATACCACTACCAACACCATTAATGAATATTTCCTCATGATCATTATATTTAATTCTTGGAAATTCATCAATCATCTTAGTAACTTCAACAATTTTACCCTTAAAATCTCTAAAAAAGTCATTACCGCTACCAGCCTTATATACAAAAACTCTTGATTTAATTTGAAGATCAGCAATTTCATTTATTAGTGTATGGATAGTACCATCACCACCAAATAAAATTAATGAATCATCCTCTTTAAATACATCCTTAATAATTTCAAGCTTTGTATCTAATATATTTATAACCTTATATTCTTCATTTCTTTTTTTAAGCTTCTTTTCAATCTTATATAAATACTTTTTAGATTTACCATGAGAGCTTAAAGGATTGAATAATATATATCTCATTGTTTTCACCTACAAATCTACTAAAAGTATAACACAAATATTACCATTTAACAACAAAAAGAAAAAGCTAGCTCTTCTTACAAAAGCTAACTAATTCTAAAGCCATACTATATTTTTCTTTAACCAACCTTGCTAAAGCATTATAATTCTTACTACGATTATTATAATTATAGCTTAGATTTAATTCATCATCATATTCTAAAATTTGAATAGCCTCACTTAATTTATGCTCATTATACATAATATCACCATCATCTAATGTTTGATAAACAATAAGTGGCAAATCCATTTTACAAATATAATTTTCACTATCAAAAACGAGCTTCATTCTCATATCATAAGCCTTAATAATAATTGTTTCTGTTTCAGTTTTTAAATCAAAATCAGATTTAATCTCACCTATAAAATCAATTCTTTTTTTGAATTCATTAATAATCATATTAGCATAATGATCCCTACTAACTAAATCAAAAAAACTACTAACCTTAGCATTTTTATTTTTATATTTCTTTTCAATTCTACGATATTTATCAATCTTTAAGCTATTATAAGCAACAATCAAGATATAAATAACCCCTAAAACAAAAGAAACACTAGATAATACATCATGCTTTTTAACAATACCAATTATTAACATAATTAAAAAGAAAGCAAGCATACAAACCGAAATAACAATCCTAATAACACAATCAAATTTATAAGGATTATAATAATGAAGCAATGCTTTTACATTATCAGCAACAAGTACAGTACCAGCAATAGCAAACCCAATAAAAAAAACAATACCTAAAGCAATAGATAGAATATCATTACTAATTAATATTTGAAATATTCCCTCATCAGGAACAAATAAAATAAATAAAACTATCCCTACAACAAACAAAAAAATACCAAGTAATACCTTTCTCTTCGCCTGCATAACATACCCTCATTTCTAGACATACATTTATTTTATCACAACACCAAATATAAATAAAGCCCCACTTACATGGAGCTTCATTCACTTTCTTTAAATTTCTTCGTAGCTTGGCAATTTCTTCTTTAAATCTTTAATCTTGACACTCATAGAAATAACACTTAACAATAAATTTAAAATGTATGTTTGATCATCAGAATATTTATTACAGTCATTAACAATTCCACTACCTTTATTAGTTGATACACAATATTTTTCCATAATCCATTCAATAGCAGACTTACCATTAACAATGAAATCATAAGCTTCCAAAGGAATATTTTTTATTGTGATGCTATTATTAAAAATGATTGTTGTCTTATCAACACAATTGTCATTCTTAGCAAATTTCATTTTTTCAACATAATAATTATCTGATTTTTTATCTACAATAACAGATGATAAATGTGGTATAGATTCATAATTTATTTCTAGATTTGCAATTTCTTTAGCTATCTTAACATATCCTTCAAAATTATTTAAAAATGGTATTCTTGGCATTTCCTTTTTTAAATTATTTGAATACAATTTACAATATTCAGGAGAATTTAAAACGCCAAACACATAATAAAAAATGTCTTCTTTTGTTATAAACTTTCCATACTTTTCTTGAAATTTTGCATAAGTTTCATCAGAAATTGCAAATTCTTTTTCATACTCTTCGTTATTATCACTAAATAAATCATAATTCGACTTTTTTTCATACCAATATAATGGCAATGCTAATGTTTGTTCCAATTTGTGAAAATCTGATATACAATCTGATATCATCACTGAAAAATTATTTTTCATTGGCGGTGTTGATATTGTTATAATAAGATTTGAAAGGTAATCATTCGGAAGCAATTTATTCCACATACTTGGAAATTCAATAATATCATCTTTCTTGTAAATATTAGTTTTAACAAAAGGTCTATACATACATTTTCTGCATTTCGTTTCTTTAGTAATTATTTTCCCTTTTTCAATTAGCTTTCTTAATCCTCTTGACCAAGATATATTTTTAGTATCTGATTCTAATTCATCTATGTTTATTCCATTAATAAATTTATTACGTTCTAGATTATAGTTATCAATCATTCTATTTGCATTAATTATGCATGAAGAATTCGAAAAATTATATATCCAAGGGTCTCGCGATGTTACTATTCCAACACTAGCTTTTTTTTGCCAAATCGTATTTTTCTCACACATATTTTTCTTAGATGATAATAAAATAAAATTTGAAAATGTAGAATTAATATGGTTTATCCAATTATTGTTGTAATCAGGTGTTAAAATTTTCCATTCAACTTTATTTACATCATGTTTCTTTGAAAGTATATTTAGCTTATCTTCTTTACTTAAATAATCGCCGATATCACAATAATGGATATAATTATCTTTTTCTCTAGTTGAATTTTTAATTAAAAAAGTAATAGCAATAGGTGCTCTACATCCTGAACCAAAAATTTTGCCACCTTCTTTTCTAGACACCTCACCACTTGTTCTTTGATTTCCACGAAGATTATAACAATATATAGAGTTAAACTCTTGTAATAAACATTTTCTAAAACCATCAAATGCAATATTATCAACATATGCACCATTGGTTACAAAACCAATTATACCATTATCACCTATTCTATCTGATGCCCATCTAAATGCCTTAACATATGAATCATACAAACTTTTCAAACTATTTGCTTTAGAATTTGATACATATGTTTTTGCTATTCTTTCATCTAACTTAGGATATCGAACATTTTGAGCATTATCATTTGATGATTTTTGTCCAACTGAATATGGAGGATTAGCAATAATAACCTGAATTGGTGTTTCTAGTTGTTTTAAAGCCTTTGCTGAATTCTTTTTAAAATATGATGCATTCTCATCAGTTTTATTATAATAACTATTTTTTATAGTTTTAGACTCTGATAGCTCAAATGTGTCAGTTAAAATAATATTCTCGAATGGAACATATTCATTTTTACCATATATTTCATGGAATGCTTCCTCAATATTAACAGCAGCAATATAATAGGCTAATAGTACTATTTCATTACAATGAATTTCAGATGTATATTTATATAAAACATCATCTTTAGAGATAATTCCTGATTGAATTAATCTTACAATAAATGTTCCAGTTCCAACAAATGGATCTAGTATATGAACATTTTTATCACCTAAAGATTTTTTGAACTCCTTATTCATTAATACTTCTACACTATTAATTATAAAATCAACAACTTCAATTGGGGTATATACAATTCCTAATTTTTCTACTTGCTTTTTTAAAGCTATTTTAAAGAACTTATCGTATAACTCTATTACTATTTTTTGCTTTCCTAATGAGTTATCAACACCTTTAGCTCTTTCTCTTACACTATCATAAAACTTCGAAAGAGTATTTTGATCTTTATCGATGGAATTTCTATCTAATAAATCAAGCATTTTTTGCATTGTTTGAGATACAGAATTTGATTTTACAAATGAATAGTTCTCAAATAAAGCATCAAATACAGGTTTTGTTATTAGATGCTCTGATAACATTTCAATCGCATCTTCATTTGTAATTGTTGGATTTAAAATACCTCGCAAACTTGATACAAATTCATCAAAAATCTTTTTATTTTCTGGTTGCTCAATTAAAATTTTAATTTGAGTAATGTGTCGTTGAGCTATATCAGCAACATCCTTTGCCCAGTTTTCCCAATATTGTCTTGAACCACACTTCTTAACAATCTTTGCATATACCTGATCTTTTAAATCTTGCATATCAAGGTCAAAAGACATTTTCCTATATGCTCTATTTTGGTTTTGAGATTCTGCATCTGAATCTTGGTCATTATCTTCATTATTTCCACAGCCTACACCGATAACTTGAATATTTTGTGGCTTTTTCTTATTCAAGTCAATTTTATTAATTGTATTGTTAAATCTATCATCATGGGCTCTTAATGCTTGTAAAACATCCCAAATAACTTTGTATTTTTTATTATCATTAAGTGCTTTATCTGGTTCTACACCTGCAGGAATTCCAACAGGCAAAATAATATATCCATATTTTTTATTACCATCATATGGTCGTCTCATTACACGACCAACACTTTGAATAATATCAATAATTGAATTTCTTGGGCTTAAAAACATTACAGAGTCAAGTGCTGGTACATCAATTCCTTCGGATAGGCATCTTGCATTAGTTAATATTCTACAATTTCCTGGTGTTTTAGAATCCTTTAACCATTCTAGTTTTTGTTTTCTTTCAAGAGAATTCATTTTACCATCAACATGCTGAATACTAACATTAACTCTCTTATCATTGAAATTATTTATTTTGAAATACGTTTCAATCATTTCGAATTTCTCTTTAAATGTTTTTGAAGCTTGAATAGTACTGCAAAAAGCAACACTTGTTTTCATTGGTTCAGGATCAAGATCAAATGACTCCTTATCTTCGTCGTAACATGTGATTTTTGATAATCCATTCCAGCAACCAATAATTTTCACTGAATCATCAAGTGTTAATTCATTATTTTTATCAGCTAATAATTTTTGTAATGAGCGTGAAACATATTCCTCACTTACTGTTAAAACAATTACTTTATAATCTGACAATAATCCTAATTCTACAGCTTGTCCAAATCCCAGTTTATGAAATTCAGGTCCATAAATGGATTCATCATCCATAGAACATAATATTGCATTAGCTTCATCAGCTTTATTTTTAGACTCGTCACCATAGACTCTTGGTGTAGCAGTCATATATAGTCTTTTTTTAGCATTAATATATGCATTATTATGTACTTTTGTAAATATAGATTCATCCTCACCATCTAAAGTAACACCAGTAGTTCTATGAGCTTCATCACATACACATATATCAAACATTATTCCAGTCTTTTGTTGAAATCTGGTAATAACATCAATTGATTGATATGTAGAAAAGAAAAATGTTACCTTATCCTTATTAAATGAATCATAGGTCCTAATTAATTTTTCAACATCTGTTGTGGCAGGAATAACTGTATCAATAATTTCATCATTATTTTTCTTAGTTGCTTTAGCATCAGAACAAATAGCAAGCATATTATATTGATAATTAGATTGTTCACTCCATTCAACTAAAGTTTGGTTTAGTAAAGAAATAGATGGAACAAAGAAAATAACATTTCCTTTACCACTAGTAATAGCCTCAACAATTTTTAATGAAGTAAAAGTCTTACCAGTCCCACACGCCATTATCAATTTTCCACGATCAACTAATTCGAATCCTTTTACTACATCATTCAAAGCTTCTACTTGATGGTTTAAAAGATGTTTTTTGGGGCTTCTTGACATTGAGTCTATATTTTCAATATCAAAATTATTCCAATCAATTGCCATATCTTTAAAATCCTGTAATCTAATTCTTGAAACTGGTATTATTTGATTTTTTATTGCATCTTCAGCATTTGATGACCATTTGTCAGTTGTTGAAACAATTATTCTTTGTGCAAATTGAACCATTTTACCATTAATAGAAAATAATTTACTTGATGTAGATAAAAAAGTATCAATGTCAGCTTTAGATACTGTTGTATTTTCAGAGTAAAACTTACACTGAATAGCACAATATGCATCACTATTTCTATATTTTGCAACAATATCTATTCCTGTATCTGGCATAGAATTTCTATATGGGAATTCATTCCAAAGCCATACCATTTCATATTGATTTGAATAAGTAGGCTCAACAATAAAAAACTTTTTAATAAATTTTTCGAAAATAAATCCTTTTTCTTTCTTTGTATCTGCATTTTTTTCAAAATAGTTTAATAGCTCAACAAATTTATCCACTTTACAATACCTCTACTCTTCTTGCTTCCATTACATTAAAAGACTTTTTCAGATTTAATCTTTGATTATTAAAATCAAAATAAACCCTGTATTAATTTAATAGAGGTATTAAATTTTTTCTTAAACGCAAAATATTATTAGTTTTATTGTTTGGTATTGGTTGCTTTTTTCTCAAAAAATGATAAAATAGTTTTATAAGGTTATAAAAAGACCACCTATTAAATTAATAGGCGGTCTTTTTTAACAACTAAATTTATATTCATTTTACTGGTTATTGACATTAACAGTTCAAAAATAATATTAAATTTTCGTTATCCGCTGAATAACTTCAATTGTCTATTAAGTACTCTAAAAATATATAAAAATTAACATTTAACTCAAATACTACAATTTATTCATTAATATTATTACCTTATTAAAAAAAGTGTATGTTAATAGATATATTATGATATAAAAAAAGCCCCATTATAAAATGGAGCATTTATCATATTCTCTTTTCAATCTATCATCATTATATAGGTTAACATAAAAATAATCATCTTGTTTAATAATGTTAGATTTAATTAATAACTCAATATAAATTGAATCAAATGTATCATACATATTTGTTTCATCATTTCCTTCAGGTTCCCTATCAAATGATAAACCCAATTTTTTATATAACATTCCTAAAAAAGGATAAGGATCAGATACTTTAATTTCACTTCCACCATAATTATAGAACCAAGCCATAAAGCTCCAAGCCTCTCTAGTAGCCTTAACATTATTTATTAAATAATCAAACCATCCATCAAAAACAGATTGATTATCATAATCATTTAATATCATTTCAGCTAAATCCAATCTCATATCAGTTTCATCATCTGAACATTCAGAAAGATAATCTAATCCAAATAATATTTCATTATATTTTAAATCATACTTTTTCATTATACACACCAAATTTACTGATACTTTTTAAACCATTGATAAGAATAAAACACATCATCATCTAAAACTTCTTTTATAAAGATAGAAAATATTATTATTCTAAACTCTACATTATCAACTAATTTATAGCCCTTATTTGAAACCCAAACCTCATTCCAATCGTCATATACTAAATCTTTGTCAATAATTTGAGCATCATCAATTGAAATTCCAATTTTTATACCATTATCCAAAGAACCTTTATATTCGCCCTCAAATGATATTTGCCATAATATATCAGCTGCAAACCATAATGTCATATAATCTTTAACATATACCTTTTTCCAAGGCATTTCAGGCTTACATCCTTTATTAGGATCAATTCCCATACTATAAATAATATTATTATCTTTTAATACCTTTATAGCATCATTATAATTCATACCTAATTTTATTTTACCTACTCCAACAAATGGAATTACTATTTCATTATCAAAACATTTCATAAGTCATCACCCAAACAAAAAAAATAATTTCCTATTCCTTAAAACTTATTTTTATAATTGTATTTAGCATACCTCGCAAACGAATGGGTACTTTTGCAAGCAAAAACGCTGGTTCAGTATTAATTGTATTTAGCATACCTCGCAAACGAATGGGCACTTTTGCAAGCAAAAATGCTGTGTTCAGTATTAATTGTATTTAGCATACCTCGCAAACAAGCTTAATTACACCTTTTCGTATTTCGTAGTTCAGTATTAATTGTATTTAGCATACCTCGCAAACATCTTTGGTAGATTTCTTTGAAAGTCTTCTGTTCAGTATTAATTGTATTTAGCATACCTCGCAAACACGCTGACCGCTTTACAAGTGACAGCACGTGTTCAGTATTAATTGTATTTAGCATACCTCGCAAACTTGATGATGTGTTAGAATATACTAGTAAGAGTTCAGTATTAATTGTATTTAGCATACCTCGCAAACTGAACAATGGAATAAATCAAACGGTTCAGTATTAATTGTATTTAGCATACCTCGCAAACAATGTTCTAATCGCTAGAAAATTTGTTATAGTTCAGTATTAATTGTATTTAGCATACCTCGCAAACCAGTTAGGAGCACGCACTGTTTACTACTCTGTTCAGTATTAATTGTATTTAGCATACCTCGCAAACAAACATTAAGTGGAACACTTCCATTTTTCAGTTCAGTATTAATTGTATTTAGCATACCTCGCAAACAGGTATATCATCATTTTTTCAATGAAGAATGTTCAGTATTAATTGTATTTAGCATACCTCGCAAACATGAGGCTGAGTTATTCGGGGATGGAGAGGGTTCAGTATTAATTGTATTTAGCATACCTCGCAAACTGCAAGAAAGGTCTTGAATAAAGAAATTGAGTTCAGTATTAATTGTATTTAGCATACCTCGCAAACCAATTATTTTTTACAGAATTAAAGTAGTCTGTTCAGTATTAATTGTATTTAGCATACCTCGCAAACCAACCAGACAATTATAATACCATGCTAGATGTTCAGTATTAATTGTATTTAGCATACCTCGCAAACATCTTCGGTTACAATTGTACAGCAGCCTCTGTTCAGTATTAATTGTATTTAGCATACCTCGCAAACAAAACGGAATTATTCAAAGTCACAACCAGGGTTCAGTATTAATTGTATTTAGCATACCTCGCAAACTACATGCAAGTAAGACCAGATTAATTGACAGTTCAGTATTAATTGTATTTAGCATACCTCGCAAACTCCAAAACCAATATTTGTAGCTTTTAAGGTATGCTTTTAATACATTTATATTATACAATAATCACTATCTACTATCAATGATTTAATATTATTTTTACTTTTACACTCAAAATTTAATAATGTTACACCCATAGATTTTATTTCTTTTTTTAATAGTTCAATTTCATTTTTAGATAAAATTGAAAACAACCCAAACGAAACCACACATTTAATACTTAAAACTGAATTATATATTTTTATAAACTGAATAAGCATTGCTAAATAATTATCAAATTCTATTTCACTAAATTTAACATCAATTGAAGCAAAAAACTTATTTAAATCTATTTCATTATTATAATCAATTGAATAATCAAGGTCAGATGATAAATAATCCATCAATTCCATTAATTTACTTTCAATTTCATTGAAAATCATTTTATTTCCATCATTAAATGAATGATTCAATTCCTTATATAAAGCATTTATGAGCTTTTTCTCATTCAAATTAAGATCAAGGGGATTTCTAATAATTAATCCTTTCTTTTCAATGTCAATAATATTATTATTCTCACTATAAATTATCTCATCCAATAATTTAAAATAAATATTTCTATAATTAACACTATCTTCTATTGAAATTTCTTCAATAAAATCATCCATCTTTACAAGTGAATTAATCGATTTAATAAAAAACTGTTTCATAATGTTATAATCCTATCATCTGTTGTTATAACATCAGTTTTACTATGTCCTAACAATATTTCCATTCCTGCAAATTGTTTTTCTGTAACAGTCAAAGCCATAATATTACCGTTATTTGGAACTTCATTTCTAATTCTATTAATTGTTGAATTTGCTGTTTGCATATCAATAGACATTTTAACATAAACTGATTCTTGAATCATATAAAAACCATTAACCTTTAACAATTTCATAAACTTACGATAATTCTTATTGTCTTGTTTAGTAAGTGTTGGTAAATCAAAAAATAATATTGTTCTCATAAATCTATAGCTCATAACTAATAAAACTAATTTTAGATAAATCGCCTGTTTTTAAATATGAAAATAAATCTTCAACATATAATTTTATAGCATTATCCAAAATAATTACTCTTTCATTATATTTAACATATTCTTTTAACATTTCCGTATATTTTGACTTGTAAGTATCATCATCAACCATATTATTTATTACATAATAATCCACGTATGGTCTTAATGGTTCCATAAAATCACAACCTAAATTAAAATTATTTGATTCTCCAATGTGGTGAACGCCAAGTTCAGTCAAATAGCCTAACGATTTAATTTCTCTATTAATTGCTGATAGGATTATGGCATATCCATAATTAAGACATCTATTAATTAAACAATCATAATCTCTACTAAAATGATTTCCAAATAAAGCGTTAAAGTATACCTTTGCTGCATGTCCTTCACGATGAGATGCATCACCAATTTCTACTTCATTAACATAATTCATTAGTTTGTCATAAGCCTCAATTTTATTTGCAAACTGTAAATTTCTAGCTTGATTCTTAATTTTTTCTCTAGTAATATACTGCCATAATAAATCCTTCGAATCCTGATCAAATGCCATTTGCTCTTTAATTTTTTTATATGAGTAAAAATTATTAAAATAAGGGACCAATTCACCTGTTGGATTATGCTTACTATCAGTAAAGATAATTTTAATCTTCTTCTCTAAACATTCAGAAATTAAACTTGTCGTAATTGATACTTGAACTGAATTAATTATTATGGTTTTAATTTCATCAAGTAACACCTTATGCTCTTCATTACCTTTTCTACACACTAAATAATTAAGAGAATATTCTAATTTACATCTACTTTCAATAACTATTGTTCTAAAAGACACCTATTTTACCTCAAATAATACCTTCTTATAATAACCAGTTATAGATTCCGAAATAAATTTCATACCTGATTTCAAATTTTTTGATAACATAATCATTCCAGAATTTTTTGAACCATTTATAATAGACAAATCAATAATCTTTCTCTCATTTGTTTTTAAATATTGAAGAAGCTGATTGATTAGAATAATTTTATCCTTAAACTTTATCTCTCCATAATCGTTAAATAATTTTAAAATAATATTAGTTGAAGCAAATGAATAAATATCTTTAGAATATAATTTTTTAATATTTGCTAATAATAAATCTATTTCAATTTTCCTTAATATAACTTCATCACATTTACTATTTCTTGCTGGGGAGACGATAATACATTCTTCATTTTCTTGCATAATTATTTCTTTCTTAACATTTTCAAGATACTTATCAATTTTTTTTATAGTTGTCATATCGTCAAATGTAAAATAACGATCATTTTTATTTTTTAGCACGTATCGATCTCCAGTTTTTCCAGTAATGCAATATTTTAGTTTTCCTTCTTGAATAAGAACATTAGCTTTAATATTATCATTCATTATTTCATACTTACCTTGAACATATCCTTGTGTTTCTAAGTACGCTTTAATTTCTTCAATATCGGTATTATCAATCTTTGTTACAGCCATTCTTGGAATTGCTTCAAGGATATAACTTATCTTATCCTTCTTACCAATATTTTTAATAATTACATATTTACAATAAGAATTTGATGTTATTCCGCCATATTTATCAATGTTTGCTCGTGGTGATGTTGTTTGAACTGGAACAGTACCTTTTCCTGCTGGTTGAATTGTTACCTTACTTAACATTTCATTTGAGTTATAACATCTAGTTGTTTCATGAATATCAAAACGTTCATATAAATCATGTTTGATTTTAGGTATCATTTGGTTTTTATTCCAAATTTCATTATTGTTAAGAATTATCTTATCCCTCTTAAATAATTTTTCAGGGTTAATGCTCTTACCATCATTCTTCATTCTTTCTACATCAGAATATTTAATAAAATTATTCATTGTATAATATTTATGAAGCATTTCACCAACAACAACATTTAAATAAGCATCATGAGCATGATGGAAGTTATTGGCTGTTCTTGATTTTACTAAATCAAACATTTTTCTAAAATCAGAAACATTTTCGCCCTTAGAATAAATAATCTTTTGTTCATTGATATTTCTATTCTTTGTTGTACCATAAAGCTTTAAAACACTAATTAAGGCTTTAACAGTTTGATTGGTAGAAACAAGTTGACGATTAACAAACGAATTTAATTCATCATTTGAAAATTCTTTTTTTGTCAGTCTACGATATTTCTCTTTAGAAATTAAATTAGAATCTAAAAGCTTCTTATAGAAATCATAAGCTCTAGGATTTAGAAGATTTTCAACCTCAAAAATAAATTTATCACTCTTTCGGTTGTTTGCACCTTTTTTAACTAAAACACGATTGCTAATTGAATCATCCTTAATTAAAGATTGTGGATATATATGATCAATATCATATAGATTATTATTTGCTAGGTCTTCAATTTCAATTGGTTCTAATGTATACATACATCTTCCAAGCTGAGTAAAATATAGATAAATTAAATCTGAGCGAAGGTTATTTTGATTCTTATCCAATTTTCCCTTCAATTCTTTCATATCAATATTATAAGAGGCAGCTATATCCTTGCAATTAGCATATAAATTGCATAAGTTTTTATATCTTGAATTAGTTGGTTTCTTTTCTTGCTTATTAGACCTTGTACACTCAACATAAAATTCATCAATTGGCCTATTAAAGATCTTTTCAATTTCTTCAATAATTGTATAAGATTGAAATAAGGCTCTTTTGGCATCAGGAGCAATAATAATATTATCATTTATAAAATCATCAAGACTTTCTGAAAGAGCTTCATTTTCTTTTTTGTTATATTCATCAATAACCTTAAGCATTTGATATCTTTCACTATATAAAATTTCTTGAAGATTAAAATTAGTATTACGCATTATTTCAATTATTGTAACATATTCCCCAGTTTCTTGATCCTGACATGTAATACCATTTAAAAGTTTCAATGATAATCTTCCATAGCCACTATAATTTAAATCCTTAATTTTTTTGATTACATCCTTATCAAGCTTATAAACATTCTTCAATCTTTCTTCTAATATGCTCTTGTCTTCGAAGATAGCAATATCACGAATGATATTTTCAATCATTTCTTTGTTTTCATCAAGCTTAGAACCAAAAATTTCTTTGAATTTTACATATGAAGACATATTGCAAGTTATTTCTGGCCAACTATTCTTTTCAGTTTGAGAAATCTCTACACCATATTCAGCCATTAAAAATTCTGCAATATCTTTTTTTGTTGGCATCTTCTTTTTTAAGAAGACATTTTCAAATATTGCTTTTTTAGTTTCAACATCAACTAATGAACCATTAATATTCAACTTATTTAAGAATGATAAGCAATTATATTCTGAAAATAATAAAGAATATTTAGGGGCACAATAATCATTTTCACCTTTTAAATAAGTACACTTATTTTGCATTCTTGTAATGAATTTTTCAGCTGTTTCATCTAATTTAACAACTTTATTAAAATTCCAAGGATAAATTCTTTCATTGCTTCGACATACCCATGATTTATCACTCTTTGTATTTAATGGTCCAACGTAATAAGGAATCTTAAATTTAAATATCTCTATAATTTTTTGAATATTAGTTAAACCATCACTTTCTTCATTTAAGAAAGGATAAAATTCTGCTTGAATATTTAATATTTCTTTTAGTTCTTTTAAATGAAGTTGCATTGGAAATGAACCATTTTGATCAGAATTTTGTTTTAATAAGAATTCATTATCATCCATTAGGCTTAAAAATCTTTCTTTTTCTTCTTTAGCCTCTTCACAGGTTACCTTATTTAAAATTTGATCTTTTAAATATTTATAAAAATCTTCTCTCTTACAATGCTTAAATCGCTCAATTTTCATACCACAGCTATTAAAACCAACATAAGCTGGATAATTATTAAGCTTTTCATCAACTTTTCTAAAGCATTCATTGAATTTCTCAGGAATATATTTCCTTACAAAATCCTTTAATTCATCTAATTCTATCTTATGATTATCATAAATTTCAATCATTGCTTTACTAATTGTTTCGTTTTTACCTAAAACCTTTAAAACATAATAAAAATCAGTTATTGTTTTAATATTAGGAATATAATCTAATAACGAATTTAGCATTGGATAATCTGCTCTTTTTTCATCAATTTCATTTTCTAAGTTTTCGTTATAAAGTTCAATTGAAAATTTTTCAAGCTTTTGACTCTTAACTAAAGAAATAGTATTTAAAGAAACCTTTTGGCTAGTTATTAAAGGAACTATAACCTCACCAACAAGTGACTTTTTTTCAACCCCAAATAATTTTATTAATGCTTCTTTCTTTGCATTAACGCCTTCTCTACCTAGTATAATGCTATCCATCTTAGCAATATCATCTTGAAGATTAATTTCCGCAAAATAAGCTGAGTCATATTCTTCATCATCAGAATAATCATTTGATAATTCCTTAAATATCTCATTTATATTATCAATTTCATTTAAAATCGAATTATGATCAGAGCTTTTAAATTCATCACCTTGAGTCAAAAAATTACCTCTATGTGACATAATTTGATTAACGGCTAAAAAAATCATTCTAATATCAAACTTTTCATGTTTTGTCATTAAAGCATTTCTTAAATGATAAATCGTTGGATATTCTTCAAAGAATTCCTTATCAGTATAGCCTGTTGTAAAAAGATTATGAACATTATTATTTCTTTTATCTTCAATTTTATAGAATGAATCATCTAATCTTTCAAAAAAAGTCGAATCAATTTTAGCAATTTCCGGTGCAAAAATTTCTCTTATTAATTTAATTCTTTCATTTCTTCTAGCAAGTCTTCTACGACTACTTCTATTAGTTCTTCTATCCTTAGCTGCTTTAGATTCCTCAAACATTCTAACGCCCCAAAAGGTAAATGAATTTTTTTTAACAAGATTATTGTTTTCATCAAGCAAAGCCCATCCTACTGAATTTGTTCCAATATCTAACCCCAATTTTAATTTTTTACTCTCCATATTAATTTTCCTCTTCTTTCTATATTGACAATTTAAATTTTTAATGCTAAAATTTATTTGTATTTAGCAAACCGAGTGCAAATAAGCATTTTTGCGAAACTTTTAGGTCACGTTGTGTGGCCATTTTTTTTGCTTTAATTAAGTGTTTGCTTTCTTTCTTTTAAGTCTTCGCTCATAATAAAGCTTCCTAGTTAATACACATTCCTTTGTTACATTAAATTTTGCAGCAAGCATATCTACATCACATTCTCCTAAAATATAGCCTGTAGGAATTAATAATTGCCCTGCAAATTCATCTGCTTGCCATTCCGGATTTTGATATTTAGGGCACTCCGAAACATCTTCAAATTCAAAATTTAGAACTTGGCATTGAAAAAAATGAAAAAATTCATGTGCTAAAGTAAAATTAGCTCTAAATTCATTTTTTTCTAATTCTTCTAAAACAGATTCCTTAACATAAATGAAATTTTCACAAGGATTATATTTGGCAGGAGTATTCTCCTCAAATATTTTATTATCATCCTCTAAATATTGAATTGTAAGTAATCCTTCATTATCAAATTTTTCTATTAGCTGCAAAATAGGAAACGGTTTATCTAAAGAAATATTAAATTTGTTTCTTAAATTATTAGCGTAGGACTCAATTTCAACTATTTTTAATGGATTAGTTCTTTTCATTTAATAATGCTTCCTTTAGCTTCTTTAATAATTCTTCATCAGCTGTTTTAATTTTTCTAGCAAACATAAGTGAAACATCCTTTTGAGCCTCATTCATTGCAGCTAGCTCTAAAGGAACTCTTTCATTTGTTTCATAAATACTATCTTCAAGTTCATTTTTTTCTTCTTCGGACAAATCATAAATTTCCTTGATTTTTTCTGCATATTCTATAGGAATTTGTTTACGTCCTACCTCCATAGCTGACAAAAACGCCGCAGAAATACCAAGCTTAATCGCCATTTGTCTTAAAGAATCATTTTGTTTATCTCTTATTTTTCTAACACACTTTCCAAAATTACTAACCATTTTTTTCACCCTTTTCTAGCTTTAATTTATATTTTAGAATATTTTGTATTTTGGATCAATTCTAGCTCATCACCATTTATAAGAACAATAGGCTCCCATTTTATATTACTACAACAAAAGGTGAAATCAATTTCATCATCTAAATTTTCAACCATAAATAAATATTCATCATTATAAAGAGAAAATCCTAAAATTGAATTCAATTGAATTTTGGCTTTATCATCACAATTTGTTTTTAGATTTTTATAATCTAAGCATATAATATCATAAAGATAATATTTTTCACCATATTCACAATTTATATTTAATTTATTTTCAACAGCACAATTAATTGCTACTCTAAAAATTAAATCATTATTTTTAATTGTATAATCTATAAAAAAAGATTCGTGTAATTGATATAAAATATTTTCAATTTCATCATTTAAATGACTTATCATTGTTAATACCTCAAAATTTATCGCTTTCTATAAATATTTTAACAAAAAGGTTATTTTTTGTCAACCGTTTTGGGTTACGTGTGTCTATTTTTTTAGAAAATATTATTTTAAGCAAAAGAAAAAAGGTATTTCTACCTTTTATTTAAGAATTATTTCTATACCTATCTTTTGAATATGCATACCTATATGCTTATAAAATTATAAAGCATCTTTATTATCAGCCTATGCATTTAATGTTATATTATAACAATCAATCTTTTTAATTCTTCATCATATTTCTTTTCAAAAGCCTTAAACAAATCTAGTCTAACATCAGAATGAACCTTATGTATCTGTTATGAAAAGTTAGCTGATTTTGAAATATCATTAAAATTAGCTAAACGAATCATTATTTTACCTCATATGTCCAATTAAATTTATCTTCTATATCTCCACGTTGAATATCAATTAAGGTATCATATAGCATTTGAGAAATAGGACCAATCTTCTCATTATTAAAGAAAACATCATCCTTATATTTTAAAGTACCTATTGGTGAAATAACGGCCGCTGTACCTGTACCAAAGGCCTCAGTTAATTCACCATTCTTTGCACTTTCAATTAATTCATCAATAGCTAAGGCTCTTTCAACAACCTTATAGCCCTTATCCTTCAAAATAGTAATAATCGAATCACGAGTTACTCCAGGTAAAATTGATCCATTTAATGGTGATGTATAAATAGTATCATTAATCACAAACATTACATTCATAGTACCAACCTCTTCAACATATTTGTGATTAACACCATCAAGCCATAATACCTGAGAAAATCCTAAAGCCTCAGCCTTAGCCTGAGCTAAAATAGAGGCAGCATAATTACCACCACATTTAGTAAAGCCTGTTCCACCAACAACAGCTCTTACTAAGCTATCCTCAACATAAATCTTTACTGGCTTTAGACCTTCCTTATAATAATTATTAACAGGTGAGCAAACAATCATAAATTTGTAATGATTGGCCGCATGAACACCAAGCTTTGCTTCATAAGCAAACATAAAAGGTCTAATATAAAGTGATGATCCACGAGAGCTTGGAATCCAATCACGTTCAATACTAACAAGCTTAGCAATTGCTTCTATAAAGTCAGTAACATCAACCTTTGGCATACATAATCTTTCATTAGAGCTTTGAAATCTTTTAGCATTCATATCAGGACGGAATAATAAAACTCTACCATCACTTGCCCTATAAGCCTTTAAGCCCTCAAAGGTTTCTTGGGCATAATGTAAAACAAGAGCAGCAGGATCAAATTCAATTGGTCCATAAGGCATTATTTTAGCATCACAAAAGCCCTTATCACTATACCAATCAACCATAAACATATAATCCGTAAAATATTTACCAAAGCCAAGATTATTAAAATCAGGCTTAGCCTTTAAATGATCATTTTTAATAAACTTAATATCCATTATTTTCACCTCTTTAATATATATAATTATATATATTATTTTTCTAACTGCAAGAAAAAAGCGCATTATAAATTATTATTATAAGCATCATTACAAGCCTCAAGCCAAATAGTACTACCATTATTAATAGCTATTTAATGGTATCCAACCTTTAAATTCTTTGTAACACCATTATTTAATGTCTTATATTCCATTTTCCATTCTTGATAGTTTGTCATTGTTAAATATATTCTTAAATTGACATGTTGTCAATAGTTATGTATAATTAAATAAATCGAGGTGTTTTTAATGCTTAAGCGTGCTTGTTCCTGTGAACAAATAAAAGAAAGAAAAAAAGAAATAATTGAAGCTGTAAATAAAATGTATGATGAAATGGATTATCAAGATATATCTATGAAAACAATCAGTGAGAATATCAGTATTGCTAGATCATCATTATATTGTTATTATACAAATAAGGAAGAAATAATGCTAGATATCCTAGCTAAGGATTATGAGGCCTTTATTATTGAGCTTATTAACGCCTTTCTTAATTCTAATAAAGAAACAATTCCAAGCATACTTGCAAACATCTATTTAAACAATTTACGTCTTTTAAAAATAATTTCTATTCATTTAACAGATATTGAAATGCACGTTTCTTTAGAAAAGCTTACCGAATTTAAAAAGCCCTTCGTTCTTTATTTTAAAAAGCTAAAGGACGCTATAAAAATGATGTATAGTGATGCAAATGAAGAAAGAATAACTAACATTCATAACACCCTAATTATGCTAACTCATTCTCTTTATCCACTAATTTGTCCTAATAAAAATCAAGCAATGGCTATGGAAAATGTAAGTATGAAGCTTGTAAATGATAAATATGATTTTTGTATTAGCTACTTTAATTTCATCTTAAATAAATAGTCCCCATAAGTACAAAGCTTATGGGGATTTTCTTATAAAGAAATTTTAAAATGATACCAATTTGCCATCTTAGAAAGCTCTTTTGTACAATCAATATTAAATAAAAAGCCGGCCTTAATTTTCATAATTAATTGATCATTATAATCATATATAAAAATAGTTGAGCTATTTTTTATATGAGTTATATTAATGTATTTAATATCCAAAGCCATACATGATTTCTTTTTACCAAATAAATTAGTATAGGTTAAGCAATCATGCTTGAGTTCTATTTTCAAAACATAGCTTTCAATAATTGAGACAGCAGTGAATACAGCAAATAAGGTAAGTGCTAATATTATAACAATATACTCTTCTAGTTTTATTTTATCCATAGCATAAAAAATAGATGTAACAACCATACCTGCACCAATAATTAAAAAGAAAATCATCGAAAAATACAATATTCCCCTAGATTGCCTTATAGTAAAATCAATTGCTTTAGGTAATTCATGCTTTCTTAATTCTTTAAGTAAAAGTGCTAATATTTCTTTCTTTGGTAAATTACTAATTGACATATCAACATCATTAATTACTAAAGAATCTCCATCAGAGCTTGAATATATATCAATATACCAATTTTCCTTCTTCTTTTTACCAACAATATTATTTATTGATAATATATAAAATTCATTTTCTTCATCATAATCATATGAAATTTTCCAAGGACAATTATCTAATATATCATTTAATTCTTCATATTCTTTATTATAAACATCATAAATAAATCCTAAAACATTATTATCATCCTTATGCTTTAAAATTAATTCTTTTGTTTCTTCTTCATTCTTAGCTATATCATCTAGGCTCTTTTTATCAGCAATCACATTACATTTCTTTTCAAATTTTGAGCTAATAGCTAAAAGAATAAAGCATAAAATTAAAAATGTAATAAATAAAGCCGTATTTTTCTTAAAGATTATAGCAAGAATAAAGAAGACAAAGCCTGCTATAAATGCACCAATCATTAGTTTTTTATTATTCATAGATTATCACCTATAAAATTAGTCATAATCTTTTTTTCTTCCTCTGGCTTACCATATTCCTTTAAGCCTAAAGCAATAGATTTCATTAAAAATACCATATTATTAGCTAAAGCACGCATTGTTTGAAGTCCCTCTAAATCGTGCTCTGCTTCTGCAACCTTTCTGCCATGAATACTATTCCAATAATTAGCTGATGCAATAGGCATTCCCGAAATAGTAAAATATTTATTTAGCTCATCAAATGTAGCTGAAGCACCACCACGTCTTGCACAAACAACACTTGCTCCAACCTTAAAGCGTTTATCAAAGCTAGTTGAATAAAATAATCTATCTAGGCAAGCAATTAATGTGGCATTAGCAGATGCAAAATAGACTGGCGTGGCAACAACTAAGCCATCACATTCATTAAATTTTACCGCAAGCTCATTTACAATATCATCAATTGCACATTTTTTATTTTTATAACAATAATTACAAGCTATACAGCCTCTAATATCCATATTTCCTAATTGAACAACTTCACTTTCAACATCATTACCATCAAAAACCTTAACCATTTCCTTAATAGCAATACTCGTATTACCATTAACTCTTGGTGAACCATTTAAAATTAATACCTTCATCATTATTACCTCGCTTAATCAATTATACAATAAATCAATCTTAATTTGAATAGTTTTTCGCTTGTAAATTAAATAGCTTATAATATAATGAATCTTGCTTCTTCATTAAATTTTCATGAGTATCATAATCAGCAATTATTTTATTATCTAAGACAAGAATTTTATCACAAAATACACTTGAAGACATTCTATGAGAAATATATATTGCTGTTTTTCCTTTAACTAATTTATTAAAATTTTCATATATTTCCGCCTCTGCTAAAGGATCAAGAGCACTTGTTGGTTCATCTAATATAACAAGTGATGAGTTTGCACTTATAGCTCTAGCAATTGCTATTTTTTGACTTTCACCGCCAGATAGCTCAATACCTTCATCACAATATGACTTAGAATATATTGAATTCACACCATTTGGTAAGCTATCTATTTTATCCTTAAGACCGACACTTTTTAAAATATCATAAGCTTTGTCTTGATCATTACAATTAATATTTTCCATCAAAGAATAAGCAAATAGCTTATAATCCTGAAAAACAGTACTAATTTGTTTTAAATATGATTTTATTTCATAACAATTAATGTTAACGCCATTAATTAAAATATCACCACTAGTTGGCAAATATAGTCTGGCAATTAATTTTACTAATGTTGTTTTACCAGCACCATTTAAACCAACAATTGATATTTTTTCACCCTTATTAATTTTAAAAGAAATATTATTTATAATAATCTCATCACTTTTAGGATATTTAAAAGATACATTTTTAAATTCTATAGTTTCAATATCTTGATTTAATTTTATACCATCACTATTATAAGAGCTACTCTTTATATTCATTAATTCTATTAAAGGTATTACATAAGATTTACATTCAATAAGACCAGTAGTATTGCCAATTAAGCTTATAACACATTTAGAGAATGATATTGCACTTGCAACATATAGACTAAACGTTGCAATAGATAAATTATTATTAATTACTCTTCTAACTATTATAATATAGATAAAGAATAGTTCAAGATAGCTAATAATTTTTTGAATTGTTTCAAAGAGACCATATTTGAAATAAGCTTTTGAAAACTCTTTAATTGTTTCTTTTTCATATTTTATATACTTATTTTTCATCATATCAGCAATATTATCATACATTCGATAATCCTTAGCCTTAGTAGGATCTAAAATTGTACCAATATAATAGCCAAATCTTCTATTAATTGGGATTAATTCGTTATAAAATTTAATCGTCGCCTTAGTTGTTAATAAAACAATTATGATATTAAGCAAGATTGCAACACCTAAAACAATAATTAACGAATAATCAAATAATGCAATAATACTACCAAGGGAAGCTATAACTAATATATTTTGCATTAATAAAAATAAATTATTGATTATTCTATTTATTGCACCAAAATTATTGACACCCATACGGGCTCTTTCCTTTAGATCAAGACATTCTGGGTCCTCTAATTTTTCATAATCTAAATTCATAAGCTTGTCCATAATTTTTTGTTCAAGATTATTATTCATTTTTGTTTCCATAGGCTCTCTAAACCTTAATAAAAGCTTATTAAAGAAATAAAAGCAAAGATTTATTAAAACAATTATTCCTCCACAAGCTAATCCTTTAGTATATGTCGAAGTTTCTAAATACTTAATTAAAATTGAAATTGCATAAGCATTAAAAACAAATTCAAAAGCCTTAAGTAAAGAATCAAAAAACAAAATAACAAAATAAGGCTTATAGGCTTTAAAGCATAATTTAATAAATTTCATTAGGACAAATCTATTCTTCTTCATTTACCTTACCTCCTTCTTTATAATATTTACCTTGAATAATAAACATATTATAATACTCACCCTTAAGCTTCATAAGCTCATCATGAGTTCCATATTCCTTTAAGCCTTCATTAGTAAATAAAGCAATCTTATCACAAAACTTTGTTGAGCTTAAGCGATGAGAAATATAAATTGCTGTTTTATCCTTCACAAGCTTATTAAAATCACTATAAATTGAAGCCTCCGCCATAGCATCAAGAGCACTTGTTGGTTCATCTAATATAACCATATTTCCATTCTTATATAATGCTCTTGTAATTGCTAATTTTTGGTTTTGACCACCAGATAATTCAATACCATCATTATCAATAACCTTTAAAAGGCTAGTTTGGTAACCATTAGGAAGGCTTTTTATTTTCTCTTCAAGACCTACCATTTTTATAACCTCTATAGCTTTATCATCATTTTGACAATCCTCACCTCTAATGTTTTCTAAGACACTGCCAGCATATATATTTATGTCCTGATATACAACAGAAAACATTTTTTCTAGTTCAGATTTTTTAAATTCTCTTATATTACAGCCATTGATTAATATTTCTCCTTCATTTGGAAAAAACAAACCACAAATTAATTTAACAATAGTTGATTTTCCAGCTCCATTTGTTCCAACAATAGCTAAATGCTCGCCTTTATTTATTTTAAAATTAAAGTTTTTTAAAATCCATTTATCGGTATTAGGATATTTGAATGATACATTTTTAAATTCAATTTCTAATGTATCAGTTAAAGAATCAAGTTCTCCTGCTGTTTGATAATTACTATAATTATCCATAAACTCAAAATAAGAATCAACATATTTTGAATCCTTTATTAAGTAACCAAATTTATCTGTTAATATTCTAAATGATTCACTAAGTAAGGTAACAGATGTTATATACATTGAAACCAAAGCTATTGATATCTCACCATCATAAAAGCCTTTAATAATAAAGAAATAAGCACATGCATCCTCTAAAAAAAGCAATAAAATCTCTAATAATCCTAATTTATATCTTTTTCTTGCAATATTTTTAGTAATAGAAAATTCAACATTAGCATTTTCATTATAATGGTTTTTAATATTGTCATTTAAAGATAAAACTCTTATATCCTTACCATATGAAAAATCATAAGCCACATTAGAAAAATAATCCTTTTTTCTTTGAGCACTTGCAAGCTTTTCTTTCTTAGAAGAAATATAATTAGCAATTTTTTTATTTATGAAAACAACAATTATTGAACTCAATATAACTGATAATAATATTAATAAATTAAATTTACCAACTACAATAATATATATAATTGTTGAAAATATTATTGGTAATATTTCCATAAAAACTGTCAAAATATTTTGAAATCCAATATTATCACCAACTAATGCAAAGGCTGCTACTTTAAAGCTATCATTAAATTTAGCATCCTCAATGTGCTTATAATCAACATCTAAATACATTTGATTGACCTTATTATATTCCTTCAATCTTATATCAATAAAAGCAATTTTAAACATTCTAACAATAATTGAAGAAATAACCTCGCACAAAACACCAGTTAAGCATAAAAATAAAACAAGCTTAATAATATAACTAATACTCTCTTTATTTTCCAAACAATCAATTACTTCCTTATTAAGAATAATGGTTATAAATGGTATTATACCAGCACATACCATATTGATAATTAAACCAATATATATTAATATTGATTTCTCTTTTCTAGAAATTGTTAATTCTCTTTTAATATTTTTTATTAAACTCATACCAAACACTTCCTTTTTAATAATTATATAACAAAAATTAATATTTTCAAGCACTATACTTAATATTTTTAATTTTCTTATTAATTTTATTAACTTTTGTACTTAAAAAGCGTTTTTTTATATTCTTATAACTTTCATCTATAATTTTCTAAAAAAAGTGTCCACATTTAAAGTGAGCACTTCAAAATCCATTAATTAAGAAAAAAAATCAGCATTATGCATTGTTTTAATATCTTCATAATTTTCCATAGAAAAGTCAGCGGATAAAAATAAAAAAAGAAACATTGCTGTTTCCTTTAATTTTGTTCATTTATTTTCATTTTATTAAGCATTTCATAGCTTATAAGCTTAAATGTATCAAGATCCTCATTAAATAAAGAAACCTTATTGATGCTAAAATCGTTATATGTTTTATAATAATAAATACCTTCATTAAGATTTATACAGGAAGAATAAATTGTAATTTCATATTTCTCTTCGCCTAAATGACATCCGCCTCTTATTTGACTAACGCTATCTAAAATATGAAAGAATTGATTAACATTACTAGGCTCATCATCATAAGATTTAGAATTAGCATTAAAAAATGCTGCTCTTACGAAACGAGATTCACTTGATAAATCACCAGGAAGACCAATTGCTCCCATTCCTCTACTATAAGTCTTTAAATCGATACTACTTGAAAAATTATTTGTAGGTTCATTTGGAGTTAAGTTAAGATAATTATTTAAATTTGCAACCTGATATAAAAATGGTGGATTATTAGTTAAAACATTAATATGATTATTATATATATGCATACCATCACGTTCAAATTCTAATGTTATACTCATATCTTTATCACTAATCAGATAATGAAGCGAAGCATTAGGATAATTATTAGAAAATGGTGTTTCCACTAAATTAAGGTCATTAAGTAAAGAGATAACCTCATTTACATTTTTAGCAAGTCCTAGAATATATAAAATAAGTTCAAAGCCACAAACATTATTTTTATTGTCATCATATTCATAAAATGAAGCATTGCCCACAAAATTTAATCCAGCCATTGCTAAACCCATTTCATTTGCCGCCTCATAATATAAAGGATAGTCATTAGCAATATGAGCCATACCAATTATAGCATAATGACTCTTAAGCTCTTCTATATATCTAAATTTAATAGGATAAAGTCTCGGAGTTATTGTAATTTTCTCACCATAAGAAAATTCATAATCTAAATTTCTTCCAAAATAATTATTCTTATATTTTATTGCTGTACACATTATATCACCTATTATATTTTTTTCATAAAAGAAAAAAAATATGCCAAAAAGCATATTCGATGCAAGAAAAATGGAGGCCCCGAGCGGATTCGAACCACCGATCAAGCAGTTGCAGTGCCATGCCTTACCACTTGGCTACAGGGCCGTTTTTAATTGCTTTATTATTTTACCAAAATCAATGGTCATTGTCAATATCAAACGTTCAAAAAATATTTTTATTTTTTTGGCACTCAAGTATTGACAGTGCCAATTTGTGTGATATAATATTATTGTATTAAAAAGGAGGTCATAATATGGAACAAGAACAAAACTATGAACAAGATGAAAATATCCTAGAAAAGTTTGGACGTAACCTAGTAGATCTTGCACGTGAAGGTAAGATAGACCCTGTTATTGGTCGTGATGAGGAAATAAGACGTATAATTAAAATCTTATCTCGTAAGACTAAAAACAACCCTATTTTAATCGGTGAGCCTGGTGTTGGTAAAACAGCAATTGTTGAAGGCTTAGCAAGACGTATTGTGGCAAATGATGTCCCTTTAACTTTAAAGGATAAAACTATATATGAACTAGATATGGGTGCCCTAATCGCAGGTGCAAAATATCGTGGTGAATTTGAGGAAAGACTAAAGGCAGTCTTAAAGAAAATTAAGGATTCTGATGGAAATATCATTCTTTTCATTGATGAGATTCACTTAATTGTTGGTGCTGGTAAAGCTGATGGTGCCTTAGATGCAGGTAATATGCTAAAGCCTATGCTTGCAAGAGGTGAATTACACTGTATCGGTGCTACAACCTTGAAGGAATATCGTCAATATATTGAAAAGGATTCAGCCTTGGAAAGACGTTTCCAACAAATTCTAGTACCTGAGCCTACTGTTGAGGATACTATTTCTATTCTTCGTGGATTAAAGGAAAGATTTGAGCAGCATCATGGAACACATATAACTGATAACGCTATTGTTGCTGCTGCAACATTATCAAATCGTTATATAACTGATCGTTTCTTACCAGATAAAGCAATCGACTTAATTGATGAGGCTTGTGCTTCTATTCGTATGGAAATCGATTCTAAGCCACAGGTCTTAGACGATGTTGATCGTAAAATTACTCAATTAAAGATAGAGCAAATTTCTTTAAGTAAGGAAACAGATCCAGCTTCCTTAAATCGTTTGGAAAACGTTAAAAAGGAATTAGCTGATCTTGATAAAAAAGAACGTGAGCTTACTGATAAGTGGCAAGCTGAAAAGAAACAAATCAACATTATTAAGGAAAAGAAAAAACAGCTTGATCAATATAAATTTGAGCTAGAGCAAGCCTTCAATAATGGTGATTATCAAAAAGCTTCTAAGCTACAATATCAAACAATTCCTACCCTACAGCATGAAATTGATGAATATCAAGAAGCTAATAAGGATGATCGTATGCTTAGTGAAAATGTCCGTGAGGAGGATATTGCCGCTATAGTTGCCAAATGGACTAATATCCCCGTTTCAAAGCTAATGCAGGGTGAAAGAGAAAAAATTCTTTCCCTAAAGGATACACTTAAAGAAAGAGTTATTGGTCAGGATGAAGCTGTTGAGCTTATTTCTGATGCCATTATAAGACAACGTGCAGGCATTAAGGATGAACGTAGACCTATTGGTTCATTCCTCTTCTTAGGTCCTACTGGTGTTGGTAAAACTGAGCTTGCTAAGGCTTTAGCTGAAGCACTATTTGATAGTGAATCACACATTGTAAGACTAGATATGAGTGAATATATGGAGCCACATAGTGTTGCAAAGCTAATTGGTGCGCCACCTGGATATGTTGGCTATGATGAAGGCGGTCAATTAACTGAAAAAATTCGTCGAAACCCTTATTCAATCATTTTATTTGATGAGATTGAAAAGGCACATAAGGATGTCTTTAATATGCTTCTTCAAATCCTTGATGATGGTCGTCTAACAGATGCCCAAGGTCGTGTTGTTGATTTCAAAAACACAATCATTATAATGACTTCAAACCTAGGCAGTGAAATTCTTCTTGAAAATAAGCCTGATACCAAAGAACGTATTGATACTTTGTTAAAGAGCTATTTTAAGCCTGAATTTTTAAACCGTATCGATGAAATCATTACCTTTAAACCACTTGATAAGGATGTTCAAATGAAGATTGTAACTAAGCTTTTACGTGAACTTGATCAAAGATTAATTGAGCAAGGTATTAATATTACCTATACTGATACCTTAAAGAAGGCTATCTTAGACAATTGCTTTGATGTAACATATGGTGCTCGTCCATTAAAAAGATACATTCAAAAGGTTATTGAAACCTACATTGCAACTAAGATTATTAAGGGTGAAATAAAACCAAATACACCTTATGTTCTTGATTGGCAACGTAATGAGCCTATCTTATTAAATAAGTAAATAAAAACAGCTACAAGATTAATTCCTGTAGCTGATTTTTTTTAATTCTTAGGAATAATTATATAAAATACTAAATATAAAACAATAATACAAGCAATAATAACGATTGAAACCTTAAAGGTTGCTGAAAGTAAAACTAACAAGCAACCAGTTATTAACATAATTGCACTTGCAACAAAAAATACAAGTAAGCCATCATTGTTATTGGAATTTTTTAAAACTGTAGTAAGAATAACAACTAAAAAGCCTACAATCGTTAAAATAGTTGCCCACCAAAAGTCATTAGTATAATTGTTATAGCATGTTGTAAATGCAACAATACCAAATAAAATTAAAGCTAAAAATTCAATTACTAGTGTTTTTTGTTTATTCATGATTTTCTCCTTTTTCTAAACGAAGCATTACATAATTCTTAATTATTTCTACACATTTTTCAACACCAATGCTAGAATTAATGCATAAATCATAGCTATTAGCATCTCCCCAGTTCTTATCAGTATAGAAATTATAATAATTCTTACGCTTCTTATCCATCTTTACAATAATATCCTTTGCCTTTTTAGGATCCATATTATAATATTTAATAGCGCGATTAACACGATCCTCAATAGGCGCATCAATAAAAATACTAATTACATTAGGATTATCCTTCAAAACATAATCGGCACATCTACCAACAATAACTGCGCTCTCAGTTTGAGCAATTCTCCTAATTGTATCAAATTGAGCTAAGAAAACCTTTTGGCCCATTGAAACATCAAAGCCCATTCCACTTGGATAGATACCACTAAAAAAGCCATCCTTCTTCTCATCATAATTTTCAAAAATAGCTTGGTTTAAACCACTTTCCTGTGATGCCTTAGCTAAAAGCTCATTATCATAAAAACTAACATTTAATTCTTCAGCTAAAAGACGACCAACAAATCTACCTCCACTTCCATATTCTCGACCAATAGTAACTATAAAATTCATACAAATTACATCCTTTCCTTGGTTTTACCTCTATTAATATTATACAACATATTTTTCTTTTTTTTAAGTACTTAATTTCCTTTATTTTTAAATAGTTAGAGCTATTAACAATAGAATTTATTTATACATTTAAAGATTTAAAAAAATATTGCTAAAAAATGAAAAAAAGTAGTTGACTTTATGTTTACTTATGATATAATAAAAAAGCAGCGAAAAACTGGCCCGTTGGTGAAACGGTTTAACACACATGCCTTTCACGCATGCATTTATGGGTTCGAACCCCGTACGGGTCACCAGTTAGATATTTAACACACATTAATTTGTGTGTTTTTTTTATAAAAAAAGGCTAGCTGATTCTAGCCTAATAATTAATTTTTTCAACGATTTGATAGCATACCTTAGCAGACATTAAAGCCATTTCTGTTTCGAAAGCACTATAATCCGCAATTTGTGATTCTTCTTCTATTTGGTCAGATATATATCTAATAGCAATAAAAGAAGTTTTAAGCTTCATACAAGTCTGAGCAATTGCTCCACCTTCCATTTCACAAGCCATTACATCATCAATATGCATTTTTTCATATTCAGCCTTTTTAGAAACAAACTTATCTGCTGTTAAAACCGTACCACATTTATATGGAAGCCCTAAGCTTTTTAGGGCTTTTTTTGCCTCAATAAGTAAATTATCATCCGGTATATAAAATAAAGGACTACCCGGAATCTGACCAAGCTCATAGCCAAAGCAGGTTACATCAACATCAGAATAAGCAAATTTAGTAGGAATTACAATATCCTTAGGCTTAGTAAGAGCTGCACCACCAGCAATACCTGTATTAATTATCTTGTCACAACCGAATCTCATAATAAGAATAGTCGCGGCAATACTTGCATTAACCTTACCAACTCCACATTTAGTAACAACAACATTATTCTCACCTATTTTACCTGAATAATATAAGCTTCCAGCTATTGAAATTTGTTTATATTCTTTAAGATTGTTTTTTAAAAAATCAACCTCAACATCCATTGCACCAATAATACCAATCATTTTTATTCTTCCTTTCTTGTTAAATCCTTTAATCTAGCAGCAATAAAATCAACTGCAACCTCGTGTGAAAAATCATTAGGAATAATTATATCAGCATATCTTTTTGTTGGAGCAATAAAAACATCATATGATGGCTTTACAGTCGCAAGATATTGCTTTATAACATCTTCCATACTTCTTCCACGTTCTTTAATATCTCTTGTTAATCTTCTTATAAATCTAATATCAGCATCACTTTCAACAAAGAGCTTAATACTTGCTAAGCTTCTAATTCTTTCATCATACAAGGCAAAAATTCCTTCAAACAAAATAATTTTTGTTGGCTTTAAAGTGATATATTTATCATTAACTCGATTATGCTCCTTAAAATCATATACAGGCATATTTACATCTTGACCATTTAATAGCATGCATAAATGCTCGTACACTAAATCCAAATCAACAGAATTAGGGTGATCATAATTAACCTTTTTTCTTTCCTCAAGACTTAGATATGATAAATCCTTATAATAATTATCTGTTTCAATTACACTTAAATCCTCATTAGAAAACATCGCTTTAACCTTTTGAACAACAGTTGTTTTTCCTGATGCAGTTCCCCCGGCAATACAAATTAAAATTGGCTTCATTACTACAACCTCCCTAGCATAGCCTTAATTTTTCCACTTTTAGTTTTTTCCATAATGGAAAAGACCTTCATTCTTCCTTTAGTTCTAATGCTCACAACATCATGAGCAGCAAGCATCTTACTTGAGTTTTGACATAATACATGGTTTAGCTTAACATAGCCACCACTTATTAGTTCAAATGATTCAGCTCTTGATAAATGATAAACCTGACTAATACATAAGTCAAGCCTCATGCTAGCCAAAAAATACAATTTAACATCATATTCTTCACTAGTAGAAACATTAATATTCTCTCTTTCTTCTAAAGAAAACCTAATATTTTCATTTCTAACCTCATTTATTAAATAATCCTTCATTTCAAAAACCACAGCAACATAATATTTATCATCAGCTAAAACAATATCACCAATAACATCTCTTTTAATTCCAAGTGACATCAAAGCACCCAAAATATTTTTATGACCAAGGCTTATAAACCTTTTATCATAGCAAACCTCAAATATAGTTATTTTAAAATCAGGAGTAATTGGAAATGGAGCAATAATACATCTTTTATATTCGCCATCATTAAATCCTGATGAAAAATAAACATTTAAAGAATCACCAATGTATTTTTTTACTAATTCCTGCTCATGAAGGTCTAAAAATCTAAAAAGTGTAATTCTATTATTAAATTCAGCATTAATTTTAGCATCCTTAAGACTAGCTAAAAAAATTTCTTCCTTATCCATACAATCATTTTCCTAATAAACAAAAAAGACATTGCTGTCTTTTATTTCTTTTCATCAAATCTACCAATGCCAACAATATCATCAACTGGTAAAGAAAATAATACACCATTACCCTCACTTGAAATACCAGCTACATTTTTAATAGCATCCATTATAACATGCTTATTATCATTTAAGCTTAAAATTAAAACAATATCAACAGCATCATGAAGAGTAACACCAAGGAAATGCTCAGCTTTATCATTACAAACTCCACGGCCATTAACGATAGTACCGCCAGTTGCTCCTGCTTCTCTTGCTGCATCTAAAACACTATCAGTAAGCTTTTGCTTGACACTACATACAATTAATACATATTTGTTATCCATTAGTTTAACACCCTTTCTATGAGTTTCTTCCTTTTTAATAGGAGTCGATAAAATTGTATTATTAATAACACTAGATATACTATTAACAGGTAAACTAAAGGCAATTCCATTGCCAGGTAGATATAATTCAAATCTCCTAGCTATTTCCTTTAGAATTTTAATTTCCATATCATCTGGTATTAAACTAATTAATACATCCTTTGAGGTACTGCCAAGACCAAAATATGATAATAAATTAGTTTTAGCTGTTCCAACCCCCATTGTTTCAAAATTAATACCAACACAGGTTTCATTTATATAATTAGAGATTTTATCTCCAGTTTGGTGATTAACAATACTAATAAGCATTTTAACTCTTCGAGTAGTTTGTTTTTTCTTTTTATCTTCCATCATTAATCACCTCATCATAATCAATAATAGTTTCTTCTTCACTATATAATGAATTAGTCAAACGATTTGACTTTATTTTATAAATAAGACCACTAATTTCGATAGAAATAATTGGTGTCAAAGCTACAAAAGCAACACAGCCAAAGGCGTCAGTCATAACATTACCACCAACAGCCACACATGCTCCTATAGCCATTGGTAAAACAAATGCTGAAACCATTGCCCCTGAGGCAACACCACCAGAGTCGAAAGCTACACCTGAGAAAAACTTAGGTACAAAAAATGTTAAAGCTAAAGCAATAATATAAAGTGGTACCAAAAACCATAAAATAGAAATACCTGTAATTACCCTTAGCATAGCTAAGCCTACTGCAAGGGCAACACCTATTGAAAGACTTAACATCATAAATGATGCCGAAATAGCACCACTTGACATCTGCTCAACCTGTTTAGTTAAAACGTGAATTGCCGGCTCTGCAGAAACAACAAAATAACCAATCAAAAGTCCTAGAGGCACTAATAAAATACCATGCCATATACCACCAAGCGTTTTACCAATTTCTATACCAATTGGCATAAAACCAACATTTGCTCCTGTCAAAAAGAAAACAAGACCAATATAAGTAAATACTAAACCAATGCAAATTCTTATAAGCTGTTTTTTGGAAAAAGGACGATTAATTAATTGAAATAATATGAAGAAAACAATGATTGGACATAATGCGAAGCCAACCTCCTTCATATAATCAAAAATTCCATGTCCATACAAAAACAAAACATCCTTAGTTGTTGATGGATTAATAACATCACTAAGCTCGTAGCTTCCACCCTCAAGCTTAAAAACAATACCAAGTATCATTGTAGATAGAATTGGCCCAACACTACAAAGAGCAACCAAACCAAAGGAATCATCCTGACTACCCTTTGAAGAGCTTATAGAAGCAATACCAACACCTAAAGACATAATAAATGGAACCGTCATTGGTCCTGTAGTTACACCACCAGCATCAAATGAAACCGCAATGAAGCTTTTAGGAACAAAAAAAGTCAAAACAAATATTACAGTATATAAAATAATAAGCATTATATTTAAAGGAATCTTAAAAATAATTCTTAATACTGCAAAGCATAAAAAGATACCAACACCAACAGAAACTGTTAAAATCAATACCATATTTTGAACACCATTAACCTGATTAGCAAGTATTGATAAATCAGGCTCAGAAATAGTTACAATTATTCCGATAATTAAAGAAATAAAGGCAATAATCCAAATATTTTTAGATTGCGCCATTCTTTTACCAAGCTTCGAACCAATTGTAAGCATACTTAAATCTGCGCCTATACCAAACAATGCCATTCCAACAATAAGAAAGATAGCACCAACAACAAATGACATAAAGGTACCACTTTGCATATTAACTAGGCTGACGCTTAACAAAAGAACTATCAAAGTGATTGGCATAATTGATGAAAATGATTCTTTAATTTTAAATTTGATTTGTTCAATCACTTTTCTCACCTCATTTTTAATGATTAAATTCGTCAAATTGGCAATATTCATCATTAATAACATTGCTAGCAATGTTATTAGAATGGTCACCAATTCTTTCTAGATTTGATAAAATATCAACATAATAATCAGTACTTGAAACACTACATATACCATTATTAATACGTAAAATATGTTTTTTTCTAAATACCTCTTCCATTTTATCAACCTTTTCCTCATTTGGAGAAACACCAAGAGCCATATCCTTATTCCATGATGCAAGTGATAAAATTGATGAATGAACCATATCATCTAAAGTATCATACATTGTCTTTAAATCCTCAGCACCCTCAGTTGATAATATTTGTTTATCATCATATCTTTCATTAAAGAAATCAACGATATTTGTACAATGATCGCCTATTCTCTCTAAATCCTTTATAGTATCAAGATATTTAGATAATTTATTTGATGTATCCTTATCCAAAGAATCAATTAAGGTAAATTTAATTAAATAATCATGGATTCGCTTATCAAGACTATTAATTTCCTGTTCATAATTATCAGCCTTTTCTTTTGCACCCTGAATATTTGTAAATGAAAAATTCTTTGTTAAATTAAAATATTCAATAACTCTTTCACCCATATAATCAACAGCCTTCTTAGCAAATTCAATAGCTACAGCTGGTGATCTTGATATTAAAGAATAATCATTAAGTCCATGAATTATGACATTCTCTTCTTCCTTATCCTTAATAACCTTATTAGCAATCCATACTAGGTGTTTTATAAAAAAGAACAATATGAATGTTGAAACTAAATTAAAGATAATATGAGCAACTGAAATCGTCATTTTGGCAGATAAATGCATCTTTAGCTCTAACAAATGAATAAATGGTGCATAGGCCCACCTTAATAAAATCATAAAAATCAAGGCACCAATTATATTAAATAATGCGTGAACAAGTGCTGTTCTTTTAGCCTCAACTGATGATCCCCAAGCTGCAAGAACGGCCGTAATACATGTTCCAATATTAGCACCAAGTAAAATAGGAATTGCCCCAATAAGGCTTAAATTTCCAACAGCATAAAGAGATTGTAATATACCAATTGCTGCAGCACTTGATTGAATTATGGCTGTAAAAATAACACCAACAAATAATCCTAAAACAGGCCATTGTCCAAATGTTTGGAAAATGTTATTTGCTACATCAGAATATTGTGCCAATATTGCATCAAGACCTGTAGACATTAGTTCAAGTCCATAAAATAATAAACCAAAGCCTAAAACTACATTTCCAAGCTCTTTAACCTTAGTCTTCTTAGAAAAGAAAATTATAAATGAACCAATGGACACAAATACTAAAGCATACTTAGATACATCAAGACTTATTAAAACTGATGTAACAGTTGTACCAATATTTGCTCCCATAATTACACCAACAGCTTGAGGGAAGGTCATTAGACCAGCACTTACAAGCCCAACAGTAAGAGCGGTTGTACCAGATGATGATTGAATTAAAACAGTAACAAAAGCACCAACTAGAATTCCTTTAAATGGGGTATTAGTAGTTTTTTCAATAATCATTTTTAGCTTATTTCCAGCTAATCTTTTTAAACTATCACTCATTAAATTTATTCCAAATAGGAATAACGCTAAACCACCAATAATTTTGATAATAGTAAACAGCATACTAAAATCCGACGTTGCAAGAAACATAAGAGCCTCCATATTTTATTACTCAATATTTACCAAATCTTTACATATCAATAATACCATAAATAATTAAATAAATGCAACAACATTTTTCTAATGTAAGCACTTTACTTTATTACTCTTCTACACTTGCAAATTGAGAATTATATAATTCAGCATAAAATCCATTTTTTTCTAATAATTCATTATGGGTACCTGTCTCAATAATCGAACCATTTTTCATTACAATTATCTTAGTTGCACTCTTAATTGTTTGCAAACGATGAGCAATCATAAATGTTGTTCTTCCTTGCATTAAATTATTAAAAGCATTAGAAACAAGGATTTCTGTTCTTGTATCAATATTTGATGTTGCTTCATCTAATATTAAAATATTAGGAAGAGCCAGCATTAATCTTGCAATACATAAAAGCTGCTTTTGACCAACAGATAAGCCTTCAGCATCAGATATAATAGTATCATAGCCATGTGGCATTCTCATTATAAAATTATGAGCATAGCTCTTTTTAGATGCCTCAATTACTTCATCTCTTGTAGCTTTATCCTTGGCATAAGCTATGTTGTCGTAAATTGTACCTTGAAACAACCAAGTATCCTGTAAAACCATACCAATATTATTTCTAAGGCTTTTTTTAGTTATTTTTGCCGTATCATAATTATCAAGATATATGTGACCTGAATCAATATCATAAAATCTCATAAGTAAATTGATAAATGTTGTTTTGCCACAACCAGTTGGACCAACAATAGCAATTAGGTCACCCTTTTTTACATCAAGATTAAAATTTTGAATTAAAGGCTTATCTTTATTATATGAAAATGCTACATTTTCAATTTTAATATTTCCTAAAACGTCCTTAACATTAACCAAATTAGGCTCCTCATGCTCAATTTCCTCATCTAATAACTCAAAAACACGTTTAGCACTAGCAAGAGAATTTTGAAGCTCTGCAACTACACCACTTATTTCATTAAATGGCTTTGTATATGATGAAGCATATGATAAGAAGATATATAAGGTTCCAACACTTATTGAACCCTTAATCGCAAATAATGCCCCAGTAACACCAACGCTCGCATAAACCAAAGCATTAATAAATCTAGTTGTAGGATTAACAAGTGATGATAAAAATTGAGCTTTAACACCACATTTATGAAGTCTTTGATTAATTTCTTTAAATCTAGCTATACTATTATCCTGATAATCATAGGCTACTACTAAATGAGACTGTTCAAACATTTCATTCATTAATCCAGACATTTCACCCTTAATTTTAGATTGTTCCTTAAATACCTTATAGCTTAGCTTAGCAATTAGTGAAGCACATATTAAAGAAAGTGGCGTTAAGACAATAACAACAAGTGCAATTGGCCAAGAAATACTAATCATAAAGCCTAAGGTAAAGGCAATAGTTAAAACACCACTTAAAAGCTGGGTAAATGTTTGAAGCATTCCATCACTAATTTGATCAATATCAGTTGTAATTCTTGATAAAATATCACCATGAATATGATGATCAATATAAGCAATAGGTAAATTAGTAATTTTAAAGAAAGCATCATTACGCATTCTATATACAAGCTTATATATAACATCATAAATTATAAAATTTAATAAATAATTAGCCAATGCACCTATACTTAAAATACCAAGTAATGCATAAATTATTTTCATTACTAAATCAAAATCTACATTATTTTTTTCAACCATCGCATCAATTGCCTTACCAACAATAACTGGTATAAACAATGTTGCAGCCACACTAATCATTGCAAAAATAAAGGCTACAATAAGAAGCCATGCTTCTTTTTTAGAATATGATATAATTCTTTTTAGAGTTGACATTAGTTATTACCTCCCTCTTGGGAAACATAAATATCCTTATAAACACTAGATGTTTTCAATAATTCCTCATGCTTACCAATTCCTACAATTTTAGCATCATCCATCGCTAAAATAACATCACTATTTTTAATAGATGTTACACGAACTGAAATAATAATTATCGTTAAGGTTTTATTTAATCCTCTTATTGCCTTTCTTAACTCAAAATCAGTTTTGTAATCCAAAGCACTAGAAGAATCATCTAAAATTAAAACCTCAGGCTTTCTAACAAGAGCCCTAGCAATCGATAATCTTTGCTTTTCACCTCCTGAGAAATTCTTTCCACCCTCTAAAACAATAGTATCTAAGCCATCAGGCTGGCGCATAACAAAGTCATAGGCTTGAGCGTTTTTTAATGCCTCAATAATTTCATCATCACTAAATTTCTCACCAAAGCAAATATTGTCTCTAATAGTTCCAAAAATTAAAGAGCTCTTTTGCAAAACAGGAATTATTTTACTATGTAGATATGTCAAATCATAATCCTTTAAATTATTGCCATTAAAATAAATATTACCTTTATTTGGATCATAAAAACGATCTAACAAACGAATAATGGTTGATTTACCACAACCAGTTGAACCAATTATTCCAATAGTTTGTCCTTCTAAAATTTTAAAGCTAGCATTTTCTAAAGCATGATTAGCAGCCTCATTATAAGCAAATGAAACATTATCAAAAACAATTTTTTCCGTTGCATAGCCAGAAGTTAAGCTACCGTTTTTTATACTTGAAGATGCAGCAAAAACCTCATTTATTCTACTAGCTGATGCTGAAGCCTTGGTAAAAATAACAACTAAATTAGCTACAACAACTATAGCCACTAAAATTTGATTCATATAATTAGCTAAAGCCGTCATATCACCTTGAGAAATAACTCCACTATTAACTCTAAATGATCCAAAATATAAAATTAAAACAATAGCCACATTAACAATAATAGAAATAATTGGATTCAGCAAAGCACTTATTCTTCCAACTCTTATCGAATCTCGCTTTAAATCATTCGAAGAGCTATCAAAACGATTCTCTTCGTATATTTCCTTAGAAAAGGCTCTAACAACTCTAGCTCCACTTAGATTTTCTTTAGTAATAGTTGTTAAATTATCTAAATCACCCTGAACCTTTTTATTCTTAGGAATATTAATCTTCATAATAAGGAAAATAAGTCCAAAAATTAATAAGCCTGTAGTTAAAAAGATAATAGAAAGACTCTTAGAAATAAAAAATGACATCAAAGTTGCACCAATAACAATGAATGGTGCCCTAACAACTAATCTAATAAGCATCGCAACAGATGTTTGAACCTGATTAATATCATTTGTCATTCTTGTCATCAATGATGAAATCTTAAATTCATCAATTTCTTTAAATGATAACGAATTGATATGCTCATATAAATCATTACGAAGTCTTGTTCCAACACCCTGAGAGGCTTGGCAAGCAAAATATTGACAAACAAGGGTAGAGCACAAACCGATTGCTGCAGCTAAAACTAAAATACCACCCATTTTCCAAACATAGGCACTATCTAAATTTTTAACTCCCTTATCAATAATTGAAGCCATAATTAAAGGAACAATAAGCTCAAATATTGCTTCGATTAATTTGAACATTGGTCCTAATATAACCTCTTTTTTATAATACTTTAAATATTTTTTATATAGTTTAAACATTTTATCACTCCAATACTAAATACGCCTTTAATTATACCACAAAATATAGTATACTATTTATATATGATATATATATCTACTAAATAATTTTTGTATAGGTGATTTTTATGAATTTAAAGCAATTGTCGTATTTTGTAACAGTAGTTGAATCAGGAAGTATTTCAAAGGCAGCAAAAAAGCTTCATATGTCGCAGCCTCCTCTATCAAGACATATGCATCTACTTGAAGAGGATTTAAATGTCAAGCTCTTTCAAAGGCAAACAAATTCCTTAAAGCTTACCCAGGAAGGTGAAGAATTATATAAACGTGCCTATGATCTTCTTGAGCTTGCCTCAAAAACTGAAAAGGCAATTTTAGAATTAAATAAAAACGAATATAAAACATTAGAAATAGGGATGGTGTCATCATCAATTAATTATTTGCTCGACAAGCCTATTTATGATTATTTAAATAAAAACAAGCTAAAGCTATCTATTCATGAAGGTAATACCTATGAGCTATTAGAGCAATTAAATCATCATATTATTGATTTAGCAATTTGTAGAACTCCATTTTCCTATAATTTATATGAACATAAAAAGCTTTGTGATGAAGAAATGATTTTAGTAAGCAAAAGCAAATTAAAGAATTCATATTCCATTTCTGATTTAGATAATGCTCCCATGATCATATATCGTCGCTTTAAAACCATTATTCAAACCCTTTTTAATGAAAAAAACGCCTCACTTAATATAATGATTGAGGTTGATGATGCTAAAAGTGCCATTCTTTGGGCCAATACCAATATTGGAATTGCCATAGTTCCAAAATCTATTTTTAAAGCGTTAAATACCAATTTATATTCAGCACACCTAAATGAAGAAGCACTTGATACATCATTAATGGTGATTCTTAGAAAAAATGAAAAAGAAAAGGAAATTCTTGATTTTAAGAATTTCCTATAAAGCTTATTTATCTTCCTTATTATCTTCGCTTTCTTCTTTAACTTCTTCTTCCTTATGATGAATTGCTTTCTCTTTAACAAATTCAGATGCTTCAGTTAATTTCTTATTAGTTGCTATAATAACCTTTAAAGCAACAAAGATTGAAAGCGCAATGATTAAGAAATCAATAATTGTTTGAATAAAATTACCATAATTTAATGTTACAGCCGCCTTAACAATTTCTCCTTCTTCATTAAGTACAGCAGGAACAAGAGTTGCCTTTAGCTCAGTAACATTAACCTTACAAATAACACCAATTACTGGCATTATAATATCGTTTACTAAGCTTGAAACAATCTTATTAAACGCACTACCAATAATCATACCTATAGCCAAATCTAATACATTTCCCTTTTTAATAAATTCCCCAAATTCCTTAAAAAACTTCATAAAATGCATTTCCTTCCTTCGTATACAATAATTATAAGACAAAATATTTTAAGAAGCAAGGTAAAAAACAAAATTTCATATTTACTTTTTTCTCTTTTTTTAATATAATGGTTGATAGTGAAAAAATGGAGTAAGATTTATGAAGAATTATTTAATGATATTTATAAGTGCAATTATTGCAGGAATGTTTATTGCCTTTGGCGCCACCTTATATTTAACAAGTGCTGTTCATGATGGCTATTTATATAAAATAATAGGAGCTTTCCTATTTGGAATTGGTTTATTTACTATTATTCAATTTGGCTTTTGGCTATATACAGGTAAGGTAGGCTATATCTTAGATAACAAACCAAAATATTTATTAAGTCTACTTATTTGTTTAATTGGTAATATTCTAGGTGTATTCATTCTATCCTCAATTTTAAAGCTAACTCATATTATTAATAATGACATAATTAATTTATGTAAATCAATGGTTGAGACTAAGCAAAATGAGTCATGGTATGAGGTTATCATTTTATCAGCAATGTGTGGTATAATGATTTATCTTGCCGTTGAAGGCCACAAAAAATGCGAATATGCCTTTGGTAAAGTGATTTTCGCCTTTATGCCCATAGTTTTATTCATTCTATGTGGTTTTGAGCACGTTGTCGCAAACGTATGCTATTATACATATGCTGGATTATTTAATGGTAAGGTTGTTTTATATTTTCTACTTATGGCAATAGGTAATGGCCTAGGCTCATTATTCTTTGATGGTAGTCGAAAAATAATAGAAAAATTAAAGGCTTAAGGCCTTTTTTTATTTATAAAACAATTCTTTTTCACCTAATATAATTCTTGTATCATATTTTTCATTTAAGACCTCTTCTATCGTTATATAATAGAATAAATTGTTTTCATTACTTTTAACAAAATCATTAGCTAAATAGGTTATGATTATCTTGTCTTTCATTAAAAAGAATGGATCATCTATTCCACTAAAAGCATATAATGGAAACATTTGATCAACAAGCTTATAAGCTTTATAAGTTCCAACATGATATTTATTTTCTAATAGATAATGATAAATATCATTTGTGTAATCAGTCAATGTGTAATCGCTAAAAAGCCTTTTCTTTAAATAAATGATATTCTCATCTCTATCATACACATCATTATATTTGGGAAAATTATCATCCAAGCCATATTTTTCAAGTGTTTCTAAATCAAAGAAGCCCTTATTTCTTTTTTGACAACCACATAAACAAAATAAAACTACTATAACAAAAAAAATTATTTTTTTCATTCATTACTCCCATTTAGCATCTGCATAACTCTTTGGTAAAATATCAATACCAGAAAGATTAATATAACCAACCTTATCACCACCAGGACCTATTGTCCTAAATCCTTCTAAATAGCTCTCTGTAATTTCTTCATTAGTACTAATAAGCTTATAAGGTGAACCACCAACAACAAAATAGCTTTGCATATCATTTATGAAACAATTATCTAATTTATAAACACTTAATGTTTGACTAGATTTCTTCTTAATTTCTATACCATTTCCAGAATAAGTATAATAAGAATATTTATATGTTAAACTATGAGACCAATTCTCTTCATCAATTTCAATAGTGCCAAAATTTCTTTTATAATAAAGACTATATTTATTATTGGAATTAATAGTTAATCTTATTGTTAAATCATTACTATATCTTGTTCCACAAAAATATTGTTCTTCAAGCATCTTCTTCTCATTTTTATTTTGAGATACCATATTACAAGATGTTAAAACTATCAATAGCAAAACAAAAAAACAACAAACAGACTTCTTCATACATTTTCTCCTCATTTAAAATTTATTTTTCCATGACGACTACATTTATTTTTAAATATTCCCTCAAGATTTCTACCACATATCGGACATTTATTATAATATCTAGCAAGAATATTTAATACATTTTCTAATGGCTTATATAAATTATTACTAAATAGATTATTTTTATTATCAGTCAATAATTTATTAAAAATAGCCTTCCGACATGTATCATCAGCATCCTTAAAATAATCAAGTTTTATGTCCATCAAAATAAATTCATAATCTATTTCAAGCAAATGACAAATATACCTATTAAGAATTCCGCGTCTAGCTTCTACAACAAAAGCCTTGTCCATTTTCAAATATTTATTGTACTTAATTTTCAAATATTCACTATGAGCCTCAATTGATGATTTATTATTTATATCTTTTTTAGAATTCATAAATGAATCATCAATTATATGACAATTATCAGAATAACTATTTTGGTAAATCTCAAAAATTATACTATTTGCTTTTTCATTTCGAAAATTAAATAATAGGTGCTTTAAGGCCTCTTCATTATTTTTTTGCAAATAATAATATCTACCTATTAAGTATTTAGCATCATCACTTTCATTTTCATATTTACATACATATTTAAGTACAGGTTCATAATTATAGATTTCAAAATACTTAAACAATGACTTCTTGCCATCATATTCGTTAATCTGCAATTGCTTTAATATATATTTAAATCCAACTTCTAACGCTTCATTATTAGGACTACCACTCAAATAATACTTAATTAAATAGCTAATTGCCGTCGCATCATTATTACTTGCTAAATATTCATAGGTTTTAATTTTAATAGTAATTGCTTCTGAAACAGACAAATATTTTTCATCGATAAGACAAATTATATTAATATAAATATCTCTAGCACTCAAAAAATCAATATTATTAATATATTTGATTATTTTAATAGCAAAAGGCTTAAAATCACTATAATCACAATACTTTTTGCAAAACTCTAATGTTCTTCTAGCATACATCCTAAAGCAATAGAAGTTCAATTTATTATCTATAATATTGCATAAGCCATCCATATAATACTTAGTTGAATCCTTTATACCATATGCAGCGCAATAATCACCACAGTCCATATAAGCTGTAAAGCTGCCATTTGCAATAGCTGTAATATAATACTCCCATGCTTTTTTTACTTGATTCTTACTAAGTTCATAATATCCTAGAAGTATTAACGCTCTTGGTCGATTTTTGGCTTTCATCAAATACATTATTGCTTTATCATATTTTTCCTGCAAAAAATAGCATTCGCCAATCGCTTGATTAACAAAGTCTGTTTCTTTCTCTTTCAAAAAATAATTTAAGCATTCACTTATAAGACTTTTATTTTCATATAGTTTAATAAAATCGTAAATATGCAATAAGTATAAATAATTATACGCTTTATTTTTAATTAATTTATTTAAAATATCTTCTAGCCATTTAGGCATTTCATTCAGTTTTATATTAAATCCAAGAAATCCTAGTCTTTCTTTATTATAAATGAAGGAAATATAGTAATAATAATTGTCATCAAAAGCCTCAATATTTTTAAACCTTTCACTAGCTGTCTTTATATTAACAATTATATTTTTTTTAGCGTTTCCATATAAATAATCTATTACTTCATCCAGTTTATCTATAACTAATGACCTATCATACTTTGCTCTCTTATCTTCATCATATAATGTTTCATACGCTTCTAATATTTCTTTAAATAATTCTAAAGCATTAGGATCCTTCGAAACATCAGGATGGTACTTTTTAGCCAAAGTTAAATATGCTTTCTTTATTTCTTCTTTTTTGGCACTAGCATCAACGCCCAAAATATTATAATATTTTTTCATTATAATGCTTTAGCCTCTTTAATAGCATCCATCATAATTTTATTACAATTTTCATTATTAACTCTAATTTTCTCCTTTTGACTCATTTTAAAATAGATATAAATAACACCAGGTATTATTAATATCAATAACAAAGCAAAAGCAGTAAGAAAATCAATAGGCTGATATTTCTTAATATTCTCCTTTGCATTTTGATATTTTTCCTCTAATTCACAATATTTTTGATAATTAGGCATGCTTGTTTCGCGGGCCATTATCAAATAACGACGATGAAGTCGTCCACTTCTTCTAGTGGTCTCCTGCGTCCTCTGCCAACCAAAAGCAATACAATCCTCTACCTCTTTTTCAAATTCATCATATTCCTTTTTTGCATCTTTGTCACCATTTGGACTCCCCTCAACTCTAATTTCCTTTGTTTCAATCATACATTTTCTCCTCATTTATAATTAGTCAATTCCTACATTAAGTATAACATATTTCTTAAAAAATGAAAATCAAATAATTATTTTAAATATTAAATAAATGGCATTGCAATTACTATTTATATTATCTTGGCTTAAGCTGGTTAATTCTTTTGGTTCTTATTTATATTAATGTCAGTTATTCCATCTATTTACATAATGATCTATAAACGTAAAATCACTTTATTTTGCTATCCACTTATTATAGCTGCTATTTACTGTGGATTTTCAATGTATTATGGTATGTGGAATAAACTATGGATACTGTTCCTAACCATTCCCCTATTCTATATAATCTTTGAACCAATAGATCAATTAATCTCTAAAAAAGACAAAAAGTGAGACAACTAACTTTTTTTATAATTTTTTCAAGCCACGATATGTAGCAATTACAATTTCCTTTAAAAGACTTTGATTTTCAACATCACCAATTAAGTACATCGGCTTAGCATTTTTATATGGCAAAGCCAAAGGCAAATTGTATTTTTTATTTTCTTCTACAATCTTAACCAGCAATCGATTATCATATATTCCCCCAAATAAAACATCATTATAGTATAATAAATATTCTCCCATCATTTGCCTATCTTTTATATTATCCAGTAGTCTTAATTGATCCAAAATAAAATCCTTATAATCCGTTGTTGATGCCATTTGAGATATTTTTCCTCCTATTCATTACTTAATTTTAGAATACCTCTAACAGTATTTGCAGTTCTTATTGTTATTTTATCCTTTATACCTGTACTTGCAGTTTTAATCCACCAATTTGCCTTTTGATATTTTTTTAAATCAAATGACCAAAAAATAAAGTTATTAAATTCAGCTACCATCTCAATATCACTACTAGGACTTCCGATTGCTTCATAGATTTCGCTTGCGGTTGTAGGAGGAATAATGAAAATCAAATTATCATAAATTTCTTTATTATCATTTCCCCACCATAAAGGTGTATTATCTAAAACAGCTCTAAGCTTAAATGGGGTAGTTATGAAAATTGGAATTACAAGATTAAATTCATTTTTTATAATTTCACTGATGTTATTCATTATATTCGTTTCATCAATGATTTCTGATTCTAAAATAACATTCCCGCTATTTAAATATGTTCTTACATTTTTATAATTATTTTTTTCTAATGAATGCTTTAGTTCTTTCATTGAAATCTTATTTTTTTCACTAATATTAATTCCTCTTAATAAAATTATATATTCCATAATACTCCCTAACATAATTAATTTATTCTAGTTCACTATATTTCTTTCCAATATTAATTCCTGGAGTTGCTAATCCATCACCCCAATAAGTATAATTTGGATTAACATCTTCTGATTTTTTATTATATATATGTACCAAATTCCAACATTATCCTTATTAGTTGAATACTCACTACAATAATTTAAAGCAATTCTATATACATCAGTACTTGTTGTTATATCATAAGATAATTCAAATCAGGTAGTAGAGAATTTACCATCTTTAATCTCTATTTTTACATTGTCCTTTTTTTAGCTTATTTTGATACTCTCCGTCATAATAATTAAATAATTCATTAATTGATTGTTCAAAGTCTACATCTTCTAAGACTTTTGATGAAGCAAAAAGGTTAACAAGGCTATCCTTATCTTTATTTTCCATAGCCAAAATCAAGTTTTCAACCAATTCTTCATTTATTTCATCCTTACTCTTTAGCCATTTACATGCACTTAAAAAGCAAATAACAAAAATGAAACAAAAAAATATAATAATCCTTTTTCCTATCTTGTACATTCAATTCACCTACACTAGTATTTTCAAAATATTATACTAGAAAAATATTAAAAAACAATATAATACATTTGTTAAAACATTTGATATCTTGTCAAGCAATCAAATTATTCTTAAATTAAGCATATGATTTTTGAAAAAATATTTATTTTCTTTATGTTATAATTGCTCTTATGGAAGTCAAGATACAGTGCTACTCTTTGAAAGGCGGCGATGCTTATGAACATATATAAGCTCTCCGTACACCACAAGGAGGGCTTCAAGTCAAATGTTATACCTTATTGGCGTAATATTAAAAATTACTTGGGATATAATCAAATATATCCACATAAATTTAAAGTAGTTTTATTAAATTTTGATTTGGAGATGAAAAAAAGCACTGGCAGGTGCTTTTCTCTAAATCTTTAACTATTATTTAGAGTAGCCTTATCTTGACTTCCTCTATCTATATTATATGCGAATTCAGATAAAATATCAATAAAAATATTTATTTTCTTTATGTTATAATTGCTTCTATGGAAGTCAATAGCGGTGCTACTCCAAATCATATGAGGAGGTGGTGCTTATGTATATATGTATAAGTCCTCCACTTATGTTGCGGATGACTCTATCTTATGATTGTATAATTGCCGCACTATTAAACATTATTGTTTCAATATGCAAAATAGTGCAACTAATACTTACATTCAAGAAGAAAAAAATAAAAATTCTTGAAACTCATAGGAAAGAAAAAACACCGTTCCAGCGGTGCTTTCCTATAAAAACAACTTTATATGAGTAGGCCGTCTATAGGCTTCCTCTATTTTATATACAATATTTTTAAAAATATCAACATAAATTTAAAAATCGAGGCATTTTTTAGTTGACATTTACAATAAGTTGGTAGTTTCTTTTTCTTTTTTAAGGTACATTCTTTCTTATTCTAAATATATTTGCACCTTGTTAAAAACTTTTCCAACAATATTTTTTCATAAATTCTAATATTTCACCATTATCTTTATTCTCATAATAGGCAACTAACATTTTCTTAAATTGAGGAACTTTACTCTCTGGAATAACTAATAATCCTGCTCCTCTTGAAATTAAAAAATGATTAGCAAATATTACTGATGCTCTTTTATTTCCATCATTAAAAATTTGAGTTTTCATACAATATAAGCAAAGCTCAATTGATATATCAACTGGTTCTTCATTTCTACTTAATATTTCTTCAATTTCTTCTTTAATAACATTTTCTATTGGTAATGGTGGAATATAAGATGTACCTCCAATTGTTACAGGAACACACCTAATTCTACCACCATAAGTATAAAATCCCTCATTTACAAGAGTAGCTATATAACAAAGTATTGAATAACTTGATTTAGATGCAACAACCTCTTTATCCATAATAAATTCCCAAGCATGTTTTAAATTTAATATTTTTTGAACATCTGTTGGAGTCATTCCACTAACTTTTCCATTTTCAATAATCGTTTCAGTATCAGGGAACGTAGTAGCTATGCCTTCAAGAATAGCTTGATCATAAATATTTGATTTCATATTGGCTCTAGCAAAATCAATATTTAATAATACTCTTGATGATAATTCTTGTTCAGTATAACCTAACTTTGCTAATTCATTATTTATTTTTCTAATTTGCTTTTTATATTCTTTTCTATCTTTTAATAATCTAGAAATTGAAGCAAACAGTTCATCAGAATATGAATCAACATAAGTAGATGTATTACGGCCTAAAATACGTTTTCTAATATAAATATATTTTTTACCACCTTTATCTTTGATTTCTATTGAACCATCATATGGAATTAAATTTAATCTTGCATTAATTTCTGCTCTTTGTTCTAACAATGCTTGAATTTGCAAATATTGATTATCCATATAAATCTCTCCTTTAGGGTGAATTTCTAAAATAATTATATCAATTTGCACCCTAAAAGTCAAATTAGTAAGATATATCAAATTAATTTATGATAAAGAAATTATTCATACTTATTCTTTATCAAACACACAGTCCGATATTTTGATTAAATAAATATAATTACAATATTCAGTATCTACAATATTAATAAAATTCTATTTTTTAAAGCAAAAGACGCCAAAAAGGCACTACAAAAATAAAAAACGGCTTAACAGCCGTGTTTTTTTTATCTATGGTGCCCGCGACAGGAATCGAACTCGCAAATTTCATTTTGTTATGTTTGGTTATGTTTGAGGCAAATTTTGGCTTATTTGCTTATGTTTTAGGATTTTAATTTTCGCTAAAATTTCATTTCGTTATGTTTGGTTATGTAAAAATTCACAAAAAAGACGCCAAAAAGACGCCACGAAGAATTAAGATGTAAAGTTCTTTAATTTTGATTATTGGTATGATATAATAAATTCATGGAAGTCAAGATACAGTGCTACTCTTTGAAAGGCGGCGATGCTTATGAACATATATAAGCTCTCCGTACACCACAAGGAGGGCTTCAAGTCAAATGTTATACCTTATTGGCGTAATATTAAAAATTACTTGGGATATAATCAAATATATCCACAAAAATTCAAAGTAGTTTTATTCAATTTTGATTTGGAGATGAAAAAAAGCACTGCCAGGTGCTTTTCTCTAAATCAAATTTAACGATTATTTAGAGTAGCCTTATCTTGACTTCCTCTATCTATATTATATGCGAATTTAGATTAAATATCAATAAAAATATTTATTTTCTATTTTCTTTATGTTATAATTGCGTCTATGGAAGTCAATAGCGGTGCTACTCCAAATCACATGAGGAGGTGGTGCTTATGCATATATGTATAAGTCCTCCACTTATGTTATGGAGGACTCTATCTTATGATAGGTATAATTGCCGCACTATTAAACATTATTGTTTCAATATGCAAAATAGTGCAGCTAATACTTACATTCAAGAAAAAGAAATAAAAATTCTTGAAACTCATAGGAAAGAAAAAACACCGTTAGCGCGGTGCTTTCCTATAAACAAATCTTTTTTATAGGAGTAGGCCGTCTATAGGCTTCCTCTATTTATATTATATACAATATTTTTAAAAATATCAACATAAATTAAAAAATCGAGGCATTTTTTATAAAGCCTCGTTTTTATTTTCTACAAAAGGTATCATTTTTATAACCTCATCTATTAATTCAAGCCTTGATTCTAGTGTTGGAACATACGATCCTACTATAACATCCTTACCTATATTAAAACCATTATATAAACCCATCATTAATGAAAATGTATAAGATAAGAAATCAACCCACAGCTGCCAAGAACGAAAATAAGTCTCAGTAGTTAAACCAGTAGCAATAATACTCATAATACTTGATGCTACAATAAATAGAACTTGATTTTTAAATGCTGATGCCCACTTATTAAAGAAATATTTACTTTCATCATTTTTCATTTGTACGGCTATGCCATTAGTAAATAAGACTGTAGAGTTTACTCTTCCATACTTCTTTTTTAAGGAATTGACTCTATAAATTTTAATAGTTTCATCAGATTGTGATGTTTCCTTAAATTCTTTAAATTTATTATTTGCTAGCAATTGATAAAGACTACTTGCCACTTTTCTTTTAGCTACTAATTCCTGGTATTTTCCACCATCTTTAATTTTCATTTTTTGAAGCTTATTATCCATCTTATCAATATCAGCACTTATTCTTTTTCTAATATTACGATATTTTAAGGCAATATTAAATTTAGGCATCTTATCACTTTCATAAAGACCCTTTTTAATATGATAGATAGAAGTTTCAAGATCAGTTACTCTAGGCTTTTGAACTTCAATTGAGGTTGCATAACGTGTTGAGATTATTTTTGCATAAAGTGATATAAAAAAGGTGGCTCCAAAAACAAACCACCTAATTTTATTTATATCAAAACCAACAGAAGCTAGATTTATTAAAAATATTCCTGCTTCCATTACAGCTACTTGTAGGATAAATAATACTGAATCTCTACTTATTTTATGTTTACTCATTTACGCATCGCCTCGCCTATTTGCTTCCATTTATGCTCAAAGCTCCATTTAGGAAGTGGATTAATAATTATACCTATAATGCATGTAATTAAAGACCTATCAAGAATATACTCAATTTGTGCTGTATAGGATGCTATAATTCTACATAATAAAATTAATGCTACAATAGGAATAATAATCTTTACTAGGCCATCTAGGACCATTACAATGAAATTATAATTAAATGCTTTTCTAACATAATTGATTAAAGTACAGCTTACTATATAAGCAATAATAATAGCTACTAAAGCCCACCCACTAAAGGATATGCCACCATCCGTACGCTTAAATAATGAAAATTGCTGATTAATAAATATAATTGGAAGAACTCCCATTAATGTTATCCATAAAAGTGCTCTTGGAATAAATAGCCACTTTGAATTCCAAAAATCACTAAATTTATTTGTTTTCTCCATAGAGTACCTCCTAAATTTTAATATTAATGATATTGTCTAAATCCTCATTTATAGCTTCAGTTTTTTCTTCCTTTTTAGCTGCTTCTAAGGCTTCCTGTTCTTGAGCTTTATCTAAATCATTCTTTATCTTTGTTTCCAAAGCCTCAGCCTTTGAAACATCACAAGACTCCATTTCTTTGTATTTAGAAACCGCATCTAAAAGCTCTGTAGACGTCATTCCAGCTTTAGAAGCAAGAATAATTAGAATCTCAGCCATTAAAGCATTATCATTGGAATACTTGTTAATAATTTTACTAAATTCAGCAATTGCATTATTTGTTGAGCTTTCATTCTCTTTTAGTTTATTATCAACACGATCAATAGCCTTATTGAATGAACCAAGTACACTATCAACTTTAATCTTATTTCTAACAAGCATAACTACGCTTGCTACAAAACCACCAAAGCCAGTAGTCGCTAAAGTTGCGATTAAGGCTGACAACCATCCAGGACAATTATCAGCAATTAGCTTAATTAATTCACCAAAATTGGATACTCCTAAAATTGCATTAATCATTATTGTTTACCTCCTTAACAATTGATGCTAGCTTTATAAAATTGTCTTTAAGGACATCAAAATCCTTTTTAAAATCACCTAAGGTATATTTACTACCATCAGCATTTACACTTAATACAACGTCTTTAGCATCTATGAATTTGTAGATTTGATTAACCTCATCAACACATACATAAATACCATTTTTAATAGGCTTCTTTGTAATTAATTCTCTTTGCATATCATCACCTACATATAATATTTTAGATAAGCTGGTACATTATTTATAGCATCCTCATCTAAAGCTAGAAGCTTGTTATAATATTCTATAACGTCCTTCTTTTGTTCTTCTGACTCCGCTTCAATTCCATATAAAACATTAGTTTTATATTTATCAAAGGCCGTTAAAACTGCTTCTCTTTGACCACGTAATTTGTTTTTATTTTCTTTTTTTACATAAGTCATTATAGCCTTACCATCTTTAATTTCTACAGTTCTTTCATAGCCATTTTTCTTTTCCTGGTATTCATCATATTGTTCTTTTGTAATTTCAATATACTTGTCCTCTAGACTTTCAAGAACAAAATTATTAAAAACAACAATTCCATAACTTTCTTTATTAATATAATATTTCATAACATCCTCCTAAAGTACACGTGTAATTACGTCTATTAAATTAAATGTAGCTTTGCTCATATCTTCCACATTTAAAGCCTCGAAGTAATCATTTATATGAACGAATTCTATTTCGTTAGTTTTAGCATAGATAGTAAATGAACAAAAATCTTGAAAGCTATTAGTTGATGAAAAATATGTTTTTCCATCTAAATAATATGACTTATATGTTTTGTAGCCAGTATCTGAATCAACTATCGTTTGACAGCAATTATTTAAAAACATTTTTAAATCAGTTATTGGATCAGTACTATCGTTATACATAGTCATAGCGAACCAATAATCAATACCTGGAAAGCTTATCATACCCTCGATAGAGTGCATATATAGTTTCGAAGTATTACTACTTCCACCCTCAAATTCTAAATCTTCCAAAGTACCATCAGACTTTTTGATTTGCATTTTTACTTTAGTCATACTATCACTCCACTATCTTTAAAAAAATGCCACCCACAGCAAGCTTATCACTTGGTGTAGTGCCCATTTCAATGATATTTCCACCATCAGTTACACGTCCCTTTGAATCAGTCTTAACAACACTATAAGTGCCTGCTGTACCTACGTTTTTTAATAATAAAGGTACTTCAACGTTCTTACTACCATCAAAGTGAATAGTTCCAGCTACATCACTACCATCAATGCCAGTTTCTATTGTTCTTTCACTAGCTAATTTGTCAGCACTTTCTGAAGTTTCAGAGTGCTTTACAGACTTATCAGCATCAGCAGTATTTTCAACCTTGCTAAGACCTAAATCACTTTTACTAATATAAACCTCACCTATTTGACCATTTACGGATTTAACTGAATCTGTATTATCAACTTTCCCCCATTCACCAGTACTTAATGCAAGTATCCAGTCGCCTGTCGATACGTCTTTTATAATACCAGCTGTAATATTACTATAATATTCAATACTTTTATCTACAAGCGTATCCTTATTAGTTTGTGAGGCAGTTGAGACTATAAAAAATGTCCCTGTCAAGTCAACATTTGCATTAGCTGCGTGTGTCGTCAATTCTACTAATGTAGAAATACTAGCATAATATTGATTTAATTCATAATGCAATGTCTTAAAATTATTGGTTAGCTTTATCGTGTTATCACCAAAAATAAGGCCGCCAAACATTAATTGACCTAGTAAAACATCTGGAATATATGCAACTGGTATTTTGCCATTTTCTAATGTAGGAACATAAAGATGGATGAGCTTATTTGAGACATTTGCTCTTGAGTTTTCATTTAGAACTATGCCCTCAATCACATTAGCTTGAGCGCCTTTTTCTACGCTTGCTAGCTTCTCTCTTTCAGCCTTAGTCATAATCTTTTCATTTTCAGTTTCTAGCACCATATCAGCACTAGTTTCTAGGTGGATGGTATCTAGTTCATTATTTTCATTTAAGGTTGTATATTGAGCCTTTTTAGTAGCCATATTTATTTTTCCTCCTGATTTTCAATTAAAGAAATAACATAGTCATTTCTAGAATATTCAATTACTTCTTCTAATGTCTTTTTTAACAATTCCATTATTTTTTTATTTTCCAAAACCTTAGCTAAGTGATATGCTTCATCGGTGCTTAGTTCTTCATCATCAAGCCAGTCAGCTAAATTATCAAATGCATTAAGTGAATCATCAACTCCATAATCATAAAGTCTCATAATTTCTTTATTTTTTTCATTTAAATTACCTTCATAGTAAGGATTTTCGCCTATATCCTCACCCCTCCAGTTATATTCCTTTTTTTCTCTTGTATTAGGTACGTACATATTTATTCAATCTCCTTTATAAAAAAATCTCCAGTTGACATATCACTAGGCTTTTCACTACCTAAGATAATGCGTGTCCCCTTAATGCTTTCAAGTGATACTTTGCTAGGAGTTCCATTATTATCTACATAAAGCATACATTTACTTTTGTCAGCATTGCTTGGTAAATTACTTAAAACACTTAATCTTTTAGGGACTACTGTTTCCTTAAAATTAGCAAATGTATCATAATCTACAAATAAATCATCATATACAATATCATGAGCGCTCATTTCGCTTGTTTCAATATCTTTGAATCCAGGATAGCTTAGCTTTTGGATATAACCACTTTCATTAGCGTAAAATTCATCTTTATTGTTTTCATATCTTAAATAAATGATTGAATGATGAGAATCTCCGTCATTTATATTAGCAATAAAGATATATTTATCAGCTGTAGCTATTCTTTTTAAGCATTTAAAAGCTTCTAAATCTGCTTCCTGCCAGTCTTTAAATTCGCCCATATGATAAATACTATTAATTAATTCTGATTGAATAGCATTGAATTTAATAGTATTTGCATTGGACTCACTTTTAACTAAATTTAAAACTTGCATCATATCATATACTACATTAGAAGCATTATCACCTGTAATAATTATATTTTGCTTGAAATTTAAAGCCTCTGTAATCATAAATAGAAAGTTGCAGGCCTTAACTAAATTATCATTTAATCTATAAGCTAGCGTTGCTTCTACAGGACCTCTTGAGGCTGTTATTGCATATCTTTGGTCTATATGTATTTTGTGAATATGATAGTTATCTTTAATTTCAATGCTATCAAAAACAAAAGGACCACAAATACGATTATTTGGAGTCCTAAAAACTATATTAAATATTTTACTATCATTAAATACACTGCTTGGAATATAAATTAATAAATCCATACTATTATCCTGATAGTTTTCAGTTTGAGTTGCTTTTACAACCTCTAAGCTGCTATTTAAATAAACAATCATTATATCATTTCTCCTTCATTGCCTCATAGGCTCCAAGAAGCATTATCACTACAAATAAAGCACTCATCATGAGATATCGCATCCTATTTGAATAATAAGGCGTTCTCTAGAATCCTTATAGATGGCTTTAGTAGCCATAAATAATGGACTTGGAAGAATTGACTCATTATCCATTAATGGAAGTCTAAAAGACGCTTTTTGACTAATATTAGGCATCTCATAAAGCGTAAATGTGTAATTATCCATAAAGTTATTACTCCTAGAATATGGCACTTCCTTTTCAACATAAACATTGATATTTAATGAGTCAGTAAATGTAGTCGCTTCAGCATAACTATCAAATGCATAATTATCCTTTGCCTCTACTATTAGATAAGCCTTATGAGCCTCTATAAGCTTAACAACACGCTTATAAACCTTGTTTCCATCATAATTAACACATAATAAGTATTCCTTATCAGGATTGATTTGAGGGCCCTTTAAAGCAATAATTCTATCTAAAATCATTGTATCAGGATTATAGGTTGATTCAAACTGAGTAGCGACTCCTATTGACTCAGCTATCTTAAATTCACATCTTGATAAATTAATAATACTTGTATAAAGATTATTATTAATCGTTGTTTGAATGCTAGAAACATACCAATCATTACTATCAATTATAATTTTGTCTCCTGGATTTGGAAGAATATTACCTAAATAACCTATGCTCATTATTTCATTTCCTTGCTTATTTGCAACGTTTTTAAGTTCAGTTATAGCATTATCTATATCAATAATACCAGCACCGCCCTCATAAGTCCTAGAAGCCGTCTTCCTGGCGTTTTCATTAAGTGGCGCTATATCTTTATCACTATTTAATAAGCACTTTGTTATAGGTTTATAAATAACGTTAAAAGCATTATCAAGTGGATTTTCAGCAGGAGCTTTAGTCTTATATAAATCATTATTTACTGCAAGTGCCATTGAATAAACCTTAATTTGCTTAAGTAAGTCTTTATAATCAAAGTCATACGTTCCCGTATACCTACATATATTATCATAATTAATATTTAAATCCTCACTTGAGTGAATACCTAATATATTTTGTGAAGCCTTCCTTAAAAATGGACCATTTACACCATAAATAAGTTTTTTATAAAGTGTTGTATTTTGCTTATTGTATATGCCCTCAATATAAGGCGTATTAGTAGTGTAATAACAATAATTAGCTTGATTAACTACATCTATTAAGTCATATTGTTTCTTCTCTAAAAGATATGGTGTTAAATCAATCGCATAATCAATATATCCTAATGTAAAGTCAGCTGTTTCAGCGTTTAGACTTAAATTACCCACTATTAAATTAACCATACCCTCTTTAATATCAATTACTACTGGATAATCAGATTTGGAATCTATGTTATATCCACATTCTTCATTTAAATATCCGATTAAAGCTGAAAAATAAAAATATCCTTCATATCCATTATCCTTGCTCCATATGTTATCCTTTGTATTAGGTTCCAAGATAATGCCAATTGTTCCTAGTGATTTTGCTTTTTGTACATTTTCAACATTAAAGATATGACTATCTAAAGGAATACTAATAACAAGTCTTTTAGGAAATGGACTTTTTGCTTCAAACTTAACTATCTCTTCAGCACGTGTAGGTAATATTAGCTTCATAGAATCACTATTAAGCTCTACGTCATCCGCTCTTGGCGTTAGATTTTCTACTTTAGTTAAATTAGTTCTATCGACCACGTCAGAGGCCTCACATTCAACCATAGAACAATATTCATCTACATTTTGAGTAATTACCTTAGATATGATTTTATTCTCATCTAAAACGAAAGAATTATGCTTTTTTAGATTGTCAAAAACTATACTATATTTAGAATTTTTATAAACAAGTCTTGGTATCATTTGCATACTTCTTCCTATTTCTAGCATTGCATCAAAGAAAGTAGTTCCTGGACCAAAGAAAAATTCACGTGAGATTGTTGAATTATAAATATCTATATTATCTATTCTTGAAAAATCATAATCAAGATTATATTTATCATTCATTAATAATAACAATACTAAAAGCTTTGCATAATTATTATTTAAGTCATATTTAACGCCACCATAGGACCATTCAATATGATTATTTGTGAAAGTCTTAGAGCCCAGAATATAGCATTCTAATATCTTTGTTAGCTCAATTAAAGTAGCCTGATGAGTATAACAGCCTGGCATAGTTATAATCTCTGTAGCCTCAGTTGACATAAAGAAATACATACCATCAATTTCACAAAGCGTAAATGGTGGAATATTAAATGTAAATATTCTCGAGATAAATGAAAATGAGCCTGAATCTAAAGCCTCATCTATTCTTCTATCAATGTTAATAGTTTTATCAATTATTGAGGTAATTTCATACCATCCATTATTATAAAATAATCTAACCATTAGTGCCTCCTTGAAGTAGTAATGTCCTTTAATGATGAATAACCATATCTAGCCCTTGATTGAGATAGCTTACGCTCTTCCCATCTTTTACGATAATTTTCTTCTAGTACAGTAGTAGCAACCTGTACGCCTATTATTCCTATACCCATAGTAGGATTAGAAAATGACAAGGCAGCAAGCCCTACAGCCTGACCTATATTATTGACTCTTTCTTGTGAATAAGAATTACCAGTATATTTACCTACATTTGAGGTAGCATAGCTCATAGCATTTTTAGTAAGCAAATAAGTTAATCCTAGAGTTTTTGCTCTAGCTAGATTTTGAGCCCCAGCCTGAGATTTAGGAGCTACCATTTCTGTTGCTTGAGCAGGTGTTTTTGCATCCGTTTTAGCTTCAGTAGTTGTAGTTCCTGTAGTTTTATCCTGGACTATTACCTTAATTTCATTACTCATAAACTAACCCTCATAATTGCATACAAAAATAATTTTAAATTTAATTGAGTCTCCAAAAGTACCTTGATATATTAAATCACGTAATATCATATCTTTAGTATAATCAATTACATAGGAGCCATCAGGAAGCTCTATTGACTTAAAATTAACGGAGTAAGTCTTTTTACCCTTACCAAATGAGCTTAATATCTTTTGATGAAGCTTATCATTTTTAAAGCATAATAAATCAACTGATATAGCAATTGCACTACCATTATAAAGATTTTCTTGTAATTCATTGTTTTTAATATTATGAGGCTCTACTATTGCAAGATCACTAGCCTCAATATTAATAGCGCCCTTTAAAAGAACATTATCAAGATAGATTTTTTGATTATTTGCATATTCAAACTCCTCAAATAAATGAATTTCACCATAAACCATTATCTTATAGCATTCATGACCATTTAGAGTAGCTGACTCACCATCACTACGTGTAAAATTAATAAATTGAGCTTGATTATTATCTGGAAATTCTACAACCTGATTATTAAGTCCTTGTAATGTATCCTCAATACGAACAATAATAGGCTTTGCTCTTATACGCTCAATAGGAGCATAAAATTCAGCGATTATTTGTATAGTCCTAGAATTAACACTAACACTATCTACGCTGCCTCCCTGAGCCCTTAAAACACCATAGGCGTGTGTATCCGGGATAAATTCCTTTAAGCCTTTCATTGCTTCAGGATTTTCAATATATTTAAGTGAAAACATCGCATCATATTTAGGATTATCATTTTCATCATGTCCGATATAATTAAGGACATTTTCTAAATACTGTGTAAAATATTCTATTTTAGACTCCGTCATTGTCAAGACCTCCTTCAACAAATATATTTAAATGAGCTATGGTAGTTCTAGTCCAGCTATTTATAGCTCTATCTACCCAGCCCTTAGACGATTTATTTTTAGTATGTGTAAACAGGGCATATCTACTTGTAGGAACTGGGGCGTTATCAACACCTATAACAATAAAGAAACCATCAGGAGTTTTAGTAGGTGCTTGTATTCCATTTTGTCTTAAATTACCAGTCGAATAGGGATATTTTAAGGGATAATCAGGATTAGGACAAAACTTTTTAAGACAAGCACATAACTCCATTGCTTCCTTTTGTGTAAGTATCATTCTAAATAAATCCTTGACTCGCCCTGGAAGTTCTCAGTATCTACTCTTCTTTTGAATTCTAAAGAATTAAGGCTATTTTCAATATTAACAACCTTAGCCCCTTTTGGAATTAAAGCACACTTAATAAAATCATCTATTGAGACATCACACCAGCCATTAACCTTTAAAATATAGTTGAATTTATCAGTATTAAGGCCAGTAGCATAGCTTTGTCTACGATTATTAATATTTTCAGGAGTAGCCTTAAAATATGTACCATTAGTCATATTATAACAAGTCATATAATCATCAGATGTATCATGAATTGTATTAAGTCCCATTAATAGCCACCTCCTAGAATTCCATAGCGTAATAAGATATTTATTACTTGATCATCATAAGCTTTCTTTTGTTCATTTATATTAGCGTTAGCTTTGATATTACCATTGTCAATAATAAAACGCATTTGATACATTTGAGCCCAGTACATACCCTCATATATATCACTTTCATTATTCGCTTCATCAGCAATATAATTATTCAAAAGCTTTGTATAATCCTTGCCTCTATTTTGAATAATTAAGTCATTTACCATTTCACAAGCCTCATCAAGCCAGTTATCTATAGCTAGATTTTTAGAAGCAAATGCTCCTTGATTAACCATATTTTCAAGCGGATAGCCGAATGTATCTTCTATATCATTTTTTGTAATTAATCTAGTATAAAGCTTCTTCATAATGCCTCCTTCTTATAAAAGAAAGGGCGGAATTAACCGCCCATATTAAATACTATTTTAGACTTGTGGAGATGATCCTGATGTTTGAGCAGCAGCCTTAGTAATTAAATAAATTCCCTTTGCTCTTTCCGCCTTAACATAAGTATCGTGATAAATTCTTACGTCAATAATTGAACCATCATAGCCAGGAGCCTGTTCATAGAACTTCGCTCTTTGTAATTTAACAACTGATGCTTGGCACTCAGGAACTACTATTAATGCTTGAACATCAGTGCTAGGCCAACGTCTCTTAGGTACATATACGATTTTAGCATCGTCATACATAGTAACCTTACTTGACATACGACCATTCCAGTTACCCTCAGAAATAAATTTAGTAAGACCTTTAGCATTCTTAAATAACTTGCTTGATGTACGAGGTACATACATAATTGCAGACTCGGTAGGAATCTCCTCATTACGAATATTATCCATAGCGGTATCTAGTGTATCAACTAAATTATCAGCTGTTAAAGTAGTTGAATTTGCAGTTTGAATATCATCAGCCTCTGATAATGTCTTAAGACGATATTTATCAATAGTAGGAACAGCTACTCTTCTTAAATATTCATTATAGAACTGAATACCAGTAGTTCCACTTTCCTCTAAATCCATAGAGTCGATTTTAAGTTCATCACCGCAGTCTTGTGTTAATTCATGCATTTCCCAAGTTAATGTAGTATCTTTTTTCGCAAAACCATCTTTTCTTGAATAAGTACCCATTTCATATGAATCGAATTCGATAACTGGAACTTTAACTGCTTTAGTTCCCATGAATTCTACGTTTGAAACAACTAAATCATCTGTACAAGATGCTTCAGCCATAACCTTATATGTATTTAGTGCATTTGCTAAATACTTTGTAATTAATGCGATTGCATTTGCCATAATTTTATTTTCCTCACTTTATTCTATAATTTTGTTAAAACCTCATCATAGCCAAGATCATTATTACCACTTCCACTAGGCTGTGGTGCAAATGAATGTGAATATGATGCTTTAGGATTATTGCTAGGTTCATCTAGCATATCCTTATAGTTCTCTTTGAATGCTTTAGTAATTTCTTCTAGCTTGTCTCCCTCATATGTTTTTGAGGTTTCATTATATTTTAAATTACTAAAATCAAATGAGCCTACTAACAATTCAGGATGACTATTAAATCCTAGACTCTTAATGAAGTCAGTTCTACGTCCTTTTTCAGCTTCTGCAGTAAGCTTCTCATAGTTCTTCTTCATATCGTCATAGTCTTTCATACCATCCAATTTAGCACTTAATTCTTTAATTTTATTAAGCGCCTCCTGGTGTTTTTCGCTTGCAATAAAGCCTGATAAATCATAAGTATCAATAGCGGTCTTTTTAGCATTATTAATATCATTACCATTGATAGACAAAATGCTAGCAATAACCTCAGCCTTATTTTCGTCATTAACACCATTCTTTAAAATTTCTTGTAATTGTTCTTTCTTCATGTATCCTCCATACTGTGTTTATACGAGATCACATTTCTCACGTGATTCAACATATATCTTCTTTTGTTAATAATGAGAAGCAACATCAAAATTTGCCTTGCTTTACGTCCTAGCAATATGGACAATGCTATCGTTTTTACGTTTCATCAGCCTCAACATATAACTTACATAACCTTATCAGCTACGAAGTCAACGATTTGATTATCACCACAAACTAGATTATCATCATAATTTGCATTGATATGTTTAGTGAAATCATCAAAGTTTTCACTATTGACAATAACGATATATGGACGTGGCGCATTAGGTGTCATAATATGTACACAAACTAATGTTTCAGCTTCCTCAATTGTCTTGTTTAGATATTCCTTCTTTGGCATCTTTCTTCTTCCTTCCTTTAATTTTTTCTATTATTTTTCTAGTTCCTATAGCAAGTCCTATGCATAGTGGTATCTCTGGAGTAAACGGCCCAGCCCAAAACAATAGACAAGCATTAGCATAGGTTAAATGCCATTTATTTTTAGTAATAAAAAATAAGGCATAACCCACGATTATAGGACTATTACAAATAAGCCAATAGCACAAAAAAAGGACTAGTGTATGTAAGTCCTTGCATTCATTTATGATATATTTAAAAAACTTCTTCAGTCTCTTCACATATTGATTACCTCGATTTTTTTGCATAATAAAAGCACTCAATTACGAGTGCTTAAGTACTACTAATATTTTTCTCCTCTAGCTGCTGCTTCATTATATAGTCTTAAATATTCAGCATAAGCTTTCTTGGCTTCCTCAGGAGCGCCGTCAACAAGACCACGATCAACTCTGAGAGAATCATCTTTTTTTAAGTATTGACAACATTCAGCGAAATAATCAAATATTAATTTTTTCATTTTAATTCCTCCTTTAGAATATTCCAAATTTCCTTTGATAATCTACTTGCATCATCGCCATTTGCCATATAATCGGCTATAGCTTCTCCGATTGTTTCACTCATATTAGACAAGGCATATCTAGAAATTTCAGCAATTGAAGTTGCAAAATCTACTTTTTTATTTTCTCGTATTTCAAGATTTTTATGTGCTGTTTTAACAATTTTTGTAGCTTCAACGCTATAATACCAATCCTTAGCTTTGTCTTGTGCTTGAGCTTCATTAGGATATTTTTTATTTAACAAGTATGCTTCAATTAAATGTCCAACTTCATGAGCTCCTGTTTCAACTAATCCAGTATTTTTTGCATATTGGCCGCTCTTAATTTGCTCATTTACTATTGTTTCAGCAATAGGATTAGACTTGTCAAAGAGATCCTTATTAAATGAAATTGAGCCATCTAAACTTGTCAGCATTACACCACTTACATTATCTCTAGTTGAAATAATTTTCATAGTGCCTTTTAGTACTGGAAATTCATTTGATGCAATCTCTAGGCCTTGAAGTGCTTTTTTAGTTGTTTCAAAGTGCAATTCTTTAACAGATGAATCAAACTTAACGTTAAATTCTTCTTTAAAGCAGCTTTCAAGTTCATCAAAATTATTACACTTCTCTACCTTCAACTCTATTTTACCATCATTATTAGGATTATTCAAGGTGTTTTCTTCAATAATTGGTAGGCCGTCTCGTTCTTCTTTGGTAATTCTACAGCGCCATTCATATTTGACTAAGCCATTCTTTTTACAAAACTCATCATATTTAGCTTGATAAGCTTTACTATCAGCTATGGCCTTTTGTCTTTCTTCCTTTGGAACTGCTGTTATTTCATGGAGTTTTGCATCTCTTACCTTGCATTCTAATCTTCTTTGGACTATTTCTAGGTTTCTTTCTTTTTCCACTCTATTTTGAGGGATGTTTTTTGGAATATACATCCCCTTTTGATATGGTATTAAATTGTGTCTACAATTATAACCTAGAAAGCCATAATTAATAGCTTCATCCAGTGAATAATAATCTATACCATCTACCTTGCCTATAGGCTTTGGTGTTGGTGGATTATGTGGATCATATGTTTGCATAAGATAATTTTTAATATCACAATCAATGATAAATACTTTATTTTGCCACCATCTGCAGCGTTCACTACAATCAGCGTGCTGACTTGATAAAACATATTTAACACCCTTTTCTTTTTGCTCTAAAAGATGGCTACGCATTGCTTCAGTTCTTGCTGATATTTCAGCTAGATTACGTATGCTTTTTCTTCTTCCTAGTGAGTCAAATAAAGTAAGACGCTTTTCACTAATATCAGTCATAAGCTGATTAATATCATTTTTTATCTTTTTATCATAGTCAGGAATGATTAAATTTCCATAGCCTTTTTCACTAGACATTACATATTCTCTTAAATTTGAGACTTCATTATTGCCTATTGTAATTGTCTTTGCTCCACCCTGACCGCTTAATGCGGCTACAGTGTTCATATAAAGATTTCTTTCAATCGGATTTTTTGCTACCTTTGCTCTTCTTTCAAGATAATAAGTAGTGTAATTGTACCAGTCGACTACGCTCTTTTTCAAAGATAAGATAATTTGGTCTTTAACCTCTTTAGGAGCTTCTTGCTTATTCAATTCAGCTTCTACGCTTCTAATAACCTCATCAGCCTTAGACCTGACGTATCGAACGTTTAATCCTAAGGTAGTCGCTTCAGAGAATAGTTTCTTAAGTGTTGAATTAGCTTCTTCAACCAATAGGACTCTTTCCTTTGCTTTATCCTCGAACTCGTCTTTGTTCATACTACAAACCTAAACTACCATAGGAATTTTCAATATTTTCATTTTCAGTTTCTCGGCTGATTTGTTCTAGCTCGTCATCTATTTCCTTATCGCTCCAGTTAGGATTTAAAGCCTTAACAGCACTACGTCTACTCATTAGCTTACATTGATATCTTTGTAAGACTATAGAATTATTTTCAGCATCATTTAAAACAGTTGTTTTATCCCACTTAATAAACGCTCCCTCAATTTCTATACCTAAGGCTATTGCGATATCATTAAGCATTGGATTTAAAACCTCTGATATTATTTTACGCTTGTCATTAACAGTACCTTTAGTAATGTCCTTAAGGTAATTAACCTCAGTCGCTGTTTTAACTGCAACTGATAATGTAGGATCATAATCCTCAGGAGATAGTCCACAGCCCACACAAATCAAAGTTGTTAAGAACGCTAGGTCAGTATTCCATTCAGCAATTCTTAAATTGAATTGGATGCTTTCAGGCTTAAAGTCATCAGCATTACCTACTGATAGTCTTTTAATGAATGTGTAGTCAGGAACTTCTACCTTTGCATTTTCCATAAAGTCATTAAGTGAGATATTGCTAGTCTTAGCACCTATCATATTTGACCTTAGAGGCACCTTAGGTGTGATTGTAGTTCCTACCTTTGGTAATAATATCTTGCCTCTTCCAATAGTCTTGTCAAGGTCTTTGTAGGTGTTTGTTTGGTCATATTCAAAGACCTGATTTAACACATCTATAAACTGGCTCTCACCTATTCCTGAATAAGGGCAGCGTCTATTTACTGCTGTGTTTTTTATACGATAAACGCCTATTACACCCTCGGGCATATTAGGTATCTCAATTGACTTATAAAACTCTATATCGCTGAATTTAGCCCTGATTTTATCAGGTATTGTATCAGCATCTAAATCATTGACCTTGCTCTTAGTCCAGTCAGTGCCAGTACTTACAACACGCTTACATCTAAACTCTCTATAGGCCTTATTATCTTTCAAGAATCTATGCTCATAAATAACATAGTTTTCGCTCATAAGCTCACCTGAAACCTCAGTAGTATATAAATTAGCTTCTATCACTTGAGCCTTTCTATCTTCGATTGTCTCATATCTTGATAAGGGATAGGTGTCAAAGATAATCTTGCCATCTATGATATCAAACACTACTAAAGCCTCACCACGCTCAAGCATAAAGATAGTTGCTTTTGTAAGCATCTCATCCCACTTTATCATGGCTTCTTTAAGTGTTGCAATGTTCTCATCCGATACACCATCGAATGTTGCATTACCAGTGATTTTACGAACTAGAATTGATAATATTTTTGGAAGCGTATCACTTGATAAATACTTATCGTGAACAGCTGGAGCGTAGCCTCTTGCAAATGTATAAGCTCTGTAATTGTTATACATTGCTTGCTGAATTAATGCTGGCTGCAGTCTTAAAAAAAAGAAATCATCCTGAAAGCAATCACTACTTATGCTTCCTATGATTTCCTTATAGCTTGCTGATAGCTCTATCGTATCAGTATTTTTTCTAAATGAGCTTTCCATTTTTAACCTCCTTACATATGAATCTTTTTGATTCCATATTTTAGACCATCGATCATATGGTCATTGCCATCAATAGGCTTTCCTGTATTCTCATCCACACATAACGCTAGCATTTCCTCTATAAGCATATCATAATTGCCTACTTCGTTCATTGAGATAGGATCAATATATCCAGCATCAATTGTGATGAATAAGTCAGGATAAGCTAGGACGTCTTGAAGATGCTTCATGTCCTTGATGATATCTTTCTTACCACAATCATACCAAGAGTAGTGTGTAAGCTCATTACCAGTTAATACCATATCTTGTCCAGCCTGGCTTGAGTCAACATAAATGCTTACTAGCCCTGGCATTAAGATATTAAAATATTCAAGCCAATAATCAATCCATCCCTCAATTAAAATCGCTTGCTTATGGTTTCCTATAGGCTCGTGATTGAACGCCTGCGGATCATAATAAAAGCCGGGAAGTCTAATAATCCTCTCGGCTGTAGTTATAAGCAAAATATTGCAAGTAGTCGCATCTATGACTGTACCTACGTCAGCACCACAAATAATCTTAGATATTTTTTCAAGTGGCTTTAATGGTAGCTTTCTTCTTCCATCACTAGCTAGCTCTAAAGCCTCAAATTCTATGACGTGCTTATTAATGTCAAACATCGGATAAACAAGCCCTTGAACTCCCGTTACGATACCTAAGAATACATTGTCATACTCGGACTGGCTTCGCTCTTTAGCCGCCCTTGCTTCGTCTAGGAATTCTTGACTTACCCATCTAGGCGGTAAATCTAAATATGTTGAATGATGCTTTAAAGTGTTTTTATCCGCTCTTTTAGCCTCTACATTTACCCAGTGATTAATAACAGGCGGCGGATTGTAAGTACGAAAGACAACGTATTTACGACTCTTTAAATACATCTGGTATTCTTCGTTAGTCATATCGTCTACATTGTCTCCAGAAGGTCTTAGAATTGATAATATTACGGATTGTACCTCACGCCTATCTTTGAATTCTTGCAACTCCTCAAACCACAAATATTTAACAAAACCAAACTTAAATTTGATTGATTTAATCTTGGTAGGATCATCGCACCCCTTGAATACTATCTTTTGTCCTGTAGGAATGTAGGTATATTCCTTAGGGCTCTTTTTAGCTCGCCATAAATGAGAAACTCCAAGCTTCCATATAGCCCAGCCTATTTGCTCATAGACGGATGATAAAAGAGTATTTTCAACCTTACGAAGACATACAGCGTGGCTCATTATTCCAAGCGATGCATCACGCATCATTCCAAGAATAATCTCAATTGAAGCAAATGATGACTTCGTACTATTTCTTCCTCCTGACAAGTCAAAGTAGGTATGTCCACCTTCCTTGATATCTTTATGAACTGAATAAAACACCGGAGCTATTATTTTTGACATTTTAATCATTTGTGTCATCTACGATTAGCACCTCATCTTGTTTTGATTTATTTTGTTCATTTGCATTTTGCTGCAAGATTTGAATTGCTTTTAATCTTGTATCAAGAGATACCTCCATACCAAACCTATCAGGAACTAAACCTAAAGCAATAGCTTGTAATAGCTTTGTTGTTTCTTCTGGTGTTATTTGTGGCAGTTTTCCTAAGTCCTTCAATATCGCCTTTGCTTCCTTTGCTTTGCCAGCAAGCATTGTAGTCTTTTTACCTGAGTTAGAGGCTGGCTTCAATTCTTTTTCTTTGAAGGCTTTCTTTTTCTTAGTCTCTGCCACTATCCATCATCCCCACCGATGAGCTTTCTTCCTATCTCTTGGTAGTATATTTCACCAAGCCTTTTGTATAGATTTGTCATATTGGTAAACACCTCCGTTTTATAAGCCATAAGTCTATATTTATTTTTTTGATATTCCTCATCAAAATACTTACAACGCTTTAAATACTCAATACCAAATTTAGTAGTTAATTGCTTTCTTTGACTACTATAACTAATAGTAGTAACTACTTGTATTTTAATCTTACTATGCATACTAATTGCTAATAATAAATCTCTTATGTCACTTTTAATATTACTCATAATTATTACTATTACTTGCCTTTCTTTTATAACTTAATATTTCGTATTTAAGTATTATATATATTTATATATTCTTAAATATCAATTACCATTTAATTATTACTAAAGTAATAATATAAATACTAATTGATACAAAGCGACCAGTTTTATTTTAAATAAGACGTAAAAAAGGACCAAATCAAATGATTTAGCCCTTAAAATTAGGAGAGTATCTTATACCTGAAAATAAGTAGAAACGGATTAATATTAGTGGAATAAAAATATTTTTTATCTATTTCTACGCTTCCTATTATACCACAAAATTACGTTATAAAGCGTTATAGAATTATTTTTCTTTTTATTTACAAAAATGTATTATTTTTTAAATAATTCCGGATTGTTTTTATACAATTCTAAAGCTCTTCTAATAAACTCTGGAATGGTTAAATCCTGCTTTGCTTTATCGTATACTTCTTGATAAGTTTCACGATCAATCTTTGCTTGAAAATTGATGTATTTCTTTTGTTGCCACTCATACTCTTTTTCAATGTTTCTACTCATGATTTTGCTCCTTTCTTTTCCTTGCTTTGATGATATATCTAATTCCTGATACTAAAGCAATTGCATCAAAAATTCCAAATATACACCATAAAACAATCTCATATGTTTGCATTTTGAATTTAACTATGTTAAAATAACAATAGGCCTTAGCCCCTCAGTATATTTGAGGGACTAAGAGGAAGAAGATTATTTCTTCTTCCAGCCCTTGATTGTTCTAATTGCTCTAGGTAGGTTTGCAATTATTATTACTAGGCATTTAGCAACTTCAAGAAAATATATTATTATTTTCATAGTGTTCCTCCTTTCCTTTACGTATATATTATACCATACTATATCTAGTATGTCAAGGGTTTTGAGGAACATTTTTACTTTTTTTACACTTTTTTTCTCTTTTTATTTCTAATACTTGCATATTATTCTAGATATGTTATAATAAAAGGGAGGAGAAGGGCTACGCCCCTCTTACTTCCTATGTCTTAGGTGTTTTAGAATCTTATAACCATTCACGATTATAGTTAAGATGCTAGCTACAATACCTAAGATATTTTTTATTTATACGAAAAAAATAAACTCTAGTTTTTGCTAGAGTTTTTCTTATTTCCATTTAGAATTTTACATAGCTGATTTATGCCTATAAATCTTGCTTGTCTTATATAATCATTTGCATAATTAAGCATATTTGCTATTTCAAATTGGCTCTTAAGCTCAATAAAGGTATAAATTAAGACATCTGCATAGGCTGGATTATCAATCATTTTTATGAACTCTTTTACTAGCTCTATTTGACTTTCTAAGCCCTTTAATTTTAGCTGTAAATTAATTACCTTTTCTTTAACTTCCTCTTGAAGCTTTAATAATTGCCACTGAGATAATTCAATAGTATTTTTTCTACCGCCATTGTTCTTGCCCTCACCTATTGCTGCTAGGTTTGGTGATTTAATATTCATGGTCCTTTTATAAATGTCTATGTCCTCAAGTTTGATTTTGATTTGTTCTCTTATAAGCTTTGTTTCTCTTATATTTCTTCTTAAATCATTTAACATTCTTTTAACATAGATTTTAGTATTTTTGTTAAGCTCATCAATACTTATATTGTACGATAAGCATATATATTTTTTAATTCTCCTTAAATCCATATAAGCCTACTTTCTTAATGCATTAATCTTTTCTTCTAATTTTTTGATATTATTACCATAGTAAATAAATTTAATTGCAGTTTCACAATCCTCACTAAAAACATACTTTATAGGCGCTATTTTATTATAGCTAATACAATGTATTTTTCCATTAGCATAAAAATATACATATTCTGAATAACACACTCTTTCACGCTTTAAAATAGTATATGAATTTTTACTTAATATTTCTTCTATTTCATCCATTTTGCTTGTTCCTCCTAATTCAAAAAGCCTGGTAAAATCATATCAACTTTTGGATCATAATCATCATCCATTACGTCTTGATTATTTATTTCAGCAATTGAGATAGAATTCATAACTTCTAGCATACTTGATTTTATTTTTAAGTGTGCTTTTTCTTTTGCTTCAATGTTCTTTAAAACATTCATTTCACGCTCTGATATGATTATATGAACATTAACCTCTTTAGTTTGTCCGAAGCGATATTCTCTACGGATTGCTTGATAAAATTGCTCATAGCTATCACTGAGACCACAAAATATCATATTATTTGAATTTTGCCAGTTCATTCCAAAGCCACATATAGAAGGCTTAGAAACTAAATATTTAACACTACCATCAGCAAAACCTAGCATTCCTTTTTCCTTATGTTCTGGAGTATCAGAGCCTTTAATTTCATAACTTTGTGGAATTGCTTTTTTTAAGGCTGCTGACTCATCATTAAAATCACACCAAATAAGACAAGAATCCATTTTGTCTACTAAAGCCTTAACTTCCTCTACCCTTGCATCTAAACTCAATTTACGGGCCTTTCTACGCTCCTCTAAGGTCTCAGCATATTCAACGAATAAGCCCTCACCAGGCATAACCTCGGCTTTTACGATATGCTTAGTAATATTAAGCTTTGGAAGATTATATTTACTTCCATCATAGCCCAGATTTGCTGGTGATGAAATCATCATGCTCCACTCGGCCATCCACTTGAAGAATTCCATCTCAGAGTGCCCCTTAAGTCTCCAGCCATCACCTGAAGAAGCATCATTAATAAAGAATGTAGCTAACATTTCTGTTCTATTCATTACGCCTAGAAATTCAGCTGTTGTTCCTATCTCGGTATAGTCATTTGGTGATGGAGTAGCAGTACAGCATAACTTATATGGTGTTCTTCTAAAACGCTCTAATAGATCATTAGTAGTTTTTCCTGTATATGATTTTAAAATTGATGACTCATCTAAAATTACACAGTCAAATTGATTAGTATCAAATTTATGAATTTTTTCATAATTAGTGATATTAATACCATCAATAACCTCGCTATCATCTTCCACTACTTTTGTTTTAATACCAAATTTTAACCCCTCTAAATGTGTTTGTTTAGATACTGCAAGCGGCGCTAGAATTAAAACCTTTGCATGAAGCTTCTTAACTACAGCATCAGCAAATGACAATTGCTGTAAGGTCTTTCCTAAACCAGTATCCTCAAACAAGGCAGCTCGTCCTTTTCTTAAAGCCCACTTTAAAATGTCTCTTTGAAAATCAAACAAGTTAGGATTTAATAATTCATCAGGGCATTCAAAGCCAGCCTTTATTCTTGTTTTATGCTTATTTCTTAAAAAGTCCTCATAGGCATTATTTTCATTTGGAACTAATCTAGTCATTTAAATCAGCTCCAATATCAAAAATGCTTAATTGCTTATTATCCTCTAAATTTTTTAAATTATTAGCACCTTGTCTATAATAAGACTTCTTAAGCTCAATTAGGATTGCTCTACGGCCCATTTTTAACGCTTGATAGCCCTCGCTTCCAATTCCACCAAAAGGCGATAATACTATGTCATTTGGATTAGTCCAAAGACCTATAGCACGCTCAATTACATCTAATTGCAATGGACATATATGCTTTTCGTCTTTCTCATCTCTTGCAGATGTTTTTTGCAAGGTGTTTGATTGATTAATATCAAACCAACAAGAAGCTTGATAAAGAAATGTTTTATCTTCCTCTTGTTCTTCAGTATACCAAATAGGCGATGCTACCTCTTGCCATAAATCAACTGGATAGCTTTCATTTGTGTGTGTAATAGGCTCTGTGTTTTCTCCAGGCTTACGCATTGTAATTAAATAATCAGCAATTCCATTGCGGCTCATCGCACTATCTTTTTTAAGCTGCTTATGTAGAAGTCCTAAGGCTTTTGTTCTTTGCATTGCAATTACTGGATCCTTCCAAATCGTAACTCTTGAATGATAAATAAAACCAGCATCTTGAAACATTTTAATTAATATTCCTGGAAAGTCGGATAAGCCAATAAAGCCATCCTTAAATTTTGAAGTAGGTAAATCCATACAATGAAATGATAGATTTCTTCCAGGCTTTAAAATTCTAAATAATTCTTTAATGATAAATTCAAAATGATGATAGAATTCACTCTCACCTCTACAATTTCCTAAATCTCTATCCGAGTCAGAATAGACATATAAATCAGCAAATGGTGGACTAAAGATTGAATAATCAATTGAATTACTAGCAATCCCTTTTAATATCTCACATGAATCGCCATTATAAAAAGCAAAATTCTTGCCTATAGTTTGATCTAATACTTTCATTTTTATCGCTCCAAATCTTTAATTTCTTTATTAAGTGGCATTAACTTTCCATAAGGAAATTTATGCTTTTTCAAATATTCAAATAAATTCTTTGTACTATGGAATTTCTTATCAGTAAAACCTGTATAATGATGCGTATAATTAGCTTCTACAGCTGTTAAAATCGCTTTTAAAGGCGTAGTGTAATTCTTATCAGTAGTTCCTAAACACATTGAATTAGCACCCAGCATATTTGCAAAAGGATATTTATAAAGCTTGGTAGACTTACCCTTAAATTCCTTGTAGCAATATGCCTCGATACTGCTTACTGAACCATCATCTTCATTAATTACCATTATTGAATTTGGATGATTAATGTTATAGCCCTTTTTATCGAACTGACATTTAATCTTACGTTCAGTAAAATTGTAGATAATTTTCTTATGATGCTCGCTATAAGCAATATATAAGCAATTCCTATCATATTCACCAAGCATATCTATTTTAGTTTCCTCTACAGGCTTATTTAACAGCTCTTTCGTTAAAGCCTCAATTAAGGTATCCTTACTGATTATTTTTTCATATTCTAGCCCCTCATTTGAAACATAACATTCAACATCATCAGATGTATTTACAAATCTTAAAATTGCTTGATTGATCATTAGAAAACTACCTCCTTTGTATGTGATATTGTTGTTTTAACAACCTTGCTAGCGGTATAGTAGAGTGGAAATTTCTTTGTTGTTTCTTTGCTTGCTTTAGGGCCTAACAAGGAAATAACAACATTAGCTGTAGAATAGTCTTTTAATTCATAATCCGGAACTATTCCATTTGACTCATCTATGACGTCTACAAACAAATATTTATTATCACCTATAGGCTCGGCTCCTATTGCATTCTTAATAATTTCATCAGTTGATTCAATCGTTAAAAAAACTATTCTAACTGCTTGTTCATCATTAACATCATGAATATAAACATTATCTCTATCATTTGTATGCACAAGTCCATTATAGTCAGCCCAGCTAATAATTCTATTCATTTCAAAGGAATTATTGACTGGTATCTCCCACATATCATCATAGCCACATTCTTCTATGCGTAGGTCATATTTTTGTTTTGTTAAATTCAAAATATATTCCATTAAAGAAAGTTCAAGCACCTCACCATCTTTAATAGATATATCTTCAAGCCAATAATCACCATTGTTAGTATAGAACATTCTAAATAAGTCGTCTTCTTCGATATCTTCAGGAATGGTAAAATTTTCACCTACCCAACTTCTAAATGCGTAAATATCTAAAACCCAGCTTTTAATGATTTTAGTCTTTATCGGCATAGATGCAATTTCTCTCAAATCCATTAATTTTAATGGAGATTGGATATTTAGTTCCTTTATCAATTGCAAACACCACCTTTGCTATAGCAAGCGCCATATCTAAATTAATCTGATATTGTTGTGAATTTTGATTTTCAATTAAAGCATCACAATGCTCATTTGTAGGTGCTTCCTCTTCCATTTCAAACATTTTACTTCTAAGCACTTGATTTTTCTTATCTGAGATAAATAAAGTACCATAAGTATCTTCATTACCGCTATCAAGATAATAAACGCTATTATATTCTTTTAGCATTCTTAAAAATGCATTTTCAAGGATTAATCTTGCTTTATTATTGTCAACAGCTGCTATAATAAAATATTTAAAACCATAACCACCATAAATATCAGTAGTTTTATAATTCTTAACAATTTCTAGTAAGTCATCAGAGCTTGTAAGAAATCTATCAATTGCAAAATGCTGATGCTGGTAGCAGCTATTTAATTTCTTTGCTAATGATCTAGCTTTATTTTTGTTAACATCAAAATCTTGATAAGTTTGACGACTAATATTACTAGTGGAGACTGTATCTCCATCAATTAGAAGCATTACGTCGCTTTCGTCCATCATCCTGGAAAGCATAGGAGCAAGATTGCTCCCAGTACCTCCACAGCCCACAATGATATAAAATTTTTTCATCCCCTATTACCTACCTTAAGCTTTGGATAAAGGCAGTTTTCATCCTCGAAATATTCCCATTCGATTTCATTTGCAAACCTAAACTCTTTATAATCATGCTCAATCAAAGCTTTAGTTATTTCACTAGTGGTGTATTCCTTACCCTCCTCGAAAATATGAGTCATATCTCTATATTCATGGCCAAAATACATCTGGAAGGGATATTTATATTTAGTGCCTTTAGAAGCCTTAGATGCTTTAGTTTCCTTTTTAGGTTTTTCTTCCTTTTCAGGAATTTCATTACCAAAAATATCAAATTGTGGCATCTTAATTACCCCCTAACTATAGGCATTAATAAAATAGTTTCATCTACTAAAATAGGCTTGTCCTTTTCAGTAAATTTAATAACTAAATTATCACTATCAACGCAAGATACAGCAGCTTGAAATCTAGCAAGCGGATACTTTTGTTCTATTGTGAAATCATTAAAGTCAATATCAGCATCAATGAATGTTTTATCCACTATTTTTGCTTTATTTTTTGACAAGATTAAATTATCTTCTTTATCCATACTAAATGACAAGATATTTTTAATTTCACTTGTACTCATTTTTGCTTCAGTTGCTCCTACAAAGCCATTAGCATAAATCTTATCAAGTGGTGGATATTTACCAGCAATTAAATTGCTAATACATAGCTGTTCTTTGACCTTACAAGCTATAATATTTTGACTAGCACTCATTTCAACTTCTCCTTGTAATGGCGCTAATAAATCGATGAATTGCTTTGATAAAACTATATCAATATTTTCATCAGATACACCCTTACTACGATAAGCAAATAAGCCATCCGTAGCATTAATAAAGCCACCTCTTAATGACACTCCAGCAAGCACTGGATTCTTCTTTATTTTGTCATCTGAATTAACAAATTTAACAGCCTTTTTAAGCTTGTCAACGTCAACTTTAAATTTAGTAGTTTCTTTGAGTTCAGGGATTTGTAAGAACGCCTGGACTATCTTTAATTCAGCCTTAACTTTCCCCTCTTTAACACTTACAGTGTGCTCATTTTTCTTAACCTCAGGAGCCTTGAATTTTAACAAGGTTTCCATACCCTTTTTATCAAGACAAAACTCATCTGTAATATTGGTAGTTTCAATAGTGAAAATTCCTCTATTTTCATCCCACTGATAAAGCTTTCCAGCTTTAAAATAATTCATATAATTTGCTTTCATTTCTATTCTCCTAAAATTTCATTAATTGCCTCTTTAAGCTCTCTAATTTGCTCTTCAAGCTCCTCATAGGCTTTATTAAGGTCTTTATTTACTTCCTCAAGGTCTCTAACTTCGACCTCACCTAGACTAGTAGTTTTAACGACTACCTCATTATTACCAAAATCAATGCCATTTAAGGCCTTTTTAATGACTTCTTCTAACTTATGGTACATTTTACACTCCTCCGAACTCATTATCATTTGATTTAAGCCCATAAATTTAAACGCTACGGCGTTTTTATTGTTAATACGATTAATTAATCACTTTTAATTTAAAATCGATTTATGAGCCGTTATTTAGCTTATTTTGAGCCACCTTGTGATAAGCAATCAGTGGCTTTAGTCTTTTTTTAAGACATTTGATCCTAGAATTAATCTCTTTGATACTTCTTAAGACCTCTTCATCCTCAAGCTTAAGCTCCTCTAAACTCAAGGACTCAATAGGTCTGGCTCTTCTATAACCAGAGCCCTTGCTACTATGTGTGATAACTGCATAATGCATTGCTGCCATAGCTACGATTTCTCTAGCATCACGTTCATTGCAATGAAGAATATTCTTTAATTCTTCCTTTGAACGCCTCTCAAGTAAGATATCGATGATTGGATGCTGGTATGTAGCTTTTGCTTCTCTTGTTTGTGATACTTTAGATAACTTTGACATATGACCTCCTACAATTCTTTAAAATCAGACTCTACATTTGAAATTCTTTCATCAACCCAAGAATCAGGTTCTTTAACACTCTTGTTAGTTTTACGATTGCAATAATTTAAATACTTAACACCATCATTGAAGAACTCAGGCATTGCATTAGCTTGCTTTAAGAATTCAATCAAGCTCCACTTGTACTTGAAGAAATAAGACTCATCGTGATAGACTTTTGAATAATTAAGCATAGCCTCAAAGATTTTATTCTTACCATACATTGCCAATGACTTACGAATTTGTGAAAGTATTTGTTCTGTTAATTCTCTATGTTTGACAAAATTAAGCTTATTCCAAAGGTCAAATACAGCCTTTTCATCATCCGAAATGGACAATATATTATTATTTATATCTATTTCTTTATCTTCTTCTTTATCTAGAGCGTTACATTGCGTTACTGCAGCGTTACACGTAACGTTACATTTATCTTCATTACTTTGTAATGATTTTTGTTTATGCCTATACGTTTCAACTCTTTTTCTTGTTTGCTCTCGAATTTTATCCAGCCCATCTAAATTTTGGTATTTTTCCCAATTTGAAACTTTAATAAACTCATCCACGATTTCTATCATTTCAAATTTCTTGAATGTAGCTATCGCTAATCTGACTGTAGTTAGAGTTCTATTGAAGATTGAGGCTAGCATCTCTTCAGTGTAAGGAATATCCTTTGTGAAATAGACTGAGCCATTATCGTTAACCGTTCCGGCTAAGCATAGCAACTTAAACCAAATAGCAATTATCGAGTCGCCCTCAGGCATAACCTCTATGAGTTTGATTTTACGATTATCAAACATATTAGTAGCTATCTTAATCCACTTAACTTCTGCCATAGTATTCAACTCCTCCAAATTGCTTACAAACTGCTACATTTTTATCGAATGCTTTTAGTATTCTAGCTGCCATTATTGTTTCATCTCCTACCGTTTGAGAAATATGTATTAAATGAATTGTTTTTACTTTTGTTAAATCTAAAGTTTTTAAAAACGTTATAGTTCCTTTAAGTCCCATATGATTTTTTATCTGGCGAACTATCTTAAAATTATCTAGATTATTCATATTACTTTCAAGGTAATTACACTCCACTAAAACATCAGTAAATTTAAAATTGGATAGGTCATATTCACATAAACTAAAGTCAGTACAATAGAGTAATGTTTCCTTTGACTCCTTATCAATAACTATCAATCCAGAGTTTGCTACATCGTGGAGTATTGGAAAGGCATATATTTGATATTTAGCCTTTCCTTTGCTCTTTAATTTAACTTTATCAAAGTCCTTGAATAAACTACCATCTATAAGCTCAACACCTCTTACAAGCAATTTATGAGCTGATTTTGAATGGTCTTTATGACAATGACTTATAAAACCAAAATCGACCTTATTTAAATTTACATTTTTAACAATCGTATCCATAGAAACTCCAGCATCTAGAATAAAACATCCACTCTTTGAATGAACAATATAGCAGTTACCATCTGATCCTGTTCCTAAACATTTAACATTCATTTTTACATATATTGATCCATCCAGTTGGCTTCTTCTTTAGGTTGTTCTTCCTCAACTGGTACTGGCTCTTCTTTCTTTTCTACAGGCTCATTTACTTCTTCAATTTGAACAGGCTTTGAGGCTGTTTTTTCTTCTTGGAGCTTGTGTATTTCCTCTTCTGGAGTAACATCTAAATAGTCCTTTTTGTATTGGTCATAATCTTCAAATGTATTCTCAAAATTAGCCTCTATATAAGCGCTCTTGAAGTCTTTAGGATATTTCTTAATGGCATTATTACGCATCTTACGAATTATCATTTCCTCACGTGCTGCACCCTTCCAAGCTGGACTAATGCAAGTAACTTTTTTTACATCATCTTTAGATTGATAAGAAATAGTGCCACTTAATGATTTGTCATTTAGTATTTCATCAAGAGACATATTTTGAATTTTTTCTAAAATAGGCGCTTTGACACTTTCAGGAGCAAACATTAAATTGTTAGCGATATGACTTCTTAAATTAACTGCAACGCCCTCACGCTCTGATATTAAATATTCTTTAGTTCCATCATCCTTAATGATGATATAAGCAACAGCTATAGCCTTATTTGTAAATGAATGAGGCTTCCAAGTTAATGGCTGCATCTTTTCACCATCAAAGTATGGATAAGTGAATTCATCACCCTCTCTAATGATGATAGGTGTTAATACCTCTTTAACTCCTACACCATAAGTTCTTAATATTGCATCATTACCATTTCCCTCAATTCCAAACTCAAGAGAATATGTATCTTTTTTACCTTTTCTTACAATGAAATAACATTCTCTAGGTGAAGCTGCAGCGTTCAACTTAAACATTGCTATTTGACTTAATATAGTAGTTAAATTTGATTGGTCGATCGTTTTAAAATCTAAACCACTAGTTGTTAAAACTTCATTGATTTTACCTATAGCATTTGCTAGGCAAGTCTTTTGATAAGTATCTAAGCTTAAATCTACATTTTGGAATGTAGCAACTATGGAATTTGTATAAACATCCGTTTGTTTACTTAGTGCACTTTGAAAAGTTGTTTTTGCAGGTGCTACTGCATTTTTTGTTTCTTGCATTCTTTCATCCTCCTACTTCTTCTAATGCAATTTTCACTATGACTAACTATCTCTAAATTACTAACCATATTATGCTTTTTATTACCGTCTATATGGTCTATAGATAGTCCTAAATTAATTAACCTATCTCCCCTTAAATGTTCACCCTTTTTATCTCCGAATAACTCAACAACCTTAATATGAGTAAATACTTGCTTAGGTGTTCCAGCGATATATAATTTAACTCTGTAATAACCGCTTGAATTCTTTTGCTGGCGCATTATTCTTTTAAATCTATATGAATACCATCTACCATAATTTGATAAGGCGTAATCACCTAAATCAAGGAACTGCTCGCCCTTAAGTTTTCTACTTCGTATTAATTTTGATTTTGGCATCTTCTGATACCCTAGTTGCTATTAGCTGTTCTTTAGTTAGATTGAATAATCTTTCTTCATGATCTATTCCCTCTAGCTTGTCAGCAAGAATAGGCAATGTGTTATATTCTACGTTAAAATCATTTTTAGCGATTTCTTTTAATCGCTCAATGAATTTAATACCCTCTACTATTTTTTGACTGGAATTAATGAAAGCAAATTCAATACCATCGAAAGTTGCATAACAAGTTTCAGTAAGGCCACTATTAGACAAGTTTTCCTCAAGCATTACAAAATGTATGCCAGTCTTTTCTAAAGCCTTTGTATTAATACATTCAATCATTTTATGAATGAAATCATTAACCTTAGCTATTAAGAAATCATTATCATTAATTTTCTCTACTACTCTTGCAAGCTTACCCTCTAATTCAGTTTTAGTAGCTAGTTTAGATTGAATAATATATTCACTCTTTAATTGCTCTTCAACCTCATTAATTTGGATATCTAATTTAGCAATTTCATCATTAATCACTTCTTTAGACTGCATTATTAAATTGCTTCTCTTGATTGATAAAGCTTCAATTTGACTATCGATTTCAGGAAATGAAATAGAATAAATTGCTGTCCTAATTTGCTCTACCTCAGTCATTAATTCAGGTGTTTTATCCTCAAATTTAAAGTTGTTAGTTGTATATTCAATTTGCATTTGCTTTTCAGTTTCTAGGTTAATTAGTTCATTTAACCTTGCACTTAACTTGCTAACTTCTAAATTAGCAGCAGCCTTAAGCTTGTTTTCATTTTCACAAGTCTCTTTAAGCTTTGCTTCTTCTTGCTTACAATCACATATCTTCTTTTCAAGCTCAGTAATTCTATGAAGCTTGCAATCATTAAATTTAACTTCAGCATCTGGAATTAAAGAGAATACTCCACCACAATGAGGGCAAGTAATATAGTCATCAAACTTCTTATTCTTTTCCATTTCAAAATCAATAGCAGCGCTTGTCTTATCTTCAACTAAACGACGAGCCTTATCAATTGCATATTTGATATTAGAGGTATGACCATTAACCTCAGCTTCATAAGTAGCCTTACTAGATTGGACTTCAGCTTTCTTTGTTTGAATATCTAATAACTCAATTTTTAAATTTTTTAGAACTTCATCTAAAGCAGTGGCTTTCTTTACTTTAATGCTTTCAATTTCATTTAAGATTTTATTAAGTTCTGATTGAAATTTAGTCTTTGTTTCAGCAATTTTATTTTGCTTATCAAGACTTAATTCTTTAATCTTAAGCTCTAGTTCTTTAATCTCACTAGTTGTATTTCCAACCTGTAATTTTGATTTAGCTAGCAACAATTCAGACTTTTTATCATTTAAAGTCGTAATTTTAGATGGATCATTTTCTTCAACGTTTGCGTAATCTTCTAGCTTTGCTTCTAGGATAGTTTGCTCTTTAGCAAGCTCTCTATTAGCTTTCATTAAATCAAAACGCATAGTCTCAAATTTACCATCATACTTGCTTTCATATGCTCTTAATTCTTCAAAGCCCTGAGCGTATAATTCTTCATTAGACACGCCACAACCAATATGTATTAGTAAGTCTCGTAAGACTCTTTTATCAAGCTTTAATAATGCATATAAGGGATCAGTAAATAAATTAACTTCATTTACATATGGTGCTTTAAAAGCCTCTTTAAAATTAAAATCAGCATATAGCTTTTCATAGAATTCATTCTTTGTTTTAACAACAACGTCATTTAACATAAATTCATTATGATGGCCTTTAACTCTATCAGAATTCTTTTCAAAATCAGTCTTATAAATCTTTGTGTACTTCTTACCATTATCAAGAGTTATTGAAACTGAAGTATGCTTACCCTTTTTAAAATCAAATGGAATAATTGAATCAATTTGATTCTCACCACTTCCAAACTTATCAGTAAGCAAAGTATCAGTTAATAACCACATTAACGCATTAAGTGTATTGGATTTACCAAGACCATTTTCACCGCTGATGATTGTTGTTTGACCTAAATCATACTCAGCAGCTTCAATATTTCTAAAGTTATTAATACTTAACTTCTTAATCATTATTGTTATTCTCCTTTAATAATAATCCTGTGTAATAAAGCTCCTGTTGTGTACTTATTCCAAGAACTTTTAATACCGCATCACGCTTAACCAACCTACCATTATACGGAACTGCTCCACCATACTTCAAAATCGCTTCACGTCTAATTTTAGAAGCTGTTGTTTTTCCACAGCCAGCATACTCCTGAATCATAGTGTTATTCCAGAACGGATTAGTAAGCAATGCACTTTTATTTACTTCCATTATTTTCACCTATACCGTTATTTTAATGTTGAATTTTAGATGCTTTTATTCAGCAAATTGCTAACATTCATCTAAAAAAATATTAACATCAGTATTTAACGCATCCGAAATCTTTTTAATTTCCTCAGCTGTAATTTTAGTCTTTTTACCCAGCATTTTGCTTAGCTTAACTCTGCTAATGCCTACTTTATTAGCCAACCAAGCCTGACTAATGCCGTGTTCCTTTAAGTAGTTCTTGACTCTTTCATTTACGTCCATTTTATTTACCTCCTTTATCTACTATATTTAACTATATGAAAGCTATCATAAGAAGCAACTAATGCTTTAAAATCATTAATGCTTGTCTTATTCAAGTCAATCATCATTGCAGTTGAATAACTGTCTTTTTTTACTTCAATCATCATTGCCATATATCATCACTCCATCATCAGTATTAACTTTAATTAAATGAATAGGCTGGCCCTTTAAGGAGTTGTATCTAATAACCCTGATAAAACTTCTAAGGCTCGTATATGTGCCTATTAAGTCCCCATTCACTTTATATCGAACAAAAATAACCTCATCTAGAATTTGCTTATCATCCACTATAACCACCCTCCTTGTACGTTAGTAAGTGCGATTTGCTATAACAGCGACTACAACTACGAATATTATGCTAATAATACATAATGCTAAATATATTAGCAATGGTAAGAATACTAGCCACCAATTCCAACTAATCACTTTGCATAGTTTTAATATAACAAATACTAGATTAACTATAAAACATATGCTAAATGTACTCAAACTTAATGTTTTATTTCCGTCTTCCATTTTTAATCTTCCTCCTTCTCAATTTATATAACAATTTCAGCAGTTTCTGTTTCAATTATCGCGGAAATATTTGTATAAATTGTATATATCAAATTATGATCAGCTAAACTAAAAATTCTAAATCTAACGACAACATTTAATTCATTTTTTGCATTATCATATTTAACTTCTGTGTTTGGTTCAATAAAATAAATAATGTTGTTATTACAAATTTCATAATATGCAATGAAATTTAATGAGTGGTTAATAAATTCAAAATTAGCTTTTTCAATAATTCTACAATAATCATCAAATCCATCAATATATAAATCATTTTCTGTACGATTGAAATATTTCTTTTTGAACGCTTCCAAAATATTTTCTTTAGTAAATATTAACTTAGTCATAGATTTAAATCCTCCAACATTTCTTCATATTCTCCATATTCATATAATTGAAAAACTATACAACAGCTACCATTAAAAAAGAAATAAGGCTTTCTATCATAGTCTGTTTCAATATAATAATATCCTTTGAACCTATTATAGAGTGCTTCCTCTAATGCTTCCTTATCGTGTTTTTGAAAATCAATAAGGAATTGCTTATAAACCTTATTACATTCATCTTCTGAATCACAGCTAATTCCAATGTAGACTTTTGAATGATCCATATCGATAATATAATGACCACACCAACCATCAGCAGTTAGCTTATTCATTTGAGTACCTTCAATTTTAAGCATCTTATTTTGCCTCCTCAGGTATTTCAACCTCACTATTAAGAAAAAATTTAGGTAGATTACGAGATGCCTTAATATGATCGATTAAATCTTCTTTAAAGCAAGTAATTACAGTTGCATTTGCTTCAAAAGTAAGGTAATGAAATGGACAATTAACACAACCTAAAGAGTTATTGCATATTTTCTTAACATCATCTTCAGTTAAGTACTTAACTTGTTTCTTCTTAGGTATTTTAACGATGATATTATTGCCTCTAATTAACTTAGTTAGCATTGCAAGCTTCATAGGAGATTCTTTACCGCTTCCAGTTACGATAATAACTTCCAAATGCTCATTAATATAATATTCTGAATCATTGTTAGTACCTTTTTTAGATTTGATTTTAAATCTTTCACCAGGCTCCACACCTAACATATTAAATACTTTTCTAGCATTATCAGTCATCTAAGTCCACCTCATCAAACTCAAATACTTTAATTTCCTCAAAATCTTTGTAAAATGATAGTGAAGCAAATGTACCCTTATTTGAATAGCAAGTCTCTTCTAAATACTTACTATAATCTGTATTTAAGCAACAATCATCCTTATCCCATCTCTTACCCACTTTAGCAAATGCTGCTAATAAGACCTCAGCCTCATCAGGTGATTTACAATGAATAGCTAACTTTTCCTCACTTTTGAAGAATTCAGTTAACGTAATCTTCTTTGCTGGCTCTTCCTCTTCAATACCATCAGCCTGGAATAACTTCTTTGCTAATGCAACAAATGCTAAAGTTATAACTAGTCCCATCTCAGGATTACCCATAGCTAAATCAGTAGCAGTATCAATTGCTATTTTGTGATAGTCATTTTCTGCTAGAACTATTTCTTTTGTCTCATCATAACCACCAAATAGCTTATCAGCTAATGCTGCAAACACTAAAGGAAATAGTGTTCTTAAAGCTGACCTTTTCTCACTAAATTTTGTTGTAATTTCAGCTGATAAATCACAATACTTATCCGCTGTTAGTTTAATTTCTTTCATTTTTTTCTTCCTCCTAAATTTTGTAAATAATTAACACAACTAACGATAATATTACTAAGCTAACAATTGCTAGCAATATAAACAACACGATATTCTTACATATTCTCACCTCAATCAGCTCCTTGTTATTTAATAGTTGACATTTTAAATATTCAATCAACATTTTGATAACTTCAATAGAATATTACCACGATTTGATAACAATGTCAACACTTTTAGCAACATTTTGACAACATTTATTAACATTTTGTCAATTTGTGTTAAAATATAAGCAACGAAAGGATGATTAGAATGAATAGATTAAGAGAATTAAGGAAAGAAAAAAGACTAACAACTAGAGAACTTGGAGAACTAACTAATATTTCATATTCCTCAATTTCTTATATGGAGAATGAGACACGTCCATTTACTCAAGCTAACTTGGAAATACTATGCAATTTCTTTAATGTTTCAGCCGATTATATGCTTGGTAAATCAGATGAAAGATATGTAGCTAAGGCAAATACTCCAAAGTTTGCTATGTACGGATTAGAAAACGACTTAACAGATGAGGAGAAAAAAGTTCTTCTTGATATGGCCAAGATAATGGTCAATAACAAAAAGAACAAATAATGAGAATATGAACAGATTGAAAGAATTAAGAACTGAAAAGAGGTTAACAATTAGAGAATTAGGTGAGTTAACTAATATTTCATTCCCTTCAATTTCTTATATGGAAAATGAAACGCGCCCTTTTACTCAAAATAACCTTGAAATATTATGCAAGTTTTTTGACGTCTCTACTGACTATATGTTAGGCAAGTCTGATGTAAGGCGTATTATTACTCCCTCTACTCCTAAATTTGCATTATATGGACTTGAAAAAGACTTAACGGATGAACAAAAGGAAGCAATTATTAATTTAGCTAAAACAATGATAAATAAAAATAAATAATTGACATAAATAATGTCAATATAATGATTATAATATAGTCAAAGGGAGATTGATAACTTTGACAAAATTAGAATTATTAGAACAGCAAGCATATGATCAAGACATTTGCATTTACTACTATAATATAAGTTGCTTTAAGGCTTGTATTATTAAATTAAATAATGAAGTAGGCATTTTTATTGATGATGCTACTACTTCTCTTGAAAGGCCATTTTTACTCGGCCATGAACTATCTCATTTTTACACCTCCAGCTATATTGAGCTTGGTAAAAGTTATAATAAAAGAATAGAAACCAAAGCTCACAATTATTACTGTACGCATTTTATCAACCTAGAAAACATTATAGATTTAATTAAATTAGAGCTTGAGCCCTGGCAAATTGCTGAAGCTATGGATCTATGTGAAGATGAATTAAATACTATATTTGATTATATAAAAAGAAAGAATCTATTAAAATTAAAAAAATCTCCACTAAGGGAGATAGAAAGGAAATATTGAAAATGAAAAATAGAGCTTTATTATTATGTTTGAAAAACAATATCGAATTTATCGAGGAGTATGCTTTTAGAATAGGCGTATCTATGGATACAGCAAGAGGCATCCTAGATGAAACAATTATTATTCCTGATGACATTGTTAAAAGAAATTGTGAGTTATTTGGAGTATCAAAAGAATACTTCTTATGCTTAATTTAATATAAAAATATTTATCTTTTTTTGCATATATCTATTGACATACTAACGTTAGTATGTTATAATATATATGTAAGGAGGTAAGAGTGATGAATAATGAAAATAAAAAAGAAGTCTTAAAACTTCAAATTATTCTTGAAATGATTAAGTTAACCAGAGACTTAGTCAAGAGTAATAGTAAGAGAAGCTAAGACTTCAGGCCCTATTTGGGAGAGGGGGCCTCTTCTTTATTATATCATCATTAAAAATAAAATTCAAGTTGAAAGGAGTGAACGAAATGGCACGTAATTATGATAATGAAATGAAGTGGGCTAAAGAAAAGCTTATAAGATTTGATGCTAAAATCAATAAAGATGAGTTTGGTGAGGTAGCCGAGCAAGTGAAGCAAGAAATAGGAACAGCTGCATTTATAAAAAAAGCCCTCCTATTATTCAAGGAACATCCTGAATATTTTAAGGAGGATTAATATGCCAGTACATAAAGACAAAGAGCGTAATACCTGGTTTTATGAATTTAAAAAGGTTATTAATGGTAATCAAGTAAGAAAGAAAGGCCGAGGCTTTAGAACGAAGAACGAAGCTATAGCCGCTGAATATGAATGCCTTAAATCATTAGATGCTAGCATTCAATGTAATGATATGACACTTGATCAGTTGTTTGAAATCTATATTAATTATTTAACTACTAAGAATAAAATAACAACTATTAAATATAAGTCATTCAATTATAAAAATCATATCAGTCCTAGCTTTGGTGATACTATGTTAATTAAGATTACTCCTTCTTCTATTGATGAATGGCGCCTTAATTTAGCTAGTAAGAATATGTCTGAAGATTTTACAAATGAAGTCATTTCTTTATTTCAATCTATAATAGATTATGGAATTAAGAAAAAATATATCAACAATGTAAGTCTTTTAGATTCTTTTGAAAAGGTTAAAATTGAGAAGATAGCAAATGAAAGAACCATATGGAACATAGACCAGGTTAAAACATTTTTAGATAGTTTTGATTTAAGCGTACAAATTGAAAAGGACTATCACGATTATTTTATGGCTCTCTTCTACTCAGGAATGCGACCAAATGAATTTAGATGCTTACAGAAGAAAGATATCATAGGTAATTATCTAAATGTTTGTAAGAACATAAATTCAAAGGTTGTCTCTTGTGTTGATACTATTTTACCACCAAAGAACAAAGGCTCAATTAGAAAAGTTCTAATGCCTGACTTTGTTATTGAAATGCTTAATGAAAGAACTAAGGACTTAAAGCCTGATGATTTTATCTTTGGTATTGATAGGCCTTACCGAGAAACCAACTTAAGAAGAATGCTTAATAATCATATAGAGGCCGCCAAGCTTCCTCATATTGTTATTTACGCATTTAGACATAGTCATGCAACTCATTTAATCAGGTCAGGAGTACCTATAAAAGTAGTTTCAAAGCGTTTAGGACATAAGGACGCATCTACTACTATGAACGTTTACTGGCATCTATTTCAAGACGATGAAAGCCTAGCTTTAGAGGCCCTAAAATAGCACTTTTTGAAGCAAAAGACGCCAAAAAGACGCCACAAAAATAAAAAACGGCTTAACAGCCGTGTTTTTTTATCTATGGTGCCCGCGACAGGAATCGAACCTGCACTCCTAGGAACTAGATTCTAAGTCTAGCGCGTCTGCCAGTTCCGCCACGCGGGCAATTGCAACATAGATTATAGCAAATAATAATCATGTTGTCAATATTCTTTTCACACTTTTTGACTATTTTTTCATTTTTGTAAGCAAATAATTAGCCATCATTTCATCTTTAAAAGCGCCAGATTGGTAATACTCATAAAGTTTCTCTACTGCTAAATCATAATTCAAATCTGCACTAGCTTTTAAATATCTTAACCAAAGCTCACGAGCTCTTTTAACACTGGATAGCATATATAGCCTAGCAAATTCACTAAGTCTATAATTAGCCTCGCCACTTACTTTACTAAGCATTAATAATGTATATAATTCATCTTCAAAATCTAAATATTTTTCTTTTTTCAAAGCCATGCTTAAATATTTTTTGTTCTTGAAAATAAAATATCCCATTTTCGAATATCTTTTGGCCACTTCTTTCTCATTTGAGCTTGCAAAAGATTTAACTTTATTTTTAAGTCGATATTTTGATATTTCCTTTTTTGAATCTAAATAGGCCTCATAATAATCATTATAATATAATTTATCTAAACCATAAGGTAATTTTTTTAATATGGATTTATTAAGCTTCAGAAATTCTAAATAGTTGTTATTATAAGGATAATTAAAGCTTATAAAATCATTTCTTACTAGGGAATAAATAATTTTATAATTAAAACTCTTTCCTTTTAAAAGATATGGAATATTAATCTCATATATTTCTTCTAAATAAATACACTTACGCTTATAATTCAAATTATATAAATCAACTTCAATTTTATAACCTCTATCATTATATTTAATTTTATTATATTCACATATTTTTCCTATGGCCTTTTGTTCCAAAATATATTTAAAGCCAATCTCAAAGCTATTACAATCATATTCATTTAAATATAGCTTATCAAAGCTAATTGTTTCGTCAAAATCTAAGTATTCATATAATATCTTATTATTGTATAGCCTATTCTTTATTAAATTTGGATCAACAAAGATTGCTGAGGCCATAATTTCTGATGTAATATTTAAATTATCCTTTTTTAAGGAATAATTATAATTATTATTGTCTGACTCTAATAAATAATAAGGAATAAATTTTCTTTCAATATTCATGCCTAAATCATTAATAAACAACATAGATTTTGTATTAGAAGCTCTTTGTATTATTTTTTCTTTTAATTCATTTTCAGCAATTTCATTTCCCTTAAATATATAAATCTTATATTCTTTATTTATATAGCTATTTATATCCTTTTTCATTAAAATCACCATTAGATATATATGCTTTATTTAGATTTTTTATTCATTAATATGGGCGATAAGGCATATAGGGATTATATGGTATGTAAGGCTGTGGTTGATAATAGGGCTGTACCTGAGGCTGATTTTTATTTAAAAAGATAAATGGTGTAGTTACTAATACTCCTGCCAAAAATGGTAAAATAGGTCCTGCAAAACGATCATTTTGGTAGCCTCTTGGATAATAGTAATAATAAGGATTCATGCCTTTATCCCCTTTATTAAATTATTAAAATCAAATCCTTCAAAAAATTTAGGAATTCCTTCCATAATACTTTCTCTTTCATTATGTATTGGAATAATTGAGGAAACTCCATCCTTTATTTGTAAAAAACAAATTGGTTCATAATTTAAGCTACCATTTAAAGCATTTCCACCATTATCCTTAATATTAGTTACTAAAGAAAAATAATTAATCTTCGTTTTAAAAATTGGAATAATAGTTGTATCATCATTTACACCAATTCCCTCTCCAGCAACAATATTTGTTTTCAACAAATCAAATATTTTATTTAGCTCCTCCATAAAAAACCTCCATATTTAAACTAAAGAGCTTAACTCTTCATTTTAATATATGCAGGTCTTAGTTTTTTGGTTATTAATATATTTTAATTGTTTGGGGAGTACCATTATAATACCCATAAATGGTTAAATATGATTTATTTAAATTAGAGCTACTATCTGCTCTAAATATTACTCTTAATCCTGTCAATACAATTTCTTCATCGCTTTTAAGACTTGGAACAACAATATTACAGGTACTATTTGGCATAGTAAATTCGTAATATTCAGATTTTCCTACTATTCTTGTTTTAATTTTTGAATAATTAAAATCACTTAGTGTAACATAAAATGCTCCATATTTATTAACAAATTCATCATAGCTCATTGTAAAGCTATCAACAAGCTTATCATTAACCTTCGCATAAACTATTCCATCTTTATAGCAATAATCAATATTATCACCATTTATTCTATACCAATAGTTATCTTCATTTCGTGAATATTCCTCATCACGATCATTTATTTTCAATGATAAAGAACTATATTGACCTTCACATTTAATTTTTGTTTCAATAATATAATTCTTAATATTATTTATTTCTTCTTCAGTATATGGTACATTTCGACAACCACATAATAAAAAAATCATCATTAAAGCAATTAATAGTTTCTTCATTTAATTCACTCCTCGTATTTCGTTTATTTTACCACAAAAATAAAAAAAATAAAATAGGACTTTGCCTATTTTAAATCTAATTGTATTTTGTATTCCTTACCCCATATATGTATTTGGTATAAATAGGCAATCAGTTCATTTTTTCTTAACAATTGTCCATACCATGGAAAATCAAAATCTTTAGCCTCAATTATTTTATTCAGCTCATCACAATCAATAATTTCATTTAAGATACTTTCTCCTTTTAAAGCCTCTTGTAATTTTAAAATTAAACTATTAGCTAATTTTTTACTTTGACTTTTAGGATAAGGACTCTTCTTTCTTTTATAAATTTCTTTAGGAAGAATATTTTTATATGCTTCTCTTAAAATATATTTTTCTGTTTTATCAAAATATTTATAATTGAAGACTACGTTATATAAATATTTAACAAAATCCTTATCAGCAAAAGGAACAAGCATACAAACACCTAATCCATCAGCAATCTCACTAGCTCTTTTCAATAAATTTTGCATAAAGTAATTAATGTTTAATTGATAAATGAGCTTATCATTATTTGGTGCTTTAACTTTATTTAAAAATGAATCATATTCATCTTTAACATATTGATCTAAATCTATTCCTATTGATTTATTAATAAGCTTATTTTTAATATCAGTTCCTCTAATCCAAGGAAAGCCATTCAATTCTTCTTTAGCATAACTCCAAGGATAGCCACAAATTAATTCATCACTACATTCACCACTAAATATTTTATTATATCCTTTATTCTTAATACCATCCAACAAATAAATTAAAGATGAATCAATTGTTGTCATTCCTGGAGCATCTCTTAATAATACTGCTGTTTTTAAATTTTTAATTATTTGCTCATTTGTTATTAAAAGCTCATTGTGCTTTAATTTATTAGGGACTGTAACATAATTTATATTCATCGCATCACTTGATGTTTCAAAGCTATTAGCTACAAAATCTTTATTATTATCTTCATAATTAATGCTAAAGCTTACAATATCCTTATTATATTCTTTCGCCATAAGCGTTATAATTGTTGAATCTATACCGCCAGATAATAATGATGCATATTTACCAACTGGTAAAGTTCTTTTAATCGCTTTATTTAATAACGACTTTAGTTTTTCCTTAGCCTCATCAAAGCTGTCCTTAAATTCATAATCTTTAAGCTCAAAATAAGTAATTTCTTCAAATTTATCAGTTATTTTTAAATATGAACCAATGCTAACCTCATATAGATCCTTATAAATCGTTTTTCCTAAGCTATTTGATGGTCCCATCCCAAAAAGCTCACATAAGCCAGTTTTATCAACAACAATATGATCTAATCTTTTTAATATTTCACCCTTTCGACTCGAAAGAAGAACTTTTTTTCCATCATTAAAATAATAAGCACTTTTTATTCCTATATGGTCTCTTCCTAAATAGATACCAAAATCATTAATATAAACAAACGAAAAATTACCATATAAATTATTTATACTATCTATCCCATACTTATTTATATACATTAATAAAAGCTCAGTAGTATTAAATAAATCAATATCGACATTTAAACAATCCTTAAATAAATCAAGTTCGTATAAATCTCCCTTAAGACATAATAATGAATTATTATTCACAGCGATTTTTAAATCACCATAATATAATAAGCAATCATTAAAAATGATATGCTTATCAAAACTGATATCACTAGACTCAAAGCCCTTAATTAGACAAAAATCATTCAATTCTAAACACCCAAAATTAACATATGACACATTTTTACAAAATGTGCTATATCTATAAAAAAAATATTGCAAAACAAATGGGAATATGCTATATTTATGTAAGGTATATTATACATTTTGGAGGTTTTTATGTCAGAAAAGAAAAAATATAAATTATTCTATATAATTGCAATTACGTTTTATTTCTTTAGTTTTGTATATTCAATAGCAAACCTATACAAAGAAATTACATTGACTCACTCTCAAGCTATCTTATCTGCAATCGAATGTATTGTAGCAGTTGTTTGCTTATTCCTACCAAGACTAGTTGAAAAGCTATTTCAGGTTAAAGTAAGCTTCTCTGTATCTTTATTCTTAGCAATCTATGTATTTTGCGCTGTATTTCTTGGAGAGGTATGCGAATTCTATTATAAAATATCATTTTGGGATTCATTCCTTCATGTGCTTATGGCATTCTTCCTGGCATTTTTAGGATATATGATTGGTAATCAATTCTTCAACGAGGCAAATAAAAGAAAATCAATGATTGTCATTGCCTATACAAGCTTTTGCTTTTGTATGGCTGTAGGGGCAACTTGGGAATTAATTGAATTTACTATTGATTCACTTTTTGGAACAAATATGCAAAAGTTTATTCCTGAAGTAAAAGAGCTATGGAATACTGGTGATGCCTTTAAAATTCTAAAGGGAACAGATTCTGAAATTGCTACCTTCTTCCGTGAACCAAAAGGCTATAAATATGCATTAATGGATACAATGGAGGATTTAATTTGTGACTTTGTTGGTGGAGCATTAGGGATGATTGTTTGCTGTGCAATATATAAGGACAATCAAGAATTCTTCTATCATTTAATGAACTCAAAAACTCATCCTTATGAATTCAAGGATGATATTAAGGTAATATCTAAATAATAAAATAGCTTAGGGCACATTAATTTGTGCCTTTTTATTTGCAAAAAAAGGGCTTTAGGAATTAATCCTAAAGCCTCTTATTTTATAAATTATTCGGCATCAGCCATTGCTTTATATTTAGCCCAACGCTCCATAGCATCCTTCTTGTTAGTTTCAAGTAAGATTTGAGCCTTTTCAGGGTTAATCTTTGTTAATTGAGCATAACGTCCTTCATTCATTAAGAAATCATTATATTTATCCCAATTAGGTTCCTTGCAATCAAGTGTAAATGGATTCTTGCCTTCTTCTTTCAATTCAGGGTTGAATCTGAAGATTGGCCAATAACCACATTCAGTTGCTAGCTTAGCCTCCATTTGTGACATATATAAGCCCTTCTTAATGTTATGAGCAATACATGGAGCATAAGCAATAACAATAGATGGACCATTGTAAGCTTCAGCTTCCTTTAAAGCCTTAATAACCTGGTTAGGGTTAGCACCATGACAAATAGTTGCAACATAAACATGACCATAGCTCATTGCAATTGAAGCTAAATCCTTTTTCTTAATAGGCTTACCAGCAGCAGCAAACTTAGCTATTGCACCAATACGGCTTGATTTAGATGCTTGACCACCAGTATTTGAATAAACCTCAGTATCAACAACTAAGATATTAACATCTTGATTATTAGCGATAACATGGTCTAATCCACCATATCCGATATCATAAGCCCAACCATCACCACCGATGATCCATTGAGAAATCTTAACTAGATAATCCTTTAATGATAAAATTTCTTTAGCATATGGAGCATTGATATTACTCATAGCTTCAACAATCTTTGGAGCAAGCTCCTTAGTCTTTTCACCAGAAGCACGATTTAATACCCACTCCTCGCATAAAGCCTTAACATCAGCAGGCATTTCATCATAATTTAATACCATAACATTTTGGATACGATCACGTAATGTTTCAACAGCCATTCTCATACCAAAACCAAATTCAGCATTATCCTCAAATAATGAATTAGCCCAAGCTGGTCCACGACCATTTGCATTTGTTGTATATGGTGAAGATGGATAAGAGCCTGAATAAATTGATGAACATCCAGTAGCATTAGCTACAAGCATACGATCACCGAATAATTGAGATACAGCCTTTACATATGGAGTTTCACCACAACCACCACATGCACCACTAAATTCAAATAAAGGCTTAGAGAATTGAACATTCTTAACATTAGCATTACCAGCTACATCACCCTTATATGAAACATGATTATAGAAATAAGCACTAATTTCAGCCTCATGATTTTCACGAGCTGCACCCATTGGATGAGATGTTAGAGCCTTTGCCTTAACAACAGTACCATCAGCAGCCTTTTGTGGCTTACCAGGACAAACTGTTAAACAAACACCACAACCAGTACAATCAAGAACTGAAACAGATAAGCTATACTTATAACCCTTGAAACCTGTTGCATCTAAGAACTTAGCACCCTCTGGAGCATTCTTAACCTCTTCCTCTGTGCAAAGGAATGGACGAATTGCAGCATGTGGACATGCAAATGCACATTGGTTACATTGAATACAATTTTCTGGATTCCATAGAGGAACATCAGTTGCTACACCACGCTTTTCATAAGCTGCAGTTCCTTGAGGCATATGAGCGTCAGGATAATCCTTAAATGCTGATAGAGGTAATGTATCACCCTCAATTGAATTAATTACATCAGCAATTTCACGAACAAACTTTGGACGACTATTGTCAACCTTCTTAACCTCAGCAGTTAAGTTAGCCCACTCTGGATTAACAGGAACTTCAACCAATCTTGTTCCACCAAGATCAATAGCCTTATGGTTAGAATCAACAAGCTCTTGACCCTTACGTAAATAAGTCTTTGTTGCAAATTCCTTCATATGTTGTAAAGCCTCATCATAAGGCATAACATTTTGATTTAATTTGAAGAATGCAGATTGCATTACAGTATTAACACCAAGACCAGCACGGAAACCACATTCCTTGGCAGCCTGATATGCATTAATGATATAGAATTTAGCATGCTTCTTAGCTAAAATAATCTTATATGAATTAGGTAATAATTCTTCAATCTTATCAGCTGGACAAACTGTATTTAATAAGAAAGTACCACCATCACGTAAGCCTTTAATCATATCAAATTTATTTAGATATGCATCCAAAGAGCATGAAACAAAGTGAGGCTTGTTTACTAAATAAGTTGAACGAATTGGTTTCTTACCAAAACGTAAATGTAATCTAGTAGAACCACCAGACTTCTTAGAATCATATGCAGCATAACTTTGAGCATATAAATCTGTATAATCACCAACAATCTTAGAAATATTTTTACAAGCACCTACTGTACCATCTGAACCAAGACCAAAGAATAATAATTCTGTTGTATCCTTATCAGCAGTATCAATAGATTCAGAACAATCAATTGATTTATAAGTGATATCATCTGTAATACCTACAGTAAAGCGATCAAATGGATTTTGGCTAGCTAAATGCTTATATACACCATAAACCATATCTGGAGTTGTATCCTTACTAGATAGACCATAACGTCCACCAATAATCATAGGCTCATTCTTTTCACCATAATAAACAGCCTTCACATCAAGATATAATGGCTCACCAACAGAACCTTGTTCAATAGTTCTATCAAGTACAGCAATTCTCTTAACAGTCTTAGGCATTGCATTTAAGAAATATTCCTTAGCAAATGGTCTATATAAATGAACGATTAAAACTCCGACCTTAGCGCCCTTATTAGTCATATAATCTACAACTTCACGAGCACATTCAGTAACAGATCCCATTGCAACAATAACATCAGTTGCATCCTCTGCACCATAATATACAAATGGAGCATATTCTCTACCAGTTGCTTTAGAAATTGCCTTCATATATTCATTAACAATTCCAGGAACCTTAGCATAATATGTGTTTTGTAATTCACGTGTTTGGAAATAAACATCATCGTTTTGAGCAGTACCACGAGTCTTAGGATGTGCAGGGTTTAAAGCCTCACTTCTAAACTTGGCTACAGCCTCACGATCAAGTAATGAATCAAGTACATCGTAATCGATTGGTTCAACAGTATTAACCTCATGTGATGTTCTAAATCCATCAAAGAAATGAAGGAAAGGAATGCTTGATTTAATAGCAGCTAAATGAGCTACACCAGCTAAATCCATAACCTCTTGAACAGATGATGAGCATAGCATTGCAAAGCCAGTTTGTCTACAAGCCATAACATCTTGATGATCACCAAAAATTGCTAGAGATTGTGCAGCAATTGAACGAGCTGAAACATGAATAACGCCTGGTAAGCATTCACCAGCTATCTTATACATATTAGGAATTTTTAACAATAATCCTTGAGAAGCAGTATAGGTAGTAGTTAAAGCACCAGCCTGTAATGATCCATGAACAGTACCAGCAGCTCCTCCTTCTGATTGCATTTCAACAACCTTAACAGGCATACCAAATAGATTCTTCTTACCTTGAGATGCCCATTCATCAGTATACTCAGCCATTGGAGATGACGGAGTAATAGGATAGATTCCAGCAACCTCTGTAAATGCATATGATGCATATGCAGCAGCATAGTTACCATCTATCGCCATACGTTTTACATCTTTACTCATAATTTTCCTCCTAATGAGATTTTTTATCAATTCTATTATACCGCTAAAAAAACCAACATTCAAGACTAATCTATTTTATTAAATATTATATATTTAATTTTTCTATTTGATTATTAATTTCATCAATAGTCCCTCTATCTAATAAACCAAGCTCACGACTTGCCTCCATATTTCCAAGAAGATACTTAATTCCAAGTGGTGATGTACTCATAGTTATCTTAAATAAATCATAATAATTTAAAAATTCATCACAATTTGGGTAGTCATCAATAATTTTCCTTATAACATTTGGATATTTATTAGCCATAACACTAAATAATCCAAAGCTTTTAAATAGCATTCCTGTAAGAATTTTTATATCATCACCAGTATATATCCTAAAATCATCACCAGAAAGCTGTGATAATTTAATCATATATTCACTATCAGGATTAGCATTTTTAATTCCTATTATTTTTTTATGATTTTTCAAAATTTTAATTTCTTCAATTCCAATATGACATCCGCATCTTTTAGGTATTTCATAAAGAATAATTGGTTTATCTAATCTATCAGCAAGTTCCATATAAAAATTTATTATTCCCGTTTTTGTTGGCCTAATATAAGAAATAGGCGAAATTAAATAGCTATCAATTTCAATGTGCTTAAGCATTTTTGCTAATCCAACAATTTCCTCTATAGTTCTTCCTTCTAGACCTACAATAATCTTTTTCTTATACTTTTGTCTTACAAATTCAACAATTTCAACTTTATCTATATCCTCAATGAGCCTTGCTTCACCTGTACTTCCAAGTATTAACAACCCATCACTTTCTTTTTCAAGACTTTTAATTAAATTTTCAAGACTCAAATAATCTATTTTTCCATCCCTAAAGGGCGTAACAAGCGCCACAATTAATTCCATAAAAAAATCACCTACTATCATTTTATGATAACAGATGATTTTTTGTTACGCCTTCTTTTTAATAAGCTTTGGAATAAGCTCAATAATTAAAACTATAATTACCAAAATTATACACCAAGCATACACTAAATCATATTCCAAATTATGAGCGCTATTTATAATAACATTACCAACTGAATTAGGTGAGGATGTCATATACTCTCCCATAATGAGAACCTTAAAGCCTAAACCAATTGCTTCTATCAATGCTTGATAAATATTATTAAATATAAGAGGTAATAAAATTTTAAAAATTCCCCTAAAGCTAATACCACATTCTACCTTCCAAACATCTAATAATTCATTATCAATGCTTAACGCACCATTTATTGTTACCTCATAAAAGAGAGGAATTAAAACGAAACAAACCATAAGCATAGGAGTTAATTTAATATTAGAAAGCATCAAAAAAAATATTAATAATACCACAACCGGTATACATCTAAGAATAGTTATAAATGGTTTAATAAAAATTCTAAATAAAGGAAAAATATATGCTAAAATTCCTAAAGAAACACCAATAAATAAACTCACCATCAATGATAACAATAGTCTTAAAATAGTGAATAAAATTAGCTTATAGGTGCCAAATCTTCCAAATAGCTTAAATAATTGCTTAAAAATTAAATTAGGGCTTGGAAAAATAATTGAATTATCCTTAGTAATAAATATTGTTAGCATAATCAAATAGATAATTAAAATGCTAGCAATAATACTTAAAAGCTTTAAATACCCTCTAGAATGCAAAGAATTCTTCATCAACAGCCCCAATATTCATAATTTTTAAAAGATTGCTTACTGCTTCCTTACATAATGATGCCTTAATAAGCCTAATGTTACTAGCAGGTATAGCTTTTGCTAAAATATTTTCCTCTGGTAATCCATATGATAGTCTATTTGAAATTTCATTAACCCCAGCATAATCACTATTACAAAATGAAACAGATGCTTCTAAAGCACTATATAGGCTACTAATAGCCTTTTGATCATTAAATAAATCACTTTTAACAAAAACTGCAGCCTGAGGATAATCATCATCATGTATTTTTTTCCATAATAATTGAACATCAATTCTATTTATAGTAACATTCATTTTATTAAGCTTACTGCTAATAGTACTAAGGGATGGCTCAGCAATTAAACAAATAGCATTATTATCCTTAGCCAAATAGCTTGTAGTTTCTGACGTTGAAGCTAGATAAGTCACTGATTTAGGATTTATATTATATTTTTCAAATATTTCATTAATAATAAATTCATTAATACTACCTTTACCAAATAAATACAAATCATTATCATTTAAATCAGAAATATCTAGATTAGGTTTAGCAGAAGCAAAATACAAATTTCCCCAGGTTAATCCCGCCAAAAGCTTATATTTTTCATTACTATTATAAAACTTTACACCAAGGTTAATAGGAGCATAAATCACATCATATTCATCCTTAGTAAATGCTTCCTGCAAAAGCGTTAAATTATTTATTCTATCAACACTATATGAAATATTTTTATTTCCTTTATTATCCTCTAAATAAGCTTGAGCAATAGTAGGAGCTCCAGATGGCGCAATCGCCTTAAATGTATATTCATTATTATTTCCACACGAAAATAACAAAAAGGTCAAAAAAAAGCTAGTAACAAATAAATAAAATTTTTTCATACTCACCTCATAAAAAAGCAGTATTAAAACTGCTTGTTCTTTTCAATAATAATATTCTTAACAAAATCCTTTAAATCATCTCGCTTTAAAGCAAAATCAATTGTAGCTTCAATTAAGCCCTTCTTAGTTCCAATATCATATCTTTTACCATCAATAGCATAAGAATATACATCCTCACTAGCCATCATTCTAAGAATAGAATCGGTAAGCTGAATCTCACCACCAGCACCTTTAGTTTGATTTTCTAAATAAGAGAAAATTGTTGGTGTAAGAATATATCTTCCGCCAATGGCAAGATTAGATGGTGCCTTATCTAATGAAGGCTTTTCTACAACACTTTCAAGCTTTAGTAAACGTGAAGGTGATTGATTTGCCATAGGCTTACAAATACCATATTTATTAACCTCACTATGCATAACCTCTAGTGTACCTAAAATAGAGCTATCAGTTTCCTTGAAGGCCTTAAGCATTTGCTTTAATGCAGGCATTTCATTACCAACATAAACATCATCACCAAGTAATAATGCAAATGGCTCATCACCTATAAAATCTTTAGCACATAAAACAGCATGTCCAAGACCTAGTTGCTCATATTGATAAACATATGATACATTTATCTTATTTGCTAGTTCATTAACCATTTCTAGCTCATTATTTTTTCCTTTAGCTTCTAAAAAATCATTTAAATCCTTACGTGGCTTAAAATAATTAACTAAGCCCTCGCCACCTTTACTTATAACAAAACAAAAATCAGTAATACCACTTTCCATAGCCTCTCTAACAATATATTCAATTGTTGGTCTATCAATAATTGGTAGCATTGGCTTTAAAACACCCTTTGTAATAGGTAAAAATCTTGTTCCATAACCAGCTGCAGGTATAACTGCCTTTCTAACTTCCTTCATACTTATCTAAATGTTAAACAAAAGCTTAACATACTCCTTTCACACAATGTGTATAAAATTTTATCACATACGCTATAATTTGTCAATTTCACTTAACAATCATAAACCTTTTCCTTTGCAAGACATTAGGATATTTATCTTTATCAACATCAGAAAAAAATTCAGAAGCACTTCTTGTAAAATAACCATAATCATCATATTGCTTTTGGTAAACAACAATATCACTTAAATCATCAGCACTTTTGGCAATCAAAACAATTTTATATTCATTTCCCTTAAAATGTTTAAAAATTGATGCATTTATTTTATCCTCTAAAATTGTAATAAATTCAAATTCCTCATTATTAATTTTATATCTCATTTTTTCATTCCTTTGTATATATTGTTAAAATTTGCATAAAATACAACTGGGTGATTATATGAAGTATAAGCTTTTAGGTAAACTCATAGTAATTTTTTCAGCATATTTATCCTGCTTATTAATTTATGAAATAACAATTTTTAATAACCTAATTGCCTTCAATATACTCCATTTTCTTTTTCTAATTCCCATTTCCTTTCTTCTTTCTATTCTTCCACTAATCATTTTAAAAAAATAGGTTCACACATGAACCTATTTTTATCTATTCATTTTCGTTAGATTTTGTATCTTCCTCTAAAGGCTTTTTAGCATCATCTAATAGCTTATCAGTCTCACTTACGGTTTCTTCCTCTTTAACCTCTGTTTCCTTTGTTATAGAAGCATCAACAATATCTTTAGAATTAACCTTAGTAGTATTGCCCTTCATTGGAGCACGCTTTTGATAACGAGTACTGTTTTTATTTCTATTAAATAATTTACCGCCCTTAAAAATTAATAAGCCAATTAAAACACATACAGCAACATACATAATCATAATTCCAACAGTTTTCCATAAAAGTGAAGTTGGTTTTATATCTGATGTAGAATAAAACATCTTATAATTTTCATTAGCAGCAAGATATCTAGTCTTCCATTCCTCAAAGAAAGGATTAAATGTATTCTTGTCATTAGTTGGTGCACATTCATCATGCTTAGCAATCAACTCATCAGCATAAGTGAAGAATTCTTCACTTAAATCCAAATTTAAGCCACTTGCGGTAATAATTGTTTCTCCATTACTATTTAATAATGATATACTAGTAATGCTACCACCAAGCTTCTCATTAATATCTTTTTCACCAATATTAGCTTCAACACATTTCAAGCTTGAAATTGTTGATGTTAAATCATAAGGATTATCTCCTGTTTTAACAACAAATGGATAGCTATAGCTTTGTGAATCTCTACCATTATAAATAATACCAGAATCATTTTTTGTTGTATCCTTTGAAACTGTAATATCCGCAAATGATGTATCCTTTAAGCTAAAGCCATAAACTGAATATCCTTTTTCAAAGCCTGTATAGCTTTTGCCATCAGTTGAAGTCTTAGTTGTTTGTAAAATAGATGGATAAACTAAAATAAAGCCTTCTTCAGAATCAACTCGTTGAACCTTAGACTCGGCATCAAAATATGATGTAAACATTCTTGCAACATCTTCATATCTTTCTTCCTTTAAGGCTGTTTCAACTATATCATAAACATGATTTACATAACTTGAATAATAGGTTGTATAAGCTAAAACAACACCTACAACAATTGTAATTGTAAAAAATAAAATCTTCTTAATCATTTAATTAAAAGCTCCTAAAAATAATAGTTTTTTCTCCCTTGCAATGATTGTACTTTATTTTTTGTTAAAAATCAATAATTTTCTCTTTACAAATTAATTTTTTTCAGTATAATCCCGAGTTCGACAGTTGGAAATAGTTAAGTCCGAAAAAATAGCGCTATTGCTATACTTTTCGGACTTTTT
>CAKQDS010000003.1 GCA_934229535.1 uncultured Anaeroplasmataceae bacterium
TTATGTTGTACTCATAACTATAAAAACCTTTATAGAAGGAGAATGTATAATCTTAAGTACAATTTGATTATACTAGGTAGAAATGTTTTGTGAGGTAATTGTTGATGTTGCAAATAAACAAGTTAATAGAACATTTGATTATTTGATTCCTGAGGAATTATCTCAAGTGATTTTGGTCGGGGCTAGGGTTAAGGTAAATTTTGGACCGAGAATTGTTGTAGCATTTGTTGTAAAGGTTAAGGAACAAACTGAATGCGATTTAAGGCTCATAAAGCCTATTTTGGAGGTTTTAGATATAAATCCGCCACTTAATGAAGAATTTGTTGAACTAGCATACCAAATGTCAAAATATAATTTTTCATTTTATGCTTCTAATCTTGAGACAATGATACCAGCGGCATTGAAAATTAAGGTTAATAAGATTTTAACCTGCATTGATAAATCTAAGCTGTCAGATTCATTAAGGGAATGCTTTGGTAATTCTAATAAAATTTCTTTTGATATACATACTCAAAAATACTTAAGGGAGATTAAAAAGCAAATAGAAGAGAAAAATATTACCCTTAGTATTAATTTAAAGAATAATGCTACTATAAAGACGAATGAATATATTTTTTATGTGAATGACTCTATTAAGGCTAATGCTGGTCAAAGAAAAATATTAGATTATCTGAAAGAAATAAAAGGGCCAGTTTTAAAAAAAATACTTATAAATGATATGGGGTTTTCTCAAAGCTCTTTAAATACATTAATAAAAAATGGTAATGTTAAAATTGAGACAAAGGATATTTATAGAGAAATCAGCTATCTAAAAACTGCTGATAAAAGAGTATCATTAAATGAGGAACAGTTGGCTGTTATTAATGAGGTGGAAAAATATAAAGGGAAATGTCATACCTTTATTTTAAAGGGTGTAACGGGTAGTGGAAAAACAGAGGTTTATATGGAATTGATTGCTAAAGCTTTAAAGGAAAATTTGGATTCAATTCTATTGGTTCCAGAAATTGCCTTAACTCCGCAAATGACTTCTAGGTTTAAAGCGAGATTTGGTGATTTAGTTGCCGTAATGCATTCTGGACTTTCACCTTTAGAAAAATATGATGAATGGCGTAAGATTACAAATGGTGATGCTAAAATTGCTGTGGGAGCTAGAAGTGCTATATTTGCTCCATTTAAGCACCTTGGATTAATAATTATTGATGAAGCTCACGAAGATAGCTATATTCAGGATAATAATCCTCGTTATGATGCTTCTGTTGTTGCTTCAATGCGTAGTCAAAGGCATAGCTGCCCATTAATTTTAGGTAGTGCTACCCCTAAGGTATGCCAATATTATAAAGCTTTAAATAATGAAGCGACATTACTTGTGATGAATAAAAGAGCCAATAATCTAAGTTTGCCAAAAACTAAAATTGTTTCACTAGTTGATGAGCTTAAGGCTGGAAATAGAAGCTCATTATCTTTAGAACTTCAAAAGGAAATAATTGAAAATTTAAAAAATGATGAGCAAACAATTTTGTTCTTAAATAGAAGAGGATTTTCTTCATTCGTTCAGTGTCGTAGCTGTGGTGAGACAATTAATTGTCCTCATTGCGATTTGGCTTTAACATATCATCAATATGGTAATTTGTTAAAATGTCATCATTGTGGGTATCAGACAACATTTGTAAGAAAATGTCCAAGCTGTGGAAGTCAGTACATAAAAGAGGTTGGAAGCGGCACTCAAAGAATTGAAGCTGAGGTCAATCGTTTATTTCCACAAGCTAAAACTATTAGAATGGATAATGACACAATGAGTAAGGCTTGTGACTATGAGGATGCATTTAGCAAATTTAAAAACAAAGAGGCAAATATTTTAATTGGTACCCAAATGATTGCTAAGGGGTTAGATTTTGAAAATGTTACGCTTGTAGGTATTTTAAATGCTGATTTGGCTTTAAAATATCCAGTTTATGATTCTAATGAAATTTGCTTTGATTTGATTGAACAGGTTTCTGGTAGAGCAGGAAGAGGCAATAAATCAGGAAGAGTCATAATTCAAACATATTCAAAGGATCATTATGCAATAACAAGTGCTGCAGCTCATAATTATGAATTATTTTATAATAAAGAAATTGAAAATAGATTAATTAGCTTTAACCCTCCTTTTTCAAAGCTCATTGAAATTTGTATAAAAAGTAAAGAAAAAATAATAAGCTATGAGGAAGCTAATAAGGTTAGAAGATATTTAGATAAAAATTTAGATGATTCAAAGATTTTTGGACCTAGTGAGGCAAATATCTTTAAGGAAAATGATTATTATAATTATTTAATAAATATTCAAACTAAATCAGATTGCTTAAATGAGACTTTAAGCTTTTTAGTAAATGAATATCAGGATAATAAAAAATGCAATATTGATATTAAAAGAAGGTGAAAAAAATGAAAATAGTTTTTATGGGAACTCCTCTATTTGCTGTTCCAATTTTAGAGGCTTTAGCTCAAAAATATGATGTTTCATTAGTAGTATGTCAGGCTGACCCCAAGCCTGGTAAATTTCCAGCTGTTAAAAAAAAGGCAATTGAACTCGGAATTAAGGTGTTTCAGCCACTAAAAATAAAAGATGATTATGAAGAAATTTTAGCTACTGGTGCTGATGTTTTGATTACGGCTGCCTATGGTCAATTTGTTCCTACTAAGCTTTTGAAGAAATTTAAAAAGTGTATTAATGTTCACGGCTCCTTATTACCAAAAAGACGTGGTGGAGCACCAATTCAAAGAGCAATTATGGAGGGTGATCTAAAGACCGGTGTAACTTTAATTGAAATGGTTAAAAAAATGGATGCTGGAGTGATGTATGCTAAAGAGGAAATTCCTATTAATGAAGAGGATACAGCAGATGATTTGTTTTATAAGCTAAGTATTTTAGGTAGAGATTTATTAATGGAAAATATTTGTGATATTGTGTCAAATCATAATATAGGTATTCCTCAGGATGAAGCGTTAGCAACAATTTCACCAAATCTAACTAAAGAAGAGGAAAAAATTGATTTTAATAAGAGTGCCTTTTTGGTTGTAAGACAAATCCATGGTCTTTCTAGTAATCCAGGAGGATATATAATGATTAATGACAATTTAGTCAAAGTATATAAAGCAAAGGTGGTAAATGGTTATAATGGAAAGCCTGGCGAGGTTGTTTCAATAAATAAGCATTTAGTAATTATGGCATCAGATTATGGTGTTGAGATATTAACACTAAAGCCTGCTGGTAAAAAAATTATGCCTGCAAGTAGTTATTTAAATGGGCAAAGGCTTTTACAAATAGGTGATGTTTTGGTATAATTAATTGCTAGGAAGGTAGGTGGTAGCTTGCGACTTGCTAAAATTAAGGAATGGTCGATTTTTCAAAAATATTTTGGCTTTGAAGAAGGCATTGATATAACCAATGAAACTCAGGTTTTATTTAGAAAAAATGTTGTTATAAAGAACATAATTTTCATTTCAAACTTAATTTATACCTTAATATTTGCTATTATATCAGTTGGTGAAACATCTAATTTAGTTTTAACCATCATTTGCTTTCCAGTGACATTTTTAGTAAATAATATGCTAAAGAGAACAATTTTTAAAAATAAGGATGATTTGCTGAAGCAGCAAATAGCAATGTATATTTGTTGCTTTTATATGTTTTTAACAGCAATTTTGATTTATTTGCGTTTAAAAACAAGTAGCTTAGGATCATATCTTGGTGAGGTTGGGTATATATTGTTATATTATTCATTAGTTGTTGTATCGTTCTATCAAGATAAAAAAATGTTAAAGATTGTTTTTCAATGGGTTTTTGTAATAGTTACAATTCTTCATTTTACTTTAACCTATAGTATTATTAGTAAAGATTATGCCTCAAGTGTTGTTTTATTTGTAACCAAGTTTTTTGTTTCAAAGGAATTCAAGGACATTTTATTAAGAACTATTTTGCTACTAATATTTATGCTTGTCCTTTATTCAATTGTTAATCTATCTGTATATATGCAGGAGGAAAGAAAGCAAGAGCTTATTAAAAGAAGGGCAATTCAAGAGGATTTCACTAATGTAGTTAAAAAAATATTTGATGTAACATTGAATAATAAAAAGCGATCTAATGATGAAATAGCTCAAATTAATATCGAAGCGATTATGAGTAGAAAGCTAGCTTCTTTAATGGGTATGCCTGTTGATGTTTGTGATGAAATAAGTGATTTTTGTACAATTCATATTCGTAAATCTGCCTCTTTAAATGAACATCTTAATTATGATAATGAAGAGGAATTTGATGAATTAAAGTCGCAAACTTTATTAGGTAGTACAATAATTTCAAGATTAGAGTTAGAAAGAAAAACTGAAGATATAATAAGAGCTCATATGGAGGGCTCAAATGATGATGAGTTTTTGAGCAGAATGAGAGCAATCCAAAATAATCGTAATTCGCAAATAATTATGTTATGCGAAATGTATGTTTCACTAAGAAGTATAAAAAGCTATAAAAAGGCTTTTAACCATAAGGTTTCTATGGAAAGATTAACTAATGAATATCGTGTCTATTTTGATGCAGATATTTTTGATAGATTTGTTAAATTTCAAGATGATTTTGAAAAAATATATGATGAATGCTAGGAGGATAAAAAATGAATCATAAAATTTATAAAACACAAGGTGTTTGTTCAAAGCAAATCGAATTTGATTACGAGGATGGTCGCGTTTATAACGTTAAGTTTTTAGGAGGCTGTCCTGGAAATTTAAAGGCTATATCTAAGCTTGTTGATGGGTCAAAGATGGAAGATGTAGTAAAGATTTTAGAGGGAAATACATGTGGTAATAAACCTACCTCATGTGCGGATCAATTAACAAAGGCTTTTAAGGAGGTATTATAATGTCAAAGTTTTTCACAAGTGAATCAGTTACTGAAGGACATCCAGATAAGATTGCTGACCAAATAAGTGATGCTGTATTGGATGATATTTTAAAAAACGATCCTAATGGACGTGTTGCCTGTGAAACAATATGTACAACAGGACTTGTTGTTGTTTTTGGTGAAATTACAACTAATCATTATGTGGATATACAAAAAATTGTTCGTGAGACAGTAAGAAAAATAGGCTATACAAGAGGTAAATTTGGCTTTGATGCTGACAATTTAGCAGTATTAGTAGCAATTGATCCTCAATCACCAGATATTGCTCTTGGTGTTGATGAAACAAAGGATCATGAGCAAGGTGCTGGAGATCAAGGTATAATGTTTGGTTACGCCTGCAATGAAACTAAGGAATATATGCCACTTGCAATTTCTTTAGCTCATAAGCTAGCTAAGAGATTAACAGATGTTAGAAAAAATAAAATTTTAGATTATTTACGTCCTGATGGTAAAACTCAGGTTACAGTTGAATATAATGATGATGGTAGTGTTAAAAGAATTGATACTATTTTAATTTCAACACAGCATTCTCCAGAGGTTAGCTTAGATGATCTTTCAAGAGATATTAAAAAATATGTTGTAGATGAGGTTGTACCTCAAGCATTGGTTGATAAAAACACTAAATATTTATTTAATCCAACAGGAAGATTTGTTGTTGGTGGTCCTGCTGGTGATAGTGGTCTTACAGGAAGAAAGATTATTGTTGATACCTATGGTGGCGCAGCAGCACATGGTGGTGGAGCATTTAGTGGTAAGGATCCATCAAAGGTTGATAGAAGTGCATCATATATGGCAAGATATATTGCTAAAAATATTGTTGCTGCTGGTCTTGCTGATAAGGTTCAGCTTCAATTATCTTATGCAATAGGTGTTGCTCAGCCAACCTCTATTTTAGTTGATACCTTTAATACAGCAAAGGTATCTGAGCGTGAAATTGAAAAAGCAGTTGAGAAAATATTCCCATTAACTCCAAGTGGAATTATTAAGCACTTAGATTTAAAGCGCCCTATTTATGAGCAAACTGCAGCATATGGACACTTTGGACGTGATGATTTAGATTTACCTTGGGAAAAATTAGATAAGATTCAAGAATTAAAGGATTACTTTAATCTATAAAAATTGTGAAAAAAATATGAATTATCTATTTTTTGGTAAAATCTTGTGATATAATTATCATAGATAGCCATAATAGGTTAAGTTTAATAAGGAGGACATGGAAAATGTTTTTAATTGGACAAGGAGCATTGATAGGTCTTGTTATAGCAGCTATTGTTGTTCTTGCAATTGTTATTATCATAAGCTGGTATATTTCTGTTAGAAATAGCTTTGTGAGAATGTTAGTAGATATCGACAATTCTTCATCAAGAATTGATGTATATTTAACTAAGAGATTTGATTTATTAACAAAAATGTTTGATACAACAAAAGGCTATATGAAGCATGAGCATGATACATTAACTGATGTTATTTCTATGAGACAGCCTACAAGTAATGCATCTATGAAGGATAAGTCAGAATTTAATAACCAAATGACTGAAGCAGCAAAGCAAATTAATTTAGTTGTTGAGCGTTATCCAGAATTGAAGGCAAGTCAGGTATTTATGAAGCTTCAAAGTAGCATTGAAGAAGTTGAGGAAAACCTTCAAGCTGCAAGATCTACTTACAATTCTAATGTAGCAATTTATAATAAGAAAATCGCTGTATTCCCTAATAGCATTGTTGCTGGTAGTAAGTTTACAAAGCGTGATTTCTTTGAAGCTGAGGCCTCAAAGCGTCAAGATGTTAAAATGGAATTTTAGTAAATAGGTATGTAGCTTTAGGCCACATACCTTTTTTATGGAGGAGCTTATGAATAATGAAATTGAAAAACTAGAAGCCGAGCGAAAGGAAGTTTATTCAAAAACAAGGATAAAAATGCCTCTTGGCATAATTTTAATAATTGTTGGTTTAATTTTATCTTTGACAGATACTATTAGTATTTTAGGTTATATCCTTTTGGTGATTGGAATTATCTTAATTGCTATTGGTCAGGGTCATATTAAAAAATTTAGTAAAAAGTTTAAAGAAAATGTTGTAAGAGCACTTGTTAAGGATAATTTTGGCGATGCTGCTATTTATAATCCTGATGGAATGGTTGATATTTCATCAGTACTTCACCCTGGCTTTTTTAGGAAGCCTGATCGTTATCATGGCGAGGATTATATTAAGTCTAGCTATGATGATGTTTTGTTTGAAATGAGTGATGTTACCTTAGAGGAAAAAATTGAAACAACTGATTCTAAAGGTCATAGAATTGTTACCTATCGTCCTTATTTTAATGGTAGATTTTTTATTTTTGATTTTAATAAGGATATGAATAAAACTCTATATATTTTACCAGGAAAGCAAAAAAGAAATAGCTTAGTAAAATTTGAGACAGAAAGCATTGCCTTTAATAAAAAATATTCAGCACTTGCTGAATTTCAAGAGGATGGCTTTTATATTTTGACTCCTAAGATGATTGATAGAATTTTAGCTTTATCTGAATTATATAGGGGGCAACAGTTTTATGCTTTTCTAGGTGGTAAGCTATATGTAGCTATTAATAATGTTAATTCTTTGGAGGTTAATGTTAGAATGCCTCTTAATGATGAAACACTTAAAAAAACTAGAGGTGATTTAAATATTGCTCCGGCAATTATTAATGAATTTGGATTAAACAAGTCCAAATTTACAAATGAAAAGGAAATAGAACCAGAAACATCAAAAGCCAAAGATGACGTTGATGAAATAATTGATAAAATTGATGAAAAAGTGGATTAGTGAATATTTGATAATTCTAAAGGAAAAATGGCTAGAAATTTTAATCATTGGTGGAGGATTAATAGCTTATTCATTATTATTTGGTTTAGTTTTTAAAAATATTCCCGCCTGTATTTATAAGCAAATATTTGGTATTCCTTGTCCGGGCTGTGGAATTACAAGAGCTTATTTATGTCTTTTTCATCTAGATATTAAGGGAGCATTTTATTATCACCCCTTATTTTGGTTGTTACCCATTATTGCTTTTGTAATTATTTTTAATAAGCATAAAAGAATTAATAAAATTTTTTGTTCACCTTATTTTTGGATAATTTGTTCAATACTTTATTTGTCACTATATATTTATAGATTGATTTGTGTTTATCCTAATCCACCAATGGAATATTATCCTTTAAATTTAATAGAAAGAATATTGAGACATTTTTAGTAAAAATGCCTCTTTTTTTGTATATATATAAGTGATGAGATGTTTATGTTGTAATCAAGAATTTTATGTAAGAAGAAAATTGAATAATTTATTTAGCGGTGATACAAAGTATATTTGTAACAAATGTAAGCCTAAAGCTATTAAGATTGATATGACAAGAATAATTGTTGAACAAAATGATGTTGATATCTATATTGTAGGTGATGGTGATTCTAAAAAATACGCCTATGATTACGCCTATTTATTGGAAATTATTCTTAATAGAGGTGATATAGTTATCTTATATGATTTTTTTTGTTTAAATGATTCGACATATAATATTATTAAATATCATATTATGGCAAATCCTAATAAAAAAATTGTTATAATATGTCATAAAGTAAAAATATAGTCGGATTTTTTGTTATGATTTTTATTGAAATATATAACACTTAATTTTATAATATGGTCATTAGGAGGTATAATAAAATGTTAGTAGGAAAAGTTAAGTGGTTTAACAATGAGAAAGGATATGGCTTTATAGTAAAAGAAAATTACGATGATATATTCGTTCACTATAGTCAAATTCAAGATGATGGCTTTAAAACGCTTAGTGAAGGTCAATTAGTTGAATTTGATTTGATTGTTGGCGACAAAGGATTACAGGCACAAAATGTTTATAAAAAGTAAGTAAAGTAATTGAAAACGCTTTTAAAAAATGCTATAATACTATTGTAGAAAAACAAAGTAAAGGAGTGACTTTTTATGAAAGTTGAAGTTTTAGGAAAGAATGGTTTTACACCATCTGATGCAAATCGTGAGTATGCGGAATTAAAGCTTGCTAAGATTGAAAATTTCTTAGATGATACTACTGATGTAACAGCTCGCGTCGTTTGCAAAATTTATAAGGAAGGTCACAAGGTAGAGGTTACAATTCCAGCTAAAGGCTTAATTTTAAGAGCAGAAGCCCTAGCGCCACATTTGAATGTAGCAATTGACCAGGTTGTTGATAAGCTACTAGGACAAATTAGAAAATACAAAACTAGAATGTCTCGCCGTGGTAAAGAAGGTATTCGTAGCCAAGAGGCTCCAAGCGCTACTGAAGAGCTAGGTGAGGTTGTAAGACAAAAGAATTTAGAGCTTACACCAATGTCTAGAGAAGAAGCAATTGAGCAAATGGAATTACTTGGTCATAATTTCTTCGTATATTTAGATAAGAATTCACATAAGGTTAATGTTGTGTATTTGCGAAATGATGGTAATTATGCCGTAATCGAAACAAAATAAGTTATTTTGTAGTATCTGCTTTAATAGCAGGTACTTTTTTTTCTTGAAAAATTGTGATAAATGTGGTATCATTTAAAATGTATTATTGTACAATGAGAGGTATTAAAATGGGTTTTATTAAAAATATGTTTGACTCAGGTCGAAAAGAATATAAACGTTGTGAAAAATTAGCTCGAAAGGTTTTTGCATTAGAGCCAGAAATACAAAAATTAAGTGATGATGAGCTTAAGGCTAAGACACCTTATTTTAAAGAATTGTTAAAAACAGGTAAGACCTTAGATGACATTTTAGTTGAAGCTTATGCAGTTGTTCGTGAGGCAGCTTATCGTGTTACAGGTATGAAACCATTCTTTGTTCAGGTGGCTGGTGCTATTGCTATACATGGTGGAAATATTGCTGAAATGAAAACAGGTGAAGGTAAAACCTTGACTGCTGTTATGCCAGCATATTTGAATGCTCTTGGTGGCGATGGAGTTCATATTGTAACTGTCAATGAATATCTTGCTAAACGTGAGACTGATGGCCCTATTGGTGAAATTTACCGCTTTTTAGGATTAACTGTTGGTTTGAACCTAAGAGATATTTCAAGGGAAGAAAAAAAACAAGCATATGATTGTGATATTCTTTATTCAACAAACTCAGAACTTGGTTTTGATTATTTAAGAGACCATATGGTTGTTTTTAAAGAGGATATTGTTCAGTCAAGAGGACTTAATTTTGCCATTATTGATGAGGTCGACTCAATTTTAATTGATGAAGCAAGAACTCCACTTATTATTAGTGGTGGTGAAAGAAATAATGCTAATTTATATATTCAGGCTGATACATTTGCTAAAAGATTAGCTGATAATGATTATGAAATTGATATTGAAACTAAGACTATTACCTTAACTCCTTCAGGAATTGAAAAGGCTGAAAAATTCTTTGGTGTTCCTAATATTTATGATATTCAATATGTAAGTGTTGTTCACCATATTCAAAATGCGCTAAGAGCCAATTATATTTTCCATAATGGTGTTGAATATTTGGTTCAGGATGGCGAAGTGGTAATTGTTGATCAATTTACAGGACGTGTTTTAAAGGGACGTCAATATTCAGAGGGCTTACATCAAGCAATTCAAGCTAAAGAAAATGTTGAAATCAAGAAGGAAACTGTTACAGTTGCCACAATTACTTATCAAAATTTCTTTAGAATGTATAAGAAGCTTGCAGGTATGACAGGTACTGCTAAAACTGAGGAAGAGGAATTTAGAGATATTTATAATATGTATGTTGTAGAGGTTCCTACCAATAGACCAGTTATTAGACAGGATATGCCAGATTATTTATTTATTAAGGCTGAAGATAAGTTTAATGCATTAATTGAGGAAATTAAGACTCGTCATGCAAATGGCCAGCCAATTCTTGTTGGTACAATAAGTGTTGATGTTTCAGAGCACGTATCTAGCCTTCTTAAGAAGGAAGGTATTAAGCATGAGGTATTAAATGCTAAAAATAATGAGCGTGAGGCAGAAATAATCTCTCATGCTGGTGAAAAGGGTTCAGTTACTATTGCTACTAATATGGCTGGACGTGGTACTGATATTAAAATTGATGATGAGGTTAGAGCCCTTGGTGGACTTTGTGTACTTGGAACTGAGCGTCATGAATCAAGACGTATTGATAACCAATTAAGAGGACGTTCTGGTCGTCAAGGTGACCCTGGCTTTACGAGATTTTATATTTCTACTGAAGACGATTTATTAATGCGCTTTGGTGGTGATTCATTTAAAAATAGACTTGAATGGATTATAAAAATGAATGCTGATGGTGATTTAACAAAACCACTTGAAAGTAAAATGTTTACTAAGGTTGTAACAAATGCCCAAGAGCGTATTGAGGGAAACAACTTTGATACACGTAAAAATGTCTTAAAGTATGATGATGTAATGCGTAGACAAAGAGAATTGTTCTATAGTGAGCGTACAGAGGTAATAACTAGAGATAGTATTGAGGATTTAGCCTTAAATATGCTTCATAAGGCTATTGAGGATGTTGCCTATTCACATATGAAACAGGTTGGTAATAATAAATACGATATCGATGATGAAGGAATTTGTAACGTATTTAATACTGAATTCTTTGGTGGACCAGTTTTAAGTGTTGATATTATTAAAACTAAGGATGATAATGAGATAGTTGAATATATAATGTCTGAGGCAACTAAGAGATTATATGAAAAGAAAGATAATTTCCCTAAAGAGGTGTATGAAGAATTTTTAAAGGTTGTTGTTTTAAGAGTTCTAGATACCTTCTGGCAAAAGCATATTGATGATATGCAAGCACTTCGTCAAGGAGTTGGTTTATCAGCTTATGCTCAAGAAAATCCATTACAAATATATCAAGCTGAAGGCTTTAGTAAGTTTGAGATTATGATGAAGAACATAAATAAGGATGTTGCTAAATATCTTATTCGTGCCCAAATTCGTGCAAATGATCATCGTGAGGAGCGTTCAGATCTTGCAACTAACGATTCTAAGGGTGGCGAGGTAAAACGTGATTCAATAAAGAATGCTATGCCAAAGGTTGGACGTAATGATCCATGTCCTTGTGGTAGTGGTAAGAAATATAAGTATTGCCATGGAAGATAGTATGATAAGACTCTGTAAAAGGAGTCTTTTTGTTAAGTGGAGGAATTAAGATGGAGCGCTATGAAATAAACAAGTATTTTGAAGCCTTTAGTGCGAAAATAAATGATCTATATGTTGCTTTGAAGATTGAAGAAAACGAACCTATATTAAAAAAATTAGAGGCACAAATAGCTGATGCAAACTTTTGGTCTGATCAAGCAAATGCTAAGAAAATAATTGACGAAGCTAATAATTTAAAAGAAAAAAAGACTGATTATGAGTCATTAAAGAAAGGATTTAATGATCTTAAGGAATTAGATGAAATAGCTTTGCTTGACGAGTCATATGCAGAAATGCTAGATGAAGAAATTGTAGCGTTTGCTGAAAAGCTAAATTTAATAGAAGAAAAATCACTTTTGTGCGACAAATATGATACGCTTGATTGTATTTTAGAAATTCATCCTGGAGCTGGAGGAACTGAATCTATGGACTGGGCTGATATGCTTTATCGTATGTATTTGAGATTTTGTACAAAGAATAATTTTAAAGCTAAAACTATTGATTATCTTGCTGGTGAAGAGGCTGGTATAAAAAGTGTTACTATTGAGATTCATGGTAAATATGCCTATGGTATGCTAAAGGGTGAAAGAGGAGTTCATCGTTTAGTGAGAATATCACCATTTGATGCTAATAAAAGAAGACATACCTCATTTGCTAGTGTGGATGTTTATCCAATGTTTGAGGCTAATGATGATATAAAAATAAATGATGAGGATATTAAAATTGACGTATATCATAGTAGTGGAGCTGGTGGTCAAAGTGTTAACACAACTGATTCAGCAGTTAGAATTACTCATAAGCCAACTGGAATAGTGGTTACCTGTCAAAATGAAAGAAGTCAATTAAAAAATAAAGATGTTGCGATGAAAATTCTTAAAAGTAAGCTTTTAGAGCTTGAAATTAAAAAACATGAGGCTGAAATGAAGAATATTAAGGGTGAACAAATGGATATTGGCTTTGGCTCACAAATAAGATCCTACGTATTTTGTCCTTATACACTTGTTAAGGATCATAGAACTAATGCGGAAATGGGTAATGTTACAGCAGTTATGGATGGGGATATAAAGGTCTTTATTGATGCATATCTTAAAAAAATAGCAGGTGAAAAAAATGCTTAAAAACAAAAAGTGGTATAGAAAGCTTTTGGCAATATTAGAAATAACCTTAGGGGTATTTTTACTTGATTTAGGGTTCTTTTTCTTCTATACACCTGCTGATTTGGTTACTGGTGGAGGAATGGGAATTGCTTTAATAATAAATGAAACCTTTGGTGTTCCGTCTTCAATTTTTATGTATGCTTTTAACATTATAACCCTATTTTTAGGATTGTTTTTAATTGGCAGAAGCTTCTTTTTAAAAACAATTTATGCTTCATTGCTATCACCAACGTTACTTTTAGCCTTAGAGAAAACCTGTAATCCTAATTTCTTTTATGATAATATAACAGAAGGAAGGCTTATTATATGTGCACTATGTGGTGCGGTTTTAGTGGCCTTAGGGCTTGGATTATGCTTTAGAAATAATGGTTGCACAGGTGGAATGGATGTTATTCAAAAAATTTTATGTAAATATTTCCATATGCCATTATCTAAAACAATGTATTTGACAGATTGGACAGTAGTAATCATAGGCGGCCTTGGCTTTAAAGGAGCATTTAGCTATAATATTGAACATGTTGTGTATGGAGTTATTGCCGTTATTCTTACTGGTTATATTGTTGATAACATATCAATGAATGCTAAATCAAGAAGAACGGCCTATATTATAACGACTAAGCCTGATTTAGTTAAAGAGATGATATTTAAAGAAATTGAGCGTGGTGTAACACTAGTTGATTGTAAAGGTGGCTATACGGGAGATGATAAAACTTTAGTTATTTGTACCTTAGATAAGGATGAGAGCTATAAGCTTGCTGATTTCATTAAAGAAATAGATAAAAATGCCTTTACTTTTATGTCAACAACTAGGGAGGTTGTTGGCTATTATGGAGATGCAGAAATAAAATGATTAAGGTAATAGATTTAAAGAAGAATAAAAATCTTTATGATGTTATTTTTGAAAATGGTATTGCTTTAAATGTTGATGAGGATTTTGTTGTTAAATATCGCTTAATTAAGAATAAGGAAATAGATGATACACTATATAAGGAATTGATTAAGGAGTCATCCTACAATTCTTATAAAAATAAGCTTATAAAATACGCTAGTACATATTTAAAAAGTAGATATCAGTATTCACTATATTTAAAGAAAATTTCTACGCCAGATGAGGCCATAGATTTAATTTTAGATGAGCTTGTTGCCTTAAAAATAATAAATGATGATTTATATGCTAGGTCACTTATTGAGCATTATTTAAATTTAGGCTATGGCGAAAAATATATAGAATACAAGCTTAAGGAGGCTAGAGTATCATGTGAAATAATTGCTGCTTCCTTAGGAGAGGTTAGTGATGAAATCTATAAAGCAGCAATAATAAAATACTTAAATAAAAACAATAATAAGGATAGAAATAAGCAAACAAGAGCCTTAATAAATCGAGGATTCAATTACAATTTAATTAATGAATGCATAAATTCATTATAAATAATATAATTATTTAAATTAATGCTAGATAAGATGATATTTATCTAGCATTTTTGTTATTTTTGTGTTGTTAAAAGTAGTTTTTTTTGTTAAAATATAAGTAAGATATGACATAATTTTTAAGGAGGTTCTTAATTTATGAGAATCTATGATAGAATTGATTCTAACTTTTTATATTACTTGGATCAAGGTGACGATACAAGAGCGTATGAGATATTTGGTGCTCATTTAGTATACGATGAAGCTGGTAAGAAAATCGGTTGTGAATTTTGTTTATATGCACCAAATGCTATAAAGGCTGGTATTTTAGGCGAGTGGAATGATTTTTCTGCCGAAAAATGTCAAATGGAAAAGATTAATTCAAAAATATGGTATTTATATTTAGATGGTGATTTTGAAAACAAGCGCTATAAATATGAATTAATTCTTCCTGATGGCTCAAAGAAATATAAAAGCGATCCTTATGCCTTTTATAGTGCACTTAGACCACTAAAGGATTCGATAGTGTATGAAATTAATGGTTATGACTGGCATGATGATTATTGGATGTATACTCATCCCAAGGTTTATGATAAGCCTATGCTTATCTATGAGCTTCACTTAGGCTCATGGAAGCGTAAAAGTGAAGAAGAAAATGGTTATTATACTTATCGTGAGCTTGCACCTATGCTAATTGATTATTTAAAGGATTTTGGCTATACTCATATTGAGTTTATGCCAGTTTATGAGCATCCCCTAGATGCATCATGGGGCTATCAGGGAACTGGCTATTATTCAGCAACATCTAGATATGGTACACCTAAGGATTTAATGTATTTGATCGATATGCTTCATCAGGCAGGATATGGAGTAATTTTTGACTGGGTTCCTGGACATATTTGTAAGGATGAAAATGGCCTTTATTTGTTTGATGGAACACCATTATATGATTATCCTGATCCAAATATTAGAGAAAATTTGGAATGGGGTACAGCTAATCTTGATTTGGGAAAAGGAATTACAAGATCATTTTTATATTCTAATGCGATGTTTTTCTTAAAATATTATCATGTTGATGGCTTTAGAGTTGATGCGGTTAGTAATATTATCTATTATATGGGTAATAAAAATCGTGGTGAAAATAAAGGAGCATGTGATTTTTTAAGAGAATTAAGTAAAATTATTTTTGGCTATGATGATAGAGTTTTATTAATGGCAGAGGATTCTAGTGATTATCCTGGTGTTACTAAGCCATCATCAATTGGTGGTCTTGGCTTTAATTATAAATGGGATATGGGCTGGATGAATGACACACTTACTTATTTTAAGCGTGATCCAATTTATCGAAAGTATCATCATAATCAATTAACATTTTCAATGATGTATAATTATAGTGAGCAATTTATTTTACCTTTATCTCATGATGAGGTTGTTCATGGTAAAAAGACTTTACTAGATAAAATGCCTGGAGATTATTGGCAGAAGTTTGCTAACTTTAGATTATTAATGGGATATACGATTACTCATCCTGGTAAAAAGCTTATTTTTATGGGACAGGAAATGGCCCCATTTGCAGAATGGGCATTTCAGCATGAGCTTGATTGGGTGTTATTAAAATTCCCAGCTCATGATAGTGCATCATTATTCATGAAGCACTTGACTTGCTTGTACAAAAATGAGCCAGCGATGTGGTCTTTAGATCATGACCCAATGGGATTTAAATATTTGGATGCCGATAATGCTAATCAAAGTCTATATGTTTATGCTAGATTTTCTAAAAAATTTGATGAGCATATTGTTGTAGTAATGAATGCTACTCCAAACACCTATCAAAATTATAAAATTGGTGTTCCTGGAAAAAGAAGCTATTATGAAATTTTTAATAGTGATAAGGATATTTATGGCGGTTCAAATAAAATTAATCCTAAAGCTTTAAGAAATCATAAGGAAGAAAAAGAATATATGCATTCTCTAAATTCAATTTTTATCACAATTCCGCCTCTTGGTATTTGTATGTTTAAAATGAAATGTGAAAAAAATGTGAAAAAAAAGACTTCATCTACCAATAATATAATTGATAAGTAGATTTTAATATGCTATAATTCTAGTGTTTAATGGAGGAAAAAAATGGAAGATTTAGATTTTAAAAGTGTTGCCTCATTTAAAAAAGCATTTATTTCTAATGTTGAAAATAAATATGCAATAGAATTTAAGGAATCAACACCATATCAGCAATATGTTGTCTTAGGTGAGATGGTTCGTTATTATATCGCAAAAGATTGGCACGAAACAATAAAAAAACAATTTGATAATAAAGAAAAAAAGGTATATTACTTCTCAATGGAATTCTTAATGGGAAGAATGATTACAAATAATTTAATGAATGCGGGAATTTATCCGCTTGTAAAGCAAGCATTTAGTGAGCTTGGCATTGATATTAATGAGGTTGAGCATCAAGAAACTGATGCTGGACTTGGTAATGGTGGACTTGGTAGACTTGCAGCCTGCTTTATGGATTCTGCTGCTAGCCTTGGACTTCCTGTCTATGGAAATTGTATTCGTTATCGCTATGGATTCTTTGAGCAAGGAATTCGTAATGGTTATCAGGTAGAGCATCCAGATCGTTGGTTAAAGGATGTTAACGTTTGGGAAATTAGAAAGCCAGAAGAAGCAGTTGAAATTCCTTTCTTTGGCTATATTGAAATGGATAGCGAAAAGGGTAAGCTTATTGTTAGACATAAGAATGCAGAATATGTTAAGGCTGTTCCTTATGATATTCCAATTATTGGTGATGGAAATCATGTTGTAAATAATCTTCGTTTATGGAGTGCAGAGCCTGCAAATACCTACCCTGATGATGCCTTTACATATCACTCAAAGCTAAGAGAGATATCTTCAATGCTTTATCCAAATGATGATACAGAGGAGGGTAAGCTTCTTCGTTTGAAGCAACAATATTTCTTTGTTTCAGCTGGAGTTATTTCGGCAATTCGCTATCATAAAAAAAGATTTGGTACAGTTAAGAATTTAAGTGAAAAGGTATGTTTCCATATCAATGATACTCACCCAGCTTTAATTATTCCCGAATTAATGCGTATATTAGTTGATGAAGAGAACCTAGAGTGGGATGAAGCGTGGAATATAACTAAGAATTGTTGTGCTTATACAAACCATACTATTTTAGCCGAAGCTTTGGAAAAATGGCCAGTATCTTTATTTATGAGATTATTACCAAGAATATATACAATTACAGAAGAAATTAATCGTCGACTATTAATTGAAATTGCTGCAAAATATGGTGATAATTCATATCAAGCAGGTCAAATGGCTATTATTAAGGATGGTCTTGTTCATATGGCTAATATTGCTATTGCTGGATCATTTAGTGTTAATGGTGTTGCTGCCCTACATACTGAAATTTTAAAGAATATCGAAATGAAGGTATTTAATGATTATTATCCTGGTAAGTTTAATAATAAGACTAATGGTATAACTCATAGACGTTGGGTAGTGCAATCAAATCCCGAGCTTACAGAGATTTTAAATGAATATTGTGGTAAGGAATGGGTTAGTAATCCAAATTTAATGGAGAAGCTTTTACCATATGCTGATGATAAAAAGGTTCAGGCATTATTTGCTCAAATGAAGCTTGCTAGAAAAAAGGCCCTTGCTAATAAGATTTATAATTCTCAGGGTGTAAGCATTGATGTTCATTCAATTTTTGATATCCAGGTTAAGAGATTACATGAATATAAGCGTCAATTAATGAATGCTCTACATATTATGTATGTCTATAATAGATTAAAAACTGATAAAGAATTTATGGCTAATTATCATCCTCATACATTTATTTTTGGCGCAAAATCAGCTCCTGGCTATTTCTTTGCTAAAAAGGTAATTAAGCTAATTAATACAATTGCTGATAAGGTTAATAATGATTATGAGACTAATAATTTATTAAAGGTAGTGTTTGTAGTAAATTATAATGTTACATATGCTGAAACAATTATGCCAGCAGCTAACCTTTCTGAACAAATTTCTACTGCATCTAAGGAAGCTTCAGGTACAGGAAATATGAAATTTATGATGAATGGTGGAATAACTATTGGTACAATGGATGGCGCAAATGTGGAAATCCATGATTTGGTTGGCGATGACAATATGATAATATTTGGAATGAATTCTGATGAGGTTAATAATATTTATCGTGAGGGTGGCTATAACCCAATGGATATTTATAACAACGATCCTCGTCTACATGAGGTTATTGATCAATTAACAAATGGTTTCTTTACAAATGTTGCTCCTGATGAGTTCAGCGTAATTCGTGATAACTTATTATATGGTGATCATTATTTTGTATTAAAGGATTTTGATTCTTATGTTAAGGCTCAGGAAAGAGCAAATGAATTATATAAGAATCAAGAGAAGTGGCTTCATATGTCAATTGTAAATACTGCTAAGAGTGGCTTTTTCACATCAGATCGTACAATTCGTCAATATAATGATGAAATTTGGCATACAAAGCCTATTGTTATTAAATACTAATAATTGAAGAAAGGAAAGAGTCTAGGTTACTGGACTCTTTTGAAATTATGAAAATTGATGAAATAAAAAATATTAAAAAGACTAATAATATTGAATTAGAAAAAATTAATAAAAAATGTGATGAATTTTCAAAGATAAGAATTTTGATTGTAATTATATTTATAATTTTTCTTATTTGTGGAATAAGTCTAAAGCAAAATTTTTATTATTATTTTTTAATTGCATGTGTGATTATATTTGTTAGCCTAGGAGCATATTATTCTCGCTTCTTTAAAAGGAGAAAAAGATTAGATTTAGTAAATTCAGTATTAGATGAGTATCTTTATAGAGATAATGGGAAATGGATGCAATTTAGTGATAATGGTGCTAAATATTTAAAAACTGATAAGGAACATGATTTAGATATTTTTGGTAAAAAATCATTGTATCAATTTATTTGTAGTGCTAAAACTCCAAGTGGTAAGGAGAAGCTTGCAGATATGCTAAAGAATGGTACTAATGATATAGAACTAACTCAAAAAGAAGTTGAAAGATTTAGTGATTTAGATGTTGCTTTAAAATATAACACCGCTTTAAAGATGTTTCAGGTTAAGGCAAATGATTATAATTTAGATGATTTAATTGCTTTAAAATCATTAGTAAGTAGCAGTATTAGTTTTAATAAAAAATCTTTTATCGGCTTAATATTATTACCCATTATTTTTATTTTTGGAATTTGTCTTTCTTTTATCAATATTTCTTTTATCGGAATAAGTATTATTACCTTGTTACTTCAATTTGCTTATACTAGAGTTTTATTTTCTAATAATGAAATTTTTACTTACGAGACAGCAAGTATTTCTTCAGGGCTTAGAGGATATAAGGCCTTGTTTAAGGAGCTTGGTGAGGAATGTGACTATAAATCTTTAAATAGGGTTAATTCATTATGTGATTTAATTGCAAGCAGAAAAAATATTTTTGTTTATTTACTTGGTAATATGTTCTTTTTAGATTTCTTTATATTATTAAAAATGAAGCATTTTAGTACTAATCAATTAGATTCATTTTTTAATCTTATTGATAATTTAGCACTTAAAGAAGCATATTTATCCTTGGCGAATATAAATATTGTTCTTCCTGATACTACATTTCCTAAGCTTGGAGAAAGCTTTGTAGTAAAAGATGTTCGTCATCCTCTTATAAAGAATCCTATTGGTAATGATTTTAAATTAAATGGTGTAGTTATTTTAACTGGCTCAAATATGAGTGGAAAAACAACATTTATGAGATCATTAGGCATTAATTATGTTTTATTTATGGCTGGTGGTGCAGTAGCCGCAAGCCATTATGAAGCTCCAAGACTATCACTTTATACATCACTTCGTGTTAATGATTTAACATTAGAGGGTATTTCAACCTTTTATGCTGAGCTTAAGAGAATAAAAAATATTATTGATGGTATAAAAAGAGGCGAAAAAATATTTGCACTTATTGATGAGATATTTAAAGGAACTAATGCTTCTGATAGACTTGTTGGTGCTACCAGGGTTATTGAAAAGCTATTGAATCAATATGCGATTATTTCAACACATGATTTTGAATTATGTAAAATTCAAAATGTTTTAAATTACCATTTTAATGAAGATTATGATAATGATAAGATTAAATTTGATTATAAAATAAAGGAAGGCCAATGTAAAACCACAAATGGTAAATATTTGATGGAATCAATTGGCTTAGAATAAGAGTAGTGACTACTCTTATTTTTATTTTTAGGCTTTAAAAAGTGATGCATTTATTGTATAATTAATGTATATGTGGAATTGGAGGAATAATTTAAAATGATTTTAAATAACATTATAAATTTTGCCAATTTCTTTAGTTTTTTAATTGGACTGGGTGTAGGATTTGCTATATTTGCCTTAGTCTATTTATTACTGATATTATTATCATTAAATAAGAAGAAATATGTTATTAAGTCACAAATTAATGATGTTAGCGATGAAGAAATCAAAAAAATTATTTTAGATGCTCAAAATGCTTTTAAGGATAAAAAGCTTAAAGGTGAGGATGCAATGATTGGATATTGCTATAATTTATCTAAGGAGCTTGTTATTCATATTGCCTCAAGATTTTTTCCAAATAGTAAACATCCAGTTTTTGAGCTTAGTATTGATGAACTAATATTGCTAGCTAATTATATTTCCTTACGTGTTGATGAAATATTATCAAAGCGTGGCTTGAGAATATTTAGAAAATTAAAAATATCAACGATTGTTGGTTGGACAGATGTTAAAAAAATAATTGACGAAAATCCAATTATTAAAGCTACTAAGAAATATAAGATTTCTGAAACCTTGACTGCTGCAAAGAAGGTAATTAATGTTATTAATCCATTATGGTGGGCTAAAAGATTTATTTCTACGGCATCAATGAATTTGCTTTTAAAGAAGTTATGCCTAGTTATTATGGGAATAATTGGCGAAGAAACGTATAAAATATATTCTAAGAGTGTTTTTGATAAGGATGTAACAATTGATAGTGGTGTTGCTGAAATTGTTGAAGAAATTGGTGATGAAAATTTAATGGATGATGACTTAGAATTTACTAAGGATGAAGCTGTTAAGCCAATTGTTTCTAAAAAACAAACGAAAAAACATAAATTATTTAGAAGAAAGGAACAATAAAATGGGATTATTTAAGAAAAAACAGCCTAAAGCTATTGAAAAGGAAGAGCCATTTAGAATACCTCAGGTTACAGAATCTGATGAAGGATTAATTACCTCAAAGCCTAAGTTTTCTATGGGTGAGATTGGATCAGTATTTTTTGGTAGTCAAGTAAAGGATAAGGTAGTATATTCAGATAACCAAGGCTCAGTTAATGTTGATTCAGCCTATGATGCCTTTCGTTCTGAAGAGGATAAGCATATTAAAGAGGAAGAGCTTTTAAGAAAATATGGTAGTAAATACCCAGAATTTTCTAAAATATCTAATAAAGAACGCGAAAAATTATTTGGTGTTAAATACGAAGCACCTATTGAAAATAAAAAAGAAATTGTTGAACCTAAAAAGAAAAAGCTTGGCTTCTCATTTGTTGAGGAAATCGACCAAGAGCCTTCTATTAAGGAAGAGCCAAAATCTATGGAGCCTGTATTAGAACAGAAGACTATTAATTTAGACATTAATTTTGATGATGAATATGAATATAATTCATTTGATCCTAAATTAGAGGAGCCTAAGGCTTCATCAATTCCAAGCTTCTTATTTAAGTCAAGTGATGAAGAAATAAAAAAAGAAGAGTCTGCAGTTATTGAAAAGCCTATTAGTGTTGATAAGCCTTTAGATTTAGAAAAGCCTATTCAAGAAATTGTATATGATGATGATAAGCCAAAGGAAGAGGAAGCTATAAGTAGCCCTAAGGCTGTTAGTGGTAAATATGATGATTATAGGCTACCACCACTTGATATCTTTAAAAAATCAGGTGCTTCAAGTGATGAGGTTCCTGCTTGGCTTGAAGAGAAGAAGGATATTATTAATGACACATTAAAATCATTTGATGTTGAGGGTGAAGTAGTTAATTATACGAAGGGTCCAGCCTTTACTCGTTATGAAATAATGCTTGCAGCTGGTCAAAAGGTTGCCCGTGTAAAAAGCCTTCATGAGAATTTCCAAATGAATCTTGGTGTAAAGAGTATCCGTATTTTAGCGCCAATTCCTGGAAAAAAGACAGTTGGTATTGAGGTTCCAAATGATAAGACGGAAATGGTATGCTTTGGTGATATTATTACTGATGATTTTATCAAAAGTGAAAATAAGACAATGGTTATGCTAGGTAAGGATATTGATGGTAATCCTATTTCTAGATGTATTGATGATATGCCTCACTGTCTTGTTGCCGGTGCTACTAAATCAGGTAAATCTGTTTGTATGTCAACAATTCTAATTAGCTTATTGTTAAAAAATAAGCCTGATGAATTAAAACTGATTTTAGTTGACCCTAAGCAGGTAGAATTTAGCTTTTATACGGGTCTACCACATTTAATTACGCCAATAATTACAGATGCTTCATTAGTACCAGGAGCTTTAAAATGGGCTGTTGAGGAAATGGAAAGAAGATATCAGGTTTTGAATGCTAACCGTGTTCGTAATATTGGTGATTATAATAAGAAGGCCAAGGCACACCCTGAATTATCTCTTGAGAAGCTTCCATATATCATTATTGTTATTGATGAGCTTGCAGATTTAATGACTGGTGGTGGTGCTGAAATTGAGGATAATATCAAGCGTATTACCGCTAAGGCTCGTGCAGCAGGAATTCATATGGTTGTAGCAACTCAAAGACCAACAGTTCAGGTTGTATCAGGAAATATTAAAGGAAACATTCCAACAAGAATCGCTTTCCGTGTTGCAGCTTATGTTGATAGTAATACTATTCTTGATGAGGGTGGTGCTGAAAATCTTCTTGGTAAGGGTGATATGCTTATTAAGGATATAGATGCTCCACAGCGTGTTCAAGGAGCCTTTGTTTCTGATGATGAAATAACTGAAGTTTGCGATTTTATTTGTAATGAAGCAGCTCCAGATTATGTATTTACGCATGATCAATTAAAGAAATCAATGGAAAATACACAAATCAAAAATGAACAAGCCGAGGCTGGTGAAAGTGATGAATTATTATATGATGTTGCAAGCTTTTGTGTTAATAGCAAGAGCTGTTCAATAAATGGTATTCAACAGCAGTTTAATTTTGGATTCAATCGTGCTCAAAGAATTGTAGCAATTTTAGAACAAAAAGGAATTGTATCTGAAAAAAAACCGGGAAATACTAGTAATAAAGGTAGGGAAATTTTAGTTGATATGCACCAGCTAAATTTAATGTTCGGACGCGGGGATGATGACTTTGAATAAAAAAAGATTAAATGAATATCAAGAGCTAATTAGAAATGATGAATATTCAAAGGAAGCAAATGAGTATATGCATCATCAGCTAATAATTAACCCTTTAATTAGATTTTTATTGATCTTTGTTTTATTATTATTTACAGTTTTAAATTATAAGAAGGTTGAGAAGTTAGCTAAAATAACCTTTGATTCATTTTTAAATCATGAGGATATGTTTGGTATTGAACTCTATATTGTTTTTTTAGCTGCAACTTGCTTATTTTTAGCTTTGTTTGCTCTTATTATGTTTTTGATTAAGGTTAAAACAAATGAGCATGCTGATCATTTAAAAGTTTTAGTTAAAACCTATAAAATTTATGATATGGTTACATTTATTTTGAGTTCAATTGTGTTTTTATTTTTTATTATTATGTTTATTGTTACTCCATGTACTGTAGATGGTCCTTCAATGAAAAATACACTAAACAGTGGTGATCGCGTTATGGTTTGGCATTTAAATTATAAGCCTAAGCGTGATGATATAATTATTTTTGATGCCTCAAATAAGGAATATGGTAATTATTCAGGCTTCTTTGTTAAAAGAATTGTTGCTGTACCTGGTGATAAGGTTAAATATGATAATACGACTGATACGCTTTATGTAAATGATAGCTTTGCTGAAAATGTTGGAATTTTAGAATATAAAATATTAACTGATAGTATTGATTCGGATTATACTTCATTAGAATTTGTAGTTCCAAGTAATAGATTTATGGTTTTTGGTGATAATAGAGCTAATTCAACTGATAGTAGAAGGATAGGGTTAATTTATAGGGATGATATATTGGGTAGTGTAGGATTTCGTTTTTATCCATTTAATAAAATTGGTAAAATAAATAAAGATATAATTCATAATTAGGAGGTGGAATGATGAAGGTCATTCAGTGGTATCCTGGACATATGGCTAAGGCTAAAAGAGAGGTTTTGGAGGCCTTAGATAAAATTGATTTAGTTATTGAACTTCGAGATGCAAGAATACCTATTGCGAGTAAAAATCCATTAATAGATGAGATTATTAAGAATAAGCCAAGACTTGTTCTATTATGTAAGGCTTGCCTTGCTGATCCCAAGGTAACAGCAAAATGGATTAATTATTTAAATAATGAAAACACGATTGCTTTAGATATTGATTCAATAGAAATGTATAATATGAAAAAGATTATTCCTTATGCGAATAAAGCTTTAGAGTCATTATTTAAAAAAAGAGCCGAAAAGGGGATTTCTTCAAAGCAAATAAAGGCTATGATTGTTGGCATTCCCAATGTTGGTAAGTCTACTCTCATAAATGTACTTGCTAAGAGAAAATCATTACCAGTAGGTGATAAGCCTGGTGTTACAAAGGCTCAAGCTTGGCTTAAGGTTACAGATGATTTTATGCTACTTGATACACCAGGAATATTATGGCCTAAATTTGAAGACCAAATGACAGGTGTTAAGCTAGCAATATGTGGAGCCATAAAGGAAGAAATCTTAGATATGCATGAAATAGCTAAGGTTGCTTTAGAAATAGTTAAAAACCAGTATCCTAAGGCAATTCATGAACGTTATAATATTGAAAATGCTAATGAAATTGAAGTATTAGATCTAATAGAGCAAATTGGTAGAAGACGTGGTGCCATTACTAAAGGAAATATTGTTGACATTGATCGCAGTATTGATATATTTATAACCGATTTGCAAAAGGGTAGATTAGGAAGGATTTCGTATGAGTATCCAGAAATATAAAGATATAAATCTATATTCTCATGAGGAACAATTACAGGATTATGGCTATAATTATGTTTGTGGCGTAGATGAAGCAGGTCGTGGTCCTCTTGCTGGCCCTTGTGTTGTAGCGGCTGTAATTATGCCATTAACCTCTAGGATTGAGGGAATTAATGATTCTAAGCAATTATCAGCCAAAAAAAGAGAAGAGCTATATAAAATAATTATGCAGCAGGCTATAGCTGTTAATGTTGTTTTTGTAGGAGTCAAGGAAATCGATGATATGAACATCTATCAGGCAACAAAAAATGGAATGCTTAAGGCTGTTAAGGGCTTAAAGCAGGAGCCAGATTATGTCTTGATTGATGCGATGCCTTTAAATGAACTAGAGCTACCTCATGAATCAATTATTCATGGTGATGCTAAAAGTGCATCCATTGCTGCAGCAAGTATTGTTGCCAAGGTTACAAGGGATCATTATATGGAAAAAATGGATATTAAATATCCGGGCTATGGCTTTGCCCATCATAAAGGCTATTGTACAAAGGAACATGTTGAGGCTTTAAAAAAATTAGGCCCTTGTGCAATTCATCGAAGGACCTATTCGCCTGTCAGCTCTTATTTTTGCAAACAATTAGAATTTGATTTTAATGAAGAGAAGTAATAATTTCTCTTCATTTTTTTGTAAACGTTTTAGAGTTGAACAATGATTAATCTTGTGATAAAATTTGTTAGGTTTCTAACTAATAAGGAGTTTTAACGTGGTAAATTATGGTAAAGATTTAGTTCAAATTACAAATAAATTCAAGCGTGAAATTGATAGAAAATTGACATGCTTTGAATTGACATCCATTCAAAGTAGAATACTTTGTTTTATTTTGGATGAAGAAGAAAAAAGAGATATTTTTCAAAAGGATATTGAAGAGGAGTTTGACTTGAGAGCTCCAACAGTTACTTCAATAATTCAAAATTTAGAGAAAACAAATTATGTAAAAAGAATTAATGCTTTAAATGATCAACGATTAAAGAAAATTGTTTTAACAAACAAGGCTTATGAGATTGTTTTAAAAATCAAGAAGATTATGGATGAAACAGAAGAAGAAACTTTTGCTAATTTAAGCGCTAGTGAATCTGCTATGTTAAACAAAATTATTAGTAAAATTAATAAAAATATAAAGAATTTTTAGGAGTGATATAAATGAAAAAGAAAAAAACAATTATGTCATGTATTAATGGATATTGGCTTTATACAATTCTTTCACCTATATGTGTTGCATTAGAGGTTGCAATGGAAATATTGATTCCTCTTGTTATTGCCGATATCGTTAATATTATTGATTCTGGTAATGAGGCAAAGCTATTGATTTTAAAATTTTTAGCTAATATGTCAGTTCAAAAAGGTGCTATTATTGCGGGTATAATTCTAATTGCTTTAGCTATTATATCCTTAATATTTGGAGCATTATCTGGAATCTTTTGTGCGAGGGCATCTGTTGGCTTTGCCAAAAATTTAAGACAAGCAATTTATTATAATGTTCAAGATTTTTCATTTGAAAATATTGATAAATTTCAAACATCAAGCCTGATTACAAGATGTACAACTGATGTTACAAATGTTCAAAATTCCTTCCAAATGATAATTCGTATTGCTGTTAGAGCGCCATTTATGATGATTTTCGCTTTTATTATGGCATTTAAGATTAACGCTAATGTATCTATTGTGTTTGCTTATGTTGTACCAATTTTAGCAGTTTTATTATTTATTATAATGAATTTAGCTCATCCTAATTTTAAGAAAATGTTTAAAAAATATGATAGATTAAACACTGTTGTTCAAGAAAATGTTGCCGGTGCTAGAACTGTTAAGGCTTATGTTCGTGAGGATCATGAGATTAACAAGTTTAAGGATGCTTCAAAGGAAATTTATAAATATTCAGCACGTGCAGAAAGAATACTTGCCTTCGTTAATCCTTTTATGCAGGCTGCAGTATATACTTGCTTTTTAGTTGTAAGCTATTTAGCTGCTAAAATTATTGCAGTTGGTGATATGACAACTGGTGATTTAAGCTGCTTATTTACCTACATAATGCAAATATTAATGAGTCTTATGATGGTTTCTATGATTGTTGTAATGATTACAATGTCAAAGGAGTCTATTAATCGTATTAAAGAAGTATTAAGGGAGGAAACTACAATTAAGAATCCTTTAAATCCAATTTATGATGTAGCAGATGGTTCAATTGTTTTTGATCATGTTAATTTCTCATATAATGGAGATCCTAATAAGCTTGCTTTGGAAGATATTTGTGTTAATATTAGGTCTGGAGAAACTATTGGTGTTATTGGTGGAACTGGTAGTGCTAAGTCAAGCTTTGTAAATCTAATTCCTCGTTTATATGATATTACATCTGGTTCACTTAAGATAGGTGGCGTTGAGGTTAGGGATTATGATATTAAGTCATTAAGAGATCAGGTTTCTGTAGTATTACAAAAGAATGTTTTATTTAGTGGAACAATTAAATCAAACCTACTTTGGGGAGATAAGAATGCTTCAGATGAGGAGCTAATTCATGCCTCAAAGCTTGCTCAGGCTGATGAATTCGTATCAACATTCATAGATAAATATGATTCAAGAATTGAACAAGGCGGTAGCAATGTTTCAGGTGGTCAAAAGCAAAGATTATGTATTGCTCGTGCTTTAGTTAAAAAGCCTAAAATTTTGATTTTAGATGATTCTACAAGTGCTGTTGATACTAAAACTGATGCGTTAATTCGTGAGGCCTTTGCTAAGGAAATTCCTAATACTACCAAAATAATTGTTGCTCAAAGAATTTCTTCAATTGAATCAGCTGATCAAATTATTGTTTTAGATGATGGTAAAATTAATGCCATTGGAACTCATGAAGAACTATTAAAGAATAATGAAATATATCGTGAGGTATATACATCACAGGTGAAGGGAGCTGGTGCAAATGAATAAGAAGCATAATACCTTTAAAACCTTAAAAAGATTATTAAAGCTAGTTTGGAAGGATTATTGGCTACAATTAATTTTAGTTTTATTATGTATCCTTGGAACTAGCTTCGCTACAGTTTATAGCACAAGCTTTGATGCGACATTAATTGAAACAATTATTCCTACCCTAATAAAAAAATATGAAGTAAGTGGAGTTATTGATACTAAATATTTACTTAATGCCTTAATTCCTGTTATTGTTGCTTACATTATAGGGATAATTTGTTCTTATTTAAATGCTAGATTAATGGTAAATATTTCTCAGGGAACATTAAAAAATGTTCGTGATAAAATGTTTATGCATATGCAAAGCTTACCGATTTCTTATTTTGATAGACATAATCATGGCGAAATAATGAGTAAATATACTAATGATACTGATACGCTAAGACAAATGATTTCTCAATCACTTCCTCAGCTAATTACTAGTGGAATAACAATGCTAATGCTTGCGGTATTTATGTTTATGACCAATTTTATATTAGCAATAATAGTTATTATAACTGTTGTGTTGATGGCCTTAGTTACGAGGGTTTTAGGTACTAAAAGTGGTAGATTCTTCGTTCGTCAGCAGGTTGATTTAGGAGAACTAAACGGCTATGTTGAAGAAATGCTTGAGGGACAAAAGGTTGTCAAGGTCTTTAATCATGAAGAAGAAGCTAAGGCTGATTTTGATAAGGTTAATGAAAAGCTTGCCTTATCTAGTACAAAGGCTAATACCTATGCTAATATTTTAATGCCAATTATGAATAACTTAGGTTATATTTCTTATGCAATTACATTAATGATTGGTTCAGTTTTAGCTTTAAATAAGGTTTTGAATTTTAATGTTGGTAAGCTTGTTGCTTATCTTGGCTATAATAAGCTATTCTGTAATCAGGTTTCTCAGGTTTCAAATCAGTTTAACTCTGTAATTATGGCTCTTGCTGGTGCTGAACGTATTTTTGAGCTATTAGATGAGCAAAGTGAAGCTGATGATGGCTATGTAACACTTGTTAATGCTCAATATGATGGTGAGCAAATTGTTGAAGCAAAGACTCGTACGGGAATGTGGGCATGGAAGCACCCTCATCACGATGGAAGCATTACCTATACAAAGCTTACAGGTGATGTTAGATTATTTGACGTTGATTTTGGCTATTATCCTGAAAAAATTGTTTTACATGATGTTAGCTTATATGCTAAGCCTGGTCAAAAAATTGCCTTTGTTGGAGCAACTGGTGCTGGTAAGACAACAATCACAAATCTAATTAATAGATTTTACGACATTCAAGATGGTAAAATCCGCTTTGATGGCATAAATATTAATAAGATAAAGAAGGCAGATTTGCGTCATGCTCTGGGAATGGTTTTGCAGGATACAAATTTATTCACAGGAACAATTATGGACAATATTCGTTATGGTAAGCTAGATGCAACTGATGAAGAGGTTTATAATGCTGCAAAGCTAGCTAATGCTGATCAGTTTATTCGTCATCTTCCTGATGGCTATAATACCGTTTTAACTGAAAATGGTGCTCAGCTTTCTCAAGGTCAGCGTCAGCTTTTATCAATTGCCCGTGCGGCTATTTCTAATCCACCAGTATTAATTTTAGATGAAGCAACATCATCAATTGATACTAGAACAGAAGCTTTAGTAACTGATGGAATGGATAAGCTAATGGCTGGAAGAACTGTATTTGTTATAGCTCATAGATTATCAACGGTAAAGAATTCTAAGGCAATTATGGTTTTAGATCATGGCTGTATAATTGAAAGAGGAAGTCATGACGAGCTTATCGCAAGTAAGGGTCGCTATTATCAATTATATACCGGAGCCTTTGAACTAGAATAAAATTAAATATATAATATTTAAAGGAAAGTCGTAAAAAAAAATTCTTGACTTTCCTTTAATTTATGAATATATTATAAAAAGGAAAAGATGTGATATGTTATGAAAAATATAATTATTGTCGAATCACCTTCAAAATCAAAAACAATCGAAACATATATGGGTGATGATTTTAAGGTTTTATCATCAAAGGGTCATATTAGAGATTTAGCTACATCTGGCAAGGATGGCCTTGGAATTGATATCGAAAATGATTTTAAGCCGAAGTATATTATTTTAAAGGATAAAAGTAGTCTTGTTTCTCAGCTAAAAAAGGAATGCAAGGGTAACAAGGTTTATCTTGCAACCGACCCCGATCGTGAAGGAGAAGCTATTTCTTATCATTTAGCTACTGTATTAGGACTTGATTTAAATGATATTGATAGAATTGAATTTCATGAAATAACTAAGCCAGCTATTTTAGAGGCATTTAAAAATCCTCGAAAAATTGATATGAATTTAGTTGCGTCCCAAGAAACAAGAAGAATGCTTGATCGTATTATTGGCTTTAAAATATCTAAGCTTTTACAATCAAAGATTAAAAGTCAAAGTGCTGGACGTGTTCAAAGCGTGGCATTAAAGCTTATAGTTGATTTAGAAAAGGAAATTATAGCGTTTGTTCCTGAAAATTATTATGAGATGGAAGCAATCTTTCCTGATTTTAAGCTAGCTTTGCAAACAATTGATGGTAAAAAGGCAGATATTAAGGATCGAAGTATTGCTGAAAATTTATTAAATGAATTAAAAAAGGAATTTGTTGTATCAAGTATTGAAGCAAAGCCAACTAAAAGAGAAAGTAAACCAACATATACGACATCAACATTGCAGCAGGATGCTTCAAATAAACTTAATTTTTCTTCAACTAAAACAATGCAAATTGCTCAAGGACTTTATGAAGGAAAAAATCTTGGCGATGTTCATACCGGATTAATAACCTATATGCGTACAGATTCTACGCATTTATCTGATATCTTTGTAAATGAATGTAATAAATATATTGTTGAAAAATATGGAGCTAATTATTTAGGAGCTAGAAAAGAAAAGAGTCAAAAGCTTGCTCAAAATGCTCACGAGGGTATAAGACCTACATCAATATATCGAACTCCTGAATCAGTTAAGGCTTATTTAACAGCTGATGAATATAAACTTTATCGTTTGATTTACAATCGTAGCCTTGCATCATTAATGGCTCCATCACGCTTTACAGCAACTAAGGTTATTTTTGACAATGTTAGAACTACTTGGAAGCTTAATGGTCAAAAGCTAGAATTTGATGGCTATTTAAAGGTCTATGGCAAAAGTGATGAGGATGAAAATATATCTTTAAGAGAATTCAAGGTTGGTGAGATTTATACAGCCTCAGAAATTATTATTAAGGATTTAAAAACAACACCTAAGAGTAGATTTACAGAAGCAACGCTAATTAAAGAAATGGAAGAAAAAGGAATTGGTCGTCCTTCAACCTACGCAACAACTATGTCTACTCTAACTAAAAGAAAGTACATTACTATTAAGGATAAAAAGCTTATTCCAACTGAACAGGGAATTCTTACTACCGAAAAGCTTGATGAATTTTTCTCACCAATTATCAATGTAAAATACACTGCTGATATGGAGGAGGATTTAGATAAAATTGCTAAGGGCGAGGATACAGAGCTTGCTGAAATGAAAAGATTCTATAGTGATTTTATTCCTTTATTTGATTCGGCTAAAGAAAATATGGAGCGCATAGAGCCAACTAAGACAGGAGAAATATGTCCTCTTTGTGGTGGAGATTTAGTAATTCGTAAAGGAAGATATGGCGAATTTGTGGCTTGTAGTAATTATCCTAAATGTAAATATGTTAAGGAAGATGAAAATAAGGAGAAGCCTTTAGATACTCATATTACCTGTCCTAGCTGTAATAGTGGAACATTCTTAAGACATCTTGCAACTAAGGGTGCTAACAAAGGAAAATATTTTTATGCCTGCAGTAATTTTCCTAAATGCCGAAATATCATTAATTTTGAACCAGTTAATGAATATTGTCCTAAATGTGGCGCTGTAATGATGCTTGAGGATGGAAATAAGGTTTGTTCAAAGCATTGTGAGGAAAATAATAATCAAGCAATCGATGTTATTTGTCCTAAATGTGGTAAGGGTCATTTTGTTTTAAGAGTTGCTAAGCGAGGAAAAAATGCTGGTAATAAATTTTATGCCTGCAGTAATTATCCAAGATGTAAAAATATTTATTCACTTGAGCCAACAAATGAAAAATGTCCAATATGTCATGAGATAATGCTAAAGGGTGAAAATGGATTAGTTTGTAGCAATGACAAATGTCCATCTCACAATAATGATAATAAAGTATAAAAAGAACAGCATTGTTCTTTTTTTCTATGTTTGTGTTTTTTTGATTTATATGCTATAATCAATAAAGATATGGAGTGATTTTAATGGCTTTTTTTGGATTATTTAAAAAGAAGGATAAAAATAAAAGTAAAAAATATAAAATGGGTCTTCATAAAACTAGAGAGGGCGCATTTAAAACCTTAAAGGAGCTACTTAGTGATAAAACTAAAATAGATGATGAACTATTTGATGAGCTAGAGGAAATCTTTATTACGGCTGATATTGGTGTTGATACAGTTGTTAATTTCATTGATGAGCTTCGTTCAGAGGTTAAAAATAAGAAAATAACTGATAAAGAAGTTCTTCAGGAAATGATAATGGATAAAATGTTTGAGATTTATTTAAAGGGTGAAATTGTTAATGCCAATTTAAATTTAAATCCAAATGGTCTATCTGTTATTTTGTTTGTTGGTGTTAATGGTGTTGGTAAAACTACCTCAATTGCTAAGATTGCTTATTCCTTAAAGAAGCAAGGAAAGAAGATATTACTTGCGGCTGGAGATACCTTTAGAGCTGGGGCAATTGCTCAGCTTGATGTATGGGCTAAAAGAATAGGTGTTGATATTGTCACAAAGCCTGATGGAAGTGATCCTTCATCAGTTATGTATGAAGCAGTTACTAAGGCTAAAAATGAAGGCTATGATGTTTTATTATGTGATACAGCTGGAAGATTACAAACTAAGGTTAATTTAATGAATGAATTAAATAAAATGAAGAGAGTTATCGAGTCACTTTGTCCTGGTGCTCCTCAGGAAACCTTACTTGTTATTGATGCGACTACTGGCCAAAATGGTATGTCACAGGCTAAGGCCTTTAAGGAAGCAACCGAGGTTAGTGGTATTATTTTAACTAAGCTTGATGGAACCTCTAAGGGTGGTATTGTTTTAGCAATTAGAAATGAAATGGGAATACCTATTAAATACGTAGGCCTTGGTGAGGGAATTGAGGACTTAGAGGTGTTTGATATTGAAAATTACCTTTATGGCTTATTTGCTGATTTCTTTGAGGACTAATAAATGGAAAATCGTGAGTTAATTATTGCATATTACGATTTATATGCTAGTTTACTAACTGAAAAGCAAAGACTTTATTTTGAAGACTATTATTTTATGGATTATTCTTTATCAGAAATAGCAGATAATTATAATGTGAGTAGAAATGCTATTTATGATTTAATTAAAAAATCATGTACTAATTTAGAGGAATATGAAGAAAAGCTGCACCTTTATGAAAAAATTGAGAAAATAAAGAGCTTGGCTATAGATTCAAAGATTAAAGAAAATATATTATCTATATTGGAGGAATAAAATGGCTTTTGATAACTTATCTAGTCGTTTACAAATGGCACTACGTCGTGTAACAGGACGTGGAAAATTAAATGAAAATGATATCGATGAAATGCTAAGAGAGGTTAGACTTTCTCTTCTTGAGGCTGATGTTAACTATAAGGTTGTTAAAAAATTTTTAGCAAATGTTAAGGAAAAGGCCTTAGGTGAAAAAATTCTTAAGGGCTTAAATCCTGGAGCTCAGGTAGTTGATGTTGTTCGTGAGGAATTAAAAAATGTTTTAGGTAGTGAAGCAAATGAGCTTAATCTAAAGAAAAGTGGAACAACAGTAATTATGCTTGTAGGCTTACAGGGTGCAGGAAAAACTACAGCCTGTGGTAAGATTGCTGCATTCTATCGTAAAAAGTATAATAAAAAGCCATTTTTAATAGCAGCTGATATTTATCGTCCTGCAGCTGTTGATCAGCTTGTTACTATTGGTAAGCAATTAAATGTCCCTGTTTTTGAAATGGGTGTAAAAAATAGTGCCCAAAAGATAGTTAAGGAAGGCTTAATAGCAGCTAAAGAAGCTTCTTGTGATTTTGTAATTATAGATACAGCCGGTCGTCTACAAATAAATGAGGAACTGATGGATGAGCTTAAGGATTTAAAGGAAATTGCATCTCCAAATGAGGTACTTTTAACTGTTGATGCTATGGCTGGTCAGGATGCTGTTAATGTTGCTATGGCATTTAATGAGAAGCTAGATATATCCGGAATCATTTTAACAAAGATGGATGGTGACTCTAGAGGTGGTGCTGCCCTATCAATAAAGGAAATGACAGGTATTCCAATTAAACTATCATCAAGTGGTGAAAAGCTTGATTCTTTGGAAATTTTCTATCCTGATCGTTTAGCAGATCGAATCTTAGGTATGGGAGATGTTTTATCATTAATTGATACAGTTAAGGATAACATTGATGAAGAAGAAATGATGAATATGGCTGAAAAAATGGCCAACAATAAATTTAATTATAATGATCTTTTAAAGCAATTTAAAATGATTAAAAGAATGGGTTCAATTTCTAAAATATTTGGTTTCTTACCAGGTCTTGGAAAAATAAAAGAGGCTGTTAAAAATGTTGATGATCGAGCCTTTGATTTTATGGAAGCAATCATTTCCTCAATGACTGAAGAGGAAAGACGTAATCCGGATTTGATTGATTCATCATCAAAGCGTAGAGAACGTATTGCCAAGGGTTCTGGAAGAAGTATTCAAGAGGTTAATAGATTAAGAAATTCACTTGATACTATGAAAAAGACAATGAAGCAAATGAATGGTATGAGTGAAACAGATATGAAGCGTATGCAGCAAAATGTTGCAAATGGTAATATGGCAGGGATGGCTCAACCTAAAATCCATAAGGGTAAGGGTAAAGGCAAGGGTAGCTTTAGATATTAGGAGTTAAAATGATCGTTACTAGTTTAAATGAAATAAAGAATTTAGAGGAAATTTTAATAAATACTGATGCCCTAATGGCTGGTTGCGATTTATTTTCAACAATAAATTATGAGAGCTTTACTAAAGACGAATTAAAATTTATTATGAATGTTTGTCATACTCATAATAAAAAGTTCGTATTAAAGCTTAATTTAATGCTTCATGAGCCAATGATAAATGAATTTAGAAGCTTTGTTCGTGAATTTATAAATGCTGATTTATTTTATGTTACAGATTTAGGTGCTTTAAATATTTTAAAAGAATTAACCATTATGGAAAAAATTATTTATGATCCTAATACTCTTATTTGTAATCATCTTGACGCATTGATTTATAGTAATGATTCAAAGCTTACAATTGGTTTAAGTGAAGAAATTACCTTGAATGATGTTAATAAAATTGCTTCATATATTAATGGAAATATTTTTTATAAAATTTTTGGCTACCAGCAAATGAGCTTTAGTAAACGTCATTTAGTATCATTATATCTTGAAGAAAATAAAATAAATTCTAGAAATCAAAAGGGAATTTATTATTTAAAGGAAGAAACTAGAAATGAGTTGTATCCAGTTTTAGAGCGTGAATATGGAACTATTATTTTTAGAAGCTATGTTTTAAATTTACTTAAAGAGCTTAAAAATATAAAAGCAAGATATTTGTTTGTTGAAACATTTCTTTTAAATAGTGAACAAATTAAAGCTATATTGAAATGTATTAAAGGAATTCTTAATAATGAAATAGCTAGTGATAAGGCCTTAGAAATTATTAAAGAGCTTGGCTTACAAAGTGAAGATGGCTTCCTTTATAATGATACGGTTTATATAAAGGTTGGTGATAATAATGTCTAAATTCGAGCTTTTAGCACCAGCTGGTGATTTAGAAAAATTAAAAATGGCAGTTTTATATGGTGCCAATGCCGTTTTTATTGGTGGTGAACGCTATTCTCTTCGTTCTCGTGCTTCAAATTTTACAATTGATGATATTAAAGAGGGCGTTTTGTTTGCTCATGAGCACAATGCTCATGTTCATGTCACCTGTAATATAGTTATGCATGAGTCAGATATTGAGGGAATTAGGGATTACCTAATAGCTCTTGATGAGGCTCATGTTGATGCGATTATTGTTTCAAGCCCAGCTATTATGAAAATTGCTAAGGAATATACAAGCTTAGAAATTCATGCTTCAACTCAGGCTTCAATTTTAAATACAGAGGCTATGAAATTTTATGAAGAGCTAGGAGTTAAAAGAATTGTTTTAGCTAGAGAAGCAAGTCTAGAGGAAATCAAGCTTATTAGAGAGCATACTAAGCTTGATTTAGAGGTTTTTATTCATGGTGGTATGTGTATGAGCTATAGTGGAAGATGTATGCTTTCTAATGTTTTAACTAATCGTGATGCTAATCGTGGTGGCTGTGCTCATAGCTGTCGCTGGAAATATGATATTTTTTCTGATGGAAACAAGCTTAATAATGATGATGGCTATTTTGCAATGGGTAGTAAAGACTTATGCGCAATTTCAGCAATTCCTACATTAATGGATTTAAATGTACAATCATTTAAAATTGAAGGACGTATGAAAAGTCTTCATTATATCGCAACAGTTGTTAAAAGCTATCGTATGCTTATTGATGAATATGAAAAAACTGGTAAGGTTTCTAATTTGGATTTCTATGCAGCAGAGGTTAAAAAGGGTGAAAATCGTCTTACCTCAACTGGTTTCTTATTTGGTAATCCAACAACGAAGGAACAGCTTTTTGATATGAGTACTGAGGTTCCAACTAAGGAATTTGTGGGAATTGTGTTAGATTATGACAATGAAAAGCATTTGGCTATTGTTGAACAACGAAATTATTTTTTACCCAATTCTAAATTAGAATTATTTGGCTATAATCGTGATAAGGTGATTAGCATTGGTCAAATATTTAACAAGGATTTCGAGGCTCTTGATGCGGCAAGACACCCTAAAGAAATAATATATATGGAATGTAATGAGCCTTTATATCCAAACGAGATTTTAAGATTATGCTAAAAAGATATATTATAAATAACGAACCACTTGATGTAAATATTTCTATTAAAAGGAATAATAAAAATATATATCTTCGCGTTAGAAACCATAAAATATATATGTCAATGCCATATGTAGTGGATGATAAAATAATTATAAATATGCTTCAAAAAAATTATTTGAAATTAAAGGAAGCGATAAAGCCTGATAAGCAAATTCACTATTTAGGAAGGCTTTATGATTATCAAATTATTAAAAGCACATATGACAAGGTTTTATTTTTAGATAAAATTATTATTTATACTATTAATGATGATTTAGCTTATGTGGGAATGCTATTAAGAAATGCTTATATAAATGAGGCTTATAAATATATAAAGCCAATCATTAATAAGGCTTTAGTTGACTTCAAGGACGATATTAAAATGCCACTTAAATTTAATTATAAGTATATGACATCAGCATTTGGTAATTGCTATCCTAAAAAAGGAAGAATTACCTTTAGTGGTATTTGTGCTAAGCTTGAGCCAAAGCTTATCGAGCTTGTTGTTTATCATGAATTTACCCATTTAAGATATTTAGGTCATGACAAAAATTTTTATAATTATCTTGAATCCAAGCTTACGGATGCAATTTTACTATCAAAAATATTAAGGAAAGAAAAAGTCACTGACTTTTTCGATTGATTTATCATTTATTATTGATTTTTTAGTTAAAAATTAGTATAATAAAATAGCTGAATTTTTAGGAGGTCCTATTATGATTAATAAGGAAGTATTTGAATTAACTGAAAATGGTTTACAAAATTTAAAGGATGAGCTAGAGCATTTAAAGAATGTCGATCGTCCAGCAAATATTGAAGCAATAAAAGAAGCAAGAGCTCAAGGAGACTTATCTGAAAATGCTGATTATGCTTCAGCAAAGGAAGAACAAGTTAGAATTGAGGATCGTATTAACGAGATTGAAAATATCTTAAAGAATTATAAGATTATTACTAAAGATACATCAAATAAGGTTACAGCTGGTAAAAAGGTTGATGTGCTTTATTTAGAAAGTGGTATTAATCGTTCTTTTGAAATCGTTGGTACAATTGAAGCTGACCCATTTAAAGGCAAAATTAGTAATAACTCTCCACTTGGAAAAGCTATTATTGGTCATTCTGCTGGTGAGACTTGTATTGTAACTACAGAATCTGGTAAGGAACTAAAAGTAAAGATTGTTACTGTAGAATAAAAAGGACAGGTTTTACCTGTCTTTTTTCCCTATTTATTGGTAAGTGAATAATATAGCTTCATTAGGGCTCTTTTTTCAATTCTTGAAACATAGCTTCGAGAAATGTTTAGCCTTGAGGCTATTTGTTTTTGAGTTAAAGGCTTTTGATGATTTAGTCCATAGCGTAAATTAATTATTTCTGATTCCTTGCTAGAAAGTAGCTTTAGGGCCTTAAATAGGTCGTTCATTTCATTATCTTTAATTAATTTATCTAAAGCGTTTGGAGATTTATCTTCAATAAAATCAATTAGCTCAATTTCATTACCTTCCTTATCATAACCTATTGGTGATTCTAAATAAACATAATTTCTTTTGTTTTTATTGGAACGAAGATGCATTAATATTTCATTTTCAATGCATCTTGCGGCGTAGGTTGCAAGCTTATTATAGCTATCATAATGATAAGTATCAACGCCTTTTATTAAGCCAATTATACCTATTGAAAGAATATCGTCTTTATCATCAGCGGTATTTTCATATTTTTTGGCAATATGGGCAACGAGCCTTAAATTGTGTTCGATTAATTTGTTTCTAGCCTCCTTGTCATTATTTTTCATTAGACTTAGATAATGCTTTTCTTCCTCATCAGTTAATTTCTTGGGGAAGGATTCACTTTTAATGGCTCCAAAAAAAGGTAATAAAAACAAAAAATTTAACATAAAAAACTCCTTTAATTAGATATGAGGTGATTAAAATGCTAAAAAAATTTATACCGGATTATTATGTTTCGTCAATTTACGACATATCTTACACTAATTTATATGCAAATGGTAAAAGATTAATTCTAACAGATTTAGATAATACCTTAATTTCTTATAAAGAAACTAAGCCGACAGAGGCTTTATATAAATGGAAGGAAGAGGTAGAGGCTTTAGGGTTTGAAATAATTATTGTTTCTAATTCTCGAAAAAATCGTGTTGAATATTTTGCAAACCTATTAGGACTAAAATATGTTAAATTTGCCAAAAAGCCATTAAAGCTTGGCTTGAAAAAGGCTTTGAAGATTGCCAGTAAAAAATATAACATTGATGAGGTTGTTGAATTTGGCGATCAATTAATGACTGACGTATTTGGATCTAGGCGTCTTAATCTTACAACCTATTTAGTTAAGGCTATTGATTCTAAAACTGAAAAGTGGGTAACAAGATTTAATAGAAAATTAGAAAACTTCATTTTAAAAAGGGTTAGAAAAAAATACCCTGATTTATATGATGAAAGATTAGCACTATATCAAAAGGAGAGAGGCTAATGAGAACAATAAGATGTAAGGGCTGTGGAGCTATTTTACAAAATACTAAAGAAGACGAAATGGGCTATGTTAATATTATTGATGAATCTAAGCCCTATTGCAAGCGTTGTTTTAGACTAAAGCACTATAACGAATTACCTAAGATTGTTGCTAGTAAAGAGAATTATGAGTCAGTTATTGATAACGTACTTAAAAAAAATGGTCTTATAATTTATGTTGTTGATTTACTTGATTTATCTAGTACCCTTATTCCAAGCGTAATTGATAAATTAAGAAATAAGGATGTTATTTTGGTTGGTAACAAATATGATGTTTTTCCCCATTCTACTAATCCCAAGGCGATGGTTGAAAAATTATCAAAAATGTGTGAAAAGAAATTCTTTAGAGTACTAGCTACTCATTTAGTTTCTTCAACTAAAGGGTATTTTTTAGATGATTTGATGAATACAATTGATTTAGCACGTAAGGGTAGAGATGTTTATTTTTTAGGATGTGCAAATGTTGGAAAATCATCATTAATTAATTCTTTATTAAAGAGATTTACAGCAATGACTAGCGATGTAATAGCTACTAGTGTTATTCCTGGAACAACTCTTGATGAAATAACTATTCCTTTTTTTGAGGATAATAAAGCTTTTATTGATACTCCGGGCTTAATAAATGATGCTAATGTGTTAGAATCATTATTACCTAAATCATATTTAACGATTTTACCAAAAACGGAAATAAAGCCAAAAAGCTATCAGTTAAGAAGTGGAAATACAATTTTACTTGCTGGACTTGGGGGAATAAGTATTTTAGAGGGAAATACTAATGCAACAATTTATGTAGCAAATTCATTATATATTCATAGAACTAAAACGGAAAATATTCAAAATATGTTAGACAAGCATCTTGGTGATATTTTAAATCCGCCAACAAAGGAAGAAGCTCAAAATATTAAATTTAAGTCTAAGGATTTTGAATTAAAAAATCTAAAATATGATATTTGCTTTCCAGGAATTGGCTTTGTTTCTTTAAGCGGTAATGTAAAAATTAGAGTATTATATTTAGAAAAGAGTGAAGTATATGCAAGAGAATCTCTTATTGGAGGCCAGAAATAAGGCTTACGAGCTTGTAACAAAAAAATATAAGAATAGTGGTCATGAAAATAGACTTGCCCATATTTATGGTGTTGCTAAAATGGCAATAATGCTTGCAAAAAAATATAATGTAAATGAGCTTAAGGCCGAAATTGCTGGTTTAATGCATGATTATTATAAATATGAAACAGAAGAAGAAATGGCTAATTATATTGCTGATCAGGCTTTAGTAGATGAGTGTAAGAAAACAACACCATTATTTCATGCTTATGCTTCTGCTAAGGCTTGCTATGAGCTTGTAATTAATGATAAAGAAATTTATGAAGCAATAAAGTGTCATGTTTATGGTAAGACAAAAATGACTATGCTTGATAAAATAATAGTGATTAGTGATTATACTGAGGAAACAAGGGAATATAAATCATGCATCTTATGTCGTGATGTTCTTTTAAATATTGGTATTGATAGTGCAATATGGTATTCAACTAAATGTATCATAAATATGCTAGAGAATAAAAAAATAATGCCAAATAAGGACCAGTATGAAATTTTAAAAATTTATGAGGTGGAAATGAAAATGGAAATGCTTAAAAAAATTAAAGATAATATCGATAAGGTTAAGGGCTATGATGTAATATGCTATGATATGAAGGGTGTTTCACCACTTTTTGATTATATGTTTATCGTAACAATTGATTCACCACGTCAGGCTGATGCTCTTGCAACCTATATTAAGGAAGATTATGAGGCACTTGGTATTAACCTACGTGCAATCGAGGGGAAAGGCTCATCATGGGTTTTAATGGATTGTAAGGATATAATAATTCATATTTTTACTCGTGAGGAAAGAGAACATTATTCACTTGAAAAGCTTTATATGGAAATGCCAAGAGTTGAATTATAAATTTATTATTTAGCTAAATTAGATAGGTAATTATTTGATTATAAAATAGAAAAAGGCCTTTTTGCCTTTTTTTTGTTCATTTTTTTGATATAATTAAAATGGTGATTTTTTATGAAATATTATGCTGTCAAGCAAGGAAATAAAATAGGAATTTTTGATAACTGGGACGAATGCAGTAAAAGTGTGACGGGATTTAAAAACGCAGTTTATAAAAGCTTTTCTAATTATGATGATGCTAAAAGCTATTTAAATGATGAAGAAGAACAAAATAATAAACAAAATCCTTATGCTTATGTTGATGGTTCATTTGATGCTAAAACAAATCGTTATTCATTCGGCTGTGTTTTGATTATTAATGATAAGGTAATGCAATTCAAAAAAGCTTATGATGAGGATAGCTATAGTAAGCATCGAAATGTCGCAGGAGAAATAAAGGGGGCAGGGTTTATTATTCAATATGCTATTAATCATGGTATAAAGGAATTAGATTTATATTATGATTATAAAGGAATTGAATGCTGGTATAGAGGCTTATGGAAGGCAAATGAGCCAATAAGCATTGCTTATCGCAATTTTGCAATAGAGGCTTCCAAAAAAATTAAGGTCAATTTTTATAAGGTTAAAAGCCATACTAATGTTTATTATAATGAAATGGTTGATAAACTAGCTAAAGAGGCATTAGGAATCGGTTAGAATATAGATTTTTGATTTAGTAAGATTAGAAGCATTTTTTAGGGCGATTTTAATATCATAGGTTAGATAGAAGCTGTCGCTAATATAACCTTTATTTAAGCCATCTAAAGAATTTATATCGCCAACTAAAAAGGCCTTATCTGCGAATAATGAAACAAGCTTTGCATATTTTTCGCCATTTTTATGGCTATTTAAAATAATTATAGGATGCTTATCATAGCTATAAAGGTGTAATAATATTTCCTTTAAATCATAATAGCTATGATATTTTATTTTTATTAAATTATCTTTTTTTTCGTAATCCTTAAAATTAATTTTAGCAAGCTTAGCTTTTAGCTCATATTTAGAATAGCCATTATAAAATAGAAGTAGGAATATTCCTAAAATTTGATTTAAATGATAGGTCGAATATAAATTTAAATCTAATCTTATGAATGGCAATTTATTGCGATTAATTTCAATATTTAAGCCATCCTTTAAATAATGAACGTGACTAATTTCATATTTACCATTCATTCCATATGATATAATTTTAGCTTTTGTATAAAGTGGTGCATATTTTAGATATTTATTGTTTTCTGAAATGATAGTTGTTTTAAGATCATCAATAAGTTCTAAATCCCTTAAAGAATTAAAATTATATAAGCTAGTGCTACTATCCATAATGTTTGCTAATTCATTGCTACTTGTTAATTTTTTGATTAATTGTTCTGTTAATGTGCTCATACTTATATTATTAAATAAAATAATAAATATATACGTATTTTTATTTTTAAAAAAGAATCATTGTGGTATAATTTAAATAGATAATTATATTTGGAAGTGATAATGATGGCTTTTGAATTAGTTTCAAAATTTGCCCCAACAGGCGATCAGCCTAAGGCTATTAAGGAGCTTGTTGATAACTTTAATATGGGAATAAATAAGCAGGTTTTACTTGGTGCAACAGGTACTGGTAAAACCTTTACTATGTGTAATATTATTAAAGAGCTTGGCAAGCCAACATTAGTTTTAGCTCATAATAAAACTCTTGCTGGACAGCTTTATAATGAGATAAAAAGCTTCTTTCCTAATAATCATGTTGTTTATTTTATAAGCTATTATGATTATTATCAGCCAGAGGCCTATGTGGTATCATCTGATACCTATATTGAAAAGGATTCCAGAATTAATGATGAAATTGATGAAATGCGCCATAGCGCTACTGCCGCATTAATTGATTATGATGATGTCATAGTTGTTGCTTCTGTATCATGTATTTATGGTATTGGTGATCCCGAGGATTACAAAAACTCAATGATGTGCTTAAGAGTTGGTGAAGAATACAATCGTAAAAAGATTTATGAAAGATTAGTTGAAATGCAATATGAACGCTGTGATTTTGATTTTAAAAGATCATCATTTAGAATTAGAGGCGATGTACTTGAAATAATCCCTGCTTATGAGCATGAAAATGGTATTCGTATTGAATTTTTTGATGATGAAATTGATCGTATAAAAACCTTTGATGTTGTTAGTGGTAAAACTATTGATTCTCTTGATTTTATTAATATATTTGCAGCTACGCACTTTGTTACTAACAAGGATAAGCTTACTGAAGCAATTAGACGAATTAAAGAAGAATTGAAGATGCAGCATCAAAAGTTCTTAGATGAGGGTAAGCCTTTAGAGGCTGAGCGTATTATGCAAAGAACTAAATACGACATTGAAATGCTTGAGCAAATTGGTATATGTAGTGGTGTAGAAAACTATTCAAGACATTTATCATTAAGAGCTGAGGGCGAAACACCTTCAACCTTGCTTGATTTCTTTCCTAAGGATTTCTTATTAATAATTGATGAATCACATGTTACAATTCCTCAGGTAAGAGGTATGTATAATGGTGATAGAAGTCGTAAGGAAACACTTGTAAATTATGGATTTAGATTACCATCAGCCTTAGATAATAGACCTTTAAAATTCGCTGAATTTGAAAAAAAGATAGATAGAGTTTTATTTTGCTCAGCAACACCTGGTGATTATGAAAGCAATTATCCAATTGTAGAACAAATTATACGTCCTACAGGACTTTTAGACCCTAATATTGAGGTAAGAGGAACAATGGGCCAGGTTGATGATATTTATGCTGAGGTAATGAAGCGAGTTGAAAGAAATGAACGTGTTTTAATTACGACCTTAACAATTAAGATGAGTGAGGATTTAACAAGCTATTTAAAGAATTTAGGATTAAAGGTTGCATATCTTCATTCAGAAATTAAATCATTAGAAAGATTAGAAATTTTAAGAGATTTACGTCTTGGTAAATATGATTGCCTTGTAGGTATTAACCTTTTAAGAGAAGGTCTTGACCTACCTGAGGTAAGCTTAGTTTGTATTTTAGATGCCGATAAGCAAGGCTTCCTTCGTAGTGAAAGATCATTAATTCAAACAATTGGTCGTGCTGCAAGAAATGAAAATGGTTTGGTAATTATGTATGCCGATTCTATTTCACCTTCAATGAAGGTAGCAATTGAAGAAACAAAGAGACGTCGAGCAATTCAAATTAGATATAATGAGGAGCATAATATTGTTCCTAAAACAATTATTAAGGAAATTCCTAATTCAATTTCTATTAAGCATCCAGATGAGGATGTATCAAGAGTTTATAATGAGATTGAAATGACTACAAAGGATAAGGAAAAGCTAATAGAAGAGCTTGAAGAACAAATGAAGAATTATGCAAAGGATCTTAATTTTGAAGCTGCAGCCGAGGTTAGAGATGCCATTATGGAGCTAAAGCTAGAATTAAAAAAATAGGTGATTATATGCATTCGATAAAAGAATTATTTAAAATAGGTAATGGGCCATCGAGCTCACATACAATAGGACCAAAAAGGGCAGCATTATATGTGTTAAATAAATATCCAAGCTTTGATAAAATTGAAGTTATTCTTTATGGCTCACTTGCGCTTACAGGGAAAGGCCATTTAACAGATTATATTATTAAGAAAACCTTAGCACCTCACAAAGTTAAAATAAATTTTGATGGCTTAAGTGAGGTACCTCATCCAAATACTATGCGTTTTATTATCTATAAAAATAAAGAAATAATTGGTAGTGAAGAAATTTATAGTATTGGTGGGGGAAGCATTAAGATTAAGGGCGAAAGAGCTTCAAAGGCGATAAATATTTATCCTCATAAAAAGCTTAAGGATATTACTAAATATTGTATAGAAAATAATTTAACATTAAGTCAATATGTTGATAGCTTCGAGGATCAAAATATTAATGAATATCTTGAAAAAATATATAATGTTATGCTTGATTCTATTAACAAAGGCTTAAATAGTGAAGGAACACTTCCAGGTTCTCTTCAAATAAAAAGAAAGGCTAAGCTTATATATAATGAGATTGATAATGAAGATAAAAATCGTCATAATCTTGTAGCTTATGCTTATGCTGTAAGTGAGGAGAATGCTTCTGGTGGGGAGATTGTAACATCTCCAACCTGTGGAGCATCAGGTGTTTTACCAGCGATTTTAAGATATGCCATTGATTTAGATAGATATTCTCATGAAAAAATAATTAATTCTTTAAAGGTTGCGGGATTAATAGGCAATATTGTTAAATTTAATGCCTCAATTAGTGGTGCGGAGGCAGGCTGTCAGGCTGAGGTTGGTACAGCCTGTGCGATGGCTGCTGGCTTTTTAGCTTATTTAAATGATGGTGATTTTAAAAGAATTGATTCAGCAAGTGAGATAGCCTTGGAGCATCATTTAGGTTTAACCTGTGACCCAATTAAAGGCTACGTTCAAATTCCTTGTATTGAAAGAAATGCCGTTGCTGCCTTAAGAGCACTTGATGCTTATAAAATTGCCTCATATTTGAATAATAATGATGCTAAAATAACATTCGATTTAGTAGTTGAAACAATGCTTGCTACAGGCCAGGATTTAAGAAGCCAATATCGTGAAACATCTAAGGGTGGACTAGCTAAAAAATATAATTAATAGGAGATAATATGGACGATTTAGTTAAATTAAAGATTGAAGCTCTTGATAATTTTGGTAAGGGTGTGGCAAGAGTTAATAATAAAACCTATTTTGTGGAAAATGCTCTTATTGATGAAGAGGTTTTAGCAAAGATAACAGGTGAAGCCAAAAATGTTGTTTTTGCTACTGCTATAAAGCTTTTAAGCATCAATAAGAATTTAAGAGAAGAAAATATTTGCCCCTATGCTTTAGAATGCGGTGGTTGTGATTTAATGCATCTTAAGTATGCTTCAGAGCTTGTAGTTAAACAAAAATTAGTAGCTTCAACTATAAAAAAGATTACAGGAATTGAGGCAATAGTTAGACCAACAATCAAAAGTGATAATATTTATCATTACCGTAATAAATGTATTGTCCCATTTCAAGAGATAAATTGTGAGGTTGTTTATGGGTTTTATGCTTCAAGAAGTCATAATGTTATTAAAAGAACTAATTGTTTAATTGAACCAGAAATATTTTCAAATATTTTAGAGGATGCAAAAGAGTATTGTATAGAAAATGAAATTAGTATTTATGATGAAAAAACAAATACTGGTATTTTAAGAAATATAATGCTAAGAATTAATAAAAATAAGGAAATAATGGTTGTTTTTATTTTAACAAGGAAGGATGCAAGATTTAATTATTTAGCTTTAAAGCTAATGAATAAGTATAATATTACATCTATTTATCTTGATATTAATTCTAAAAGAACTAATGTTGTATTAACTGATGAATTATCACTAATAGCAGGAAATCCGGTTCTTGTTGAGGATATTTTAGGATTAAAATTTAATGTTTCTCCTTTGACATTCCTTCAGGTCAATCATGATCAATGTGAAAAATTATATAGTTGTGCTCTAGATTATGCTAACCTATCAGGAAATGAAGAGGTAATAGATGCTTATTGTGGAATGGGTAGTATTACTCTTAATATAGCAAAAAGAGTTAAGCATGTTTATGGAATTGAGATTGTTTCAAAAGCAATAGAGGACGCTAATAAAAACAAAGAATTAAATAATATATCTAACGCTACCTTCATTTGTGGTAAATGTGAGGATGAAATTAAAAAGCTTGTTAAGAAAACAAGCATTGATGTCATATTCTTTGATCCGCCAAGAAAAGGCTGTGATCAATCATTCTTAGATACAGTAATTGAAATGAAAATACCAAAAATTATTTATATTTCTTGCAATATTGCAACCTGTGCAAGAGATATTAAATATTTATCAGCATATGGTTATGAATTAATAGAAGTAACGCCAGTTGATTTATTTTCTAATTCATCACATATTGAAAGTGTTAGCTTACTTTCATTAAAAAAATAGATTTTAAAGAGAGAAAAAAATGATGGAAAGATATTCTAAAGAAATTGATTCTTTTTTAAGAAGTAAAATACTTCCTAAATTAGGAATAAACGAATATACAAAAGACAATATTGGAGAAATTGTTGAATATATTTTTGATGAAATTGAAGGACCTCTTTGTGATGCTGAAGAAGCAGGCGATACTTTAACTGATGAAGATAAAGAATTATTACGTTTAGCTACAAAAGCAATTACAGAAATTACCACAAGGTCTGATTGGGAATAATATAGGTCAAAATAAGATGAAATCAAGAGAATTAAACCAAATGTTATTATCAGCTGTTCCAGAAATTAAGTCAAAATTTGAAAATGAAACTAATTGGCAAGAAGGATTGGATACAGGAAGTTTCATTGTTTTTGAAGATGTATTTTTGCCTTATCTTGAATCAAAAGTTGAACTTGATGATAAAGTGATGATAGAAAAAATATATTCATTTATTGAAAGCTTATGTGATATAGACGATGAATATGTTAAGAATGTCTTATATGTTGCAGTTCTTGAAAATTTTTCTAATTTTGAAAATCCAAATCCTTATATAAAATATTTAAAACCAAAAAGTCTTAAAATTTACAACGATAATTATAGTAAAAAATGAGTTTTAAAATATATCAAATAATATATTTGAAGTAATGTTATATTGAAATACCAATAATGAATAATGGTATTCTAAATTGGACTTAAGATAAATTATTTAAATATCTTTTTTATTGGTGTTTTTTTATAAATTTTTATATAATATGGTACATTTTTGTACCATATTTTTTTTACAATTAATATTGTGAACAAGAAATATTTATAATAGGAAATCAAAAATATGGAATATTTAAAAATAGAAAATAATGATTTAGAACTTGATTGGAGCAAAATATTAAATAATAATGATAATGAAAAAGAAATTCGTGTTGAAACTGTTGGAGATGGCTTAATTAATTCTTTAAGAAATTTAGGTAAAGTTGACATTGAATATATCTCAAAAATAACAAAAGTTAATAAAAAGGAGATTATTTATAAATTACGTGGTTTAATATTTCAAAATCCTAATTTATTTAAAGAATGTTACTATATGGGGTATGAAACTTCAGATGAATATTTATCTGGTAACATTTTAAGAAAGCTTAAAGAAGCAATTAAAGCTAATCAAATTTATAATGGATTATTTGACGATAATATAAAAGCATTAAAAGATCATATGCCAAAGGGAATAGAGCCAAATGAAATATTTTTTTCTTTAGTTTCACCTTGGATTCCCAAAGAAATAATAATTGAGTTTATTGCTAATTTGTTTAATCAAAGCTTTATAAAAAGGTTCATCTATTACGACAAGATTTTAAATCTTTGGAATATTGATATACCTTCATTTATAATTCCTTTTAGTGTGCAATTAACATATGGAACACCAAAAATCAGTGTAAAAAATTTGCTTGAACATATATTAAATCATAAAAAAATTATTATATATGATTATTTTAAAATTGATAACATTAATAAGAAAAAAATAAATAATGAGGAAACTCTACTTGCTAAAGAAAAAGCTAAACTAATTGAAGAGAAGTTTAAGAACTTTATTTATTCTAATTTAGAATATTTAAATTTAATAACAAGTTCATATAATGAAAGATTTGGGTATAATGTTACAAGAATTTATAATGGTAGCTTTTTGACTCTTCCTGGATTAAGCAAAAGCTTTAAGCCTTTTGATTATCAAAAAAATGCAATTGCAAGAATTATTTTCAGCCGCAATACATTACTTGCACATAATGTAGGCTCTGGAAAAACATATGTAATGATTATTGCTGGTGAAGAACTAATTAGGTGCGGAATATCCAAAAAGAATTTATATGTTGTTCCTAATAATATAGTTGGTCAGTGGCGCGAAATATACAATTATTTGTATCCTAATAATAAAGCATTATTTACAAACCCATCTGATTTTACATGTGCAAAAAGGCGGGATACTTTGGAGTTAATAAAAAGCAATTCATTTAATGCAGTTGTAGTTCCTTTTTCATCATTCGATAAGATACCATTATCAAATTTTGTAGAAATAAAAAATATCCAAAACCGGATTAGTGAAATTGATAAAAATGAGCATATGAGTGAAGCCATTAATAATTTGAAAAAGAAGCTTAATGAGCAATTAGAGAAGTTACTTAATGAACCAATGCTTGATGATGACATTTCCTTTGATAAATTAGGTTTTGAAAGAATATTTATAGATGAGGCTCATAATTATAAAAATATTCCAATAGAGACTAAAATGGCGTATTCAAGTGGCATCAATAAAAAAGGATCAATTAAATGTAAGCATATGCTTGAAATAACTGATTATATGAATGGAAAAGGATATGGGGTTATTATGGCTACAGGAACGCCAATTACAAACTCAATTAGTGATATTTATACAATTCAAAGATATCTTCAGCCTGGTGAACTTAAATTGATAGACATTCCTAATTTTGATGCTTGGGTTTCAATGTTTGCAGAATGTTATGAAGAAATGGAGATAGATGTTGATGCTAATCATTATCGAACGAATACTAGATTTTCAAAATTTCATAATTTACCAGAATTAACAATGCTTTTATCACAGGTTGCTGATTTTTATTATGACGAAAAAAAGGTTACACCTAAATTTTTAGGATATACAGATATAAAAATTAAAAAATATGATAATTTAATTAATTACTTAAATGAATTGTCATTAAGAATTGAAAGCATTAGATCTAATATAAAAAATAAAAATGATGATAATATGCTTAAAATCACAAACGATGGTAGAATGGCTTCTTTAGATTTACGATTAATTGATTCAAAAATATATCCTGATGAAAAAAGTAAGGTTTACTATTGTTCTATAAATGTATTAAATATATATAGAGAAACAATGAATATTAAAGGAACTCAAATTGTTTTTTGCGATATTTCAACACCTAAATGCTCATTTAATATTTACGATGATTTAAAAATGAAATTAATTAATCTTGGTATTCCTGAAAATCAAGTGGCTTATATTCATGATGCCGTATCTGATAAACAAAGAAATAAGCTTTTTGAGGATGTTAGAAATGGAAGTATTAGGGTTATTATAGGTTCAACTATCAAGCTTGGGACTGGTGTCAATATTCAAAAAAGATTATATGCAATTCATCATTTAGATGTACCTTGGCGACCAGCTGATATGATGCAAAGAGAGGGACGAATTATAAGACAAGGAAATTTAAATAAAGAAGTTAAAATTTTTAGATACATTCAGGAGAATTCTTTTGATGCATATAGTTGGCAGCTTTTAGAAATAAAGCAAAATTTTATTAATGAATTATTAGCAAACTCCTTAAATGAGAGAACAAAGGAAGATATAGAAGATACAAGCCTTTCTTATGCAGAGGTAAAGGCAATAGCAATTGGCAATCCATATTTAAAGGAATATGCAGAGTTAAAAAACAAATTAAACAAATTAGTTATTATTGAAAAGCGTGAAAGAGATAAGATTTTAAATTTTCAATCAGAATTAAATTTAATACCTAAAAATTGTAATGAGCTTAAGGGAAAAATTAAAAATTTAGAATTGGATGTTAATATTTATAATGAAAATAAGTCTAAATATACTGATGAATTTAGAAGAAATTTAAGAAAAAAGATATGGTTTAGTTTAATGGATAATTTAAGGAAAGATATAGATATTAATATTGATAACTACCAGGGCTTTACGATCATTGCTCCTGCTCATTTAATAGAAAATAATTTACATATAAAAATAAAAGGTATGGGCGAATATGATTGCAGAATTGGAAATAATGAATCTAGAATTTTATTTATGATTGATAATGTTCTTAAAGGATTAGAAAAGAAAATAAGAGAGAAAAAACAAGAATTATCTCAATTATATATTAAAGAAAAAGCATTAAGGGAGCAAATAAATGAGAGAATTGATTATTCAACTGAAATTGAAGAAATTAAGAATAAATTAGATGAATTAGGAAGGAAGATAAATATAAATGGATGAACTAAAAATGAGTGATATTCCTGTGGTAAGCACGGATAAGGCAATTGAAGCATTAGCAAATATGTATTCTAATATAATTAATTTAAATATTAATTTATCTATTGCTCCAAGTGTAATGCTTTGGGGGCAACCTGGAGTTGGAAAGAGCCAGTCAGTAAGAGAGATTGCTAATGAAATTGAAAGAAAAACAGATAAAAAAGTTAATATTACAGATGTTAGACTAATTTTATTTAGTCCAATTGATTTAAGAGGAATCCCAACGGCAAATGAAGATAAAAGCTTAGCAATTTGGCTTAAGCCTAAAATATTTCAGATGGATAGCTCTAACAAGGTAGTTAATATTTTATTCTTAGATGAAATAACATCAGCACCACAATCAGTTCAAGCTGCTGCATATCAAATAACTTTAGAAAAAAGAATTGGTGAGCATAGGCTTGCTGATAATTGCATTGTTATTGCTGCTGGTAATAGAATGAAAGATAAATCTGTTACATACCAAATGCCAAAGGCACTTGCAAATAGATTATTACATTTTGAGTTAGATGTTGATTTTATATCCTGGAATAAATGGGCAATAGCCAATAATATTCATAAATATGTTTTATCTTTTTTAAAATTTAAGCCAAAATATTTAAATAATTTTGATTCAAATATAAATAATTTGGCTTTTTGTACGCCAAGAAGCTGGGAAATGGTATCAAATGTTTTAAAATATGAAACTAATAATTTAGAAAATGCTTTTATTTTAATTGCTGGTTTAATTGGAAAAGGTGCAGCAATTGAATTTTCAAATTATTTAAAGATATATACTAAACTTCCAAATATTGAAAATATTTTTAAAGGAACTGAAACTTTAATACCTAAGGAACCAGATGTATTATATGCATTAGTAGCTAGTATGATTGATTACGCTAAGGTGCATAAAAATGATGTTGATTTGATTGCAAATAGTATAAACTATGCGATGAATTTACCCATCGATTTTGCAACAATTTTGTTAAAGGATTATATGTACATTGAACCTAATTACAAATTAAAACTATTAAGAATACCTGAATTTTATAAATGGATTAATGAGGGAGGAAGATTATTAGATGAGGCTTACAGATGATGAAAAAAATGAATTTATAAGAAAAGTACTTTTTTCAAGGCTTCGTATTTTAAATGATTATGGTTTTTTCGGTCTTTTATTAATGAATATGAAATTTGAAATTGTCGAAAAAATAAATGTTGGTTCAACTAATGGAAAAACAATTTTTATAAGTGCAAATTTTCTTAAAAATGCTGAAAACAGAGAAATAGATTTTTTTATGCTGCATGAAATTATGCATATAGCTTTAAAGCATATTTATAGAAGAGGAAAAAGAAATATTAAAGCATTTAATATTGCTTGTGATATTGTTGTAAATTCAAATATTTTATATGCGTATAATATGGATACAAAATTAATTACATTTAATGGCAAAGAGGTTATTCATAAAATAAATGGTAAAGAAGGATATTTGTTTACAGCTGAAGAGGTATATGAATTGCTTTTAAAATCAGGTGAATTAGAAGAAGTTAGCAATTATGATTGTCATGATTATTGGAATGAAAATAAAAGTGAATATGAAGATGAATTAAACCTTAATCAAAAAACTTTAAATGCAGCAAATGCATTAAGGATAAAAAATTCTAATTGTAATCTTTCTCCTGGTATAACAAGAATGTTAAAAGACCTTTATAATAATTCAATTGATTGGCATGAAATACTTGCTGATTTTTTAACATTTGATAATTATGACTATACTTTTGCACCACCGGATAGAAGATATTTAGAATTTCCTTTTTTTCTTCCGAACTTTAATCAATTGGAAGAAAATTTAGATATAAAAGTTTTATTTGAAATAGATACCTCTGCATCTATGTCAGATGAAGAAATTACCAAAGCATATTCTGAAATAAAAAGTGCTATAGAATATGCTAATGGTGGGTTAAAGGGATTTTTAGGATTTTATGATTGTACTGCATATGATCCAATTGAATTTGTGGATGAGAGTGACCTGTTGAAAATTAAACCAAAAGGTGGAGGTGGAACTTCAGTTACGGCCGTTTTTAATAAATTAAATTATTTTGAATCTATTACTGGAAAAATTGATTTGATAATTATTATTACTGATGGCTATGATGCTTTTCCAAACGAAAATGTTAGAAATAACATTCCCGTTTTATGGTTGATTACTAATGATAAAATAACTCCACCATGGGGTACAATAGCAAGAATTAAATAACTATACTTTTATTTTTTGTAAAAATTTGTTATAATTTTATCAAAGATACCTAGTTTATACGATTGGAGGATGTATTATGGATCATTTTTCTATTAATCAATATGATTTTAATGAAAAAGGTAAAGCAAATCTTGCTAAAGAAAAAAGAGGTAAGGATTGGCCTGTTGTATATCTTATTCATAATGACAAGGAGCTATATATTGGGGAAACTCAAAATGCTTTTAATCGTATGGAACAGCATTTAAAGAATCCGGATAGAAAAAAACTTAAAGCTATTAATATTATTTTTGATGATGAATTTAATAAATCAGCAATATTAGATATTGAACAACAGCTTATTCAATTATGTGGAGCGGATAAGAAATACAACCTTCAAAATTTAAATGGCGGTCAATCCGAAAAGCATAATTATTATCAAAGAGAAAAATATACAAATAAGCTTGAGCGTATTTGGAATGAGCTCTCAAATCTTGGTATGACTAATATGTCTATTGATGATATTAAAAATACCGATTTATTTAAATATTCACCTTACAACACATTGACTAGTGAACAAAATGAGGTATGCAAGTTAATTATTTACGATATGATGGATAAACTTTCAAATGGTATTGATGCTACATCAATTATTAATGGTTGTGCTGGAACAGGTAAGACAATTATTTTAATTAATATGATATTTAAGCTTATTAATGCTAATAAGTTAGAAATCGATTTTAGTGATGAAGAGGATTCATTAACAGATAATAATCAAATGATACACGATTTAAAAGCTTTTATTAAAACATATGGTCAAGAATTAAAAATTGGTTACGTTGTACCTATGTTATCAATTCGTAAAACATTAAAAACAGTATTTAAAGAAACTAAAAATGGCCTAAAGGCTGGTATGGTAATAGGACCATTTGATGTGTTTAAGGATAAGTATGATATTTTGTTTGTAGACGAGGCTCATAGATTAACTCATTATAAGAATATAGGTTATAGAGGTGTTTATGGAAAGTATGCACAACGCTTAGGAAAAAATCCAAATGAAATAACTCAACTTGATATGATTATTACAAATAGTAAATATAGAGTATTAATATATGACAAAAATCAAACAGTAAAAGGATCTGACATTACTCCAGAGGAATTTGCTAGAGCATTAGAAGGCTCATCTATTTCTAAATTCTATCTTACAACTCAAATGAGGTGTAAGGGTGGTGAACTATATACTGATTATATTGATAATATTTTTAAATGTGAGCAATTGAAATATTTAGAAATGGCTAATTATGATTTTAAGCTTTATGATGATGTAAATGATATGGTGGAATCAATTAAATCATTGGATAAAAAATATGGTTTATGTAGAAATGCAGCTGGATTTTCATGGGAATGGATATCTAAAGAAATAAAAGACTATGATAAGATAATTGCTCAAGGTAAAGAGGATATTAAGATAGGAAATTATAAATATGTTTGGAATATGACAGATAAGGAATTTATATTATCACCAAATGCAGTAAACGAAATTGGCTGTATTCATACGTTACAAGGATATGATTTAAATTATATTGGTGTTATTTTAGGAAAAGAAATTGATTATAATCCTAAAACAAACGAAATTGAAATAGATAAAAAGAATTTTTGTGACAAGTATGTTATGTATAGTAGTACCGACGAGCAAATTAAAAACTACATATTAAATGCGTATAAAGTAATTATGACGCGTGGTATTAGAGGCTGTTATGTATATGCTTGCAATGAAAATATGAAAAAATATTTGTCAAGGTTCATAGAAATTGTTAAAAAGGAATTGTGATTATTATGAGTGAAAGATGTTATATTTGTATTGAAACTAAGAAAAATGAATATGTAGGTGTTTATTGTCATAATAATGGCGAGGCTTATAATACTGGCGAATTATTATTAAAAAATTATAATTCGAGGAGTAAAGTAGAAGAATTATTATCATATGGTGATATGTCTATACTTGGAGAGAATATAGAAACATCTGTCTTTTATAAAAGGGATAGAGGAGAATATAATCATGATTTATCTGCAAAGGCAGTTACGTTTTTGGATATCAATTCTATAGAATCATTAATTAGATATTGCTATATATTTTCATTAGATGATGCATGGCAATATTTCATTTGTGGTGGTGAAAATATTAATCTTTTGGATTTAAACGATGTCATATTTATAGAATAATACTTGTTATTTAATTTAATTGTTGATATAATAATTATGTAAAATTTGCAATTATACTGCAAAAAAAACGAAAATGGTGATAAAATGATTAAGAGATTTATTCAATCAAGTATTGAAGAAGCAATAATGCATTTTCCAGTAGTACTTCTTACAGGTCCTAGACAAATTGGTAAATCAACAATTTTATATAATTCTTTTTTAGCGAAAGGATTTGGTTATGTATCTTTGGATGATTCATTAGAATTAATGATGGCAAAATCAGATCCTAAGAGCTTTTTAGATGTACATAAAATTCCATTGATAATTGATGAAGCCCAAAAGGCTCCAGAGCTTTTTAAGGAAATTGAGCATATCGTAAATAAGTCTAGATTGGAAAATGGTAATCTTAAAAGTAATGGAATGTATATATTATCTGGTTCACAAAGAAAAAAATTATTAGATGAGTCAGAGGAATCATTATCAGGTCGTGTAGGAATATTGGATATGAGTAACCTATCATTAAATGAAATATTAGGTTTGGAAAATTCACTATTTGAAATTGATTTAATTAAATGTGCAAATAAGTCACAAAGATATTATTTAAATGATGAAAAAGCATTTGAATATATTGTTAGAGGATTTTTTCCAGTTTTATATGATGATATTAATTTGAAATCGCAATTATTTTATTCATCATATATAACTACATACTTAGAAAAAGATTTAAGAGATATTTTAAATATTAATGATGAATTTAAATTTTTAAGCTTTTTAAGGCTTTTAGCTTCAAATACTGGTGAGGAATTAGTATATGATAATTACTCAAAGCAGGTTGGCGTATCAACAAATACAATAAAAAGTTGGATTGCTGCCTTGGTTAAAACAGCTGTTATTTATCTTGTGCAGCCATATAATGAAGAATCAATTGTAAAAAGAGTTGTAAAAAGACCTAAAATGTATTTTTTTGATACTGGATTGGCAGCATATTTATGTGGTGTTGATAGTGCTGAAACCTTAGAAAGAAGCTTTTTAAAGGGTAGGTTTTTTGAAACATTTATCTTTAACGAAATTAGAAAATCTTTTATGAATTCTGGTATTATGCAAGAATTATATTATTATAGAGATAGTGAACAAAATGAGGTTGATTTAATTCTTATAAGAAATGGTAGGATATCATGTGTAGAAATAAAATCAGGACAAAACTTTAATGCTTCTAGTACAAAAGGATTTAAAAAGCTTGAAGCATCTAAGCTTGAGCATGCTAAAAATGCAATAATTTGTACATCTGATAAGATTTCTATTTTAAATGATGGTACATTATTATTACCTATATCTTCAATTTGAGATAAGCTTTGGCTTATCTTTTTTTGATAAAATTTGTTTTCAAATATTAAAAATGATATAATAAGGCTAAGTAAAAAGAGGTGATTTGATTGAAAATAATTCATTGCGCAGATTTGCATTTAGGTTCTAAAATTGCATTAGGTCTTGATAATATTTCTAGCGAGAGAAGGGCAGAGGTTAGAGCCTCATTATCTAATTTAGTAAAATATGCAATAGCTAATGAAATAAAGATTATTTTGTTATCAGGTGATGTTTTTGATTCAGATACTCCCCTAAAGAAAGATAAGGATTATTTTTATTCAATTGTAAGAGAAAATAAAGATATTGATTTTATTTATCTTAAAGGAAATCATGATATTAATACCATAAATGATGATAATCTTTCTAATCTAAAAACATTTAATAATTCTTGGATGTCATATCGCTTTGGTAGGGTGGTGATTTCGGGAATTGAGCTTAATAAAAATAACATAACATCATTTTATTCAACATTAAATCTTAATTATAATGATTTTAATATTGTTATGCTTCATGGTGACATAAATAAGGAAATTGATTTGTTCAAATTAAAAAATAAAGGTATTGATTATTTGGCTCTTGGTCATATTCATTCATTTTATAAAAATAGCTTAGATGATCGTGGTATTTATGCTTATTCTGGTTGCCTTATAGGAAGAGGCTTTGATGAAGATGGAGAAAAAGGATTTATTGTTATCGATATTAATGATAATAATTTCAATTTTAAATTTGTTCCTAATACTATTAAAATGATTGAAAATATTGATGTTGATATTTCTAATCTTGATAGCATTTCCTTGATTAATAATAAAATAAGAGATGTACTTAATAATAAAAATAAGAATAACATTTATCGTATTATTCTTAAAGGTGATATTCATTATAATTTAGAAATTAATGAAATGGATATTAAGGCCAATTTGGCTGATTATTATTTTATTTGTATTAAGGATGTAACTAAAAGAAAAATAGATGAAAATAAATATTTAAATGAAGTTTCTTTAAGAGGAGAATTTATTAGAACAGTTTTGAATGATTCTACAATTAATGAGGATGATAAAAAGGAAATAGTTGCTTTAGGATTAAGAATGCTTGAGGGAAGAGAGGTTGAGTTATAATGAAATTAATTTCTTGTTATATAAATGATTTTGGCTGCTTACACAATCAAGAGTTTAATTTTAGTAATGGTCTTAACTGCATTTTTTTACAAAATGGTAGTGGTAAATCAACCCTTGCCGCATTTATAAGAGCAATGTTTTATGGAATTCCTAAATCAAGTAGTAAGACCTTTGATCGTGAACATTATTTGCCATTTAACCAAAATTTTTGTAAAGGTAGTATAGACTTTGAATTTAATAATAAAGAGTATAAAATTGAACGAACATTTGGTAAAAAAAATAGTGATGATGAAATGCGTGTTTATGAAAATGGCAGCTTATGTGATACCTTAGGTAGTGTTCCAGGTGAGACTATATTTGGACTAGATTTAAATTCGTTTAATAGATGCTTATTTATTCATCCAGAAGATATTGAAATATCATCAACATCAGAAATAAATGCGAAAATGAATAGCTTTGTTTCAAATACAAAGGATGATTTTAATTTGGATGATGTTTTATTAAAGCTTGAAAACTATAAAAAAAAGCTTAAGCCTGTAAGACTTTCAAATCAAAATGGGTTAATTGCTGTAAAAAAGGCTGAAATTAAAGCGCTTGAGGAGAAAAAAGCAATATGTTTAAGTATTAAAGACAATTTAAGCAATAAATATAAAAAAAATGAGGATATAAAGAAGGAAATAGAAGAATTAAAGCTAAAGGCATCTAATAAAGCAAATGAAAATATCTTGGTTACTAAATGGGAATATTATGATAATATAAAGGTAAAAATAGAGAAGAATAACGATGAGATAAAAAAATATAATGAAAAATATAAATTTGGTATTCCAAGTAAAGAGGAAATAGAAGCTATAAGAAAAAATATTTATGATAATGATAAAATAAAGGAAAATATTTCGCTTTATCAATTTAATGACAATGATTTAAATGATTATAATAATTATTTGGATAAATTCAAAAATGGAATTCCAACGGATATAAAGCTAGAGGAAATAAAATCTAAAATTGATGAATTAAACTATTTGAATTCACTAAATTATGATTTGAAGAATAGTGATTTAATTATTTATAATCAATATAGAGAAAGTGACTTAACTGATGAAAAAATAAATAATATCGATATTCTAATTAAAGGATATAATAAACTATGTCAGGAAAATGAAGCAGTTTCAGAAAACATTGCTGTTGAAGTGCCTAAGAAAAGCAATAATAAATCAGCAATTATTTTAGGAATTGTTGGCCTTGTTTTATTAATTAGTAGTGCTATTTTATTTTTTGTTAATAAAATGCTTTTAGTTCTAGCAATAGTTGGATTAATTTTTATTTTTATAGCTGGCTTCATTTATTTAAAAGGACAAATCGACAATTCGAAAAATACTGAAAAAATAATACCTAATCCTAAGAAAATTGAATATACAAATAAAATTGATTTGTTAAAGAATAAAATTGATATGTTAATAAAGCCATATGGCTTTTCTTCAAGTAAGGATGGCTCTATTTCAGTTGCTTTTTATAAGCTTAATGATATGTATCAGAAATATAAAGAAATTAAAAGCCAAAAGGAAGAAAAAGATAACATTAGGAAAGATAATTTAAATAAGGCTATAGATATTCAAAATAGCTTAAAATCATTTTTTCAACCATATGGCTACTCTAGTTGTAATTATTTAAAGGAATATGAATGCTTAAAATTAGATATTGTTAAATATTCTTATTTAAATAACAAAAATGCAGAAAATAAGAAAAATTTAGAAGAAGCTAATAAAAACTTTGGTTTAAATTTAGCACAAATTCAAGATTTTTGTAATAAATATAAAATTGATGATGTTAAAAAATATTTAAACGAGGTAGCAAATGACATTGTTTTGTTAAAAGGATTGTATGAACAAAATAATTCCTTAATCAATGAAGCTACAACATATAAAGAAGAAAATGCTTTAATGGAACGACCAATTATTAGCGAAGATAGCATTGATAATATTAATTCAAAAATTAATAGCTTAACGGATGAAAAAATAGGTTTAATAAACGAAATAAATGAAGATGAGGGACAACTTGAGCTTTTAAGTATGGCATGTGAAAATCTTGATGATAAAAGAAATGAGCTTAATAAATTAAATCATGATTATTATATTGTAGGTGAAGCCTTAAATAAATTAAAGGAAGCAGATAAGAGTTTAAAATATAAATATATTGAACCATTATTAACAAGATTCAAAGAATATACTAAAGAATTTAATTTGAAATTATTAAATGATGTTATAATGGATGCTGGTTATAACTTAAAGCTTATAATTAATGGTAATAATTATAGTTATAAGCATTTAAGTAGCGGTGAGCTTACAATTGTGGCCTTATGCTATAGACTAGCAATAATGGATAATATTTTAAAGAATCAAAATCAATTAATTATTATGGATGATTTATTTGTAAATCTTGATGAAAATAATTTAAAGCTAGCACTTGAATTTATTAAAAAGTTATCATTAAAGCGCCAAATTATTTATTTTACGTGTCATAGCAGTAGACAAATTGTTATTTAAAATTAAAATGCTTGGAGGTGTATTTGTGAAAAGTAAAGCTATTTTTATATTGGGAGCAATATTATTTGCTTTTACTGGCTGTAAAAAAAATAATAATGAGGTGTTAGATTTTGTAAAAAAAACTAATGAATATTTAGAAGAAAAGGAAATAGATAATAATCTGTTTGGAGCTATTTTGGAAGAAAAATTAGATAATTCATTAGTATATAATATTGATGATAATAAATATTTAATAAATTATAATGATATTAACTATTTATATGAAAATGATAATCTTGTAAAATCTAATGATGAATATGTATTTGTTTCAAATTTAGAAGATGCATATAAGGAAAAAGTTGGCACAATTGTTTATACTAAAGGCTATTATGATGAATATGATGATGGTAATGCCTGTTATTTAGTTAAAGAATATGACAAAAATGAAGCTCTATCAGCTGAAGATAAATCATTAGAGCCTATATGCTATAATAAAACGATTAATTTGATTCAAATGGGCTATCAAAAAGAAGAAGGAATTAATGAATATGTAGATTTATTTACTAATTCTAAAGATTATTATTATTTTTTTGTTCCTAGCGGTGTATATATAGCTTATGATAATTTTGACATTAATACTTCAAATAAATATTATTATGCTTATAATGCTAAAATTGTTGTAAATGATGATTATAATCCTAAAGGCTTTAATAATGGCTGCTTATTTAATGTTTATAATGATATTGAAAATATTAAAATAAACGGCTTTAACGTGAATGTTGTTGTAAATAAGAAGCTCTCCGATCCACTTTTAGGACTTTTAACTTTGAAGGACGCAAGCAATGTAGTTATTAATAATTGTAGATTTTATTTGCCTAGTGAGGCCTCAATCTATGGTAGCTCTGGAATGATTGATTTATTTACAAATTGGCATTTTATTAATATCAAGAATTGTCATTTAGAAAATCATTCATCAACAATTGCTGGTGGGGGAATAGGTGTAAGAGATATTTATAAAAATGGCGCAAATGATGCAATTATAGAAAATAATTATATTTATTCAAATTGCAAGGATGAGGTTATTGCTATATTTAGTGGTGCTGATACATCATTATATCCCAATGATAATGGTGGAGGTTCTATTAAAAATGTTATTTTAAGAGGCAATACAATTGTTGGTGATAAACCAAATGATAAATTAGGTCCAAGAGTTGTAGGATTAACTGTAGGATATCAAATATCTCCTGTTTATAATGTGAAAATAGAAAACAATGATATCACAATGTATAGTGCTAATTATTTATTGCTTTATGGTAAAACAAATACCCTAAATTTTGTTAATAACAATGTTAAAATTGATTCAAGCTATAAAGAAAATATTTATGTAGTATTTTGTCATAATTCCAAGGCAGATAAGGCTAGTAATATTACAGCAGATAAAAATTCATTTGAATGTATAAATTATTCAACAATTTATACAATTTCTCAAACAGCTGATGAATTTAAATTTACTAATAACGAGGTTAAGGCTATAAAGATTGGTCGTGTTTTTGATTCGATTTCTACTTATGAAAATAACAAAATTGTTACGCAAAAGATATCTTCATGTGTTTATCATAATGTTAAGGAAACAAGTGGTAACAAAATAAATGCTGAATATATTAATGTTGTATTTGAATTTTATAATTTAAATATTCAAAATAATATTAAGATTAAGGATGAAATAAATACCTTAACTATGCCTGCAAATTTTATGATGTTTAATGGTGATAATATTTATTTTAATAATCATAGTGTTAAATTTATAGATTTTATTTTGAATGTTGATAAAATAGAAAGTCAATATTATTATCTTGCTTATGGAACATCGCCTATATGGGGAACAGCTAATATTTATTTTATTAATTCACATATTTCCTTATATGAGGATTCTAAGCATAATTATGTAGCAAAAGATGATAATGGCAAGGTAATAATTAATTTTACAAATGAGAAAAATTAATTTAAACAACAAAACTTGTAATGAAGCAGATTTGAAAAAATATGGATTCATTAATGGTAGTTATGAGAAAAAACTGGATAATTATCCTTTTATAGCTAAATATGAAATAATTGAAAATGACCTTTTAGCAAAGCTTATCGATATTGATACAAATTTTGAATATAATTTGGTTGATGTTATGAATACATCATATTCGGCTTTAGTAAATGAGGAATATGAAGCAATCACCAATGATATACTTACGAAGTGCTTTAGCATTAAAGAAAATCAAAAGGATAGAATTTTAAATTTTGTAATAAATAAATATAATAATAAATTAGAAAATTTATGGCCTGATACTCCTGATTGTGGAATTATTAGACATGCTGACAATAAAAAATGGTATTTTGTTTTAATGAACATAAATATTAATAAAATAGTAGCAAATTCTAACAAAAATGAATTCATCATTGTTTTAAGATCTAATAAAGAAAAGGATAATATTAATATTTTTCCTGGCTACCATATGAATAAAAAGAACTGGATTACAATTATTTTAGACGATAGATTAAATGATAAAGAAATATTTGAATTAATTAAGGAAAGCTTTGAGCTTACTAAATAAGGAGAAAAAAATGGATTTTAATGATGTAATTAAAAATAGATATTCATGTAAAAGCTTTAGCGATAAAGAAGTAGAAAAAGATAAGCTAATGAAGGTACTAGAGGCAGGAAGGCTCGCTCCTACAGCTAAGAATTTGCAGCCTCAAAAAATATATGTTATAAAGGATGAAAAATTAAAACTAATAGATAAGGTGACCCCTTGTAGATATAATGCACCTTTGTGTTTAGTTGTAGCCTTGAATAAAGAAAATGTATTTATCTATCCAGGTGGAAAAAGGAATTCAGGAATTGAGGATGCAACTATTGTTGCAACTCATATGCTACTAGAAGCTACAAATCAAGGCTTGGATAGCTGTTGGATTAACTTTTTTAATCCTGATGAATTAAAAGAAATACTAAAGTTAAATAGTAATGAAGAAATATTAATGATTTTGGATTTAGGTTATAAAAATGATGATGTTAAGCCACTTGATAATCATTATAAAAGAAAGAAATTAGAAGAAACAGTAGTATTTATGTAGGGTTAAGCTAAAAAGCTTAGCCTTTTTCTTCATAATTTAGAAATTTTTGTAAAATTCTAGTTTATAAATTATATTTGTGATATAATTTTCTCAAGGAATATATTTTATAAGTTGGGTGGCTTTAAAATGATTATTTATCAAAATACTAAAGGTGGATTTATTAATGACATCAAGGCTGGCATTATTGCTGATAAGATTGAAGATGAATTTAAAGAGCATCATTTAAATCATTCAAATCTTGCTGAATATAGGGCATGGTCTAATTCTTTAATGTACATGAGAAATGTTATTGATGATGAGGATATTGCTGATGATTGTAAAATTGCAATTGAGTATCAAATACCCTTAACTGCTAAAAGAGTCGATTTTTTAATTGCTGGAATGGATGAAAATGATACAAATAATATTGTAGTAATTGAGCTTAAGCAATGGGAAAATTGTACATCAACTAGTCGTGCTGATGTTGTTAAGGCTTTTACTGGTGGAGCAGAAAGAGCAGTTACTCATCCTTCCTATCAAGCATATTCATATGCTAAGATTATTGAAAATTTTAATGAGGATGTTTATAAAGAGCGTATTAGCTTAAAACCATGTGCTTATCTACATAACTTTAGAGAAGAAAATAGACATAATATTGATAATAATTTATATTATGAAGCTATAGATTTGGCACCTATTTTTCTAGCAAAGGACACAATAAAGCTGCGCAATTTTATAAAAACATATATTAAGAAAAAAGATAATTGCGACTTATTAATGAAAATTGAAAATGGCAAACTAAAGCCTGCTAAGGCTCTTCAGGATAGTCTTGCCTCAATGCTTAAAGGAAATAAAGAATTTTATTTAATTGATGAGCAAAAGGTGGCTTATGAAACAGTTAAAAAGCTTGTTGAAAAGTCTTTAAGAGATGTTAATAAAGCTACTGGTACTAATCAAAAATATACAATAATTGTTGAGGGTGGACCCGGAACAGGTAAGTCTGTTGTTGCAATACAGTTATTATCTGATATGATTCAGAAGGGTTACTCAGCTAATTATGTAACAAAAAATAGCGCACCAAGAAATGTCTACTTTGAAAAGCTAAAGCAGGATAAATATAAGCTTAATTATATCAAGAATCTTTTTAAAGGCTCAGGATCATTCATTGACGTTCCTAATAATTATTTTGATTGCTTGATAGTAGATGAAGCACATCGTTTAAATGCCAAATCAGGAATGTTTCAAAACTTAGGTGAAAATCAAATTAAGGAAATTATTCACGCTTCAAAGGTTTCTGTATTTTTTATAGATGAAAACCAGGTTGTCACAACTTCTGATATTGGTTCAATTGATTTAATTAAGCATTATGCACAAATAGAAAATTCTGCTGTTTATACAGGCGAAGAAATAAATCTTGTTTCACAATTTAGATGTAATGGCTCAGATGGCTATTTAGCTTTTTTGGATAACTTGTTAAATATTAAACAAACTGCCAATACAACCTTTGATATGGACTATGATATAAAATTATTTGATGATCCCAATAAAATGCGTGATGCCTTATATGAAAAAAATAAAATAAATAATAAGTCGCGTATGCTTGCAGGCTATTGTTATAATTGGGTTACGAAGAAAAATCCTCAAGGTGATTTATTTGATATTAATTTAGAAAATGGTTTTAAAGCAAAATGGAATTTTTCAAACACGGCCACATGGGCAATAGATGAGGATTCTTTTAATGAGGTTGGCTGTATTCATACTAGTCAGGGTCTTGAATTTGATTATTGCGGGGTTATAATCGGCAAGGACTTACGCTTTGAAAAGGATAATGTTATAACCGATTTTACTAAAAGGGCTAAAACTGATACTTCTTTAAAGGGCATAAGAACAACTAAAAATTATAATCTTGCTGATAGGATAATTAGAAATACCTATAGAACCTTATTGTCACGTGGTCAAAAGGGATGTTATATATATTGTGAAGATAAAAAATTATTAAAATATATGAGCGATATGCTAGGTGTAAAAATAATATATTAGGATGATATGATGGATAAATTAGAAGAATTAATTAAAAGAATTGATAAATTTAATAAGGATAGAGATTGGGATAAATTTCATTCACCAGCTAATTTAGCTAAATCTATTTCTATTGAAGCAAATGAATTACTTGAGTGCTTTCAATGGAACGAAAATGAATATGATAATGAGGCGGTTAAAGAAGAATTAGCAGATGTAATTAATTATTGCTTACAAATGGCGTTAGTTTTAAATATTAATCCAATTGAAATTGTTAATAATAAAATGAACTTAAATGAAAAGAAATATCCTATTTCTAAAGCCAAGGGAATTTCTACAAAATATAATAAATTATAAATGCTAAAATGAAAACAAAGATTAAATTATGATTGTTGTAAATTTAATCTTTATTTTTTTGTAGAATAATGTTATACTAAAGATATAAATTGCAGAATAATTTTAATATGTTTTATAGTTGCAGATAAAATTGATAAATCAATGGAGAAAAAATAATGATTTGTAAAAATTGTGGTAAAGAAATAAACGATAATTCAAAATTTTGCAACTTTTGTGGAGAGAGGTTAGAGGATAAAGAAATTAAATTTGAAAATTTGGAAACAAGTGGTGTAAAACAACCAAAGCGTAGAAAGGGAAAGTTTTTAATTATATTTGCAGTATTTGCGGTTATACTAACTACATTTACAGTTTATTCTTTACTTTCTTTAAAATCTATAGGTGGAGGTTCTGGTATTGTTGGTGATCTTTCATTTGAAAGAGAGTTATATGAGTCAGATTTTTCTATTGAAACGACTGAAAATACATTCTCATATGTAATTTTAATTACACCAAAAAGAAATATAAAAAGCTGTACTGTTACATTTAATCTGTATGATTATAAATCAAACCCTATTTATACAAAATCTCTTACTAAAACAAATATGAAAAAGGGTAGCGATTACACGTATTTATTTGATTATGATTTTTTAGAATCTTTAACATCAACAAAATATTCTTATTCAATTAGTGGTACTGTAATAGCTTTAAATTAAAATAATGAGGTGATTAACATGAATTATTTTTGTCCTAAGGAATCTGATTGGAAGCTTTTCAGAAAATTAGTGCCTGTTTGGCAAGAAAATTATATGGGAAGGTTATTAGCTGAATATCAAGAGATTATTAATGAAAAGTCTAATCCATCAACAAGATTTTGGAAATTAAATGATAGGATGATGAATGATAAAAAATCACCTGGAGTTTTAATTAATATGCGTAGAAGTAAAATGTATGAAAATATCGAAATTATGCTAAGAGATAATGTTATAAATTATAACGATTTAGCAGAGTTTAGTGAAGAGTTAAGATTATATTTTAAATAAGGATGATAGATTTATGAAAAAGGTACTAAGCTTTATCTTAATATTTATTTTTGTATTTATTGGCTCTAGCCTTGTAATATCTGCTGATACAGGACCAAAACCAAAAACGACAATTACTATTTATAATTTAGATAAATCAGATTATATAATTGGCTATGCTACAAAGAGGGAAAGAGGGCCACATTCATTTTATGAGCCAGGTAGTAATACATATTATGGATCTAGTGAGGATTTAGATGTTTTGTATGAAAAATATCAATTAGATGATGGCTTTAAGCTATATGATATTTCTTATAGCTATAGTAATGTAGATGAATTCACATTAGAATCAGGCTATTATTGGCCAAGTGATTTTAAATTACTTATTTATGATAAGATAAATGATAGATGCTATATATCAGAGGAAGTAGAAACTTATGCTTTTCATTCTTATTTTAAATGTGATTTTAAAGCTATTGATAGTACCTTTAATTTAGTAAAATCATATAATTATACAAACGAAATTTTTTCTTTTATAATTAGGCTAATTGTTACCCTTGCAATTGAGATGCTGATAGCGTTAATATTTAGATACACAAGAAAGTCATATTTAATTATTTTAGTAACTAATTTAGTTACGCAAATTGGGCTTAATCTAGCTTTGAATTTAGATGCTCATTTTAATGGCAGACAGCCTATAATGATTATTTTTTATGTATTTATAGAGCTTGCTATTATACTAGTTGAGGGAATTGTTTATCAAATTTTCTTAAAGAGAAAAAATAATGGTTTTAATTTTGGCTTCTTATATTCAATAATTGCGAATGTGGTGTCATTTGTACTTGGTATGATGCTTTGGCTTTTTTATTGATTTTAATCTAAATTAAGGGAGAATATAATGTGAGTAAAAGGGAGTAAAAAAATGGAAGATAATGCTTTTGAAAATTATAAAAAGGATATAGTTAATGTTATTGCTTATTTGTTAGGACTTAGAGCGGATAACAATTTTGATGAAAATAAATTTAATGAGCTTGATAAAAATAATAATGCTAAAAAAATAAGAGCATTATCAATCTTAAGGACGGAATTTATTAGAAATTTTAAAGAAATTACGGCAAGAAGAAATAACCTAGAGCCATTAGAGAATCTAAATAGCTTAATAAGCGTTGATTTAATTAAATATTTAAGAGAAAATAATATAGAAATTGTTCATCCTAATAATAATATGCTAATTCATATAGCGTATGTCAATCAATATATTTTAGAAAATATTGAGAGCGTTAAAAATTTAATTCCTTCCTGGGTTAAATGGGATTATGTTAAAACCATATTTTTAATGCCGGGATGCTATGCTGGTGCTAAGGGCTCTGCAGTTCAAAATGGTAATCAAGCAAAAAAAATTCAAGCAGCAATTAATAGTGTTCGTGTTACTATTGCTAAAAATTCTTCATTTTATCCCTATGGCTTTTATGTTAATTGGCCAACCAATAAAATGGAGGATCATTATGGTAATATTTTACTTAATGATGAAAAATTTTTGAAGGTCCTTTATTCCGCTCATAGTGATACATTTCATGCCAATACTTATGTCATTGATGCGACTCTTGATGAGAAAAATTCTATTTATGATTTTATTTTAGATGCCAATAATATTGCTATTTTGGTTGATTGTGAAAATGTTGATCCATATGTGTTTGCTTCCGTATTTAAAAATTTAGAGGAAGAGAATTTAAAGAAAATTAAAAAGGTAATTTTATATGATGATGTTAATACCTCTGAGGCTTGGGACTACATAAATGAATTAATTCATTTACCAATTGTACATAATGAAATAGAAAGAGTTTTAGATAATAAATCATTAGTAGATATGGCAATGATTGCTGGAGCCTGTAAGGAATATTATGAGGAAAATACTGAATCATTGATTCTTGTTTCATCAGATTCAGATTTCTGGGCCTTAATTACTAATTTAAGAAATGCAAGATTTTATATCTTAAATGAAAGTGAAAAAACATCAGAAACAATTATAGAACGCCTTGATGCTGAAAATATTGAGCATTGCTTTATGGATTCATTTGCTCAATCAAAGGTTCAAGATTTTAAAAATATGGTTTTATTAAAAAATTTGAATGCTAAAATAAAGGCTTTCAATGAAACAGGATCGTTCCCTTATCTAAATGCTAAGGAGTTGATTGATCAAATCTTTTTTGAGTGTCATATTCAAGGCAATCATTATCAAGTAGATAATGAGAAGGAAGCATTTTATAAGAAGTATTTAAAAAATGGCTTTAAGATAAATGTTGATAAAACTGATTTTAGCTTGAAGATGGAACTTAATAATTAAATGGTAGCTTAGGCTACTTTTTATTTTATAAACAAAATTTATTGAATTGCATAAAATAATAACAAATATTTATAATTTTGATTTAAAAAATGGTTAATAATATTATTGGTGATATTATGAATTTAAGTAACAACGCAAAGCTTTTGAAGGAATTTTTGTTAAGATTAAATAATGAGAGTCTTGAGGATGTTCAAAAGGATTTCGTGAAGACCTTTAAGGATTTAAGCTATAATGATGTATTATATGCAGAAGAAGAGCTTTATCTTGAGGGAAGCGTTAATTTAGAAAGGCTATGTGACATTCATTCAGCATTATTCCATGATGAAGATAATAATTATTTAGCTAATGATATAAAAATGACTAATGATAATCCTTTAAATGTTTTAATAAAAGAAAATATTGAAATGGAAAAAATTATTGATTATTATCTAAATAATAAAACTGATTATAAAATGCTTAAAAGTATTTTTAAGGAAATTGAGGTTCATTATAAGAAAAAAAGTAATTTAATTTATCCAATTTTAAAATCTAAATATAATTTTAATTCTCCTCATGAGGTTATGTGGAAAAATGATGATATTATAATTAATAAAATGAATTCATTAATTAAAAATGATTTTAATGATGAAGAATTACTAGTTGAGACATTAAATAAGATTAAAGAAATGATTTATAAGGAAAATAATATATTATATCCTAACGCTTTTGATTTATTAGCTAATGAGGATTTAAAATTAATAGAAGAAGATTTACATCAGTTTAAAGAAATATTTAATGTTAGATATAATAAAAAAAAGAAAAATGATGTTAGCTTTAAAAATGAAATAATTAATTTTAAATATGGTAAGCTATCTTTAAAGGAAATTAATGGAATATTAAATGCTATACCTATTGAAATAAGCTATGTCAATAATAAAAATATTAATAAATATTATAATGAAGGGGAAAAGCTATTTAAAAGACCAGCATTATCTTTGGAGAATGATGTTTTTTCTTGTCATCCCAAAGATAAAGAAAATATTGTATTAAATATTATTGATGATTTAAAAAATAAAAGAAAAAGTGATGTTTCAATTTTTTTGAAAAAAGAGCAGGAGGATTTTTTAATAAAATATAAAGGAGTATGGGATAAGGATGAATTTTTAGGAACTGTAGAATTAATTTATCCTCTTAATGAAATCAAAAAATATTTAAATAAGAATTAGTAGTATAAAAAATATAATGTGGTATAAATATAAGACATCATTTATTTATAATTAATAAGTGGTGATGGATATGTTTAGAATAAAGGATGCAAAAATTATTTCTAAAAATCAAAATACTTATTTATTAGATATTAAGCTTTGTAAGAGAAAAGGATATAAGTATTTTGAGTATATAGAAAATAGTACTTATTTAAAAAGAAATGATAAAACTTTAAAGCAATTAGATGTGAAAAGTCTAGATTATTTAAAGGAATTAATCTTAGGATATTCTAAGAGAATTAAAAAAATAATTAAAGAATTTAATAAAATTAAATATAATGATAATTTGTTTGTCTTTTATGAAGTGATTAAAGGTGGAAAGGTTAATTGCTTAATTATCAAAAATAAAGAAATAAAAATATATGATGATTTATATTTAGTTAATTTATTTGAAATCATTTATGATTATAATAATTTTGATTATAAAAATGATTTAATATATAAAAAGGCAATAGCTACAAATGATTTATATTTAGCATATAATATCCTAAATATTTATGATTATATAGATAATGAAAAGCTTTTATATTTAGAGAAAATAGATGGAATAGTGCGTATACCAAGAGTAGAAAGTGCTGAAAGGTATTTAATTAGTAGTGATGATTTTCCTTATGAGACTTTTAAAGCCTCTGGTTTTAAGTTCACACATCAGATGACTTTTCTTGGAGGATTAAGTTATAATGGTTATTATGATATTGATTTAAATGAGAAAAAAATCGTTGATCATTCTTGTAAGGCCTTGGGATATGTTAAGGTTAAAAACATTAATGAATTATATAAAATAATTAATACTTTATTTCTTGAAATGTGGTATAATAGTGATGTAGAAATTCATTTAAATTTTAATAGGAGGAAGATAATTATGTCACAAAGATTTATGTTAAATGAAACTTCTTATCATGGATCTGGAGCAATAGAGAATATTGTTCCTGAGGCAAAGGCTCGTGGCTTTAAAAAGGCTCTTGTATGCTCTGATCCTGATTTAGTTAAATTTGGTGTAACAAAGAAGGTTACAGATTTATTAGATGCAGGTAATGTTAGCTATGAATTATACACTAACATTAAACCAAACCCAACTATTGAAAATGTTACAAGTGGTGTTAGTGCTTGTAAGCATGCTTTAGCTGACTTTATCATTGCTATTGGTGGTGGCTCATCAATGGATACAGCTAAAGCTATTGGTATTATTATGACTAATCCTGAATTTGCTGATGTTCGTTCTTTAGAGGGAACTGCGCCAACTAAAAAGCCATGCTTACCAATAATAGCAGTTGCAACAACTGCTGGAACTGCAGCTGAGGTTACAATTAATTATGTTATAACCGATGTTGAAAAGAAGCGTAAATTTGTTTGTGTTGACCCTCATGATATGCCAATTGTAGCTATAGTTGATCCTGATATGATGTCATCAATGCCAAAGGGCTTAACTGCTTCAACAGGAATGGATGCCCTAACCCATGCAATTGAAGGCTATATTACTCGTGGTGCTTGGGAAATGAGCGATATGTTCCATTTAAAGGCTATAGAATTAATTTCTAAGAATTTAAGAGGAGCAGTTAATAATACAAAAGAAGGAAGAGAAGGTATGGCCTTAGGTCAATACATTGCTGGAATGGGATTTTCTAATGTGGGTCTTGGTATTGATCATGCGATGGCTCATACATTATCAGCTTATTATGATATTCCTCATGGTGTAGCTTGCGCAATGCTACTTCCAATTGCAATGGAATTTAATGCTGATGTAACTGGTGAAAAATATAAGGATATTGCTAAAGCTATGGGCGTAAATGTTGATGGTATGAATCAAGCTGAATATCGAAAAGCTGCCATTAATGCTGTTAAGAAGCTTTCAAATGATGTAGGTATTCCAACTAAATGTGAAAAGATTTTAGCATCTGATTTAGATAATCTTGCAACTGATGCTCTTCATGATGCTTGCTATCCAGGAAATCCTAAGGAAGCTAGTCATAATGATGTAGTTGATTTATTTAAAAAGCTTATGTAGCATAAATTTAAAAAAAATATAATTAGCTTTCTTCACAAATTTGAGGAAGGCTAATTATTTTATTATAAAGAGGTGACTTATTTTGAAGAATTGTCCAATTTGCTTTAAAGAATATTTCGATTTTCCTAACAAATGCGATTGTGGCTTTTGCTTTGATAAACCAAATATGACAAATGAAGAAAGGCAATTTAAAATATTTAAGTATGCTAAAAATATATATTTTGATAATATTAAATATCCTAAGGCTATATTAAGACTTGCTTGTGGGGATTATTGCTATATTGAAGATATTATATCAGAAAAACGAGGCGTAGAATACATATCATATCATAAAGAAGAACAAAAAACATGTTTAGCCGAAGGAGTACTTGCCAGTAGAGGAGATGTAAAGGCTTTAATTATTGATACTGATGTTCTTGATTCTATGTGTCTCGACGAATCACAAATAGAGACTTTGATAATTGGCAAAAATGTTTATAAAATAATAAATGAATTATTAAAAAGTCCTAATACCTTAAGATACATATATGTAGATAATAAAAATATCAATTATATTAGTTATGAAAATGTTTTGATTAATAATAGAACAAGAGAAATCGTTTGTTATCCAAATGGCAAAAAGGATAAAATTTATTATGTTCCGCAAATTGTTAAAAAAATTAATTATAATCCCTTTGCTGATAATAAAAATCTTTGCGAAATTTATATTCCTAAAAATACTAAAATAGGTAAAAATATCGATTTTAATAATCTGAAAATAGTGTTTTATTGAATTTGTTTTACGCTATATGATTCATAAGTATTTTCTTTTTAATTTTATTATGGTAGAATAAAAATACAGAAAATAATTTTTGAGAGGTGATTTTTTTGAAATTTGGTCTTGCAGCCTATGAATTTAAAAATGATGATTTAAGCTTTAATTTAGCTCAAATTGAAAAAGCGTTAATTGCTGGAAGAAATAAAGATTTAGATATTATTTTATTTGGTGAAGCTTTTTTACAAGGATTTGATGGTATTAATTTTGATTTTGAAAATGATAAAAATATTGCGATAGCTACAAATTCAAAGACAATGATTGATTTATGTGAGCTTACAAAAAAATATAGTGTTGATTTAGGAATAGGATATTTTGAATTAGTTGATAATAGTATTTATTCTTCATATGCTATTATTGAAAATGGCAATATCATTTATAATTATAGGCGTATTTCAACAGGATGGAAGGAGGAAATGGCTGATAATCATTATAAGGAAGGTAATGATTCAAAGGAATTTATTTATAAGGATCAAAGCTTTAAGATTGCTTTATGTGGAGATTTATGGGTTATGAATGAAAAATTTACCACAAAGGGAATTTTAATTTGGCCAATATATGTTAATTTTAATTTGAATGATTTATATTTAAATGAAAATGATTATTTAAATCAAGCAATGCTTGCAAGTGATAAATGTTTTTTAATTAATTCTATAACCTATGAGCCTATTGCTCATGGAGGAGCATTTTATTATAAGGACGGAAGAATTGAAAAAAGATTAGCATATGATTTAAATGATATTTTAGTGGTTGAAATTTAAAGATAGGAAAAGAAAAGGTAGTAAAAATGAGAACAATTAAGGTAATTGGTAATGCTAGTATTAGTGTAAGACCAGACTTAACTAATATTACGATGAATTTGTCTGGAAAAAGTGCTAAGTATGAGGAATGCGTTAATAAATCAGCACTTGATTTAAATGTTATTTCGATGTGTTTAATGGAGTTTGGTTTTATAAGAAGTGAATTAAAGACAACTAGTTTTAATGTTAGTCCTAATGTTGAATCATATTATGATAATGAAAACAAATATAAAACTAAAACAAATGGTTTTATTTATCATATGGATTTAAAGCTATCATTTAAAAGTGATAATGATAAGCTAAGTAAAATTTTAGAATCAATTATGAAGCTAAATGTTAAACCAACAATTAATATTTTTTATTCTGTAAGTGATTCTAAGGCATGCGAAAGAGAATTGATTGCCAAGGCTGTAGAAGAGGCTAAGGAAAAAGCTTTGATTATTGCTGAATGCTGTGATGTTAAACTAAAACGAATTGTTGAAATTAATTATATTAAAAATAATATGGATTTTACAAGTGATTCCTATGAATTAATGCCCCAATCTTTAAAATGTGCTAATGAGCATTTTAAAATTGATATTGAGCCTGAGGAAATTGTTAAAGAAGATAGTGTTACATTAATATATGAAATTGAGTAGAGGTTATATATGAAAGAATTTTTTGAAGATATTAAAGAAATAAAATATGAAGGACCAAAATCTAAGAATCCTTTAGCATTTAAATTTTATGATAAGGATAGATTGATTCTTGGTAAAAAAATGAGTGAGCATTTACCATTTGCAATGGCTTGGTGGCATAACTTAGGTGCTAATGGTACTGATATGTTTGGAAGAGGCACTATAGATAAGAGCTTTGGCAAAATCGATCCTATGGAATATGCTAAAGCTAAGGTTGATGCTGGATTTGAATTTATGCAAAAGCTTGGAATTGAATATTTTTGCTTTCATGATGTTGATTTAGTTGTTGAGGACAAGGATATAAATGTAACTAATAAGCGTTTAGATGAAATATCAGATTACATTTATTTAAAAATGCAAGAAACTGGTATTAAATGCTTATGGGGAACAGCAAATATGTTTTCTAATCCGCGTTATATGAATGGAGCTGGTTCAACTAATGATGCATATGTTTATGCTTTTGCTGCTGCCCAAATAAAAAAAGCTTTAGATATTACAGTAAAGCTTAATGGTAAGGCTTATGTTTTTTGGGGTGGAAGAGAAGGATACGAAACTTTACTTAACACTGATGTTAAATTTGAGCTTGACAATATTGCAAGGCTTATGCATATGGCTGTTGATTATGGTAGAAGCATTGGCTTTAAGGGCGATTTTTATATTGAACCAAAGCCAAAGGAGCCAATGAAGCATCAGTATGATTTTGATGCCTCAACAGCAATTGGCTTTTTAAAGCAATATCATTTAGATAATGATTTTAAGTTAAACATTGAAGCAAATCATGCAACACTTGCTGGTCATACCTTTAATCATGAACTTAGAATTAGTGCAATAAATCATATGCTTGGTTCAATTGATGCTAATCAAGGAGATTATCTACTTGGCTGGGATACAGATGAATTCCCATCTGATGTTTATGAGGCTACAATGTGTATGTATGAGGTAATTAAAGCTGGTGGCTTAACTGGAGGCTTTAATTTTGATGCAAAATGCCGTAGACCATCAAATACCTTTAAGGATATGTTTGAAGCATATATTCTAGGAATGGATACATTTGCTCTTGGTTTAATAAATGCTGAAAAAATAATTGCTGATGGTAGAATTGATGATTTTGTTAAAGAAAAATATTCATCATTTACAAATACTGAGCTTGGAAAATTAATATTAGATGATAAAATGGATTTAAAATCATTATCTGATTTTGCTCTAAATATGAAGGAAATGACTACACCTATAAGTGGTAAGCAGGAATATCTTTTAGCAATTATTAATCAAATTTTATTTGGAATGAAAAATGAATAAATATATAGGTATTGATTTAGGAACAAGTAGCATTAAAGCTATTTTATGTGATAGCCTTGGAAATGTTTTATGCGAAGCCTCAAGAGAATACGAGCTTATAAGTCCCAAGGAGCTTTATTTTGAACAAGATCCTAAAATTTGGTTTAGCTGTATGCTTGAGATTTTAAAGGAAATAACTAAAAATGAAAAAATAATAAGAGGTATTTCCTTTTCTGGACAAATGCATGGACTTGTTATTTTAGATAAGGATGATGAGCCAATAAGAAATTGCATTTTATGGAATGATTCAAGAAGTACTTTAGAAACTAATTATCTAAATGAAGAAATCGGCATGGATAGGCTTATAAGCTATACAAGAAATATAGCATATCCTGGCTTTACAGCTCCCAAGCTTTTATGGGTTAAAAATAATGAGCCTGATAATTTTAAAAAAATTAGTAAAATAATGCTTCCTAAGGACTATCTAGCTTATAAGCTTAGTGGTATTTTTGCAACTGATTATTCTGATGCTAGTGGCACCTTGTTTTTAGATGTTAAAAATAAATGCTACAGTAAAGAAATGCTTGATATATGTAAAATTAATGCTAATATGCTACCAAAGCTTTATGAAAGCTATGAAGCTATTGGTAAAATTAACAAAAATATAGCAAAATATTTAGACATTAATGATGATGTAAATATTGTAATTGGTGGTGCTGATAATGCCGTTGCCGCTATTGGTATGGGCATAAATAGTGGTTGTGCAAACATATCTCTTGGAACTAGTGGGACAATTTTAATTCCTATGAGCAAGCCCTTCTTAAATGAGGAAGGTAAGCTTCATAGCTTTTGTAGTGCTAATAATGATTTTTATGCAATGGGATGTATTTTAACAGCTGCAAGTGCTAGAAGCTGGTGGTTAAATAATATTTTGAAATCCAATGACTTTTCACTTGATGAAAAGGATGCTAGATCGAATATGCATAATGAAATATTTTTTCTTCCTTATTTGAATGGTGAGCGAAGTCCTCATAATGATGCCAATATTAGAGGGGCATTTATAGGCCTAACAACTAATACTAAAAGAAGTGATATGAGCTTAGCAGTTATGGAAGGAGTAGGCTTTGCCTTATATGATTGCTACAAATGTATTAATGATATTGATATTAAATATTTGACCATTTGCGGTGGTGGTAGCAAATCCAAGCTTTTTGTTGAATTGATTAGTAATATTTTTAATTTACCAGTAAAAATAGGTAAAAATCAATATGGTCCTGCCTTAGGTGCGGCAATACTTGCAATGGTTGGAAGTAAGGAGTATAAAGATATTGCTTCAGCTACTGAAAATATCATCAAATATGATGATATAATATATCCAAATAATGATACTAAATATTATCAAGAAAAGTATAATAAATTTCATAGACTTTATCCATTATTAAGTGAATTTTATAATAAATAATTGCTTTTTAAATTTATAAATGATAAAATATACCTAAATATAGGAAAGAAGAAATAGATATGGAAATAAAACTTGAATCATTATTAAGCTTTGATGACATAATAGAAGAATGCTTGAAAACAACAAAAAAACAAAAGAAAAATTTTATTTGGATGATTATAATTTTTACAATTGTTGCAGCTGTTATGCTTGTAATGGGGATAAAAGCCAATACAAAATTTGTTTTAGGATGTTCAATAGTAGTTGTTGTATGTTCTGCTATAGTAGACGTATCATCAGCTTATTATTTAGTAAATAATTCTAAGAAGTCATTAATAAAGAAAAACGAAAAGCTTAAGGATGGTGTTCATTATGATTATACATTTTTTGATGATAGATTTGAGGTTTCCTATAAGACTTTTGGATCTGAAGGTAAGGATGTAATCAATTATTCTAATTTAACAAATATTCAAATTAATAATGATTCGATATTTTTATATATAAATCAAATTAATTTCTATGTTGTTAAGATTTCTAATATGAATGATGATGAGAAGAAATTACTTTTAGATAAATTAAATAGATATATTAAGAAAAAATAATTATTAAAGCAATGAGGAAATTTGTATGAAGTTACAATTTCCTTTTTTTGTGAAATTTTGTTGAAATTATGTGATAATATGTTGTCAAAGGAAGAAATTTATATTATACTAGAAGTATCTTTTTCATTTAAGGAGGGTAATTAATAAATGGAAGATAAGCAAATCGAAGCACAACCAAAGAAGGGCTTTAAAGCTAAATTAGATAATTTTTTTGGTATTAGTGCTAGTGGTTCATCAATTAAAATTGAAATTATTGCCGGTATTGCAACATTCCTTGCGATGGTTTATATTTTAGTTGTTAACCCAAATAATATTTTATATGGTGGAACTGCTGATCCAAGATGGTCATCTGTTTTCATCGCAACAGCTTTCGGTGCCGTAATTGGTACTTTACTTATGGCATTACTTGCAAAAATGCCTTTAACTCAGGCTCCAGGTCTTGGACTTAACTCAGCTGTAGGAGCTTTAGTTGGTGGCGCTGCAGGTATAGTATTCCCACTTGGTACCGCATTATTATTAGTATTTATTTCTGGTATCATATTCCTAGTTTTATCTATTGTTCCATGTGGAAGAAATAAGAAAACTGGAGCATTAATGTCTTTAAGAGAGAAGATTTTTGATGGTATACCAAAGCCTATTAGAATTGCTATACCTGTTGGAATTGGTTTATTCATTGCTTTTATTGGTCTACAAAATGCTAAGATTATTGTTGATAATCCTTATACACTTGTTGGCCTTGTAAAATTCAATAATATTTCTGATTATCAAACTGGTGGACCAGCTGCTCAAGCAGTTGTATGTATTACAGCATTAATTATTATTGGTGTTTTATCACATTTCAAGGTAAAGGGTGCAGTTATAATTGGTATTCTTGCTGGTACAGTTTTAGGTATTCCTCTACATGTTACAAACATTGATATCTTAATTGGTAAGACTCCAGGAATCACTTGGAAGTTCTGGGAAAACTTTGGAACATATTTTTCAATGGATCCTGCTAGTGGTGGTGTATTTGCTTCAATATTTACTGAAGGATTTGCTGGTCTTTCACCTGAAATTGCTGGTACATGTGTTGTAACAATTATATCTTTCTGTATGATTGATATGTTTGATACAATGGGAACAGTTGTTGGTATTACATCAGCTGTTGGTATGGTTGATGAAGATGGTAAGCCTCATAATTATGATAAGATTATGTATTCTGATTCAATCGCAACTGTTACAGGAGCTTTAATGGGTACATCTACAGTTACAACCTTCGTTGAGTCATCAGTTGGTGTTGCTGCCGGAGGAAGAACAGGATTAACAGCTTTAACTACAGCTATTTTATTCTTCCTTGCAATCTTTATTTTACCAGTCTTTGCATTCATTCCATCTTCAGCTGCTGCAGCTGCATTAATATATGTTGGTGTATTAATGATGCATTCTGTTGTAGATATTGATTTTAAAAACATAAAAAATGCTATTCCAGCCTTTGTTACAATTATTGCTATGCCACTTGCATATTCAATAACTGATGGAATTGGTTGTGGAATTATTACATATGTAATATTAGCATTAATTACTTATGTTGCTGATTTAATAGTTGCTGCTATTAAGCATACTGAAAAGCCTAAATTTGATTTATCAGTTGTTATGATGGTAGTATTTACTCTATTCGTTGTTTATTTTGCAACTAAATAATATGAAAATGATAAGCTAGTTTAATGCTAGCTTATTTTTTTTACATAAAAATAGCCTTTTATTCAATAATAATAAGGAGGTGCAAAATGAATAAATATCATAATACATTAACAGAAAAGAATTTGGTTATGGCTTTTGCTGGAGAATCTGAAGCAAGAAATAAATATACTTACTTTGCAAGCATAGCTAAAAAGGAAGGATTTGAGCAAATTTCAGATATATTTTTAATGACTGCTCATAATGAAAGCGAGCATGCGAAATTATGGTTTAAGGAGCTAGAGCTATTAAATGATACCAAATCTAATTTATTAAGTGCAGCTAAAGGCGAAAATTATGAATGGACACAAATGTATGAGGAATTTGCTAAAACTGCAGATAATGAAGGTTTTCCAGAGCTTGCAAATAAATTCAGAATGGTCGCTCGTGTTGAAAAAGAGCACGAAGAAAGATTTAGAGCGTTATTAAATAATGTTAAAAACAATGAGGTTTTTATTAAAAGTGAAATAAAAATTTGGGAATGCCGCAATTGTGGACATATTGAGATTGCATTAAATGCTCCAAGTGTTTGTCCAGTATGTTATCATAGCCAAAGCTATTTTCAAATTAAAGAAAAAAATTACTAGGTGTAGCGAAAGCTAGACCTTTTTCATATATATTTAATGGTGATATTATGAATAATGTTTTAAATTTTATTGGCAATACGCCACTTGTAAGATTAAAAAATATTGAAGATAAGTATAAATTAAATAATAAGCTTTATGCTAAATTAGAAATGTTTAATCCAAGTGGTTCAATAAAAATTAGACCTGCAAGCTACATAATTAATGAAGGAATTAGACTAGGATATATTTTAAATGATACCAAGATTATTGAAGCTACATCGGGAAATTTTGGTATTGCTTTAGCATTAGTATGTAGTGTTTATAATCTCGATTTAGAAATTTATATGCCTAAAAATACTAATAATGAAAGAATCCAATTAATTAAACAATATGGTGGGAAGGTTAATTTGATTGATGGAAATATGAAGAAATGTCAAGAAGTTGTTAATGAGTTTAAGAATAAAAAAAATTGTTTTATTCCCGATCAATTTGAAAATGTTTTAAATCCCTACTCATATTATTTAACACTTGCAAAGGAACTAGATAATGAATTAGAAAAAATTGATTATTTGGTATGTGGAATTGGTAGTGGTGGTACAATTATGGGATGTGCTAATTATTTAAAGAAGACGAAAATGATAGGAGTTTTACCAAAGAATAATCCTCATAAAATAATTGGCATTGGTGCAGGCTTCAAACCAGGAATTCTTGATTATAATTTGATTAAGGAAATAATTAAAATTGATGATGGTGAAATAAATTTATATCAAAATGATTTAATTAAAGAGGGGCTATTTGTAGGTTTATCATCAAAGGCGGCACTTGCTGGCGCAATTAATATTGCAAGAAGAGAAAATAACAAAAACATAGTTGCTATTTTTCCTGATGGAGGAGAAAGATATTTATCGATGCTTTGATTTTAAAATTTATTAATTATGCTTTTTTTGATGGGGAATATGATAATAAATTAATTAATATTAAGAAGGCCTTAAATGAAGATTTGAATTTTTTTTATAAAAGTGATCCAGCGATTAAAAATAAAGAAGAGATTATTTATTATAATCAAGGCTTTTTAGCAATCATATGTTATCGTCTGGCCAATTATTATTTGAATAATAATGAATATTTGCTGGCTAAAAAAATAAGTAATTATGCTTATTCTAAAACAAGCATTGATATTAATCCTAAAGCTTGTATTGGAATTCCCTTTTTTATTGATCATGGCTGCGGATGTGTAATAGGAGAAACAACAAAAATTGGTAATAATGTTAAAATTTATCATGGTGTCACACTGGGTGCTATAAGCGTAGCAAAGGAAAATGATAAAAAAAGACATCCAACAATAGGTGATAATGTAACAATTTATGCTAATGCCACAATATTAGGTAATATAAATGTGGGCGATAATTCATTAATTGGAGCTAATTGTTTTATTTTTAAAAGTATTAAAGCAAATAAAAAGGTTTATTATAAGTCAAAAATAGTTATAAAAAAGCGTATATTGAAAAAAGACTGAAAATAATATAAAATAATATAGGTGATTAGCGTGAAAAAAATTTATATTAGTAGTAATTTGGAAAATATGACTATTGCTTTACAAGAAAGCATTGATTATGCCATAAAAAATAAGCTACATTTAGTAATTAGAAAAGGAATTTATAATATTACCCCTATTTTTATTAAAGGAAAGCTTCGAATGACCTTTGAAGATGGCGTAATCCTTCGGGGAATAACTGATGAAAGCCTTTATCCTTTGATTGAAACTAGAGTTGCTGGTATTGAGATGAAATGGTACCCAGCACTTTTAAATATTATAGATACTAATAATGTTATTATTGATGGTAGGGGAATAATTGATGGCTGCGGAGAATATTGGTGGCAAAAATATTGGGGAAATGACCAAAAAGGCGGAATGCGAAAAGAATATGATGCTAAAGGCTTAAGATTTTTATGTGATTATGATTGTATGAGACCTCGAAATATTCTAATTCAAAATTCTTCTAAAATTAAAATATTTGATGTAACCTCAAGAAATTCCGGATTTTGGAATATTCATATTCTCTATTCAAATAACATTTTGATTAATAATGTTAAAATTGATTCAAGTGCTATAAATAGTCCATCCACTGATGGAATTGATATTGATTCATCAGCATATGTGAAAATAATAAATGTTAAGACATCATGCAATGATGATTCTATTTGTATTAAGTCAGGAAGAGATAGTGATGGTATAAGGGTAAATAGACCAAGTCATCACATTTATATTGAAAGCTGTGAGATTTTAAAGGGCTTTGGTATCACCATTGGTAGTGAGGTGTCTGGGGGAATACATGATGTCTATATTAAAAATATTATTTATAAAGGAACAGATTGTGGCTTTAGAATTAAATCATCACAGCCAAGAAAGGGATATATTAAAAACATCTATTTAAGTAATTTAACTATGATAGACGTTAAATATTTATTTCATATTTATCTAAATTGGAATCCTCTTTATAGTATTTGTAGTATGCCAGATGATTTTAAGGGAGAAATGCTACCACATTATAAGGTGCTTACTACTAAAACTAGTGGTGAAAATACTAATATAGATAATATTTATATAAAAAATGTCACGGCAACTTTATCTAATGATTATAAAGGAATTGCTAGAGCCTTTATGATTGTTGGCTTTGAAGATAGACATATTAAAAATATTTATTTCAAAAATGTCAGTATTACAGCATTTGAATATGGTAAGATTGAATATGTAGATAATTTGAGCCATATCAATTTTAAGATTAATGCCATGGGAGCATTTGATAAGGCAAATGATGATTATGATAACAGGTAAGCAAATGATTTTATGATTCTAACAAAATATGTTATAATTAAGTTAAGTAATTTTTGGAGGAAAAAATGGAGCAGGTTAAAAATGAAGTATTAGTTGGCGAAAGAGCTATGTTTGCTTCTTTGAATAAAGAATTTATAAATTGTACCTTTGAGGATGGTGAATCACCTTTAAAGGAAAGTAAAAATATCAAGGTTAATGCGTGTAGCTTTAAATGGAAATATCCGCTTTGGTATTGTAATGATGTTGAGGTGTTTGATACAACCTGGGATGTAACAGCAAGATCTGGGGTGTGGTATACTAATAATCTGGTAATTAGGGATTCAAAAATTAATGCCCCTAAGCAGTTTAGAAGATGTAATGGTATAAAGCTTAATAATGTTGAAATACCAAACGCGTTAGAAACTATGTGGATGTGTCAAAATATTGAAATTAAAAATACTCACATTGTGGGCGATTATTTTGGAATGAATTCTAAAAATATTGTTTTAGAAAATGTAATTATTGATGGTAATTATTGTTTTGATGGTGGCGAAAACATTAAAGCGTTTAATTGTGTGTTCAATAGTAAGGATTCATTTTGGAATTGTAATAATGTTGAACTACATAATTGCAAAATAGTAGGTGAATATTTAGCTTGGAATACTAAGCATATAACTTTTATTAATTGTCAATTAGAATCATTACAAGGCTTATGCTATATCGATGATTTAAAGCTTGTTGATTGCAAAATTTATAATACTAATTTAGCCTTTGAATTTTGTAGTAATATTAACGCAACAATTTTGACTAAGGTTGATAGTATTAAAAATCCAATTAGTGGCTATATTAGAGTTAAGGGCTATGATGAATTAATTTTAGATAAAAAATTTATTGATCCAGAAAAAACGATTATTGAGGTAAAATAATGTACGATTTTGATAAAATAGTTAATCGTTTTAATACAACATCATTAAAATGGGACATAGATAAAGATGAATTGCCTATGTGGGTAGCTGATATGGATTTTGCGGTTTGTGATGAAATAACAAAAGCTATGAAGAAAAGAATGGAATGTGAGGTATTCGGCTATAATATTATTCCTGATGAATGGTATAATGCTTACATTAATTGGTGGAAGAATCGTCATAATTTTGAAATAAAGAAGGATTGGCTACTTTTTTCAACTGGAGTAGTTCCATCAATTTCTAGCATTGTGAGAAGAATGACAAGACCAGCTGAGAAGGTTATTCTTCAAACACCAGTTTACAATATTTTCTTTAATTCAATATATAACAATGGTCGTTATATTTTGGAAAGCCCACTTGTTTATGAAAACAATGAATATCACATTGATTTTAACGATTTAGAAGAAAAATTAGCTGATCCGCAAACAACACTTATGATTTTATGTAACCCACATAATCCAGTTGGTAAAATTTGGGATTTTGATACTCTTAAAAAAATTGGTGACTTATGTGTTAAGCACAATGTCATTGTTCTAAGTGATGAAATTCATTGTGATATAACATTGCCAAATAAGAACTATATTCCTTTTGCAAGTGTATCTGATAATTGTAAGAATAATAGTATTACCTGCATAGCTCCTACTAAAGCCTTTAATATAGCTGGACTTCAAACATCAGCTATTGTGATTCCTAATGAAAATATTAGAAATAAGGTAAATAGAGGAATTAATAATGATGAAATAGCTGAGCCTAATACATTTGCTTGTTATGCGGCAATTGCTGCTTTTAATTATGGTGGTACTTGGCTTGATGAATTAAAGGTTTATTTAGTAGAAAATCGAAAAATAGCTTATGATTTTATAAAAAAGGAATTACCAATGCTTGATATAGTTCCACAGGATGCTACATATTTATTATGGATTAATTGTGCAAAGGTTTGTAAGGATTCCGTTTTATTAACTAAATTTATTAGAAAAGAAACAGGCTTATTTTTATCTGATGGCTTTGAATATGGAAAAACAGGAATTGATTTTATTAGAATGAATATTGCTTGTCCAAAAACAAGATTACTAGATGGGTTAAACCGTTTTAAAAATGGCATAAATAAGTATTTAGAGACTAAGAAAGCTGCAGCATAGATGCTACGGCTTTTTTTTCGCAAATTCCTTTTATATCTTGTTTTAAAATAGTTAATATGTTATTATAGAGATATATTTTTAATTTAGAAGGTGAGCTTGATGAAGAGAATAATATCCTTCATAGCTTTTATTATATTTTTGATTTGTATAATATTTATGGTTATTTTTCATAATAATTTAGTTGTAATTTGGATTTTTGGCGTTGTTGCTGCTATAGCAATTTTTGCTTTTGCATATTTCCATTCAACATATTTATCTGAAAATAACAAAGGATTTAGGATAAGTAAGATAATTCATCATTTATATATGAATAAGCATCGTAGCGGAATAGATGAATTAATATATGAATTATATGCGAAAAGAAGTCAATCGCAGATTCTTCGAGATTATAAAAAATATATTAATTCTATCAATTTTATGTTGGATGATTTAGAAAATGTTGAATTTGATATTGAGCTTATTAATGATAGTCAAACAATTTTTTTAAGATATGATGAGCATTTGATCAGAATTGATGATAGCTTTAGTGAAAAGTCAATATATATTAATCCTTTAAATATGTCTTATAATGAATTGCTATTAGAAATAAATGAGAAATTTAAAAATTTACTTAAATTGAATTCCTGACATATCAGGAATTTTGTTGCTGAAGGAGTATTAAATGAATTTTATATTAGAAAATGTAAAAAATGCTCGTTCTTTAGAAGGAGTTAAATCAAAATTTGGTGTTTTAAATAATAAATTGTTTAGAAGTGGTAGGCTTGACAATTTAACAGCTAATGATGTTGAAATGCTTAAAAATGCTAATATTAAAAATGTTATTGATCTACGAACTGTAACAGAACAAAATGAAAGACCTGACATTCTTCCAAACTTTATTAATTATTATTCTTGTCCTGTACTTGATGAAGAAACTATGGGTATAACAAGAGACGATAAAAGTAGAGTGGATATCATTTCTTTAATTAGAGAAAATGCTCATGATCCTAATTATGCCAAAAGATATATGGAAACAACGTATTTAAATTTAATTAAAAATAAAAGCGCAATTAATGCTTATAAAAAGCTTTTTGAAATATTATTAACTAAAGATGAAGGTATTTTATGGCATTGTTCAGCAGGTAAGGATCGTGCGGGTATAGCTACAATGTATGTCCTATTAGCGCTTGGTGTTGAAAAAGATGAGATTATTAATAATTATTTGAAAACCAATGAATGTCTTATTGATGAGAATAAAATAATTGTTGATAATGTTAAAGAGCGCCATGGTGAATTTTTAGCTAATCAAATTAAAGATATATTCTTTTGTGATAAAGAATATATTGAAATTGTTTTTAAATATATTTATGATAATTATAATAATGTTGATAATTTTTTAAGAACAGTTTTAGAACTTGATTCAGAAAAATTGTTTAAATTACAAGAAAAATATTTAAAAAAATAAAACAACCATTAATAAAAGTGGTATAATAAATAAGTGAAAGGAATGATTTACAATGATAAAGGTTGATATTATATCTGGTTTTTTAGGTGCTGGAAAGACAACATTAATAAAGAAATTGTTTGAAGGTGCTTTAAAAAATGAGAATGTTGTTTTAATAGAAAATGAATTTGGTGAAATTGGTATTGATGGAAGTTTTCTAAAGGATAGTGGCGTTAGCATTAAAGAAATTAATGCTGGTTGCATTTGCTGTTCTCTTGTAGGTGATTTTGCTTCATCTTTAAAGGAGGTTATTGCTAAATATAATCCTGAAAGAATTATAATTGAGCCATCTGGTGTTGGTAAATTATCTGACATTCTAGGAGCGGTATTAAATGTTGATGCTCCTCTTCAAATAAATATTGTAGCTACTGTAGTTGATGGAACTAAGGCTAAGGTTTATATGAAGAATTTCGGTGAATTTTTCAATAATCAAATTGAAACTGCAAAGACAATTTTAATATCTAAGCTAGATAAGGCTTCAAAGACTAAAGCAGATGATGCTTTAGAAATTTGTAAAGAGCATAATCCAAATGCTAATATTGTTACTACTCCAGTAAGTGAATTATCAAGTGAAAAGCTTCTTGAAATATTAGAAAGTGATTCTTCTTTAAAGAATTCATTAATGGAAGAAATGATTAGAGAACATCAAGAGGATGAAGATGAGCATGAATGCTGTCATCACCACGATCACGACGATGAGGATGAACATGAATGCTGTCATCACCACGATCACGACGATGAGGATGAACACGAATGCTGTCATCACCACGATCACGACGATGAGGATGAATATGAATGCTGTCATCACCACGATCACGACGATGAGGATGAACATGAATGCTGCCATCACCACGATCACGACGATGAGGATGAACATGAATGCTGCCATCACCACGATCATGACGATGAGGATGAACACGAATGCTGCCATCACCATCATCACCATCATAGCCATGATGCCGATGAAGTATTTACAAACTTTGGTATTGAAGCAGTTGAGGGTGTTTCAAGAAAAGACCTTGAGGCCTTCCTTAAAGAAATTACCAATGAAGAAAAATATGGAATTATTATTCGTTCAAAGGGCGTTTTAAAGGCTACTGATAATGCAAAATGGTATTATTATGATTATGTTTCTGGTGATTATGAAATTCGTTTAGGTGATGCAGACTATGCTTCTCGTTTAGTAATGATTGGCTCTAAAATAAATGAAAAGGCAATAAAGGAAGCTTTTGCAAATAGAGGTAATTTATAATGAAACAAATGCCTGTATTTGTATGCGATGGCTTTCTTGATTCAGGAAAAACAACTTTTATCCTTGATACAATTGCAAATGATGGCTTTAAAGAGCAAGGACATACACTTATTTTAGCATGTGAGGATGGCGAGGTCGAATATGATGAGGCTTTCCTTAAGGATAATAATACAAGCATTGAATATATAAATGACGTTAGTGAGATGAACGCTATTAATTTGGATAAGCTTACTAAAAAGCATAAGCCAAAGCGTATTTTAATTGAATTTAATGGAATGTGGGACTTTTCTAATGTCGTATTACCAGAATATTTTGCTATAGGTCAATTTGTAACTTTTGTTGATTACAATACATTTTCAGCATATTTTGTTAATATGAAGCAAATGATGGTTAATATGTTTAAGCTATCTGATGTTGTTGTATTTATTAATTGTAAAAATAAGGAAGAACTACAAAATTATCAAACATCCCTTCGTTTGATTAATAATAATGCTTCATATTTTGTTTTTGATGAAAAGGGGAATGGTGAAATTGCTTTTGAGGAAGCATTACCATATGACTATGAAGCTGATGTTATTGATGTAAAAAAAGAAGATTTTGGACGCTTTTATGTTGATACCTTTGATCATAAGGAGCGATATGATGGCAAGACTATTTCACTAACTTGTATGGCTTTTAAATCTGATAGATTACCTAAGGGTCAATTTGTATGCGGTAGACTTGCAATGACATGCTGTGCCCAGGATATTCAATTATTTGGACATTTAGCTTTATCTGATTTAGGCGTTGATATCAAGGACAAGGATTGGATTCATATTGTTTTTAAAATGGAATATCGTTATTCCAAGGAATATGATGAAGAGGAAGCTGTTCTTCACCCAATTTCAATAGAAGTTGTTTCTTGTGATGATGACCCAATTTTAAATTTATCATAACAGGCTTAATGCCTGTTTTTCTTTGAGGTATATAAATGATTAAAACAATTATTTTTGACTTAGATGGAACAATTTTAGATACATTATCTGATTTAACTGATTCGATAAATTATGTTTTAAAAAAATATAATAAGAAAACAAAAACAGAAGAAGAAATAAGATCTTTTTTAGGTGATGGAATGAGGATACTAGTAGAGCGTTCCTTACCAAATGAAGACGAGCAAGTAATATCTAAGATTTTTAATGAATTTAAGGATTATTATCTAAATCATTGTAACATTAAAACTAAAGCCTATCCAGGAATAACTAATCTATTAAATTCTTTAAAGAATAATTATCAATTAGGAGTTATTTCTAACAAAAGGGATGATGCTGTTCAAACCTTAATAAATAGTCATTTTCCTAACATTTTTTCTTTTGTTTTAGGACAAAGGGATGAAATGAAGAAAAAGCCAGATAAGGAAATGCTAGAATATGCCTTAAATATTTTGAATACTAAAAGCTTTGAAGCGCTATATATTGGCGATAGTGATGTTGATCTTGACTTTGGGTTTAATGCAAAGGTTTCGGTTATAAGCGTATCATATGGCTTTAGAAGCCGTGATTTCTTAGTTGAAAAGGGTGCTAGGTATATTGCCGATGATGTAGCTAATCTAAAAAGATTTATTACTATGATGTCAGAATCACATTGTTCTGGCTGTGGTGAAAAGCTTGTTTTTAAATTTTTAAAGGATGAAGGCAATATTCCTTATTGTAATAATTGCCATACGTTTAGATTTCCCTCATTTTCTAGTGCTGTTTCAATGATTGTAGTAAATAAAGAGGAAACAAAGATACTATTGATTGAGCAATATCATTCAACCAGAAATATTTTAGTGGCTGGTTATGTGAATATAGGAGAATCACTTGAAAATGCTGTAAAAAGAGAAATTAAGGAAGAGGTAGGCCTTGATGTTATTTCTTTGAGATTTAATAAAAGTGAGTTTCATTCAAGAAGTAATACCCTAATGAATAATTTTATTGCAGTTGTTAATGATGAAAATATTAAAATTAAAGAGGATGAAGTTGATAAAGCATTTTTTATTGACAAAAATGATGCAATAAAAAAAATCGCTCCTAATTCTTTAGCAAAGCGATTTTTAGAAAATTATCTTAAGTAATTATTTGGCCTTGTAGAGCATATCTTCAAGGTCTTTTTTATCGAATGTATATTTCTTTTGGCAGAAGTTACAATTTACTTCAATGCTTTCATTAGTTTTTAGGATGTCTTCAATTTCATTTTTACCAAGGGAAATAATACCTCTAGCAAATTTTTCTTTACTACAATTACATTCATAGCTTAATGGTTTAGTTTCAAGTAATTGATAATCGCCATCAGTTATTTCTTTGATAATTTCTTCTGGGGTCATGTTTTGATCAATCATTTCAGAAATTGGTCTAATCTTTGAAAGCTTATCCTCTAATTTTTTTATATCATCATCGCTACATCCTGGCATTATTTGAAGTAAGAAGCCACCCGCAGCCTTAACCTTAGCATCCTTATCAAATAATACTCCTAGAGCTACTGATGAAGGAATTTGTTCAGATGCTGCAAAATAATAAGTAAAGTCATCAGCAATTTCACCACTTCTTAATTCACAAGTTGAAGAGAATGGTTCACGCATATGTAAATCCTTAATAACGATAATTTCTCCATTTGAGCCAACACCAGCTCCTACATTTAAATGTCCGTTATTGTATGTTAAATAAACGCCTGGATTGTGAACAAAGCCTCTAACCTTACCATCGGTTGCTTCAACAGTTATTTGTCCTATTGGACCATCGCCACAAACCTTTATTGTAAGATGCTCACCTGATTTATATGTTGAACTCATAATGGCACCAATTGTTAAAACTCTACCAAGTGCTGCTGCAGAGGTTGGCCACATATTATGAATTTCTTGGGCATGCTTGCACATTTGAGTTGTAGTAGCTACATAAATTCTAGCACAGCCATTTGCACAATAAGCCTTTTGTAAATAATCTTGCATATTATAAAATCTCCTTTTTTACTATATTAACATTTTACAATATTTTGGATTTTTTTACATCATCTAGAAAACGTTTACATAAATCCAAGAAAGTAAAATGATTGACATTGACAAATTAAATGATAAAATGTTAATCGCATAGAAGAAAAATGGTATTTTTTAGCTTGTGCAGTTTAAAGAAAGTTAAGAAACTTGAGTATAATTATGGGAGGCTGTAAACTAATCATAATTATGAATATTTTTAGATATTTATGGCCCTTAAAATAATATAAAATGATACGGCCTAATACTTGGGCTTTTTTTCTTAATTTTTCCTTATTCTAAAAGAATAAGAATTCAATTTTATCAATACTAATTTGTGGAGGAAAACTTAGAATTGAAACCTATTATTGAATTGCATAATATCGTTAAGAATTATGGCGATTTGCAAGTTGTAAAAAATTTGGATTTAACAATTTATGAAAATGAATTTGTTACCCTACTTGGTCCATCAGGCTGCGGTAAAACTACAACCTTGAGAATGATTGCAGGTTTTGAAAAGCCTGATTCAGGAGAAATTATTATTGATGGTAAAATTATTAATGATCTTCCAGCATATGCAAGACCTATTAATACGGTTTTCCAAAGATATGCCTTATTTCCCCATTTAAACGTAGCTAGAAATGTTATGTTTGGTATTGTTAATAGAGGCTATAAATTTCAAGTGAATTTTTATGGTGGAATTGAAAAGCTAACTGCTGAAGCTAAAGCTTTAAAAGACGATGACAAAAAAAGAGTTACAAGAAGAGATATTAAAAAGCTTTTAAAGGAACATATTAATGAATCTGTTAAAAAGGCTTTGAAAATGGTTAATCTTAGTGGCTATGAAAATAGAAGAATTGATCAAATGTCTGGTGGTCAAATGCAAAGAGTTGCTCTTGCTCGTGCTCTTATTTTAAGACCAAAAATTCTTTTACTAGATGAACCACTAAGTGCTCTTGATTTAAAATTACGCCAGGATATGCATTATGAACTAAAAGAAATGCAACGTAACCTAGGAATAACATTTATATTTGTAACTCATGATCAAGAAGAAGCAATGACAATGAGCGATAGAATAGTTGTTATGAAGGATGGAATAATTCAGCAGCTTGGCACACCTAAGGATATTTATAATGAGCCAGTAAATCGTTATGTTGCAAACTTTGTCGGTGAATCTAATATTGTAAGTGGGGTTTGGGTTCGCCAAAATGTTGTTAATTTTTTAGGTGTTGACTTTGATTGTGTTGGCTATATTTTTGCTGATGGCGAGCCAGTTGATGTTGTTATTAGACCTGAAGATTTTGACGTTGTTTCACTAGATAAGGCTAAGCTTGTAGGTGAGGTTAAAAGCTCTGTATTTAAGGGCGTTTATTATGAACTATGTGTTGACATAAACGATATTGAATTCGTTGTTCATACCTATGAGGATGTAGCGGTTGGTAATAAAATTGGTTTAAGTGTTGACCCATATGAAATTTGTTTGATGAAGGTAGACGGATCATGCAAGACAATAGTAAGCGCCTAAAGGCCATAAAGAAAATGAAGGAAAATACCTATCAAACTCATCATTTAGATAGGTTTGCTAAGCCATATTTTATTTGGCTATTGATATTTGCTGTATTACCGATGCTCATACTTTTTGTTTTAATGTTTTTAGATACAGAGGGCTTAAGGCTAGCTGGTTGCCATTTTACTTTTTCAAATTTCTCATCATTACTTGAAAAATCTATAATTATGGCCTTTTTAAATTCATTGAAATATAGTTTACTAACAACAGTGATTTGTTTGTTCTTTGGTTATTTGATAGCATATTATCTACATCGTTCTCATTTTAAAAATAAATATTTAATATTATTATTACTTGTTTTACCAATGTGGACAAATATTCTACTTAGAATTGAAGCTTTAAGTAATATGTTTCAAGCTCATAATATAATTACTAATATGCTAGGAATTACAGGCTTTAATATTTTAGGAACGGATTTAGCTATTATTTTAGGTATGGTTTTTACATATTTACCATTTGTTATTTTACCTATTTATACGTCACTTGAAAAAATTGATCCATCTCTTGAGGAGGCTGCTTTAGATTTAGGAATGACTGATTTTAAGAAGTTTTGGACTGTAATTTTCCCTTTAACTACAAGTGGAATGGTTAGTGGCTCAATAATGGTCTTACTACCTTGCCTATCTGGATTTGCTATTCCTAAGATTTTAGGTGCAGGTAATATCTTATTAATAGGTAATATAATTGAACAAGATTTTAGCTCAATGAGCTATAATATTGGTTCAATTTTAGCAGTTGTAATGCTTGTTATAATTCTTGGAGCCATTACAATAGTTAATAAGTTCGATAAGGAAGGGGAGACACTACTATGACATATGAAGTTGCAACCCTAGAGGAATATGGCTTTAAGGACCATAAAGCACTAAAGATTATCTGGCACGTTTTAAGAGTAATACTTATTGCCTTTGCTATTTTTATGCTATATGCAGCGATAGTTATTATAGCTATGCAATCATTTAATAAAAGTAATGATATAACTAAGTTTACAGGCTTTACATTTGATAATTATATTCATATGTTTGATAAAAAAAGCTTAACTGATTCAATTAAGAATACTTTCTTAACTTCAATTATGGCTGTTTTAATTTCGACGATATGTGGTACATTGATAGCTATAGGATTATATTATTTACCATCAAAATATCGTCAAAAAATATTATTACTTAATAATATTCCCCTATTAAATGCTGATATTGTTACTGGTATTTCAATAATGTTGATTTTTTCGATGCTTTTACCAGTATTTCCTTACATATTTGGTTTTGGAACATTACTTATTGCACATATTTTCTTTACTTTACCTTATATTATTTTGTCAGTTTTGCCAAAAATGAAAGAGATTGATAAGGATATGCTAAACGCATCATTAGATTTAGGAATTAAGCCGTTTAAGTCTTTAATTAAGGTTATTGTTCCTGCTGTTAAGGGTGGAATATTTAGTGGAATGGTTTTAGCATTCACAATAAGCTTTGAAGACTTCGTTGTTGGTTATTTTACAACAGGAAATGGCTTTTCAACAATGTCTATTTGGATTTATTCTTCAATTGGTAGAAAGAGCCTATATCCTGGTGTTTATGCATTCTCTACAGTTTTAACGTTTATATCAATGCTTTGTATTGTTTTATATAATTTATGGAAAGGAAGAAAAGGTAATGTTAAAAAAGTTAAATAATTTATTTTTAATTATTTGCTTCCTAATTCTTATTACTGGCTGTAGAAGCAAGAGTACCCTTCTTTTCTTAAACTGGGGCGAATATATTGATGAGGACTTAATCACTGAATTTGAAAACCAATATAATTGTACTGTAGTAATGGATTTGGCAGATTCTAATGAGGCTTTTTATTCAAAGGTTAGTAGTGGTACAACTGTTTATGATGTTGTTGCGCCTTCAGATTATATGGTAATAAAAATGAAGAGAAATGATTTATTATCAGAAATTGATTTTTCAAAGTTATCTAATTATAATCAGGATAACCTGTTGGTTGGCGTTAAGGGAATAATTTCAAAAATGAATGAAAAAGAACAAAATATTGATAATTATTTTGTTCCTTATCTATGGGGTACATGGGGTATAATGTATTCAACTAAAAAAGAAGGCTTAAAGGAAGCCGTTGTTAATAACAAGAATGAATGGGCTTCATTGTTTGATAGAAGTAGTCTTCCTATGAATACAAAGCTTGCAATGTATGATTCTAATCAGCATGCTTATTATGCAGCTTGTAAATATCTCGGATTAGATAATAATATAGAATTGACTAATGAAGATTTAGATAAAATTTATGAGCTTATTAAAAACGTTAATTATAATGCCCGTGGAACTGATGATTTAAAGAAGAAGATTGCTGCTGAAAATTTGGATTTGGGCTTTATGTGGACAGGTGATTTCTTATATTATTATTGTGAGCGAATTGCTGAGGTTGCCTATAATGCCTACAATGATAATTCAAACATAAATATAATAGAAATGATTCAATCATTAGTAGATAATGATACATATACATTTAATAATAAAGTATATCAAGTCGGTTTTGATATGTTTATTCCCAATGATACAATTGCTTTTTGTGATAATTTGGTTATTACTAAAAAGGCAGCTCACAAGGATTTAGCACATAAGTTTATTGATTATATGTGCCAAGCCCAGAGTGCATTTAAAAATGCTTATTATGTTGTTTATGATACACCATTTAAAAATGTTTATGATGAAATTGTCGCACTTGAGGATTCAAATATTGATGATGTTGATCAAGATTTACTTTATGATATTGCAATAGGGTATGGTTATAATAAATATTATCCCAAAACAGTTAATAATGAAAATGGTTATAAGGGTGATATATTAGCACCATTTGATAGAAAATATATTAATAAAATTAATGCTATTTTTAATAATGCTAGATTTTAAAGGAAGAATGTAATCTTCCTTTTTTTGGCAAAAAAAAGAACCTCTATTATATCAAGAGATTCCTTTTTTATATTATTTAAGTGTTTCACCACTATGAATATGTAAATCTTTAATTGTTGATGGATCTAAGGAAGAGAAGATTCTTACGTTTCTTTCAATAATTAAGCCATCAGGTAAATGTAGCTTTTTACCAATAACATTATGTCCTGAACTTAATACCTTAGGATTGTCCTTATTGGCTGTATAATCATTTCCTGTACCGATTATTGAATTGTTACCAATTGTTGTGTTTTTATCAATAATTGTATTCTCAATATAGCAATTTTCACCAATTACAACGTCATTAAGAATAACACTATCCTTTAAAACACTACCTTTGCCAACTCTAACACCTGGTGAAAGAACGCAGTTATCAACAGTACCGTTAATTAAGCATCCATTTGATAATAATGAAGTATTAACTTTAGCATTTTCACCAACCTTAACTGGTGGTAAATCTTCTGAACGAGTATAAATCTTCCAGCTATTGTCATATAAATCTAATGAACAATCATGACAAAGCTCAAGATTTGCTTCAATATATGAATCATATGTTCCAACATCCTTCCAGTAATCATAATATTCATAAGCGAATACGCGCTTATTATTAATCATATCAGGAATAATGTGCTTACCAAAATCAAGATCCTCAATTTCAGGATGTGCTTCAATTGCCTCAATTAATGCTTTAGTTGAGAATACATAAATACCCATTGATGCCTTATTTGATTTTGGCTCTTTTGGCTTTTCTACGAAATTCTTAATTCTTAAGTTTTGGTCTGTCTCTAAAACACCAAATCTTGACGCTTCCTCAATTGGAACGATTTTAGCAGCAATTGTTAGATCTGCACCTGTTTGCTTATGTTGTTCAATCATCTTTGAGTAATCCATTTTATAAATATGATCACCTGAAAGAATCAAAACATATTCTGCAGCATAACGCTTAACGAATTCTAGATTTTTTCTTACAGCATCAGCTGTTCCTTCATACCAAGAACGATTTGGCTGAAGAAGAGTAACAAAACTATCTCTTCGGTCAAGGTCCCATGGCTTTCCAACACCAATGTGTTCATTTAATGATAACGGTAAATATTGAGTTAATATGCCAATTTGAAATATTCCAGAATTAGTGCAATTTGACAATGCAAAGTCAATAATTCTAAATTTACCAGCGAATGGTACTGCGGGTTTACTTCTTTTTTCTGATAATATGTCTAAGCGAGAACCACGTCCACCCGCTAAGATTAAAGCCAAAGTTTCCATTTTATTCCTCCTATAACTTTTTATACAAATCTATGTATGCTTGGGCTGATTTATTCCAGCTATAGTCTTTGTCCATAGCTTGTTTAACTAAATTTTTCAATGCTGCTTTATCATTATATGTGTCAATCGCAAAGAACATAACATCCTTAAAATTGAAGGCATTATAATTTGTAAAGCTGAATCCAGTTCCTTTACCATTATATTTGTTATATGGTTCAACTGTATCTTTTAAACCACCTGTTTCTCTTACAAGAGGTAATGTTCCATAGCGCATTGCAATCATTTGTCCTAATCCACATGGCTCGAATTTTGATGGCATCAAGAAGATGTCAGCACCTGCGTATATTTTTTGGGCAACATCGTCGCTATAACCAATGTAGCATTTAAATCTATTTGGATATCTTTGGGCCATAGCATTAAAATAATCTTCATATTTTTTATCGCCACTACCCATAAGAATAAAATTAGCATTACTATAATTTATTACATCCTCTAAAATAGGCATAAATAAATCGATTCCTTTTTGGTCAACTAATCTAGAAACTAAACCAAATAATGGAGCATCTAAATCAGGATATAGACCAAATTGCTCTAAAAGAGCCTTTTTATTTTTTTCTTTACCAACTGTTACAGTAGAAGAATCATAATTATAGAATAAATGATGATCCGTTTTAGGATTATATTTATTAATGTCGATACCATTTATAATTCCATAGAAGTCATAATACCTTAAGCCAAGCATATCATTTAAGCCATAACTATATTCTGGGGTTAAAACTTCATTTTTATAGGTTGGGCTTACAGTTGTTACAACACCTGTCTCCATAATGGCACATTTCATAAAATTAAGTGCACCATTAAATTCTAAAGAATTAGAATAAGGTAAAAATAAAATTTTTAGTAAATCCATTGAATATTGACCTTGATATTGAATATTATGGATACTAAACATAGTTTTTACATTTGTATAATAGCCGTAAAACTGATAATTGCTTTTAATGATATAAGGAATTAATCCTGTTTGCCAGTCGTTACAATGAAGAACATCTGGATAAAAATTAATAACCTTAATTGCTTCTAACACTGCAAAATCAAAATAAGCAAATCTTTCACCATCGTCATCATAGCCATATAAACTATCTCTTCCAAAATATCTTTCATTATCAATGAAATAGTAGGTAATTCCATTAGAGACAGCTTGCATAACACCAACATATTCTTGACGATTGTTTATTCTAACATAAGCATAGCCACAATAAGAAGCAATATTTTTCTCTTTAATTTTTTTGTAATAAGGCATTATTACTCTAACATCACATCCATTTTCCTTTAGTGACTGTGGAAGTGCACCAATTACATCAGCAAGTCCTCCTGTTTTTGCATAAGGAGCACCCTCACTGGCGCATATTAATATTTTCATGCTCTCACCTTTCAATTCTTAAATATGTAAAATTTCATCATTAATATTATAGCAAATGATAAGCGCTTTCTCAAGAAAAAATGAAAAAATGCTGTAAAAAAATGTTTTATTAAATATGATAAAGAAAAAATATGGAAAAAGTAAAAAAATCAATTTACATAATAATAAAATAATGATATAATAAATGGGTACAACGATATAAAAATATCTTTTCTAGAAGGGATTTAATATAAATGAGAGCAAATACAAAAACTAAATCTAAAAATACAAAGACAAAATTTAATTGGACTAAAGAATTAATATTTTTAATTATTGGTCTTGTGGCAATGATAGTTGTTACAATAGTACTAGCATTACCAAGCGATACTAAGAAAATTTATAATAAGTATACTGAAGCTGGCGCTTCACTTGATAGTGATCATGTATATAGCACAATTAATTACAAGAAGTTGAAGAAAAACATTGCATCGCAAGGTGAAAATGATGTATTCTATGTATTTTATGGTTCTACATCATGTTCAAATTGTGTTAGTGCTATTCAAACAATAAATACCGCAGCAAAGAATTTTGAAATTGATAAGGTTTATTATTTTGATGCTACCTTTATTGATTCAGTTGAGGATAAGGAAAATGCTGAGTTCTTAGCAGACGTTGATAAGAAGGAAGTTGAACTTGGTGGTGTTGATTTATTAAGCTATCCTGCAATTTGGGTTTTCAAGGGTGGAAAGTTAGCTTTTACAACTGATTCATATAAAGCAACTGATAGTTCTACAACAATTGAAGGAACTTGGAAGCTTGCTGCATACCATGTATTTGGTACTAAATGGTAAAATAAGAAACGAAAACTGAGATTGATTTTAGATTGGTCTCAGTTTTAAAACTATTATAGGAGTTATTTTATGATACAACAAATCAAACTAGAAATTAAAAAATATTTAGAAAAATATTATTTAGAAAAATATCAAACAGCAATAAATATTATTGTTGAGGAGCCAAAGAAGGCTGAACTTGGTGATATTTCTATTCCCATGTTTAGTGTTGTTAAAACCTTACATAAGCCTTTGCCTGAGATTACAAGTGAGGTTAAAGAGGCTTTAATAAATAATTTTAAGGTTATTGATTCTATTAATGTTATGGGTGCTTTTGTTAATATTATGATTAATAAAAGTGAATTTGCAAATGAAGTAATTAATACTATCTTAAGCGAACAAGAAAATTATGGAAATAAGGATATTGGTAAGGATGAAACAATTGTTTTAGATTATTCATCACCAAATATTGCTAAAAGCTTTTCTGTTGGCCATCTACGTTCAACAATGATTGGTAATTCAGTTAAATTAATATTACAAAAATGCGGCTATAAAACTGTTTCAATTAATTATTTAGGTGATTGGGGTACTCAATTTGGTAAGATGATTGTAGCTTATAAGCTTTGGGGAAATAAAGAAGAAATAATGAGAGACCCAATTAATAATCTTACGGCCTTATATGTTAAATTTCACGATGAGGCTGCAAAAAATCCAAAGCTTGATGATGAGGCTAGAGAGGTTTTTAGAGAACTTGAGCTTGGAAATAAAGAATATTTAGAGCTTTGGAAGTGGATTAGAGAAGAATCATTAAAGGAAAGTGCTCAAATCTATGACTTACTTGAGGTTAAATTTGATTCTTATAATGGTGAAGCTTACTATAATGATAAAATGGAGCCTGTTGTAGATGAATTAAGAGAAAAAAATCTACTTGTGACGGATCAAGGTGCTCAAATTGTTGATTTGGGTGACGATATGCCTCCAGCTTTAATTAAAAGAGCTGATGGTGGTTCATTATATATTACTAGAGATTTAGCTGCTGTTTTTATTAGAAAAAATGATTATCATTTTACTAAGATGCTTTATGTTGTTGGAAATGAACAAAAGCTTCATTTTGAGCAACTAAGACGATTAATAACTAAAATGGGTTATGATTTTGCTGATAACATTGAGCATATTGGTTTTGGTTTATATTTGACTAATGGTAAAAAGATGTCAACAAGACGTGGTAAGGTTGTAAAGCTATATGACGTTTTACAGCAAGCTATTGATTTAGCCTATAAAGCAATTGACCAAAAGAATCCAACCTTGGAAAATAAGGATGAAATTGCTAGAAAGGTTGGAGTTGCGGCAATTGTATTTGGTGATTTAAAGAATCAAAGAGAGCTTGATATTGAATTTAATTTGGAATCAAGTGTTCAATTTGAAGGCCAAACCGGACCATATTTACAATACACAGGTGTTAGAATTGCTTCAATTTTAAAGGATAAAGATCTTGACTTAAGTAAAATTAATGCCAAGATTTATGAAAAACCTCATTATTTTGAATTAGTTAAGCTTTTATCTAACTTTGGTAGTGTTGTTGAAAAGGCTGCACTTGATAGAACTCCATCTGTTATTGCAAAATATTTATTATCACTTGCTCAAAGCTTTAACAAATTTTATTCTATAGAAAAAATTAATGCTAGTGAAGATGATGTTCGTAATACAAATTTTGCTCTAGCTAAATGTGTTAGAATTGTATTAAATGAAGGGTTAAGATTACTTGGTATCCATTACCTAGATCAAATGTAGAAAAATGCAAACTAAAAAGGGAATGGTTAAATACTTTATCTTAATTATCTCTATAGCTGTATTCATTGGTGTTTTTATCTTCTCATTTAATGATATAAATGCCATATTTGAGGTATTAAGAGAAGCAAATTATAAATATGTTTTATATGCATTTTTATTCTTGATAATATATATACTTTTATTACCAATTTCGATGTTGGTCATTTTATATGGAAAAAAAGAAAATATCAAGTTTATTGATGCATACAATATAGTTGCAAGTGAGTTTTTCTTTAGGGGTGTCACACCATTTAATGCAGGTGGTGAACCTTTCCAAATTTACGGCTTTAATTGCTGTAATGTTAAAACAAGTAGAGCAACATCAGTTGTTTTAATGAATTTTGCTGTATTTCAGGTTTTAACAAATGTTTTGTGTTTTTTAGCATTTGGTATTTATTATAATAAAATTTATGCTACTCTTAGTAATTATTTTTATATAATTATTATTGGCTTTGTTGTAAATATATTTACTATGATATTCTTGTTTTTTGCAATGAGTAAAAAGATGGGTGGCATAGCAATTAGATTTTGTAATTGGCTAGGAAGTAAAAAACTTTTTAAAAGGCTTCTAACAGAAAAAAGACTTGCTAGTCTTGATCAATATTTTTTAGATATGGCAAATGCTTCGCATGAATTAATAAAGCAATGGCCAATTATGCTTTTATGTGGATTTGTTAAATTAATTAGTTTATTGGCATATAATGCTATACCTTATTTTGTTTTTAAAGCAATTGGCGTTGATCTAAGTACTAGTCAAATAGTGTTTGTTACTATGATGACTATTTTTGCAATGACAGTGCTTATTTGGGTACCAACTCCTGGTGCATCAGGAGGAATTGAATTTGTTTTCACAATTATATTTGCTTCACTAGGTGCGACAGGTGCCAAAGCAGTTAGTGGTATGCTAATATGGAGACTTTTAACATATTATTTCTTACTAATATATGGATTTATATGTTATTTAGTTTTCACAAATAGGAGAAAGAAGTATGAAAATAGGAATATTTACTGATGCTTATACTCCAGCAATCAGTGGTGTAGTTACATCGATTAAAATGCTTGCTGAAGGTCTTAGAGCTAATGGTCATGAGGTATATATTTTTACAACAAAGTTGGATATGCCTACTGAAAATTCAAATGAAATAGATTCAAAATATGTTGTTAGATTTAAGGCACTCGATTTACCTTTTAAAGCTTTAAGTGGATATAGATTTTCTATGAAGCTTAATCATAAGGCTAATTATGTAAAAAAACATTATAAGCTTGATATAATTCATATTCAAACAGAATTTTCTATGGGAAAATTGGGTATAAAGGTAGCAAAAAAGATGAACATTCCATATGTTTATACCTTCCATACGATGTATGAAGAATATTTACCATATGTATCTAAGGTTATAGATAAATATTTTCATAAGTCTTTCTTTTCAGTTCTTAAAAAGATGTTTATTACCCCTATCAATAAAAATGCAAAGGTTATCATTGTTCCAACAAAAAAGGTCTTTGATCAGCATGATAATTATTTATTAACAGGTGATATTAGAATAGTACCTACTGGTCTTGATTTAGATAAATTTAAGGTAGAGGTTTCTAACAGTGAATTAATACAATTAAGAGCTAAGTTTGATATTAAGGATGATACTTTTATTTTCTTATCATTAGGAAGACTTTCAAAGGAAAAATCAATTGATATAGTTATCCGTGCATTTGCAAATGGTCAAAGAGGAAAAAATAGTGTTTTATTAATTGTTGGTGATGGTCCAGCAGCTGCTGGACTTAAGGATTTAGCTGAAAAACTTGAAATTGAAAGCCAAGTTATTTTTGTTGGCTTTGTTGATTGGCAAGATACAATTAAATACTATAAATTAGGCGATATTTTTGTAAATGCATCTAAGTCTGAAACTCAAGGATTAACATATATTGAGGCTTTAGCATCATCTCTTCCAGTTTTAGTACAAAATGATGAATGCTTATTAGATGTAGTTTATAATGATTATAATGGGTTTTTATTTGATGGAGAAATAGAACTTGCTTCTATAATGAATGACATTGAAAAAAATAAAGACAAAATTGCAAATTTAAAGAAAAATTGCCCTAAATCAGTTGAAAAATTTTCTAAAATATGTTATGCTAATAGCGTTCAACAAATTTATTTGGACGCGTTAAATAAAAAGGAGTAGTTATGCTCCCAAACGGGGGAGTGGTGAAACGGTAGACACGGTGGACTCAAAATCCACTGCCGTGAAAAGCGTGTGGGTTCGAATCCCATCTCCCCTACCATAATAGTAGAATAGGTCTGATACAATGCTATCAGGCTTTTTTGTTGCATAAATAGCAAAATTTACGTTTAAAATGCGATATTTTACTTTAAAAATTGAATTTTATTAGTTTGACAGGCTGTTAGTAGGCTTTATTTAGAGGCTCTATTGACAGCTTTTTATTTTGCTTTTACACGATTTAACCTCAAGGGTGCTAAAATTCTACACGATTTGACTAGGGGTGCTAAAAATTTACACGATTTAACACGATTTGAATTTTGAGACAATTTTGAGAAAAATCCAAACTCCATATAGATAAAAAGTCAAAAAAATGTTATAATTTCTACAAGATTATAGAAAAATGTGGATGAGAAGTATTTATGACTTATAAAGAGGCAGTCAAAAAATTTAGACTTAAAATGTTAATAACTCAAGAGGAGTTTGCAAAACTTCTAGATGTTTCTTTTGCAACTATAAATAGATGGGAAACAGGTAAATACATTCCGACTATTAAAGCTAGAAGAATATTACAACCATATTTTGAAAAGTGTAATATTGAGGTGGATGAATAATGGCAGAAAACAGAATAATTGATTATATTTCATGGAGGCCCAGATGAAATACAAGCAACGCAACCATTTTCGAAGAGGTTGGTTGAAGATTATGGATATCATAAAAGCGGGATTCAAACAAGACCACAATTAAAAGTTAAATCAAGTCCTTCTGATCCTGACTCATATCCTGTTGATATTGCAGTTTTTGAAAATCGTGGAAAAGTTAACCAAAAGTTAAAAATGATTGTTGAATGTAAATTTTTATTGATACTACGCTCTCTAATATTGCGGATAGGTGGAGAGAGATAGAAATACCAATCTTTAATGACGAAAAAGTTTTCTTAGAAGTTAAATAAAAAGCTAGAAAAGCAATTGAAGATCAATGGAACTCACTTAAGGAAAGTGATGAATTAAGAACTAAATATGGAGTTTATAATGTTTAATTGGTTGTAAACTATTAAAAAGAATAATCATGTATATGCTTGCCAATGTAATTTTTATGCATCTGGTGGCTCCAAATTAAATGAAACTGCAAGAAGTTATAAAACATTAGCATTGGAATCAAAGGATATAGCTGGTTTTACTTTTGTATGGTTTACAGATGGAATAGGCTTGACTTTAGCTAGAAATAATTTAAAAGAAACATTTGATGTTTTAGATACAGTATATAACATCAATGATTTAGAATCTGGTGTTTTAGAAAGGATTTAATCTTTTATGGGAATTGATGATGAAATATTAAATGGTTTTAATGCTTCAATTGCAAATTCTGCACAACGAGCTCAAGAGATAGCTGAATTAATGGAAAAATCAAAGAAGGCCAAGAAATTAGAGGAACAAAATAGTCCTACTAATTTAAATCTGAAGAAAATTATAGAGCAGAATGATATCAAATTAGAACAAAGTGAAAAACAAATTAAATTGTTAGTGGAACAAAATAATAATTTAAAAGAGCAATTAAAACATGCTATTGATAATGAAAAAGATGCTAAAAAAGAGGCAAAGCATAGTAGAACTTGGATTTACATTTCTACAGGTATTGCATTTGCTTCTTTAATTGCAACTATTATAATTGCAATTGTAAAATAGTTATAGAAAGGGGTAATGTAAATTGAAAATAATCGATAAAAAATTGATTGAAATTTCTGAAATAATTGATCGTAAATTTTCAAAGGTTGATGAGGATAATAGAGAAGATATATCAACCGATATATTGCCTCATATACGTAATTTTTGTGAAGCTTTTATGTATAAAGTCTATGATGAAGACAAGTCTGTAGACTTATATCAAACACAAGATAATTTGAAGAATGTACGAAAGTACTTTAAGGTTGAATATTATGATTATTATAAATTTCATACTTTTCTAGACAGTAGTGTTGGCCATATTAGTTTTGGAAATGCTCATTCAGAAGCACTTACTATTAAATATATTCCATACTTAATAAATATGAAAACTATATTAAAAGAGAAGTATGGTATTGAGGTTTTAAACAATATTTATAAGTATCCACTTGATTTAGATGAAAGTATTTTTAAATTCTATGAAAAAATTTTATATGTTTTAAGAATGCCTTATGATCAAAGTATTAAATATACTAGAAATCAATATTTTATAAGAAAAAGATCGATGAAGTATATCAATGGATTTATTTTTTATGAATATGTGTTAGATGTTTCTGATGATAAGGCTAATAAATTCAATACTTTTGTCTGCTATAGCTTTAAAAATATTCGTTTTAATTATGATTTAAAATTACAATTGTCAAAGAAAGAAATAACATTTTTAAATACGAAAATTATTATTAATGTAATTCATGATTATGAGTATTCTATTCGACCATGTACATTTAAGAATGTTTTATACTTAATTAATCATTCTGTAGCAGATGGAAAGAGGGATAATGAATATAAGTCATTAATGAATGCTATAAAAAAATATAGTGTTTCATTAGTTGATATAGTAGATAAGAAATGTGATTTTGAAATCACAGGTAACGGATATTATGCTAAGTTCTTTGCATGTATTATAGAATTTCTAGAAGATAATCCATTAGGCATGAATACAATAAGATTTTTATTGCTTGACATGAGAAATAATAAAATTAGAGCTCAAATGTATAGACCATATAAAAATATGCCTTTATATAATGATATGTTCAACAATTTAAGAATACGCTTAGCAACAAAAGCTTTTGAACTAATGCCATTTGCTTTTAATCCTAAGGAAACAAAATTATCTTTATCAACTTTATTAGAGGTTTTTGATTCAAACGATAACTGCGATGAGATTTTATACCATCGCATGGCAGAATATATTAATCAAAATAATACCTTGTTTCTTAAACCCGAAGATATAGGTTATTCGCAAGATGATTTTGTTAGACTTGCCACCCAATTTAATGACAAAATAGACCGTCTTTATGCTTATTATAATGACCATAAAATTATAGAGTTCAAAGGAAATTATACGATAGATTTTTATTTTAAATCATCTAAAAAAGTTATTGAATCAGTAATTAAATTAGCTAATAAAAAAAATAATTCTCTTGAAATCAGAAAGTGCAAAGCTGACTCTGAAAAATTGTCTGATATTAAGAAAAATATTATAGATCATATATTTTTAAAGAATCATGTTGCCTTAATAACAGGTTCAGCAGGAACCGGAAAGACTACTTTAATTAAAGAACTTATTAAACTTTATAATGATAAAAATATACTGTGTTTAACAACTACTAATACTGCAAATAATAATTTAAAGGTAGATTTAGCTTCAAATGTAGACTATATGAATATTTCTCAATTTGAAAATGAGAGATGCCACGGTTTATATGATTTTGTTATTGTAGATGAGGCAAGTTTTGTTTCTACTAGGTCAATTGAAAAAGTCCTAAATTGCTATCCTGATGCATTCTTTTTATTTGCAGGAGATCCAGAACAAATCGAATCTATTGATTTTGGAAATTGGTTTTCATTATTAATAGAATTTATGAAACCGTATAACATTGTTTATACTCTCAATGATGAATATAGAACAAAAGTAGGTGAGCTTGTAAAAGTTTGGAATGTTGTAAGAGAAGGTAATAAGAATAATATCTTGGAATTATTATCAGTATATGAAATGACAAATAAAATTTCAGAAGATATTTTTAAAATTCATGAGAATGAAGTTGTATTATGTCTCAATTATGATGGTTTGTATGGAATTAATAATATAAACAGATATCTTCAAGCTTCAAACCCAAATGAAGCACATGAATATCAACAAAATGTTTATAAAGTAAATGATCCGGTTGTTTTTATAGTTAATGATTACAATGATTATGGGATTTATAATAATCTCAAAGGGAAAATAACAAATATTTTTGAAGATAATGATAATATTCAATTTGAAATATTATTATCTAGTAAAACTTTTACTGGTAGATTATCAAATGAAATATGGATAGAAAAAAGAGAAGAATCATACTATGCAAATGTGACTAAGATAAAATATTATGATAAGTATGATACCGATATGGATATTAGAACAAAACTACCATTTCAAGTTTCATATGCTATGTCGATTCATAAAGCTCAAGGATTAGAATTTGATTCTGTTAAGGTCGTTATTACGAAAGAGACAGATGAATTGATTAACAAGAACATTTTTTATACAGCAATTACAAGAGCTAAAAAAGATTTAAAGGTATACTGGGAACCTGAAGTTGCTAATTATGTTTTGGATGGCATAGAAAATAATGATAGGTCAAAAGGGAATGACTTATCTTTATTAAATGAAATTATAAAATAAAGCTTTATAGAGAATTATACAGAATTAATGGAGGAATAGATAAATGAAGGATAGAAAAATCAAATCAAAGGTTCAAGAAGATTGGAATTATTTGGTAACTCATTTTACTCCAGATTATATTTTCAATTATATGCAAAAGGGAGAATATGTTATTGGAACAGAATCTGATAATTCTTTTTGCTATCTTGTAGAAGTAGCCTTAAAAACATTAGGCGATATAAGAGGTGCAACATCAGCAAAGTTTGGCCTTTGGTATGGAACTCATGGCAGTGATAAAACTAGAAAGTTTAGAACAACCAATAAGTTTTCTTCAAGTGGTAATATTGATGAGGCGTTTGATAATATAAAAAAAGCTCTAGTTAAATTAATAAAGGAAACAAAACAACTTTCTGAATTTAAGGACTTAAGGTCTTCTTTATCCAGCATGTTTAAATATAAGATAATGTATCTTTATAATCCAAATATAATGCTACCTTCATTTGTTAAAGAAGATTTATTTCATTTTGAAGATAAACTTGGTTTAAATCCTAGTAAAACCTATGAAAAAGCTCAAAGACAGTTGATTGAGTATAAAAAAAATAAATATTCAAATATATCTAATCATGACTTCATAGCTAAACTTTATAGTGAATTTGGAAGATATAATATTGATGAAATTAAGAGTATTAATGATTCTGTTGATGATAAATTAAATAAGACCATATCAAAGAATAAAAAGGATCCAAAGGACGAATATATAACGCATATCGAACCTAATCAATCTGCAAAAAAAGCAGGAGGCGGAGTATATTACTATCCTAGAAATCCTAAAATGGCTGCTTATGCTTTAAAGAATGCAAAACACCAATGTGAAAATAATCCTCAACATGAATGTTTTATTAGAAGAAGCAATGGTATGCCATATACTGAAGTCCATCATTTGGTTCCTTTATGTTACTATGATGAATTTGAAAGTGTTTCGTTAGATGTCACTGAGAATATTGTTTCATTGTGTAGCAATTGTCATAATGAAATTCATTATGGTAAAACTATTTCGAACGCACATTTTTTGTGGTATAATTGTAAACAGATAAAGGTGGCAAAAATGGCACTATCATACAACGGACTATGGAAATTGCTGATTGACAAAGGATTAAATAAAGGATATTTACATAAGCTAACAGGTTTGAGCAGATCTACTATAACAAAATTAGTCAAAGGCGAAAATGTAAACACTGACGTATTAGAAAGAATTTGTATAGCTTTAGAATGTCAATTAGATGACATAGTTGAAATGAAAAAGGAAGAAATTTGAATGAAAAATATAAAGAAAATATTATGCCTCTTACTTTTACTATTAATGATTCCTTTAACTGGATGCGATTTTTCTAATGGTGGTAAACACAAACTAAATATCAAAGATTTAAATAATATTATTTTGAATATTGACGAAATATGCGAACCGAATCAAACTTATGGTCTGTACAAAGAAGACGATGAAATCACTTTTGAGATTAAATTCTTTTCTGGTGTAGAAGCAAGCTTATCAATAGATGGAACTATATTAAGACCAACTTATGATAAAGCATGGGAAAGTGGATATATTAAATATACAATGCCAGATCATGATGTAGATGTCGCTTCAATGATTAATGGTTATGCTGGCGATGAACTGAAGTTGTGTGAAACAATCGAATGGGGTTCAAAAATAACTGACGAAAGTTTAGATTATATCGATGTTCAAAGAATATATCTGGGTGTCGCCCCGGAGAATAGATATGGCGAAAGTGCAAGAATATACAATGAAGGAAATATGTTCTCGGGATGGTTTAATCGAGCTTTGATACGAGAGAAAACAAACGATATTGATGGAGGGCAAGGGTATATTGTCATATTCAATCTAAAAGATAAAACCTCATATGAATTAGAAATCAGGAATAACTATGTTCAAATAAATAGTAAAAGTTATTGGTTGTCAACTGGATTACCATACGTAATTACATCCTTTGGTGGGGAGCAAACACAACCAACAGGAACTTTTAAATTAAATATTATAGATAGTAATAATTTTATTTATGATAAGCCTGAAGAACAATATAGTTATTTTGCTCCAGGCACAATTATCAAACTACATTCTTACCCAATAATGGATGTTGATTTGATGATGTATGTAAATGGTGAGTTTCATTCAAAACAAACTAGTATAGAAACCGATGACGGATATATTTGGGAATATTCTTTTGTAATGCCTACTGGCGAAGCTATACTACAGTTTTCAACAGATCCGTTTCATGCTGATAAATATTACTATTATTTTGCTGACATATTTAATTGGGTGAGCTTATTAAATGAAACCACATTAAAAGCAATTGAGATAGAAGATGGTTATATTGGTGTTGATCCTAATGATCCTAATAATGCTCCAATGATAAGGTATAGTGAAAAAATAGAAGATATAAATTATAATCTCCATTTTTTGGAAAATGAGCCGTTAGTTAAAATGCATAATTATGAACCGGTTGATGGTGGTTGGTACAGAAAAGTTAAGTACATCACATTTGAAGGTCAAGAATATATTTTGGAAATATCAAACGGGATGGTATTTTGGAATGATTTTTCTTCATACGAATATTTCCGTTTTGATAGAACACCAACAAATTTTCCAGATATTATTACTGAAAGCAATTAATTCTAATATTAAATAATATATGTGATTTGATATTTAAAGCATTCACTTATTAGGGGTGTGCATTTTGTATCAAAACAACTCTTCTTTGCCATAAGAAAACATAGGTTTGACACAAATGTGTCAGGCTTTTTTTATTGCAAATGGGAACATTTAGCTTTTCTGCCAGGAAACTATAAAGCCTTGTAGAAGTTCAAATGGAATTTTTATGAGGTCCTTTTTCTTTTAACATACTGCTACGTAATAAAAAACTTATCAAAAAAACGATAGGTGCTGCTACGGAAAGATTGATAATACCATTTACACATATATTATGAATTTTATTTTCATTACTTAAATGCACTAATAGTATATTTTTTTTGCTAAGCAAAAGGAAGATATAAACAAATTTATTAGTTACTATTAAATTTGATAGTTGTATTACTCTTTTAAATTGAATGTGATATAATTAAGGTAGATATTTGGAGGCGATAAAATGTATCAAAAGAAAAATGAAGCGACTATCAGATGTCCACTTGAAGAAGGACTTGAATTTTTTGGTGCTAAATGGAAATCACGTATTATTTGTGTATTGAATCAAAAGTTAACATTACGTTATAGTGGCATTCGTAAAGAGATGCTTAATATTTCTGATGCCGTACTTGAAGCTACTTTAAAAGAAATAATTGACTGTGATATCGTTTGTCGCAAACAATATAATGAAATTCATCCAAGAGTAGAATATTCTCTTACTAATAAAGGTAAATCTATTGTGCCAATTCTCAAAAGTGTATGTAAATAGGCAGGCATTTTCCAAAGAGAAAGTAGTGAAAACACAATGTCACAATGTCAAAAAATGTGATTACAATAGATAAATAACAGGTGAAAAAAATGGAAATTAGATATGCAACTAAAGAAGACGTAAAAAATATTGCAAAAGTAGAAGCCTTATGCTTTCCACCAAGTGAGGCAGCAAAAGAAAATGATTTTATTGAAAGAGTTAAATATTATGGAAATCACTTTTGGTTGATGTTTGATAATGATAAATTGGTTTCTTTTGTAGATGGCTTTGTAACGGATGAAAAAGATTTAACCGATGAAATGTATGAAAATGCATCTATGCATAATGAAAAAGGTGCTTGGCAGATGATCTTTGGTGTTAATACAATAGAAGAATATAGAAAAAAAGGAATTGCTGAAAAACTAATTAAAGAAGCCATTAGAGATGCAAAAACACAAGGCAGAAAAGGCCTTGTGCTCACATGTAAAGATAAATTAGTACATTATTATTCTAAATTTGGCTTTATAGATGAGGGTATATCTAGCAAATCTACTCATGGAAATGTTAAGTGGCATCAAATGAGATTATTGCTTTAGAACTTTATTATAAACTTAATTATTTAGTAATTTGTGCGATTCAAAATATTCAAAGGTGCTAATAAATTGCACGATTACAAGTAATGTGGCTAAATTGTATTAAAACTGTTTTTAACAGGCGATAATAAAATTAATGTTTTATTATTTACAAGGTTTTATTTGGATTAGTGATGTTGAAATTGGTAAACAGTTTCATATTTATTAATATATGTTTGAAAAATAGATGAATATTATATTAATATGATTAAAGAAATACCAAATAATAGTATTGCAGTTGATTCATTATATTAATCAATAGCTATAAGTGCTTATATTAAGTTATTAAATTTATAGCCTAAGTAAGCACTTTTCATTACTTTAATGAATTGTTCATAATATAATTAATACTAAAGTAAGGACATAAATGGCGCTAAATCTATATTATGTTAATGTCTGCATCCCCCAACCTACACTTTAATAATACCATTTACAGTCAATAATAAAATAATTTGTATTATCTCAGTATGTTGATTTTTGGGGGGGTGCAAATATATTAAATAAAATTATAAAAGCACCCCATAAAATTGTCGCCAATAAATTTGCTGAATTATATTACAAAAATGGAAAATTGTAATTGTATTTTTCTAAATGAAAATCATCATAGCTACTAATTATGGTAATCGAATATCAATATTTATTATTGAGCCATCTGTAAAATTAAGATGATCTGCTTTATGTGCTTAAATATTTATAATTGTTAAATTAAAGATCTAGTGATAGTTATGATGAATATTGTTTTATATCAATAAATTCTTTTCAAAATAATAATACTAAAATTTCAAGCAATTACAAGAATGTGGGCTAATCTTGCTATTATGTTACCACCGTTTACAACCATAATAATAGAATGAGTCTGAAACGTTATATTGGACTTTTTTTTCTTAAGTTGAGCATAGGGAATGAAATCAATAACTAGATGGAAGTATACAAAAACAGATACAAAAATCGAGACTGAATGTCATTTGTATCTGTTTAGAGAGCGTATTAATATTTATATTTAAGCTTTTCTTTTAGCCTAGCTACTTCCATAAGACGTTTATTTTCATATTTATCGTCATCAACATGCCAATCATCTTCAAGCTTGAGTTCATCATAATATAGGTTATGATAGACACTACCAAGAAAAAAATCAAGTTCATTGGCACGTCCATTATTAAATGAATCAACTTCATTTGGTGGAAATGGCTTATTGCTATTATGTGGCATTAGTATATTAGCTTTTACATGATAATTAGTTATATGTTTCCTATAACTATAAAATCTAAGCCAAATATGATCTTTATCATAGATTTTATATACTCTTCCTGCATATAGTTTAACTCCCTCTCCTTCAATGAGATTTTCACAATAGAAGTCAACTATATCCTGTTCATGAATAGTGAAGCCATTATCATTTGTAACTTCAGGAATAAATGGATATTCTTTATTCCACATTATATTATTTAAAAAATCATTTCCGTATTTATTTACCATAATTAATCACCTTAAGATGATTATAAATAAGTGTTAATAAATAGTCAATAATTATTTTTTAGATCCTTATATACAAGATCATCTAATGATACGTTGAAGAACTTACTAAGCTTATCTAATATTTCTAAGCTGCAATTTCTTTGACCACCTTCAAAGTTAGCTAATGATGATGTAGCTAAGTTCAACTATTGTTAGCTTATTTTGTTTTCGTAGATATTTTATATTTCTATATAAATTATAAAACATTTTATTATATCTGGTAATTTTGATTTTTGTTTGAAATAAATATTTTACTGATAAAAAAAGTTGGTTAAACCAACTAAAACAAGGAACTAGCACAGACGCATAAAATCGCACGGGCTAGAATTACGTACCGTAAATAATTAGAAATGATTATTTACCACCGAGCTACTAAGACTCGTCTGGTTGCACAACCTTGCATAAATATTATAGCACATTAAATTATAAATTTAAATAAAAAAATAAAAAGAGGAAAACAACAACCAACACCTAAAATAGGTATGGCCTTGGCTGTTTTCCTCAACAATGATTCTATCATATTTTATATTGTGTGTCAATGAAAAGTAAAAAAAGGAGCTAGCCCCTTTTCAATCTTGCTTTCGCAAATACTTACCGTCGTAAGAACTCTTTAATTAATAATCTTAGATTTATGCCGTCGCAAAAAAAATAATTACTAATAAGGGAACATGCCTTATAAAGGTTTAGTGCCTATATCAAATGTGATACAATTATATTATAAATTAAAAGGTATATAAGTCAATGGAAAATATTTAAATAAGACCTTATTTATTAATATTGAATAGACTTTTAGTTCTATATATGATAAAATAAATGTAGAAAATGCGTTTATTAAGTAAATAAGGTGGTTGTAGGTGAATAGATTTAAGAAAATTGTATTATCACAAAAAACAAGAAATGTAATTTTGATATTAACTGGATGTCTTTTTGTAGCATTTGCAAATGCTTTATTTATTGTACCCTTTGATATTATAAAAGGGGGAATGACATCTGTTGCTATGATGATTTCTAATTTGATGTATCCTATTACTAATCAAAATATAACAGACATTGTTTTATGGATTATTAATATTGTATTATGGTTTGTAGCATTATTATTAATTGGCAAGAAATTTGCTATGTCTACATTAGTTGGAACTATTGGCTATTCATTCTTTATGACTTTGTTTTTAAGGCTTGATTTAGTTACAAAATGGGGACTTATGGATTACTTTAATGAAGGTGATACAACTGCAAAATTAATTTTGTTTGGGCTTGCTGGTGGTGTGATTGATGGCTTTGGAGCTTCATTATGCTTTATTGGTAAAGGTTCAACAGGTGGAAGTGATGTTATATCAGTATCTTGCGTGAAATATTTAAATATGAAGCAAGAGATAGCTTCATTAGGAATAAATATTATAACTATTTTATTAGGATTTATTGTTTTTAGAAGCTGGGGTATTCAGCAGTTAATTGAATATATGTAATTTTATTAAAAATGTATAGTTATTTTCTATACTTTTTATTTATATTGTGATATAATATATATAGAAAG
>CAKQDS010000004.1 GCA_934229535.1 uncultured Anaeroplasmataceae bacterium
TTGCTGAGGAAAAGGTAGAGGAGCCTGTTGCTGAGGAAAAGGTAGAGGAGCCTGTTGCTGAGGAAAAGGTAGAGGAGACAGTTGCTGAAGAAAAGGTAGAAGAACCTGTTGTTGAGGAAAAGGTAGAGGAGTCTGTTGCTGAAGAGAAGGCAGAGGAGCCAGTTGCTGAAGAAAAGGTAGAGGAGACAGTTGCTGAAGAAAAGGTAGAGGAGCCTGTTACTGAAGAAAAGGTAGAGGAGCCAGTTGCTGAAGAAAAGGCAGAGGAAACTGCTACTGAAGAGAAGGTAGAAGAGCCTGTTGAGGAAAATATGAAAGAAAAAAGTGATGAGCCAGTAAAAAAGGGAAGAACATATAATGGTAAATATGAGGTTTTCCCAGAAGATAAATTTTATAAGTATCAATTAAAGGCTTCAAATGGTGAAATCTTATTTGTAAGTGAGTTATATACTACACATGATGGTGCGTTAAAATCAATTGAAGCAGTTAGAAGAAATGTTGAAACTGGTACAATTCGTATTATTAAAGATAAGCGTGATATGTATAAGTTTAAATTAGTTGCTCGTAATCATCGTACACTTGTAATTGGTGCAAATTATACTACAGAAAAAGCTGCAATAAGCGCTTCTGAATCATTCAAGAGATTTGCTGTTACAGCTGAGCCAGTTGATGTTGATATGGTTGTTGCTGAGGTTATGGACCCAACTATGACATTAATCGAAACACCTACGAATATTGAAAATAAGCTTAATGGTAAATATACAATTAGCCAAGATAGTAATAATGAATTTATTTGGGAATTACGTGCATCAAATGGTGAAATCCTTGTATCAACTGAAGGCTATACTACTCGTAATGGTGCTTTAGCTGGAATTCAAAATTTTAAAGACAATATTTCAACTGGTAAATTCTATTGCTCAAAGGATAAACGTGGAACATATCAATTTAAATTATATTCAAAAATTGGTAGAGTTTGTGCACTTGGTGAATCATATGATACTAAAGCTCGTGTAGTTTCAGCTGTTTCATCAGTTCTAGCTTTCTATAGCGAAGCTACAATTGCTGCTGATGATAATACAACTGATGCCACAGCTTCTACTAAGAAGACTACAGCAAAGAAGACTGATGGAGATGCTTCAAAAAAGACGACTGCTAAAAAAACAACTAAAGCAGCTCCTAAAAAGACCACAACTAAAAAATCAGAGTAAACTATTAATTAAAGGTAACTAATGAACTTTGTTCAAAAGTTACCTTTTTTAGTGCTTTTTTTGCCATTTTTGCATATTTTTTAATGGTGAATAAAAATGTGTGGAATATATGGCTATGTGGGATACAAAAAAAATACATCCTATTTGCTGGAACAATTAGAGAAATTAGAATATAGAGGCTATGATTCTTGTGGTGTTTGCTATGGCGATGAAAATAAAATAGCAATTTATAAGTGTGTTGGTAACACTAATTGTTTAAAAAAAATCGTTCCTACTGAAGAATATACATTTGCAATAGGACATACAAGATGGGCAACACATGGAACAATAAATAAAATTAATGCTCATCCTCATATTTATAAAAACTATATAATTGTTCATAATGGAATTATTAGTAATTATTTAAAGCTAAAATCAGATAATAACATAACAGATACATATAGTGAAACGGATACAGAAGTTGTTGCTCATTTATTAGATAAATATAGTATAGAAGAGCTTTTTAATATTTTAGAGGGTAATTATGCTATTTTATTTATAAATAAGAATGAGCCTAACAAAATTTATTTTATGTGTAATAAATGTTCACTTTTAATATGTAAGTATGAAAATAATTGCTATATATCATCTGATAAGCTTGCCTTTCCAGGAGGTGAGGCTTTAAGTTTAACTGATGGAAGCTATGGATATTTTGACAATGAAAAAATCATTATAAAAAATATTTATGGGAAGAAAAATGATTCCTATTTTAAAGTTGAAAATAATATTTATGCTAAAAGAGACAAAACAAATCTATTATATGAAATATATGAACAGCCATTAGTAATAGAAAGAATTTCAAACAATGTATTTAATTCAAGCTTAAGAAAAAAAATAAAAGAAAGTAAAAAAATCTATTTTATTGGTTGTGGTTCATCTTATTATGCAGCTATGTATTTAGCATATATTTATAACGAAATATTTAAAATTGAATCATATGCTTTTATTGGAAGTGAATTATATAATAGAAATGATAAGGCTGTGCTTTATATTTTTATAAGTCAATCGGGAGAGACTGCTGATTTAATAAAAGCGTATATTGACGGGATGAATGCTATTTTATTAACAAATGTTATTGATTCTACGCTTGCAAGAAAAATTAAAGATGTTTGTTATATTAATGCCTATCCTGAATTATCAGTAGCTTCAACAAAGGCTTTTATGGCAACTATTATTACGGGAATTGCAATTATTGATGAAGATAAGATAATAAATATTAATGAGATTAAAAGAGCAGTTTTAAATCAGCTTAAAGAAGCCACTAAAATTAAAGAGACTGCAGCTCAAATTTTGAAATATAAAAGAATCTTTATTTTAGGAACGAAGAGTCTATATCCGTTAGCCTTAGAAGGAGCATTAAAAATAAGGGAAATATCATATCTTGATTCGATGGGACTTGCAAGTGGTGAATTAAAGCATGGTACAATAGCACTTATTGATCATAACGCATTTTGTATAACTGTTGATGAAATTGTTACAAAGGAATTGATTAGTAGAAATGCTTTAGTAATTAAGCCTGAACTTTTTGGTAGCGGAATTGCAGCAGATATGAGTTATCTTGTCTTTGTCCAGCTTCTTGCTAATTATTTAGGTGAAGCGTTAAATAGAAATGTTGATCAGCCTAGAAATCTGGCTAAAAGTGTAACTGTTGAATAAAAAAATCATACAAATAATGTATGACTTTTTTATCGTTGTTCGGCTTTTGAAACTTTATGAGCTAATCTTAGTTTGTCAGCAATCATTGCAATAAACTCAGAATTTGTTGGTTTACTTTTATTATAAGAAATAGTATAAGAAAATATTTGAGAAATAGCATCAATATTTCCTCTATTCCAAGCTACCTCAATTGAATGACGAATTGCTCTTTCAACTCTTGAAGAGGTTGTTTTATATTTTTTTGCTACCATTGGATATAAAACTTTAGTTATTCCACCAAGAATATCAATGTTATAATACACCATTGTTATAGCTTCACGTAAATACATATATCCTTTGATATGCGCTGGAACACCGACCTCATGAAGAAGAGTAGTGATTTCTGTATCTAAATCGATTTCTTCCTTTTTTTCACCTTTTAAATTATAGGCTTCGGTTTTTGCTTGCTCAGGCTTTAAAAGAGATTTCATAATTGAAAGAAGATTATTTAAATCAATTGGTTTTAAGATAAAGTAATCGGCGCCAAGATTACTTGATTTTGAAATTAAGGCCTCATTATTAAATGCTGTAAGCATAATAATCTTATTAGGCTTTTGGTATTTATTCTTAATTTGTAATTCCTCTAGTACCCCTATTCCATCAATTTCAGGCATAAAAATATCTAATAAAAGCATATCTATTTGATTACTTTTTAAATATTCAAGTAAAGCTTTACCTGAAGTAAATGTTTTTACGACATCAAAATTGTTTTGAATTTTTAAAAATTCACTAATCATTAAAACTAGTTCTTTATTATCATCTGCGATAACTATTTTTGCCATTTTATGTTCCTCCCACTTGGCTAAGATAGATAAATTCTAGTATTTTTAAGGGAAAATTACAAGAAAATATTTAAACATTTCATTAAAATTTCACCAAGAACTAAAAAAATGACATTATTTTTATAGGAAGAATGGTTAAAAACTATAGTAAATGTCGAAAAATGTCGAAATCAGCTATTAAGAAAACTTAAATAATTATGAAGATAGTTTGTTGCTTCATCTTTATTTAAGATTTTGGCATAAGGAACACGTTTATTTATAGACTCATTGTTGTCGTATTCAAAGAATCTAACGGTCTTTTGTCTTGATTCATCGTTCCAGTCATTAAATCCTTCTTTAAGGATATGATTGCCGATAGAACAATTTATAAACGCAGCTATGGCATATTTACGCCAAGGTCTTGCTAGATAGAATTTAGGATTTGAATCTATGCCATTATAGCTGATAGTGCATTCATTAAATAAGTAACCATATGGAGTTTCTTCATAATGGGATGGAGCACAAACATAACCTTTACTGCCAATACAGATAATATTACAATGATAAAAATAAGCTGTTGCTCCTCCAAAAATAAAATCAACATCACCATAAATAGTGCAATTTAAATATTGTTGTTTAGAAGCTTTACCAGCTAATTCATCGTCTGGTAAAAAATCCTTATATCTTATTAAAAGATTCTTAGGAAGAGGGCCTGTAAATAGTGTATCTTGAGCACCTTTAATTATTGAATTTTCACAAATAAAATTATCGCCCATGACATAAAGAGCAACTGATTGACCATATTTAGAAGACGGAATACAAGAATTTTCTATCGTTAAATTTTTAATTTTAACATTATCAGCCATAACCTTTAAAGTATAGGTTCTAAAGGTATTATATTCTTTATTGTCTGAATATATTTTATAATAATGGTCGTGATTAGTAATTATTGTGTTTTCTTCACCAATTATTGTTAAATTATCTTTAAAAATTGTTAATTTTTGAGTGTAAACTCCTGATTTCAAGTGAATTTCATCATAAATGGAATCTTTTGCTAAATAAGGAGCTAAATCAACTGTATTGTCTAATATAATTTTCATACATATCACCTTTATAAGTATATCATAATAAATCGTAAATTGTATAATTTTATATAATATTCAATTGTAAAAACGCTTTCAAAAAAAGTGTAAAAGTTTTCATAAACTTCTTGACTATAAATAATGTTAGTGTTAAAATATATCTATAAATCAGAGCAAGGGATATCTACGCAATGATTCCTCTATGCAAAAATCTTTTTTATGTATAGAGAATATGCTACAAAATGATTTCTATAATGATTTATTGAATCCGATTTTTAGTAAAACTTGTTTGGTAGAGGTAGCTAATGAAATTTAAGGAGTGGTATTTATATCTTTAAAAAAATTTAGAATTATTGATCTACTAGTTTTAATAATAATCGGAATTATAGGCGAATTATTTTCAATGGGAGTATTATTTAATGGAAATGGTCTAAGGCCAACGTTCATTGTATCTGCGTTGATAATATTAACCTGCTTAACAAGATGGGGAATAAAGGGAATTATAGGAGCACCGATATTAGCAGTAGTAACATGGCTTGGCGGAAAATATTTTATTCATTCTAAAACTAATCCATACGACTGGGTAATGCTTATATCGATGATTGTTGGAAATTGTTCGATGATTTTAATTTGTCCTATATTTAAGAAATATGGAACAAATAAAATGATGGGCGATGAAAGTAGGGTAGCGCTTGTCGCTTTATGTTCTTGTATTTTAAATATTTTGGTTGCTGCTTTAGTTTATCTTCTATGTAGTGTTGGAAGCTCATTTGGCTTTAATTTATTTTTGTATGATTTACCAGGATTGATAGTAACGGTTATAATAGGAGTTGCTTTATCAAAAATGGGAATAGAAGTAAATGTTAAAGATCAAATGTTAGCTAACAAAAAACAAGCTGAAGAAGATGCTAAATATGAAAAAGAATATATGAAAATGATTAATGAAAAATCACAAGAACGAAAAGATTTGTAGAAAAGAGAGGAAAATTATATGGCTGCTTTTAATCCTAATCAAGCCGATGAAACTGTCCTAGAAGAAATGGAAAGGACCAAGTGGAAACGTGTTGGAAAAGAATTGTTGAAAGACTGGAGACTTTATGTCCTTTTAATTCCTATGCTAGTTTTCTTGGTTTGCTTTAAGTATTTACCTATCGCAAATATTGTTTCTGGTTTCCATAGAGGAAAAATCGGAGATGTAACGGCAAGCGAATGGTATGGATTATATTGGGCAAAAACAATTTTTACAGGAAATTTTGCTGGACAATTTTGGAGAGCATTTAGAAATACATTCGTTAATAGTATGTATGGATTAATTTTTGGTTTCCCTATTCCAATTTTTATTGCTTTACTATTTAGCGAAATTAAATGTGCTTGGTATAGAAGTATACTTCAGGTTTTAACTTATTTACCACACTTCTTATCAACAGTAGTAGTTACATCAATTATAACTTTGTGGTGCTATGAAGGAAACGGTGAACTAGAATATCAACCAGGTTTACTATTCAGAATATTTGAATCATTTGGATGGTTAAAACAAAGCGAGTTAAACACTAATATTTTAGGAACAACAAGATTCTTTAGACCAATATACCAAGTTTCAGGTATTTGGCAAGGATCTGGATATAGTTCAATAGTTTATTTTGCTGCGGTACTTGCTATATCACCAACAAATTATGAGGCTGCAAGAATTGATGGTGCATCAAAAATGCAACAAATTCGTTATGTTACATTCCCAGGAATGGCTCCTACATTAACAATTATGTTAATTATGCGTATAGGCCAAATCTTAAACATCGGTTATGAAAAGATTATATTGATGTATAGAGAAACATCATGGGAAACAGCCGATGTAGTTTCATCATTCGTATATAGATATAGTGGTAAGCAAGCAGGATATGAAAGCTTGGCTTCACCTCAAATGGGTGTTATCGCAGATTTGATGAACTCTTTAATTGCAATGTGCTTGGTACTTGGTGCTAACGCAATAAGTAGAAGAGTATCAGATACAACATTATTCTAGGAGGGATAGAAGTGAAAAGATTAGACAAATCAGAAATAGTTTTTAAAATTATTTCATACTTATTACTTACAGTTTTTGCATTAGCTTGCTTGTATCCGTTTATTTATGTAGTTTCTGCTGCAGTTTCTAGCAAAGCAGCTGTTGAAGGTGGAAAGGTAAATTTCTTACCTGTTGGCTTCCAATTGGATGCTGTTAAATATGTTATTAGCTTGGAAGCATTCTGGAAGGCTTATTGTAATACAATATTCTTTACAATTTATGGTACATTAGTATCAATGCTTGTTGGTATAACTGGTGGTTATGCTTTATCTAAAACAAGATTGATGTGGAGACGTGGATTCAATTTCTTATTAGTATTTACAATGTGGTTTAGTGCTGGTATGATTCCAACATTACAAAACTTCCAAAGATTTAATGTTAATAATAGATATATGTTTATTATCGCTTTAGGATTTAATGCTTTTAACATTATCTTATTAAGAAATGGATTTAGTGGTGTTCCTACTGAAATAGAGGAAGCTGCTACGATTGATGGTGCTACTGAGTTCCAAATTTTAACGAAAATATATATGCCTATGTCTAAAGCAACTATCGCAACTGTAACAATGTTTTATGCGATTGCTCGTTGGAATGGTTACTTATGGGCACAAATGTTATTAGGAGTTGATGACGCTCCATTACAAGTAGTCATCCGAAGCTATATGGAGGCGGGCGAATTTGAGGATTATGGATCATTCGCAATCGACTCTATTAGATTTGCAATGATAGTTTGTTCTATCATTCCAATCATCGTTATTTACCCAATGATTTCAAAATATTTTGCAGCGGGTGTTAACGTTGGTGGAGTTAAAGAATAGATAGAAAGAAAAGAAAAAAGGAGAAAAAAACAATGAAAATTAAAAAAATTTCGTTAGTTGCATTAGGATTATGTTCAGTACTAGCTATTGCTGGATGTAAAAAAGATCCTGCAACTAGCAATGGTGCTACTTCTGGTAATACCCAAAGTTCTGGTAATACTCAGTCAAGTAGTTCAAGTTCAAAAGGCTATGTTATTCCAACTGTTAGCCAAGAAAACGCTGGAACAAAGGGAGCAAAGGTTGATGTTATGATCAACTATAAGAAGAGTGATAGTTTATCATATGGTGTAAGCTATACAGGCGCTTCTGCTTATTCTAACCCAATTGAAAAATCTACTTATCAACCAGGAGATATTCTTCCAACATGGAAAGAATTCGGTAAAATGAATGGTGTTGAAATCCGTGATGTTGCTGATTATTCAGTACATACTGATGACAACCAATATGATAAGATTTATGTTTCACCAACATCAGGCACAAAGTTTGTTACAACTGTATCATCTAATAATGATAAGGGCCAATCAGCAACAGTTGATTTATGGATGAATTCAGCTGCAAATATGGATAAGGTAGCTGCAAATGGTGACTTATTAAACTTACTTAAATATTTAGACAATTATATGCCTAATTTTAAGAAATGGTTATATGCAAACCCAGAAGTTGCAAAACAATTAATTAATGATAAAAATGAAATGTATGTTGTACCTTATTTTGATGGTAAGGATTCAATCGAGAAGATGTTCTTAATGGATACTAATATGACTAAGAAACTTCTAGATGATGATAGTGCTGTTTATGATACAACTGATACTATTACTACTGCATATGAAAAATTCTTACCAAAATATCAAAATGAGAAGATTGCTGTTATTGGTGTTGATGGTAAGAAGACAGATATCACTGTAACTTCTACTGAAAACATTATTGACAAGCAAAATGCTTTAACTGTTAAGAACGGTCAAACTTTAACAACTGCTTTAAAGGATTACTTAAAGGCAACTTATGGTGAGTATGTTGGACCTGGTAAAATTTATGAAAAACTTTCTGATATTTATGTATCAAAAAATGCATGCTATAATGCTGATGAATTAGTTGCTTTAATGCGTTGCGTTAAGACAAATTCTAAGTTATTAACAGGTACAACTGATAAGAAGGTTACTGTTTTATCACCACGTGAGGATAAGAACAGCCGTGCAAACAACATTGTTCAATTTGCTTCAATTTGGGGTATTCAAGGTTTAACTTCTGAAAAAGATTATTTATATTTTGATGCTAATGGTGAACTTCATGATGCTAGAACTGAAGAAGAGACATATACTGTTGGTTTAGCTAATCTTCATAAGCTATATAGTGAAGGCTTAATCCTTGAAAATTATGCTACTAAGATTAATGGAAAGACAAACTTCGCTAAGACATTGATCCCTCAAAGTCAATTATTTATGGAATATGATTATAATGCAACATCTGCTCAATATAATGCACCAGATGAATATCAAAGTGGTACTTCTGGATCTAAGACAGATGGATTTATGCCAATTCTTTCTCCAGTAACTATTTGGAAAGAAGACGATCATACAACTTATAAATATACTCGTCACTCTGAGGATACTCGTGCATTAAAGTCTGGTGGTTGGGTTGTTCCTAAGAATAGTGATAATATTGCTGGTGCTTTAGCTGTTATTGATTCTATTTTTACAACTGAAGGTGCAAATTTACAAGACTTTGGTCCAGCTGCATATCGTGATGGCGATAAGACAGTTACATTACCAAATGGTGTTGTTGCTCCAAAGATTAATCCACTTGTTTTAGAGGATATTTATACAGGCGATAATAAGTCACTTGGATGGAACAACTGGTATCGTTGCTTTGTTGGTTCAACTCAAGGTATTGGACATGTACGTAGTGATGCATTAGATTATCAAGTTACAAATGCTAGTGGTCAAGTTGGATTAAACAATGTTACAGCTGCTGTTGCTACTGGTGTTATGTCATTAGCTGTTAGTACAAATCCTAATGGATTTAATAAGTGTGTTCCTACATTCTGGAGTTTATCTTCTACTGATAATGAGAACTTAAAGGCTAGCGAAGATAATACATATTTCACAACTTTATGGAAGAATGAATTATCATATACAGGATATCATGGAATTGTTAGAGATGGTTTAACTGCTGATAAGTTATCTGAAATTAAGGGACATTTTGAAAAACAAAATCAAGTATATCTTGAAACTTATAAATTATATCTTGTTTAATTTTATTTAGGAAGTGTTGTGCATAGAATTAAATCTATGCACAACAATTTCCGATTTTTTGGAGGTTGAAATGAAAAATACTCTAAATAAATTTAACAAAATTATTGTTTTCAGCTTTGGAATTGCTGCTGCTTTAATTTTAGTTACTTCATTGGTTTATTTTGATTGCTTTACGAATTTGGCAACGGATTATTTAAATGGTGAATTGGACACCATAACTGCTAGAACTACTAAAAGTGTTTTAGTGGCATTTTATGGAGATAGTGATACTGCAATTGCTATGTGGCATAATGTAGATGATTTTTATCGAACTGCTCAAGCATTTAATCAGTCTTTGTATGCTTTCTCTATAGTAATGTTTGTTACATTTGCTATAACTTTGATTGCTTCAAATCATTCTAGAATTAAATTTTTCTTATCAAATTTAATTGTTGGTGTTACAGCTAATGTATTTGCTATAATTTATTCTATTGTAATTCTTACAAAGAATTTTAATGTAGCTTCATTATTCAATAAATATAAAACTGAGTTATCTGTATATGATACTGTTACAGTTGTTGGCTGGAGTGCTGCTACTAGTTATGCAAAAGGTGGAACTTTAGAACAATATTTTGTTTTGAAAGATTCTGCATCAATACTTACGACTGTTGCTTTAATTTTATTCATAATTGTTGCTGCTGTTAATCTTGCTTTTACCATTTTAAAATTTATTTATACAAATAGAAAGGTGGAAGAGTAATGAATACTGAATTAGAAAATATTGAATCTTCTGAAAAAATCGAAATTCCTCAAAATGTTAAAGTTGAGAAAATGAGATATCAGAAAAATTCTTTATCTTATATGCTTGGATTTGCTGGAATTGGGTTTTCAATTTTTGCTGCATTTATTTTGCTGAATTCCCTAACACCAGATATATATACAATATTCAAAATTTTATTAAATATTGTTATTTTACTTTTTGGCTTTATGTGCTGTGAAAATGTTAAAAATTATCGTGAAAAATCTGCTTACATGATGCTTGGTATTGCAGGTGTTTGCGTTGCTAGAATATTCTTTGGTCCTGTAATGCTTTTTAAATATTATAGTAAGTATTTGACATTTATGGAGGATGGAATTCTTCAAACTGACGAAAATGCTATTGTTTCTAAATGGTTAGGTTCAAGTATTATAGAAAAATCTGGCTTTTTAACACCAAATGGTTATGTTAGAGCTATATTGGCAATTGTAGGGCTTGTAGGTGCTGCTTTATGTTTTGTATTTGCCGCTGTAATTTGTATTAGAAAATCTAAAGTGCTAAAAAAGCTTTTAGCTGAGAATAAGTAGGAGGTTTTGTTAGATATGTCTGATGTTATTTTAAGAAATGTAAACAAAATTTATCCTAATGGTGTACAAGCTGTTTTTGATTTCAATATTGAAATTGAACATGGTGAATTTATTGTTTTAGCTGGTCCATCTGGTTGTGGAAAGTCAACAACACTTCGTATGATTGCTGGACTTGAGGAAATAAGCTCAGGTGATTTAATCATTAATGGTAAGCGTGTTAATGATGTTGCACCACGTGATCGTGATATTGCAATGGTTTTCCAAAATTATGCTTTGTATGCACATATGACTGTTTATCAAAATTTGGCTTTCTCATTAACTATTAGAAAGGTTGATTCTGACGAAATTCACGTTAGAGTAATGAAGGCTGCTGAAATTTTAGGTCTTACTCCGTATTTAAATAGAAAACCAAAACAATTATCTGGTGGTCAACGTCAAAGAGTTGCTGTAGGTCGTTCAATTGTTAGAAACCCAGTTGTTTTCTTATTTGATGAACCTCTATCTAACTTGGATGCAAAACTTCGTGGTACAATGCGTAAGGAAATTATGCTTCTTCATAAGAGATTAAATTCAACTTTCGTATATGTTACTCACGACCAAATTGAGGCTTTAACTCTTGCTGATCGTATTGTTGTAATGGCTGATGGTAGAGTTCAACAAATTGCTTCTCCAAAAGAGATGTTTGATTGCCCTGTAAATTTGTTCGTTGCAGGCTTTATTGGAACTCCTCCTATGAATTTCTATAATGGTGAAATTACACCTGATGGCTATTTCTTACATATTGATGGAACTAAGATTAAGTTGAATGATGTTCAACGTGAAGCTTTATTTGATAAGGGCTATGCTGGAAAGCGTGTTGTAATGGCTTCTCGTCCTGATTATGTTTATGTTGATGATGCAATGTTATCTGAAAATGTTGATTCTACAATTCAAATTGATGTTGATTATACTGAATTTTTAGGTGCTTATTCATTGATATATGGTATGTTTGGTGGCGAAAACATTATTGCGAAAGTTAATGATCGCTTTGATACATCTGATCGACAAATTAAAGCTTGCTTTGAAATGAAGAAAGTTCATTTTTATGATGTTGATTCAACAAATGTTATTGTATAGGTGGTGTGTTTATGGAAAAAAATAAAAAAAATGTATTCGTGATTTTTTGCGAATTTATAAAAAAGTGTTGGTTGAATTTTATTGATTCTTTCAAATATAATCCATCTAAGATTGCTACAATAATTTTACTTATACCTTGTATTGTTTTGGGATTTTGCTTAACATTCCACTTTACAGCTTCAAAAGCGTTCGTTACATATAATTCAACTATTCAATATGTAAGAATTACTAATGGTGAAATAACTGTTCCTGATTGGTTTGTTGCTTCATCAGCAACTGCTGATAGAGCTAGAGAATATGCTCAATCAATTGCAGTTTCTTTACATTCAGGATTCCAACTATTTGCATTAATGGTTTTAGGTGCTGTAATGATGTTCGTTGCTATGAATGTATCTTCTAAACGTAATTTAGGTTCATCTATTCAGGCAACTTTGTGTACTGCTGCAATAATTTTATTTGGTATATTCTGGATTATGAATTTTACTAGAACTAATTATATTTATAATGTTGCAAAATATACTGAACTTCAAGGTACCAAGTATTCTATAACAAGTAGTACAAATATGGTTTCAATAATTTGTGTTATAATTGCAATGATATCATCTGTTGTAGGTACTATATTATCATACATCTTTAGAGATAAGACTTATAAAAAGGAAAAAATGTAATTATGAATAGAGAAAAGAAGAAATTTGATGATAAACAATTACAGGATTCTACTAATCCATATAAATCTGATTTTTTATCTAAAATTCCGTCTTGGCTCAAAATTCTTATATTGAAATATTGGGCAGCTGCGGCTGCCGTTTTCTTTGTAGGAATAGGTGGCGATTTTTTAGGACTTGATTGGTCAAAAATTAACGATGCTAATGCTGGTTGGTTAGCTATTGATTTAGGTATAAGATTTTTCACTTTATTAACTTTGTTTTTAGCGCTTGTAATGAATTATATAGTTAAAATGTTCGCCTTAATGTTTCATAATAGTCGTGAAAATTGTAAGAAATACTTATTTGTTTCTAGAAAAGGATTTTTAGGATTTTTAATGAACATTGGCTATAATTTATTAATTATGTTTCCTATTTTCTTTACAACTGTTTTAATTGCAAAATATAATTTACTACCAAGTATTTTCGGTAATGACACAAATTGGGGATTAGAGCCCTTTTCTATGGGACTTTTCTATATATTCTATGATTTCATCTTTTTATTTATAAAAAATGTAATCGTTCATTTATATAAGGTTCATAGAGTAAAAAAAATAAATAATGCAGAGTGAGGTAAATGATGAAGTATAAGGTTATTTTTTTATCAGCAAGAAGTGCTACAATTGAACTTCAAAATGATTTTGTATTTGAAACTGATAAGGAATATGATATTTTCTTAAATGATGAATTATATTTGAAAGGAAATAAGAAGAACATTATTTCTCTTTTCGACTTAAATCCAAATACAAAATATAAATTAAGTGTTGTTTATGATGGTGAAGAATTTTGTGATTCATTCAAAACACTTGACGAATATGTTACGCTTGACGTTAAAAAATTTGGTGCTAAGGGTGACGGAAAAACTCTTGATACTAATGCAATAGAAGCTTGTATTCTTGCTTGTCCTGATAATGGACGTGTTTATTTTCCAGATGGAGAATATTATACTGGTCCAATCTTTTTAAAGAGTAATATTACTATTGAGCTTGCTCCTAATGCGCATTTGATTGGTGATGTTGATCGAAATCATTATCCAATTTTACCAGGTATGACATATACTACTGATGAAAGTGATGAATATAATTTAGGAAGCTGGGAAGGTAATCCGCTAGATTGCTTTGCATCAATAATAACAGGTATTAATGTTTCCAATGTTAAAATTATCGGTAGAGGTATTATTGATGGCAATGCCCAAAATTCTGATTGGTGGGTTGATGTTCGTCAAAAGAGAATTGCTTGGCGTCCACGTGGTGTTTTCTTAAATCATTGCCACAATATCGAATTTCAAGGTGTGACAGTTACAAATACTCCATCTTGGAATTTACATCCATATTTTTCTGAAGATATTCGTTTTATAGATATGAAGCTAATATCACCTAAAAATTCTCCTAATACAGATGGTTGTGATCCAGAATCATGTACTAATGTTGATATTATTGGCGTTTATTTTTCTGTTGGTGATGATTGTATTGCTATTAAATCAGGAAAGATTTTTATGGGTAGAAAATATAAATTACCATCATCAAATTTCAATATTCGTAACTGTTCAATGAACTTTGGGCATGGAGCAGTTGTTCTTGGTAGTGAAATGAGTGGTGGAATTAAAGATATCAAGGTAAGCCAATGCTTATTTAATCATACTGATAGGGGCTTACGAATTAAAACAAGACGTGGTCGAGGTAAGGATGCAATTATTGATGATATTTTATTTGAAAATATTAAAATGGTTGATGTATTAACACCACTTGTTATTAATATGTTCTATTTTTGTGATCCGGATGGTAAAACAGAATATGTTTATTCAAAGGATAAGCTTCCAGTAGATGATAGAACTCCTTATTTGGGTAGATTCCATTTTAAGAATATTGATGCAACTAATGTTAATGTTGCAGCTGGTGCTTTTTATGGTCTTCCTGAACAGCCTATCGATGAAATTGTTTGCGAAAACATTAATTTCCATTATGCTAGTGAACCTGTTAGTGGTACGCCAGCAATGATGAGCTTTACTGAGCCTATGAAAGGCAAGGGCTTATTATTTAATTATGTTAATAAGGTTAAGCTTATTAATGTTAATTTTGAAGGCTTGAAAGATGAAAAATATGAATTTAATTTTGTAAAAGAAATTAAATATTAGTTGAATTGTAAAACAGCTTTTATCGAGCTGTTTTTATTTACTTCAAAAGAAAAAAAACGCTAACATAATAAGCGATTTTTGTTTATAAATGTATAATTTCGTGGTATAATAAAATGGACTTTGAAAAGTAAGGATAGTGATAAAATGACAATTTCTATAGGTTCAGATCATGCTGCACTTGACCTAAAAAATGAATTACGTAATTATCTGGAAAATGCCGGTTACTTAGTAATTGATAGAGGTACCTATACTAAGGAAAGCTGCGATTATCCGGATTACGGACATGCGGTCGCTGTTGATGTTAGAGACCATATTGCAGATCGTGGTATTGTTATATGTGCTACTGGTATTGGTATGTCAATTGTTGCAAATAAGGTGAAGAATGTACGTTGTGCTTTAGTTGATAATGTTGAATTTGCTAGATTAACTAGAGAACATAACGATACTAATGTTTTAGCTCTTGGTGCTAAGGCGGTTAATGAGGATTTAGCAAAGCAAATTGTGGCTGCTTGGCTTGAAACACCTTTTTCAAATGAAGAAAGACATCAAAGAAGAATTGATAAAATTACCAAATATGAGGAGAATAGCTTATGAGTGAAAAATATGTAATGCCTAATACTTTAGTTTTAAATCATCCTATGATTGAGCATAAAATGTCTACTATTAGAGACAAAAATACATCTATGAAGGAATTTACTAGAAATGTATATGAGGTTTCTTTATTGGTTGCGTACAAGGTAAGTGAAAATTTTTTATTAAAGGAAAAAGAAATTGAAACACCAATTTGTAAATGCAAATCACATGTTTTAGCTAAAGATATTATTATTGTTCCAATTTTAAGAGCTGGACTTGGCTTTGTTGATGGCTTTAGAGAAATAATTCCTGAAGCAAGAGTTGGTTATCTAGGAATGTATCGTGATGAACAAACTTTAAAGCCTATTGAATATTGTGATAGATTACCTAAGGATTTATCTGGTTTTACGGTAATTATTTCAGATCCAATGCTTGCTACTGGTGGAAGTGCATTACTTGCGATTGATGCTGTAAAGGCACGTGGAGCTAAAGATATAATTTTTGCTGGACTTGTAGGAGCACCTGAAGGTGTTGATGCTGTTTATTCTAAGCATCCAGATGTTAAGGTTGTTTTAGCAACTCTTGATGAAAAATTAAACGAACATGGTTATATTGTCCCTGGTCTTGGTGATTGTGGCGATAGACTATATGGTAAGAATTAATGAAAAGTAGAGAATTTGCTAAATACTATGCTGTAATAACTCAGGGAATATTTAGTATAATTACTTTATTGTTATTAGGCTTTTACATTGGTAGATGGATAAATAAGGATTCTATTTGGCCACCCGTACTTGCAACAATAGGTGCAATATGTGGTATAATAATATTCATCGGCCTAATATTAAGATTAGGTGGTGAAAAAAAGAATGGACGAAATGAGTAAATTTGGTATAATTGTTGTTCCAATAACTTGGGCTGTTGGCGCAATTGTAGCAATTATTCTTGGTATATGGGGCCCAGATAGATGGTGGCTTAGCTATTTGCTTGGACTTATGACTGCACTTTTAAATTTTGGCTTGATGATGAAGTCAAATAGAAGATTAGCAGAAAAAACTAAAAGTCAAGAAGAAATTAAGCCTAAAAGGATGGCTTTGACAGGCTACTCAGTAAGAATTATTGTTTTTGTTGCAATTTTTACTGCTGTCTGCTACAGTCAATTTAAAACTGAGAATCCTCGTTTTTTTGCAATACCAATGATTATTGGGTATTTAACCCTAAAGCTTGTTGTGATTGCTTATGGAATTATAAAAAGAGGGAAGGTGAATTCTTAGTGCTTGATTATTTAAGAAGTTTTCCTGGACAGGTTAAATCAACTATTGGAATAACTATTGTTTTATCAATATTTTTTATCTTATTTTATTTCATTAAATTAAGAAAAATTAATCCAATGGAAAAAACACCTAAATGGATTATTCCTTTTACGATGGTCGTAGATTTAATCAATAATTTTGTTAAAACTAATATTGGTAAGCGTTGGCGTGTTTATTCACCTTATTTTACAACATTAGCTATATTTTTATTTACAGCTAATACTTGTTCAATATTTGGACTTACACCACCAACAAATTATGTAGTGAACAATGCAGCTCTTGCGGTATTATCATTTTTGATAATTCAAGTAACAGGTATTGTTTCTAATGGTATTTTAGGTTATTTAAAAAGCTTTTTAGAACCAATATTCTTACTTTTACCAATTAATATTATATCTGAATTATCATTACCATTATCATTATGCTTACGTTTATTTGGTAATATTTTAAGTGGCACAGTTCTTTCAACACTTATTACTGGTGTTTTAGGACCATTCTGTATTCCATTTTTACCATTATACAATATAGTATTTGATATTGGCTTTGGTATAATTCAAACGGCTGTGTTTGTTATATTGTCGATTGTATTTACATCGATGAAAATTAAAGATGAAGAAAAAATATATAGTAATTAAGGAGATTTAAAAAAATGTTAACACAAATTTGTACTATTTTAACTATGTTAGTGGAGGCTGCTTCTCCATATAATGAATTTTTCGCTCGTGGTATGGCTTATATTGGTGCTGGTATAGCTGTATTTACAGGTGTCGGTGCGGCAATTGGTGAAGGAAATGTTGCTGCTCACGCTGTTGAGGCAATTGGCCGTCAACCAGAAGCATCTGGTAAAATTACTCTTACAATGTTAATTGGTCAAGCAGTATCTGAAACTACTGGTCTTTATGGTTTAATTATCGCAATTATGCTTTGCATGAAGTAAAATATAAGGAGGCACAAATATGATTTTAGCTTCTCTAAATGAAACGCTAGAAAATATTGCTGATATTGTTAATAAATGCTTAGGTCCACTTGGTAGTGAAGGCTTTAGTTTTAATACAATTCGCGATTTTTTAATTCAAATTTGTGCTACTATTATCTTATTTGTTGTTGTTAGATTCTTTTTTTGGAAGCCTATCACTAATATTTTAGAGGCTAGAAGAAAAAATATGGATGAGCAGCTTGAAGAGGCGTTACAAATGAAAAAAGATAACGCTAAGCTTCAGTTAGAGCTTGATCGTCAAATGTCTGAAGCTAAAGAGCAAATCAAAGAATTGATGGAAAAGGCTCAAAAGGAAAGCAATCTTTTAAGAGAAGAAATCATCAACCAGGCTCAAAAAGAAGCAAGAGAAAGACTTGATAATTTAGAAGTTGAGTTGGAACAGGAAAAATCAAAATATGAAAAGCAGATCAAAAAGGAAATTGTTGATATTGCTTTTTTAGCGGCTAGCAAGATTGTATCTAAGGAAGTTGACCGTGAAAAATATTTAGATGTTGTTGATGATTTATTAAAGGAGGCCAAGTAATAATGATTGCATCAGAATATGCAAATGCACTTTATGAATTGGCTTTAGAAGATAACAAGGAAGATATAATAGATAGCAATTTGAATGATTTTGTTAGCTTATTAGGCTTAAATCCTGATTTTAAGAAAATAATCGAAACAAATACAATTAGACATAACAAGAAAATAGAGCTTTTAAAAAATGTTTTAAAGGGCTTTGATTCTTTATTTATTGATTTTTTAGCTGTTGTTAATGATCATGATCGCTTTAAAGAAATTAATGATATAATGGTTGAATATAAGAAAATAATTGATAATGCTAAAAATATTTTGCATATTGATGTTATGTCTTGCTATAAATTACAAGAAGACGAATTAAAAAGAATTAGAAATGCCTTAGAAAGAAAATATCCATCTAAAAATATTGAGATTACAAATGTTATTGATGAATCCTTGATTGGCGGAATTAATATTGTATGTAATGGTCAAAATTATGATATTTCTTTAAAGCGTCAATTAGATGTAATGAAGGCATCACTATAGAAAGGATAAATTATGTCAAATATAAATTTATCAGAAATCTCTAATTTGATAAAAGAGCAAATTCGTTCTTATAAGGAAGAAATTCATACTGAAAACATTGGTAAGGTTGTTGAAGTTGGCGATGGTATTGCAATTATCTATGGCTTAGAGCATGCAATGCAAGGTGAACTTTTAATATTTCCAAATGATGTATATGGTATGGTTCAAAATCTTGAAAACGATACTGTTGGTGCCATTTTGCTTGGCGAGAGCTCTTTAATTAAAGAGGGCGACATTGTTAAGTGTAGTGGTAGAATATTAGAGGTTCCTGTTGGTGAAGGCTTGATTGGTCGTGTTGTCAATGCCTTAGGACAACCAATTGATGGCTTTGGCCCAATTGAAATTAAAGAATATAGACCTATTGAAAATAAAGCTACAGGCGTTTTAGATCGTAGTAGCGTTGATACACCACTTCAAACTGGTATTAAGGTAATTGATGCTTTAGTTCCTATTGGAAGAGGTCAAAGAGAATTAATTATTGGAGATAGACAAACAGGAAAAACATCAATTGCAGTTGATACAATCCTAAATCAAAAGGATAAGGATGTTATTTGTATTTATGTTGCTATTGGTCAAAAGGAATCTACTGTTAGCTCTGTATATGAAACCTTAAAGGCTAATGGAGCAATGAATTACTCAATCATTGTTAATGCATCAGCTTCAAATCCAAGCTCATTATTATATATTGCGCCATATAGTGGTGTTTCTATGGCTGAATATTTTATGTATCAAGGCAAGGATGTTTTAATTGTCTATGATGATTTATCTAAGCATGCTGTTGCTTATCGAGAAATGAGCTTATTACTTCATCGTCCTCCTGGACGTGAAGCATATCCGGGCGATGTTTTCTATCTACATTCACGTCTTTTAGAGCGTGCTGCTAAGCTTTCAAGTGAGCTTGGTGGAGGAAGTATAACTGCTTTACCAATAATTGAAACTCAAGCTGGAGATATTTCTGCATATATTCCAACTAATGTAATTTCCATTACTGATGGTCAAATTTTCCTTCAAAGTGATTATTTCTATAAAGGAATTCGTCCTGCTATTAATGCTGGTTTGTCTGTATCACGTGTTGGTGGTGCTGCTCAATCAAAGGCTATTAAAAAGGTATGTGGAACCTTAAGACTTGATCTTGCAAGCTATCGTGAGCTTGAATCATTTACTCAATTTGGATCTGATTTGGATGCTTCAACTAAAGCAAGACTTGATCGTGGAGCAAGAACAATTGAAATCTTGAAGCAGGATTTACATAAAACCTTGTCTATGGAGCAGGAATCCGTTATTTTATATTGCTTGACTCATGGCTTTTTAGATGATATTGCTTTAAATGACATTGCAAGATTTGAAAGAGAATTATATATGTCATTAAATACAAGCGAAGAAGGAAAAGCTTTAACAAGAGTAATTACTCTTACAAAGTCATTACCTGATTTTGAAAAGCTTGATAGTTTTATTACTGCATTTAAAAAGACATTTATGTAGGAGGTAGTATATGGCTAACTCTTTAAGAGATGTAAAAATTCGTATTGAATCAACTAAATCAACAGCACAAATTACAAAAGCTATGTATATGGTTTCACAATCAAAGGTAACAAAGGCTTTGGAGCAATATAATAGCTATAAGGACTTTATGCAAAGAATTGCTGATTTAGTTTATAATGTAGCAAGTGATGAATCTATTTTGGATGTTCATCCTCTTTTAAAGGAAAGAGAAATTAAAAAGAGATGTTATTTAATAATTACATCAGATCGTGGTCTTGCGGGAGTATATAATTCATCTATTTATAAGGCTTTGGAAGAGGAAGTAGGAGATAAGAATGATTTTATCGTTGCTGCAATTGGTAAGCAAGGCTATTCATTTTTAAAAAGAAAAAAATATGAATTAATTAAAGATGAACCTACACTTGTTCGTGATGATGTGATGTTTTTGGATATTGTTCCACTTGCTAATGAAATAATAGCTATGTATTTAAATAATGAAATTGATGAATTAATTATTATTTATAATCATTATATAAATAGCTTAACTAATGAAATACATAAAGAAAGAATTCTACCTATTTCAAAAATTGAAGGTTCAAAAAGTAATGAAAATTATATTTTTGAAGCAGGTGTGGAGCATACATTAGATATGATTTTGCCAATGTATGTTAAAGATATGATATATGGAATAATCTTGGATGCTAAGGCAGCTGAGCATTGCTCAAGAAGAAATGCTATGAAAAATGCTACCGATAATGCTGACAAGGTTATTTCTAAGTTACAAATATTATATAATCGTGCCCGTCAAGATGTTATTACTAATGAATTAATTGATATTGTAGGCGGTGCAAATGCAATAGGAGGAGACAACTAGTATGCCAGGAATAATAGTTGAAGTTAAAGGACCAGTTGTTGACGTTAGCTTTGAAAATGAACCACTTCCTAAAATTAATGATGCTTTAAAGGTTAAAATTGATGAAAAATACAATCATGGCTTTGCTATTGATTTAACTCTTGAGGTAGCATTACATGTTGGTGGTGGTATTGTTCGTTGTATAGCTATGGATTCAACAAATGGTCTTGTAAGAGGTATGCCAGTAGTAAATACTAATTCACCTATAACTGTTCCAGTTGGTGAAGAAACATTAGGAAGAGTATTTAATGTACTTGGTGATCCAATTGATAAAAAAGGTCAAGTTTCAAATGACTGTAAAAGAATGCCAATTCATAGAGAAGCACCTACCTTGGAGGATTTATCCACAAAGGTTGAAATTTTGGAAACAGGAATTAAGGTTATTGACCTTCTTGCTCCTTATATTAAGGGTGGAAAAATTGGTTTGTTTGGTGGAGCTGGAGTAGGTAAAACTGTACTTATTCAGGAGCTTATTCATAATGTTGCTCAAGAGCATGGTGGAATTTCTGTTTTTACAGGTGTTGGCGAGAGAACAAGAGAAGGAAACGACCTATATAATGAAATGTCTGAGTCTGGAGTTTTAGCTAAAACAGCAATGGTTTTTGGTCAAATGAACGAGCCACCTGGAGCAAGAATGCGTGTTGCGTTAAGCGGTTTAACAATGGCTGAGCATTTCAGAGATGTTGAGCATCAGGATGTACTTTTATTTATTGATAATATTTTTAGATTTACGCAAGCTGGATCTGAAGTTTCAGCATTGCTTGGTAGAATGCCTTCAGCTGTAGGATATCAACCAACCCTTGCAACAGAAATGGGTAAGCTACAAGAAAGAATTACCTCAACAAAAGAAGGATCAATTACATCTATTCAAGCAATTTATGTTCCTGCTGATGATTATACTGACCCAGCACCAGCTACAACATTTACTCATCTAGATGCAACTACCAACCTAACAAGAAAGCTTACTGAAGAGGGTATTTATCCGGCTGTTGATCCACTTGCCTCAACATCTAGAGCCTTACAACCAGGAATTGTTTCTAAAGAGCATTATGAAACAGCTCGTGCTGTTCAGCAATTAATTCAAAGATATAATGAATTACTAGATATAATTGCTATTTTAGGTATGGATGAATTATCTGAGGCTGATAAGCTTGTTGTTAAACGTGCTCGTCGTGTCCGTTTATTCTTATCACAAAATATGTTTATTGGTAGTGCATTTACTGGTATAGCTGGCTCATATGTACCACTTAGTGAAACAATTAGAGGCTTCAAGGAAATATTAGAAGGTAAGCATGATGATTTACCTGAGGAAGCATTTAGACTAGTTGGTACTATTGATGATGCAATAGAAAAGGCCAAGAAATTATGAAAATAGCTATTTCTACTCACCAAGGAAGCTTGTACAACGATATTGTTGATTATGTTGTTGTTAGTGCCCAGGATGGTGAATTTGCAATATTAAAGGATCATGCACCAATAATTTCAGTGATTGATGATGGATATGTAAAGCTTGTATTAAATGAAAATGAAGCATTTGTTGCGTTAAGAGCTTCAGTTTTAGAATTTCATGATAATGTTTTAAGTATATTAGCTCAAGAGGCTCATATCGGTAGTACTGCTAAAAGTGCAAAAGAGCATCTTGATGAATTACGAAAAAGTCGTTTGGAAACCAATAGAAAGGAATCAGCCGACTTTACGCAAATGGAAAAAGAATTAAGAGAAAGCTTAAAAAAATCAAGAGCTGGATCTTTATAGCAATACCCTAGTGTATTGCTTTTTATTTAGGAGAATGACTATGCTAGGAATAAATTACACGATTTTAAATAATTTTATTTATATAATAGGCTTTTGTATTATTTTTTATGTAACATTCCAAATTCTTAGAGCTACAAGGCTTGATGAGCTTTTTAAGCAGGGAAGGATTTGGCAAATAAGATTAGCATATATTTTTATATGTATAATTGTCTCTCACTTAATTATGAGTGCGATTTTGATGATTTGTCAAACTTTTTTAGTGCAATAATGTATAAGTAAGGCCTCATTGTTAATAATAATTTTGAGGTGAAACAAAATTGAAAGGAAAAATTAAAAGATTCTTTCTGGAAAAGAGAGAATTAATTGTTTTTTTAGGTGTTCTAGCAGTTATCTTTACAACAGTTATTACTGTAATAAGTATTGCAATGAAGGATGCGAATAATGTAAGTGGTGAAATCGAAAGTGAAATAACATCAAGTACTATTCCATCATCAAGCAGTAAAGGCGTGGAAAGTAGCAAAGAATTACCAACAACTATTGGTCTTCCTATAACAGGTGAATATAAAATTGTTCGTGAATTTTTTGATTCAACTAAAACAAGTGAAGAATTAGCCACCGCAATAATTTATACTGGAAGCTATTATGTAGAATCAAAGGGAATAAGCTTTGCGCGTGAAGATAATAGTAGCTTTGAGGTAAATGCAATCTATCCTGGAACAGTTAAAGAAATAAATTATGATGAAGCAAATGGCTATTCAATAACAATTGATCATAATAATGGTTTGATTAGTACATATAAATCACTTAGTAGCTGTAATGTTAGTCAAAATGATTATGTTGCTTCAAGTGATGTTATTGGTGTATCAGGTAGTAGAGTATATGATTCTGATGCCGGTGTGCATGTTCATGTTGAAGTCAAATTGAACAATAGTTATTTAAATTTAAAAGACTTAATTGGTAAAGAAATTGAAGAAGTAGTAGAAGTTAAGTAATAAAATCAGTGCTTTTTGGCACTGATTTTGTTTTAAATAAATAATTTAATGCATATAATAATAAGGGTGATAAAGGGTGAATACAGTTATTCATGATAGAGTATTAAAAATGGCAGATATATTATTATTAGAGCAAACAACAATTCGCGAGGTTGCAAAAAAGGTTGGTTATTCAAAATCAACTGTACATAAGGATCTAACAATTAAATTACCTAAAATTGATTATAGCTTATATTTGAATGTAAAAAAATTATTAGATTATAATAAAATGATTCGCCATATTAGAGGTGGCGAATCAACTAAGCATAAATACGAAGAAATCAAATATCAGAAGTATTAATAATTGCATTTTCATTTGTTATTTTTTTAATTCTATTAATTTCTTCTTCAAATTGAGATGTGGGGATTTCAATTTCTAAATAAACAGAGGTAGTAAAGCTAGAATTAACAATTTGAAAGCTTCCTCTTAGAATTTCTTGGTAGTCTTTATATGAGCAAATTACAGTTATTTTTCTTTTTTCAATTAAATCAATGAATGTTGAGCTTTCTATTGCTTTAAGACAAGCATTAGAATAGGCTCTTACTAAGCCTCCAGTTCCTAGCAATGTTCCACCAAAATATCTTGTAACTATCACTAAGGTATTGGTTATTTCTTTCTTCAATAAAATGTTTAAAATAGGGTAACCAGCTGTTTTTTGTGGTTCACCGTCATCATTGCATTTAAAAATATTTTGTTTTGGACCTAAAATGTAGGCATAGACATGATGCTTGGCATCGAAAAATTCTTTTTTAATTTTTCTTAAATGTTCCTTTATTTCATTTTCATTATTAATTGGAATAATATCACAAATAAAAATAGATTTTAAAACCGTTATTTCACATCTGGTTGGTTTTGTTAATATTTTCATAATATCACCAAAATAATTATATCATAATTTGATAGAATTTAGGTAAAAACCTTAAAAAAACTTGCATTTTATGTAAAAAAATGCTATTATAAATAGTGTTACATATGGAGGTTTTCTATCATGGGAAAGAAAATTGTTGCAACAACGTCAACTAGTTGTCTTGATTATTATGAAAATAATTATGATATTAGAACTATTAGAATTAAACTTGATATAGATGGCAAATTATATGCTGATGGCTCAGAGATGCCAGCAGATAAATTTTTTAAATTACTTAAAGAAAATCCAACATTAATTCCTAAAACAACTCAGGTACCTATTGGTGAATTGCTTGATTTTTTTGAAGGATTATATAAGGAAGGCTATGATGAGGTTTTTGTAACAACAATTTCATCTAAGCTAAGTGGTAGCTATAATGGTATTTGTCAATGTGCACAAATCTTAGCTGATAAGATGAAAATAGTTGTTTATGATACAAAGACTGTTTGTTTTAACGAAGGTATTTTTGCCTTAAGGGCAGCACAGCTAATTGAGGAGGGTAAGGAACTTTCTGAAATAATTCCTGAGCTTGATTATTTGCATAAAAATAATATGATTATGTTTGCTGTAGATAATTTAAGCTATTTAGTTAAAAATGGTAGATTATCTGGTGCAGCTGGTTTTTTAGGAACAGTTTTAAAAATTAAACCATTGTTAGAGGTTTTAGAAAATGGGGAGATACATTCTGTTCAAAAGATAAGAACTACTAAAAAAGCATTAGATGCTGTAAGTATTGCTGCTAAAGAATACATTAATGGTAGAGATTATTTTATGTATCTTGTTTATACTACCGATGAGAATCTTGGCTATTTAAAAGAACAAATAAAGCTTAATTGTAATGTGGATAATTTATTGGAGGTTCCTGGAAGTCCAATTGTAGGCTGCCACGTTGGACCAGGTGCTCTTGGTGTTGGAATATTTTTAAAAAGAAACAAAGAATAAAATTTGGTCCATAAAGAAATTTATGGGCTATTTTTAACGAGGTGCTAAATGAATTATGTAGATGCGGGCATTGATTTAATTAAAAAAATAAAGAAGATTGGCTATGATGCTTATTTTGTTGGTGGATTTGTTCGCGATTATTTATTAAATTTAGCTCCTAATGATATTGATATAACTACTAATGCCTCAAGTGATGTATTAAAAAAATTTTTTCCAAATGTTTGTGATAAAGGAATTAAATATCAAAGTGTTGTTATTGAAAATTATGGCTTTAGTTTTGAGGTTACAACCTTTAGAGTGGAAAGTAATTATGATGATTTTAGACATCCGATAGTTAAGACTACTAATTCTTTAAATGATGACCTTAAAAGAAGGGATTTTACAATTAATGCCTTGGCTATGGATGAAAATTATAAAATAATTGATTTGTTTTCAGGCTTAAATGATCTTAAAAATGGTATTATAAGGGCTGTTTTAGATCCAGTAATGAAATTTACCGAGGATGCTCTTAGAATGCTTAGAGCGTGCTATTTTAGGGCTAAATTAGGCTTTGATATTGAAGAGGAAACATTTAGTGCTATTAAAGAAAAAGCATTGCTTGTTAAGCATTTAAATAGTGATTGTGTTTATAAGGAATTAAAGAAGATAATTTGTTCAAAATATTCATTGCTTGGATTAAAGGCTCTTAATGATTCTACAATTTCTAATTATATTCCAGGTCTTTCTAGGGGTATTGGCGCTTATTTACGTTTTAATATTAATCTTAATGATATGATTTTATTTTTAGCTTTATGCTTTAAAGATAATCTAGATGAATTATCTTATTATAAAATTCGTAAGGCTCAAAGAAAAGAAATTATTAATATTATAAAGCTAATAGATATATTAGCTAATAATTTCGAGCCATATAATTTGATAAATTACACTAAAGATGAAATAATTAAGGCTAATGTTTTAGGAAGTAATATTAAGCTTTTTAAGAATAATGAAGCTAAATTGGTTGAAATCTATGAAAGTGCAATATATTTAAGAGATAATTTGGCAATTTCCTTTAATCAAATAAAGACTATTTGTAGTAGCATAGATGAGACAAAAAAAATTTATGAAGCTATACTAAGAAGCGTAATTAATGGTAAATTAGAAAATAATATAGATAAAATAAATGATTTTATTGCTAAAGAGGGTAAATAAAGTGAAGGCTTATTTAGATGATTACAATTTAATAACCTTAATGGTTGAAAAGTCAAAATTAAATTTTATTAATATGTTTACTCTTAAATGTGATAAGATGACAGAAGAATTGCAAATAATTGATACTAAAGAGTATAATGAATATTTGATTTATAGCTTAAGCTATAATATGAATTTGAAATTTTGGCGAAAAAGCTATATTATTGCCGGAAACAACTATGTTGAACTGTATTCTGGTAGTATTATTAGAACTAATCGATTTGATGAAGAATTTTATTATAATGGTAAATTAGGCATTTCTTATAGTAGATTTAATACTATATTTAGAATTTGGTCTCCTGTTGTTAAAGAGGTTATTTTAGTCTTGAATCACAAACGCTATGCTCTTTCTTACATTGATAAAGGATTGTGGGAGTTAGATCTTAAAGGCGATTTTGAAGGCTATAAATATTACTATATAGTTTATATTAATGGCCATTATAAAAAAATACTAGATCCTTATGGTTATGCTAGTGATACAAATGGCTATAATAATTATATAATTGATCAAACGAAATATGAAAGATTTAAATATCAAAAGCCAGAGTTTAGTGGTAGTTATTGTGATGCTTCTATTTATGAGGTTTCGGTACGTGATTTTTCTTATAATAGCTCAGCCAGAGCTAAATATAGAGGAAAATTTTTAGGCCTTTGTGAAAATCATCCGACAAAAAGTGGAGTGCCCACGGGATTAGAATATATAGCTTATTTAGGATTTTCTCATATTCAGCTTATGCCTGTTTTTGATTTTGAGGGTGTTGATGATACGTCAAATAAAAAATATAATTGGGGGTATAACCCACATCAATATTTCACTTTATGTGGTTGGTATACAACTAATCCTGAAGTTCCTTATTCACGTATAAATGAATTTATTAAGCTTGTTGACGAAGCTCATAAAAGAGGTTTAAGGGTCAATTTAGATGTCGTATTTAATCATGTTTTTGATTATAGAGCCTTTCCTTTAGATGCACTTGTACCAGGGTATTTCTTTAGGGTTGGCTTAGATGGAAATATGACAGAGGTAACAGGGTGCCAAAATGATTTTGCATCAGAAAAAAGAATGGCTAGAAAATTCATTGTTGATAATTTAGTTTATTATGCATCTGTGTTTAAAATAGATGGCTTTCGTTTTGATTTAATGGGATTATTAGACATCCCAACTATGAATTTAATTAATCAAACTCTTAGATCAATTGATAAAGATATAATGCTATATGGCGAAGGTTGGAATATGAATAATACTATTCCTAATGAAATGCGTCCGCATATGTATAATAATGAAAAAATTCCTGAGTTTGCTTTCTTTAATGATACATTTCGTGATTTTATAAGAGGAAATCAATGGAATAATACATTAGGCTTTGCAATTAGTGAAAATATGGATGCGTCAACACTTTTAAATTTGTTTTGTGGAAGCTCACTTCCTAATTTTAAATTTTTATCTCCAAGCCAGTCAATTAATTATGTTGAATGTCATGATAATTATACCTTCTATGATTTTATTAAAAAGAATACAGATTATGATGACGAAAAAATTAAAGACAAGGCTAGACTTGTTCTTGGACTTATTTGTTTATCACTGGGAATTCCTTTTATTCATAGTGGTCAAGAATTTTTAAGAACAAAAGATGGTGTTGAAAATTCTTATAATAAAGGTGATATTATTAATCGCTTTGATTATGAATTACGTGATAAGAATATTGATTTGATAAATACTCTTAAGGATTTGTTATCACTTCGTAAAGAGTTTGAAAATTTGCGTTTAAACAATGTTTATGATATAATTAAAAAAGTCAAATTATTAAGTGATATAAATTCACCAAATTCATGTGTGATTAAAATTGAAGATTTGGTAATTATCATTAAAAATTCTTATCATAAGGAATATTTTAATAATGACAGAGGCTATATTACTATTTTTAATGGCATAAGTAAATGTAGTGAATTATATAAAGAATTCTATTTAAATAAACCTGGTGTTTATGTATATAAAAAGGAAGTGTAAAAAATGGAAATAATTATCGGAAGAGTAGATGGTATAAATACATCTGATAATGTTTTAAATATTTTAGTTACTGATAGTCAAAAGAAAACTTATAATATTAAGGCTTCATTAGCACATAAAGCTAATATTGTTCAGGGAACAATATATAAATTTAATGTTGAAAAGAATGGAAATAAAAATATTTTATGTTCTATTGATGATATTAAAAGTCTTGATGATTCTGAAATTGTTTCAATTATGCATTCCTTTGGCAATTCTTCACCTTTAAGCTACGATGAAAGTGTTAAAGAGATTAATGATTATTTAAATAAAATTGATTCAAAGATAATTTATGATATAACTAAATATTTATTAGATAAGTTTCATAAAGATTTCTTTATTTATCCTGCAGCAGCCAAGATGCATCATGCTTATGTTGGTGGCTTAAGCTATCATACTATCGGGATGTTAAGAATGGCAGATAGCTTTTTACTAAATTATTCATATTTGAATAAGAATTATTTATATGCTGGAATAATTTTACACGATATTGGAAAAACTACAGAATTTGATGGAATTCAAAATACTGATTATTCTTTGAAGGGGCAATTGATTGGTCATTTGGTGATTGGTGGTATGGAGGTCAATGAAGCTGCTAGGGTGCTTCATTATGAGGATACAGAGGAAGCCTTAATTTTAGAGCATATGCTTATTTCACATCACGGACAGCCTCAATTTGGTGCTGCCAAAAGACCTATGACTGCTGAAGCTTTAGTTCTATGGTATATTGATACTATTGATTCTAAATTTAGAGTTTTAGGTGATGAATTAAATAAAATTAAACCTGGAGAATATACTGATCAAATTGGTGTATTAGATAGAGTCAAGGTTTATAAAACTAAATAATTTGAAAATCGACCATATTGTTTGGTCGTTTTTTTTTAGGAAAGAAGAATATAAATGGTTTAAATAAAAGTGTTTTAATGTAAGAAGTATAGATAATTAAAAAGGCGCAATTAAGCGCCTAGATTGATGTTTGGTTTAGTTATTTAGTTAAATATTTATATAATAGCTTAGAAGTAGCTATTATAGCGTCTAAATGAGTTCTTTCCATACCATGAGATGCGTGAACACCAGGACCAATTAATGCTCCTTTGCAATCAACGCCTGCTCGATAAGCTGCGCCTATATCAGAGCCATAGAATGGGAAGATGTCTACGACGAAGTTAATATTTTCATCCTTAGCTAAATTGATTAGTCTAGTTGTTAATTCATAATCATATGGACCACCACTATCCTTAGCGGCGATACTTACAGCAAATTCATTTCCTGCAAGGTCCTTACCAATACAACCCATATCAACAGTTACAAATTCATCAATTTTATTTGAGACTGTTGCTGCACCATGTCCAACCTCTTCATAATTAACAAAATAAACCAATGTATCGTATTTTGGTATTTCGTTATTATCCTTAAGTTCTTTTAAGGTGTTTAAAATAGCACATACAGAGCCCTTGTCATCGATAAATCTTGATTTTAAAAAGCCACTATTAGTTATAGTTGTTTTAGGATCTATACATATATAATCACCATTATTAATTCCTAAAGCAATTACATCATTCTTTGAATGAACAACCTCATCAATTCTAACTACTAAATTATCAAAATCTCTTGGCTTTGATTGAGCATCCTTATAAACGTGTGAAGAAGGTGAAGTTGATAATATGGTACCAGTGTAAATTTTATTATCTCTTGTTATGATTTTGCAATATTCTCCATCTAATGTTGGAGCTTGTGGGCCACCAACATTTGTAACGTTTAAAGTTCCATCAGCGTTAATTGAGCGAACCATTAATCCTAATGTATCAGCATGGGCAGATGTTGCAATTGTTTTCTCACTTGATTTACCTTTGATTTGAACTACTACGCTACCCTTATTAGTAATTGATATGTTGTTTTTATAGCCAATTTCTGTAAGTAATTCGATTAATAATTCATCTATCTTTTTTGAATAGCCTGTAGGCGAATCAGTTAAAAAAATTTTGGGAATAATCTCATTAATATATTTCATTTTATATTTCTCCTTTTTGTATGATTTTAGCATTTTTTTTACTTAACTGCAAGAAAAAAGAGTGGATTTTATTTCCACTCTTTATCAAACCAACCTTTAAATGTTGTAACTTCATCATAGCCATCAATAGTTGTTTTTAATGAATTAATGTAATCATCATATGTAAATGATAATTTATCGTTATTTGTGAATGTAACGGTTCCTAATTCATTTAATTCTAACCAAGTTTGGAATGTAGAATTTGTATATCTTGAAATAACACTTGATGCCATAGCAGAAATAGCATTTCTTAAATTAGAAGACATTGATGTTACAGAACCATTTACTAAATATTCATAGAAATAAATATATAATTGGTTAATTGAAATATTTGTTGTAGATTCATTATAAGCATTAGTTACAAAATAGATATCATCATTATCGTCATCTTCATCCTTTTCATCTACAATAACCTTGATATTTGCATAGTCCTTAGAGCTATCGTTAGAAGAAGGATAATAAGCATTTTTAGGCTCTTCAAAATCAGTTACAACTAAAACATGGTATCCATAAACGGTTTGACATAAATTATCCATACCTAATGAAGCAATATCAGTTGAACCATCAGCCTTAGTTAAACCATTTAAGAAGAAGTATGAGTTATCATCATCAAAGTTTAAATCAGACTTTTTGACCTCATTATATGTTTCTTTAATATAATTAGCAAAAGGTTCTACATAATTTGAAACTGATGTTTGAGTAACTTCACCTAAATCTTCAACAGTAAGTTGGAAGTTAAAAGTATATTTGAAGTCATCCCAAGTAGTACCTAAAGCTTTTCCTTCTGGAGATACTAATTCTTTACCTTGATTAAATGCCTCAACTAAATATTTTAAAGCAGATAGCTTATCAGTTTTAATATAGTTTGCTTCATACATTAGCGCTTTAGTAAGCTTTAAAACCTCAGAGTCAAATAATAATTGTTTTTCCTCACTTAAGGAATTTCTAAATTTTACTGGATCATCAATTGTTCCATCACAATTATCGTCAACACTAATTAAGAAGTGATTAACATCAATTGAGAATAATGTTTTGTATACCTCTGAAGTATATTCAAGCATGTTTTTAAAGATTTTAACATCTTCATTAATTGTGTAAGAATCATCTGCTTTAATGAAGTAATTATCACGATAATATGTAGATGAATATTTTGATAATAATTTAGCTGCATATAGATTTTGAGTGTAAATTTCATCTTCAGTTGCATAGCCATAATTTATAGTATAGTAGTTTTTAAGACCAAGGAATTTTGGAATTGAGGTATTACCCTTTTTAAATGATTTAACACCATCCTTGAATGTCTTTTTAATACTATCTAAATCATCAGAATCTAACCAAGTATCCTTATATGTATCTGTCATATATTGGTTTAATAGATATGTTGTGGCAATTTGCGCACCTTTATAGCTAGCAAGTGAATTATAAAATTCATCAACACTTATATCGGTAGTAGTTCCTTTATAAGTTACACTTGCAAGTAAATTTGCATTATAATCTTTTTTAGAGATGTAAGAATAATAATCAGCATTAGCATAAGAATTATAGAAACGGTATTCATAATATGGATCATAAATTTTTATATCTAATACATCATCAACCTTATGGTCATTATCGCCATCAATTAATAAATTCTTAAATATTGTTGATGTAGCTATTGAAGATGAAGCCTTTGAATCAATAATATCATTTTTCAATGTTTCTTTTAATTCGTCAGCCTTTTCTTTTCCAAGCTTTGTCTCTAAGTCGGCATACTCTAATTCAGTATCTTCATCACCAAAATATTTAGTATCAATCTTGTAAACCATAAAATATTTATCATCAATTGATCTAGGGAAAGCAGTATAAGAACCATCTTTAACATTTGTGGTTTCAAAGCCACCATCAACTAAAGCATCAGTGTAGAATGCTGAAAAATTAGTTGAAATATTATTTAATTCTGAATTATATCTATCAGTTATATATGATAGTGAATTAACGTCGCTTAGCTTGTTATTTTCAATTACTAGAGGAGTTCTATATGAATAGTAAGTATTATATAGAGTTGTAAAGAACTGTAGTGCATTAGCATTAGTTAATTCGCCAACAACTGCTTCAGTCTTTTTAATAGCATTTTCAGCATCTCTTAATGAATTAAATCTAACTATAATTGCTTTAGTTGTATTATATGTTTTATATGATGATTCATAACGTGATTTTAATGAATCATCATCAATATAATCACCATTATCAACCATTTCTTCTTTATTATAATCATAGATTTGCTCAGCTGATGCAATAGAAGAATAATAATCCTTTGCTGCATCCTTTAAGCCTAAATCATACGCATAATAAGAGATTAAAGAATCATTTAGGTTTGTAAAGCTAATTCTATCATAACGACCATCATTGTCATCATCAACAATGTCATATGTTAAATTACTAACATCTAATGTAACACCAATTGCTGCCATTGTATCAACATATTTTTCTTTGTTTGTTTTAACAGTCTTAGCTTCAGTATCCTTTAATGTTTTGGCACTTGAAGTAGAGAAACAAGCAAGTGCTACAGCATCATCAATACTTTTCTTAGTTTCAGAATTGGTTTTGTATTCGCTAATTATTTTATTGATATTGTCCTTAAAAACAATAGAATAAATCTGTTTTGTTAAGTCATCATAAGCATTAGCTCTTATTTTTGTATATAATTGCTTTTCAGTAATTGCATATTTACCATCCATTGCGCTAGCATAAGTGGTATCAGCTAATGAGCCATAGGGAATAGATGTGTTTTTTGGCTTTGCATCACATGATGCTAAAGCAATTACACCAGCAAGTGATAGGGTTGCTAGAAAAATCTTTTTAGTTTTCATTATTTTTGGCTCCCTTCTCCAACAATCTCAGGAACGATAGATCTAATTTTAGTCCACCAATCCTTATAGTCGTTAGATGTTTGTGTAATATCACCAACATAATCAATATATGAGTCAGCAACTCTTTCATTGATTTCTAGGATATTACTAAATCTTGTTTGATTAATTTCTGCTTTATCGCCACTAAATACGATTGTATCAACATTTTGTAATTGGTAGCATACATATAAAATGATTACTCTTTGAGTCTCGTTTGCTTGATATCTTGTTAATACAGGCTTGAAGAAATTATCAAGAGCAGTTTTAATAGCAGAAGGAATTAAATCGCTACCTTGATCAGCAAGATATTCATATAGGTAAACCTTGATTTGATTTAAATTTAATTTCTTTGAGTCATTATAAATATCAGAAATTGGCTCTAGTTGCTTTTCATTATAGATTATAGGTATATTTTTATAAATACCTACTTTATCATCATCACTTTCAAATTTTGCAGAAGCAGCAAGCTCACCAGATGTAACAAGAAGTAGATTTAAGCCATCTGAAGTTACTAAATATCCACCATTAGTTTCGTAATCATAATTAATAGTAGATTGCTCAATGTTAGTATCTAAATATTGAGATGGGAATGTATCTCCTAAAACATATGAAGGAATATTTTTGTAAATATCTAATAGACGTGCCTTTACCTCAAATGCAACATCAGATGTTGTTGAATTTGTAGCACTAACATCCTTTGAAGATACATATAATCCTAATTTACGATATTTTGCCCAATAGCATTCAGGTGATGTTGGATTATAATGTTCAGTATCTGATGCATCACATAGACCATTATCAAAACGAGAAGAAGAAGTGTATTCTTCAATGACATTTGATAACGCTGTAGCATGAGTTTCAGTTGAAGCCGTTACAATATTTACAATCTTATCTAATAATTCTTTAGCAGCAGCCTTGATTTCATCTGTCCAAGTTGAATAATCATCAGGAGTACCATCCTCATTAATATCAAGATAAACTTGAATTTGGGTTCCACTCAAGCTAAAGTAATTATCATATGTTGCATCAGAATATTCCTTGAAGAAGTCAAGAAGTGTTGCACTTTCATAATTTGTTAATAATTTTTGACTAACAGTTGATAAGTGGAAATAATTCTTAATGATGTCTTTAATGTTTGCAGTATGGAAATAAAGCATTAAGAAGTTATATTTACCAATAGAGGCTGGATAACCACTTGAGCTATAGCTATCATTTGCAAATGCAGCAAGCATTAACTCTAGATTATTTTCATACTCTTTATAATCTTCTTTTGATATTTCTTCATTGAAGGCATCAGTCTTCATAATTATTTTCTTACTTAGCGTATCAACAGCAGTAGTAGCACCATCATTTAACTCTAAATAATCCCAAGCACTATAGCTTACGCCATCAAGGGTATCATCCTTTGTAAGTGTCATATAAATATTATGCTTTTTATCATCAAGGTCAGTATAAACAACCTTTGCAATGATATTATTAGATTTTGCTTTTGAATGATTCTTTGAATATGAAGAATTTTCAGCTGCATAAGCTATTTCAACTGATTTATCATAGATTTTAACCTTTATATTATTTGAAACTAAATCACTTAAGGCTGTAGAAATATATGTTTCAGTAAGGTTGTCTTTAAATACTAAATCAGTTAATTCCTTGTACAATGCTTCATCCTTTGAAATCTTTTCATAGGATGAAGCTGTTGTATCATCACTATCAAATAATTCATCATATTGATTCTTTTCATGAGAAATCTTAAATACCATATAATAATAGCTGCCATACATTGATGCTGATTTTGAATAAGCATTATAGTCATCGCCATCCTCTAAAGATAGAGTCTTATATACATATGTTTTTAGAGAAGAGTTAAGCTTATTTAAATCTTCAGCTGTATAGTGAATATATTTTGTATATGAATCAGTTTCTTTTAAAGTATTTAAAATTGTTTCAGTTGTAACAGGATTGCCATTGTTTTCTCTTTTTAAGACATAATCTAGGATAGCCTTTGTTTCAAAACGACGATCCTTTGACTCATTGATCACAAAAGATTGATCTAATGTTGGCAAAGAATCACGATATGTATAAATATAGTTGTACATTGATATATATAAAAGAAGAATAGCAGGTTCACCATATGTTGAATCTATTTTTTCGCATTTATCAATATTTGAAGTACTTGAAACATCAAAATCATCATAATATTTTTCATAAGCATCATATGTCATAGACTCGTCTGAAGTAATATAATACCAAACATTCTTATAAACCTTGATTCCAAATGCTTTTAATGTATCAGATGCTTCATCTGAGTTCATAAATCTTAGGTTTAGTATTTCTACATCGCCTTGATTAACATAATTGTTTTCAAACATATTGGTATAATTTGCTTTTGTAAAATAACCAATATCATCTTCATCATCCTTATCGATGTCCTTAGCAGCTTCATCAATTTTTAGTTGAAGCTTATGAGAAGCAAGAAGATATTTAGCTAAATCTTTATAATTATACTTATAAAGGAATGCAAGAGCAGTTGATTCTTCATTTTCTTTAAGCTCGTTTATAGCTGAAATAATCTGATTGGCATCTAAAACATCATTTTCTTTAAGATAAATATTATCAACATATTTAGCAACGCTTTGTCTAATTTGATTATCAGAAAGCGCCTTAATAGATGTTGGAATATCTGTAGTCTTACTTGATAATGCTAAAACAGATGTAACTGTATACTCCTTTAAAATGTCGCAGTAATCATTATAGTTTTCGTTTGTTGAATCAGCCATTACGTTTTTAACTTCGTTTTCATAATCTGATAGAATACCATTTTCAACGATAGTTGATATATAATCATGTGCTGACCATTTTAATTCATTCCATAATTCTTTGTTTGTTATAGATACGTCACCAATAGATGCGTATTCTTGATTCATATCTAATGAACCAACAATTTCCTTTTTGGAACAACCACTAAGGAATATTGTGAATGCAAATACAAGCACTGCGCCAGCAAGTCTTCGCATTTGAACTTTGAATGTGTTTTTGCTCATAATAAATTCAGACTCCTTTTATAAATAAAATTTAATAATAGCATTTTATATCATACCATCAATATAGTCAAAAATCAAGGTAAAACTCGTTTTTATAAATGAAAATTTTGATTTTTTTTAACCTTATTTATATATAATATAAGAAAATTAACTTTTTGGGCTCATGCTTATGCATTTACTAAAAAAAAGAATATATTATTTATGGGTGAAAGGAGGAAATATTATGTCACAAGCTTTAGGCTCTGGATGTGGTAATGATTATGGCTATGCTTTAATTCTGGTTTTATTCATCCTTCTTGTAATTATTGGCGCTGCATGGCTAGTATAATTTGAGCCCTTTTGGGCTTTTTTCTTGTTTTTTTTGTCGATTAATGTTAAAATCTATGTTGGTGAAAAAAATGATTATTAATGTTTTAGCTAGTGGCTCAAAGGGGAATTGCACTTATATTGAGACAAAAAACAAACATATTTTAATAGATTTAGGTATTTCTAATAAAAGAATAAGTGATGGCTTAAAAAATATTGGTAAGGATATTGGCGATATTGACTTAATTTGCGTAACTCATGAGCATATAGACCATATAGCAGGTCTTGGCGTTACTTTGAAAAAAAGTAATGCTTTAGTTATATTAACTGAGGGCACTTATAAGGGAATAATGAATTCTAAAAACAAGGATTGTGCAGCAGCCTTATTTGTTCATCAACAAAAAGGGTTAGTGAAAATTTTGAAAAAGAATGGCTTAATGTATCAAACTCTTAATTTTGAGGATTTAAATATTACAGCTATTGCAACATTTCATGATGCTTTTGAATCATGCGGCTATGTATTTGAGGAGCTTGGCAAGAAAATTGTTTATATCACTGATACAGGCTATGTTCACCATGATTTAGAGGAAATTATAAGTGATGCTGATGCCTATATTATGGAAACAAATCATGATCCACAAATTTTGATGGCTTCTTCAAGACCTTATCCACTTAAAATGAGAATTTTATCAGATCATGGCCATATGTCTAATGAGGATGCATTTATTCTTTTAGCACATATACTTACTAAAAAAACAAAATATGTGTTTTGTGCTCATATTTCTGAGGAATGCAATTTGATCGAAATAATTAATTATACAAAAGATTTAGTTTATAAAAAATTGGAATTTGAATCAAATGCTCAATATATAATTACATCACAGATACAATCTAAGGTTTACGAAATATGAAAATAACAATAATTAGCGTTGGAACGATAAAAGAAAAATATTTGAAGGATGCTATAGCAGAATATAAAAAAAGAATATCCAAATACTCCTTGGTTGAAGAAATAACGGTTGCAGATGAACCAATAAAAGAAAAATCCTCAGAGCTTCAAAATGAAGAGGTCAAAGAAAAGGAAGCTCAAAGAATAATTGCTAAAATTCCTTTAAAATCATATAAAATTGCTTTAAATTTAAAGGGCGAAATGCTTTCTAGTGAGGAGCTTGCTTCTAAAATAAATCAAATTGCTACCTATAATTCGTCACACGTTACTTTTATTATAGGTGGATCATTAGGCCTTGGAAATAGCGTTTTAAAGCTGATGGATTATCATTTATGCTTTTCTAAAATGACATTTCCTCATCAGCTTATGAAGGTTATTTTACTTGAACAAGTATATCGTAGCTTTAAGATTTTAAATCATGAAACATATCATAAATAGTATCAAAAAAAGCTTGAAATCGTTTTCAGACTTTTTTGTTCTTTTTAGCTTTTTTTGTATTGTTTGGTTTGACTAATAAATGAAATAATGATAAAATATTAAATGAGGAAAATTTCGTCCAGTAATGGACAATTTTGGAGGTTATTATAGTGGAAATTTTAAGCAGTAAAATTGTAAATAAGCCAAGTCGCCCTATTAAGGTTATGCAATTTGGAGAAGGAAATTTTTTAAGAGCATTCGTTGATTGGATTTTACAAAAAATGAACAATGCTAAGGTTTTTGATGGTGGTGTTGTAGTTGTACAACCAATGCCTTTTGGCCGTGTTGAAAATCTTAAAGAGCAAGATGGCCTTTATACTCTTTATTTACAAGGTTTACAAAATGGTAAGGCAGAAAGAGTTCATGAGGTAATTGATGTTTTGGAGGATTATCTTAACCCATTTACTGATTATGCTAAATATCTTGATTATGCTAAGAGCACAGATTTAGAGTTTATTATTAGCAACACTACAGAAGCTGGAATCGCTTTTGATCCAACTGATACTGATTTTAGTGTTACACCAAAGAGCTATCCAGGAAAGCTTCTTGCTTTCTTAAAAGCACGTTATGATTATTTTAATGGTGATTTAACAAAAGGATTAGAAATCATTCCATGTGAGCTAATTGATTATAATGGAGACACTCTAAAACAAGTTTTAGTAGAACTTGCTAATAACAATAAAATGGATAAAAAATTTATTGAGTGGGTTACTAAGGCAAATCGTTTCTATAATACACTTGTTGATAGAATCGTACCAGGCTATCCACGTAATGAGGACAAGAAGCTTTGGGAGGATTTAGGCTATATTGATAATAATATGGTAGTTGGTGAGATTTTCCACCTATGGGTTATCGATGGACCTAAGGGACTAGAGGAAAAATTACCTGCACCTAAGGCTGGATTAAATGTTTTATTTGTTGATTCAATTAAGCCTTATAAGGAAAGAAAGGTTAAAATTTTAAATGGTTCTCATACTTGTCTTGTTCCAGTAAGCTATTTATCAGGAATTGATACTGTTCGTGAGACAATTGAAGATCAACAATTAGGAAAATTTGTAAAGGAATTCATCTTTGATGAGGTTGTTCCAACAATCAATATTCCACAAGATCAAATGATTTCTTATGCAAATAGTGTTTTAGAGCGCTATTCAAATCCATTTGTTCGCCATGAACTAATGAGCATTGCTTTAAACTCTGTAACAAAATATAAAACAAGAATTTTACCAACTGTTTTACAAAATATTAACGATTTAAAGAAGATGCCAAAGCATGCATTATTCAGTTTAGCTGCTTTAATGTATTTCTACCGTGGAAAACGTGGTAATGAGGATATTAAGCTTGCTGATGATCCATGGGCAATTGAATTATTCCATAGTCTATGGAACGAGTTTGATGGAACTAAAGCTGGCTGCAAGAAGATTGTTGAAACTGTTTTAGGACTTGAGCATCACTGGGAATTAAATTTAAATACTCTTCCAGGAGTAACTGATTTTGTAACTGATTGTTTATATGAAATCACAACAAAGCCAATGCGTGAAGCATTAGCTATTATTGGGTGCTAATATGAATGATTATATAATCATAAATAAAATTGATAATGTTTGCGTTGCTTTAAGACCATTCTCTAAAGGAGAAGTGGTAAATGGCGTAACTCTTCTTGAGGATATTCCTCAAGGACATAAAATCGCATTAAAAAATATAAATTTTGGTGAAAATATTATTAAATATGGTGCACCAATAGGTCATGCAACTACCTCAATCAAGGCTGGTGAGCATGTCCATACACATAATGTTGCTACAAATCTTGATGATGTAATTACATATGAATATAAGCCAGATTATCCAGTCGTTTATGGCGACGTTAGTGATAGAAAGGTTATGCTATATAAACGTAAAAATGGTGAATATGGTATAAGAAATGAGCTATGGATTGTTCAAACTGTAGGTTGTGTTTCTGGTATGGCTAAAAAAATCATTGAAGAATTTAAAGCTAAATATGATACATCAGCTATTGATGGTGTTTATACATTTAATCATCCATTTGGCTGCTCACAAATGGGTAGTGATTTGGAATTAACAAGAACTATTCTTCAGGATATGGTAAAGCATCCTAATGCTGGTGGTGTTTTAGTTTTAGGACTAGGCTGCGAAGAAAATTTAATTTCTAGGTTCTTACCTTCACTTGGTGAATATGATGAAGATAGAACGAGATTTTTAAATAGTCAGGATGTGTCTGATGAGGTTAGCGAAGGCGTAAAGCTTTTAAAGGAACTTTACGATAATATGAAAAATGATAAAAGAGAGGAAGCACCACTTAGTGCCTTAAGAATTGGTCTAAAATGTGGTGGAAGTGATGGCTTGAGTGGTATAACTGCTAATCCGTTACTTGGTAGATTCTCTGATTTCCTTTCAGTAAATGGTGGAACGACTGTTCTTGGTGAGGTTCCAGAAATGTTTGGTGCAGAGCAGTTATTAATGGCTCGTGCTAAAAATAAGGAAACATTTGATAAAATCGTTAATTTAGTTGATGAATTTAAGATTTATTTTAAAAATCATCATCAGGTTATTTATGATAATCCATCACCTGGTAACAAAAAAGGCGGAATTACAACGCTTGAGGATAAATCACTTGGCTGTACCCAAAAAGCTGGAGCATCAAAGGTTAATGATGTTTTAAAAATGGGTGAAAGAATTAAAACTAATGGCCTTAATTTATTATGTACACCAGGTAATGATTTGGTAGCTACTACAACGCTTGCAGCAAGTGGTTGCCAAATGGTTTTATTTACAACTGGTCGTGGAACACCTTTTGGTGGCTTTGTTCCTACATTAAAGGTTGCAACAAATTCAACATTAGCTAATAATAAAGCAAATTGGATTGATTTTAATGCAGGCGATTTAGTTGATAAAATGGATATGGATCATTTATTAAATAATTTTATTGATTTAATATGTGATGTTGCTTCAGGAAAGAAGCAAACACGTAATGAAGAAAACAACTTCCGAGAGATTTCAATCTTTAAGGATGGAGTAGTATTATAATATAAGGAGAATATAAAAATGAAGAATTTTATGGATAAAGACTTCTTATTAACAACTGAAACAGCTAAGAAGTTATATCATGAGCATGCTGAGGGTATGCCTATCATTGATTATCATTGTCATTTACAACCAAAAGAAATTTATGAGGATAAGCAATTCCGCAATTTAACTGAGGTTTGGCTTGGTGCTGGTGACCGTTATGGTGACCACTATAAATGGCGTAGCCTACGTGCTCGTGGCTATGAGGAGGATAGTATTTCAGGTCCTGATGATGACTATAAAAAATATTATCAATTTGTTGAATCAATGCCTTATTTTGTAGGAAATCCGCTATATCATTGGTCTCATTTAGAGATGCAAAGATATTTTGACATTTATGATGTTATTAATCCAGCAAATGCTGAAAAAATTTGGAATGAAGCTAATAAGAAGCTTGAAACATTAACTGCTCGTCAAATGATGTATAAATTTAATGTTAAGACAGTTTGTACAACTGATGATCCAGTTGATGACTTAAGCTGGCATAAGAAGATGATGGCAGATAAGACTCTTAATGTAACTGTTCGTCCAGCATTTCGTCCAGATAAGGCAATTAATGTTGAATTATCATGGTATGCTGATTGGGTAAATAAATTAGCTAGTGTTGTTGGCTATGAAATTACCTCACTTGAGCTTTTATGTAAGGCTTTAGCAGAAAGAATTGATTTCTTTGATTCTATGGGCTCTAAGCTTTCAGATCATGCTTTAGACGTTGTTCATTATGTTGATGCAACATATGATGAAGCTAATAAGGTATTCTTAAAGGGTATGAATCATGAACCAATTTCATCATTAGAAGAAGATCAATATAAGGGCTATATTTTAGTATTCCTTGGTAAGGAATATCATAAGCATGGCTGGGTTCAACAATATCATATTGGTGCTTTAAGAAATAATTCAAATCGTATGCTTAAAGAAATTGGACCAGATACTGGCTTTGATGCAATTGAGGATGCAACATATATGCCTAAATTATCTAAATTATTAGATAAGCTTGATTCTACTGATGAACTTCCAAAAACTATTCTTTATTGCTTAAATCCACGTGATAATTATGCATTAACAGTTTTAGCTGGTTGCTTCCAACGTGCAGGTATCAAGGGTCGTGTTCAGGTTGGTACTGCTTGGTGGTTCTTAGATCAATTAGATGGTATGAAGCAAAATCTTGAAACATTAATGCAAGTTGGCTTAATTGCTCAATCTGTAGGAATGCTTACTGATTCACGTTCATTCCTAGCATATCCTCGTCATGAGTATTACAGACGTTTATTATGTCAAATGCTTGGTAATTTAGTAGAGAGTGGTCAATATCCTGCTTCAGAGCTTGATACACTTGGTAAAATTGTTGAGGATGTTTGCTATAATAATGCAAAGGAATTCTTTGGTTTTTAATTAGAATTAGAAAGATGGCTTTATTTTGCCATCTTTTTTTTATCATTATGGCTTTTTGATTGAAATAAAAGTAATAATGCGATATAATTGTGTTAAAATAGACAATAGGTGATGCTTTTGAGAAGAATAAGTTTTAATCAAATTTTAATTAATATATTAATATTATGTCTATCAGGATGGTTCTTTTATTATTTTGCTTTTTCTGATATTGATAATTATAGTAGCATTTTAGGATTATGCATTTATGCGGTTGGAATGCTTTTGATGCCGTTTGTCTATACATTTTCTAAAATATTATTTGCGAAGCTTGCTGGCTTTAAGGTTATTTATCTTAAAATATTTAATTCAATTAAAATGCTAAATAATAATAAAATGCAAAAAATCAAATATTCTCCAACAAGAGGAGTATGTGACGTACGCTTTGGTGGCCATGGAAAATACATTTTTAGTTTAATTGGGGGAATTTTAACCTTAATTTTGTTATTAATAGGTAGCTTGCTATGCTTTTTCTTAATTGATAATATCTATGTAAAGGCTGTTATGATGGCTTTAGCAATTGATATTTCCTATATTTTGATAGTTAATGGTATTCCTAATTCAAATAGCTTCAAAAATGATGGAATGAGAATATGGCTTACAATAAAAAGTAAGAGCTTTAGAGAGCTTTCAACACAAATGTGTGGAAATGCCTTAGATGTTGCAGTTGGAAAAAGATATAAGGATATTGAATTTAAGGATTTAGAATTTTTCCCGGATAAGTTATATATTCTTTATCTTATTGAATATGGCTATCATTATTTAGATAGTGATGATTTAGATAGTTATTTTTTAATTGTAGAAAAACTTGAAAGAACAATGATTAATGATCCTTCAGCAATTATTGAGCAAAGTAAATTTTTGGCTATAAGCTATGGCTTGTATAAGCATAATATCATCCAAACAAGAAAATATTTAAATAATATTTTAACAATTATTCCGCCACAAGCTTTAAATATGGCCTTAGAGTTAAACTTTTTAAACTCACTTTATTTAGAAAATAATGTTTCTAAGGCTCAACAAATTCGCGATGTTTTAGCTAAGGCTATAAATACAGAAGATACTCAAAATTCTGTTAAATCAATCATTTTTCATGAACTAAATATGATGCATCCAAGTGAATATGAATTATCCTTGGAAGGCGAGATAGTAGAGGATAAAAAATACGCTTATAAGCTTTTTAAGGGTAATAAATTAATATTAATGGATTTAAAAATGTATAAGGATGCCTTTGTTGATAATCAAAGAGAAAATGGTTATATTTATGGTGTATTTAATGATGAATTAACGATTCAAACATCTTATGGTTTAGTTAGTGCTAAAAATGTAATATATGGTGGAAGGATTTATAGTGCTAAAGATTTTAGTGACAAATTTAATGCTGTTGGAGTGACCTTGAGTTGAAAAAATTTGTCTTCGTTTTGCATTATGCAATTATTATTTTATTTTTAGCTATTTTAATTACAATTACAGCTCTCTTTGGTATAAAGAGTAAAGAGACATTCATATTATTTTGTAGTCTTTTTGGTATGACCAGTCCTATTTTATATTTAGTTTTAGGAATGTTTAAGGAATATAAATATCTAAAATATCATATGCCAAAATATATGATTATTGCTAATGTAACAACGGTTATTTTAGCTACTTTAGAGCTTTATATTTATTTTAAGTTACCTAACAATTATTTTACAAAGCTTTGGTATGTATATGAAATTGTCCTTGTTGGAATTATTATATTACCAATCAGTATTGCGTATATTGTTAATAAAATTATAAAAAAGAAAAAAATGTTAAAAAAATAACATATTATGGTGGTGTTTAATTATGAGAGAATATAATCCAAATGAAATTGAAAAAAAGTGGCAGGATTACTGGGAGGAAAATAAAACATTTTATACAGATGTTTATGATTTTTCTAAGCCTAAGTTTTATGCGTTAGATATGTTTCCATATCCATCTGGACAAGGACTACATGTTGGTCATCCTGAGGGCTATACGGCAACAGATATTGTAAGTAGAAAGAAAAGAATGGAGGGCTATAATGTTCTTCATCCAATGGGCTGGGATGCCTTTGGTCTTCCTGCTGAGCAATTCGCTATAAAAACAGGAAATCATCCTGATAGCTTTACAAGAAAGAATATTGCAACCTTTACTCATCAGTTAAAAATGTTGGGATTTTCTTTTGATTGGAGTAAAGAAATTTGTACTTGTGATCCTAAATATTACAAATGGACCCAATGGATTTTTAAGCAATTGTATAAGGATGGATTAGCTAAACAAATTGATATGCCTGTAAACTGGTGTGAGGAGCTTGGAACAGTTTTAGCTAATGATGAGGTAATAGATGGTAAAAGTGAGCGTGGTGGTTATCCAGTAGTTAGAAAAAATATGAAGCAATGGGTAATGGATATACCAGCCTATGCTGAAAGATTACTTGAAGGCCTTGATGAAATTGATTGGCCATCATCAACTAAGGAAATGCAAAGAAATTGGATTGGTAAATCAGTTGGTGCTCATGTTACCTTTAAGGTTAAGAATAGTTCTGAAAGCTTTGTTGTTTTTACAACACGCTGTGATACTTTGTTTGGAGCGACCTACTGTGTACTTGCTCCAGAGCATCGACTAGTGGATTTAATTACGACTGATGAGCAAAGGGCTGCTGTTAATGACTATAAAAAGCTATGTAGTAGTAAGAGTGATTTAGAAAGAACAGAATTAAATAAGGAAAAGACTGGTGTATTTACTGGTGCTTATGCTATTAATCCTGTTAATAATAAAGAAATTCCTATTTGGATTTCGGATTATGTTCTTGCTAGCTATGGAACTGGTGCTATAATGGCTGTACCTGCTCATGATGAAAGAGATTATGCTTTTGCTAAAAAATTTAATTTAGAAATTATTCCAGTACTTGCTGGTGGTGATGTTACAAAGGAAGCTTATACTGAGGATGGCGTTCATATTAATTCTGACTTCTTAGATGGCTTAAATAAGGAAGAAGCAATAAATAAGATGATTTCTTGGCTTGAAGAGCATAAGATTGGTGAAAAGAAGATATCTTATCGTCTTCGTGAGTGGATTTTTGCTAGACAAAGATATTGGGGTGAGCCTATTCCAGTTGTTCATTTTGATGATTATGATGAGGCACTAGATGATGATGATTTACCACTAGTTTTACCAGAACTTGATGATTATAAACCAAAGGTAAATGGAACAGCTCCTCTTGAAAATGCTAAGGACTGGGTAAATGTTACATATCATGGTCAAAATGGTAAAAGAGAAACTAATACAATGCCTGGTAGTGCAGCATCTAGCTGGTATTTCCTACGTTATATTGATCCAAATAATGATAAAGAATTTGCTAACTATGAATTGTTAAAGCATTGGATGCCTGTTGATTTATATATTGGAGGTCCAGAGCATGCTGTAGGACATCTTCTTTATTCAAGATTTTGGAATAATTATTTATATGATAAGGGCCTAGTTCCAACTAAGGAGCCATTTAAGAAGCTTTTCCATCAAGGAATGATTCTTGGTGAAAATAGTGAGAAGATGAGTAAGTCTCGTGGAAATGTTATTAATCCTGATGATATTGTTAAAGAATATGGTGCAGATACACTTAGACTTTATGAAATGTTTATGGGACCACTTGAGGCCTCACTTCCTTGGAGTAATAAAGGCTTAGAGGGTGCTCGTAAGTTCTTGGAGCGTGTTTGGCGTTTCTATAATAATGAAGAATATACTAATAAATTTAGTGATACTAATGATGGAAGCCTAGATAAAATTTATCATCAAACTGTTAAGAAGGTTTCTGCTGATTATGATAGTCTAAACTTTAATACTGCTATTTCTCAGCTAATGATTTTCTTAAATGAGGCTTATAAAGCAAACTCTATTTATCGTCCTTATGCTTTAGATTTTATTAAGATGCTATCACCTATATGTCCACATATTGGTGAAGAAATATGGAATATTCTTGGAAATAAGGATAGTATTGCTTATGCAAGCTGGCCTAAATTTGATGAATCAAAGCTACAAGATGATGTAGTTACAATGGTTATTCAGGTTAATGGTAAGCTAAGAGATAAAATGGAGGTTAGTGCTTCCTTAAGTAAAGAAGAAATAGAAAAAATGGCTTTAAATTTGGATAAGGTTAAGGCTAATATAGATGGAAAGCAAATTGTAAAAATTATTGTTGTTCCAAAGAAAATAGTTAATATAGTAGTAAAATAGTACTTTTATATTTGAATGTTTTCTTTAAATGAAGATATAAAGGTGGTAATAAATAATGATTATTAGAATGAAATATGATATAACAAAGGAAGATTATGAAAAGATTGTTAATTATTTTGAAAGTCAAAACTTTGAGATAAAAGATATTTCAGGTGAGACGTTTAAGGTAATTGGCATTGTTGGCGATACTTCAAAGCTTGATGTTGAAAATATTAAGGGAATGAATGGCATTGATGAGGTGACAAGAATTCAATCACCTTATAAAAAGGCTTCTAAAATTTTTCATCCTGAGCCTACAATTATTGATGTAGGTGGTGTTAAAATTGGTGGTGGCTCATTTGTTGTAATGGCTGGCCCTTGTTCTGTAGAAACCCGTGAACAAATTTGTGAGGTTGCTCGTGATGTTAAGGCATCAGGTGCCCAAATATTACGAGGTGGAGCCTTTAAACCAAGAACTAGTCCTTATTCATTCCAAGGATTGGAGCTTGAAGGATTAGATTTATTATTAGAAGCTAAAAAGGAAACTGGTCTTCCTATTATAACAGAAATTCAATCAGAAGATATGATTCCTAGATTTGTACGCGACGTTGATATTATTCAGGTTGGCGCTAGAAATATGCAAAACTTTCATTTACTAAAGGCCCTTGGTAAAATTGATAAGCCTATTCTTTTAAAAAGAGGAATGAGCTCAACAATAGAAGAATGGCTAATGGCAGCTGAATATATTTTAGCTGGTGGTAATGAAAAGGTTATTTTATGTGAACGTGGAATAAGAACATTTGAAAAATACACAAGAAATACCTTAGATATTTCTGCCGTTTTGGCTGTGAAGGAATTATCTCATCTACCAGTTATTATTGATCCATCACATTCGGGTGGTAAATGGAGTATGGTTGATGGTCTATCAAAGGCAGCTTTAGCTGTTGGTGCTGATGGTATAATTGTTGAGGTACATAATAATCCTGAATGTGCTTTATGTGACGGAGCACAATCATTAAAGCCTAAGAAATTTGCTAAAATGATGGATGATTTAAGACAAATTGCTCCAATCGTTGGCAAAACAATGAAATAATGAAAATATTAATTGTAGGCTTAGGCCTAATTGGCGGATCCTATGCCAAGGGATTAATAAAAAAAGGTTATGAGGTTTATGGAATTGATACTAATAAGGAAACAAGAGAGTTTGCTTTAAAAAATGAAATAGTCACAGCTGTATCAGATAATCCATTAAGCTTTATTAATGATGTTGATGTTTTAATTTTGGGACTATACCCTAATGACATCATAGACTTTCTAAATAAGTATTCACCATATTTTTCTAATGATTTAATCATTACAGATGTTTGCGGTATAAAAACAAGCTTTGTTTATAAGGTTAATGATGTTTTAAAACATGGAGAATACATTTCTCATCATCCAATGGCTGGAAGGGAAAAAATAGGTATAACCTATGCTGATGAAAAGATATTTAAAGGTGCTAATTTTTTGGTTACACCTATAAATAATTCAAAGAGAGCTATTGATACAATTATGCAAATCGGTAGTGATCTTGAATTTGGAAAATTTTTTATTATGACGCCTGAACATCATGATCAAATGATCGCTTTTACATCTCAGCTTACACATGCAATTGCCGTAAGCCTTGTTAATTCAGACCATAATCTTGATACTAAAAATTATATAGGTGATTCCTATCGAGATTTAACAAGAATAGCTATGATAAATGAAAATTTATGGAGTGAGCTATTTATGGAAAATAAGAGCTATTTGTTAGCGCAAATTGCGGAATTTGAAGCTGAGCTTAATCTATTAAAGGATGCTCTTGCTAATAATAATTCTAATCAATTAAAGGAATTATTTATAAGCTCTAGAAAGAAAAGAAGTGGGATGGAAAAGTGAAAAAGTTAGCGATTAATTTAACACATACATCTTATAATATTTATATTGAAAAGGAAATTTTAGCAAATCTTGGAAAATATATAAAGGATGTTTATAATAATAAAAAAATCTATATTATAACTGACACAAATGTTGAAAAATTATATTTAGCTGATGTGTGTAATGCCTTAAAGGAATATGAAGTATATTCTTATGCAATTAAGGCAGGTGAAGAATCTAAAAATATTACAAGCTATCAAGAGATAATAAATTATTTACTTGCTAAGGAAATAAGGAGAAATGATTTAATTCTTGCCCTTGGTGGTGGGGTTGTTGGAGATCTTGCAGGATTTGTTGCGGCAACGCTTTATAGAGGACTTCCCTTTATAAATATTCCTACCTCACTTTTGAGCCAAATGGATAGCTCAATTGGTGGTAAAACAGGAATTGATTATTATAATCGTAAGAATATAATTGGCGCATTTAAGCAGCCTGATTTAGTTTTAATTGACCCAAGTACGTTAAATACTTTAGATAAACGTGAGTTTAATAATGGAATGGGTGAATTAATTAAGCATGCGTTAATAGGTAATTCTAAGCTTTTTACTAAGCTATTAACTAAGCCAGAGATTGATGAAGAAATAATTTACGAGAGTTTACTTGTAAAAAAGAAATATGTCGAAGAAGATGAATTTGATAAAGGTAATCGAATGATTCTAAATTTTGGTCATACCTTTGGTCATGCTATTGAGCTTAATAGTGATTATAAGCATGGTGAATGTGTAGCAATTGGTATGATGCTTGCAATTAAGCTTGGAATTGAATTAAAGATTACAAATAGTAGCTTACTTGCTGATTTGAGGAAAATTCTAGATTTATATGAATTGCCATATTTAGATATTGATTATCACAAATTACTTCATTCAATTATTTATGATAAAAAGAATTTGGCTGGTGTAATTAATTTTATCTTAATTAAAGATATTGGAGAGCCAGTAATTTACAAAATGAAGGAAGAAGATATAAAGAGCGCTTAGTTGCTCTTTTTTCTTTTCTTAGAGGTCTGCAAATTTATTGCCATTGAAATCAATAAATGATATAATTTAAATAATTATGGAGTTGATTTAAGTGAAAGCGATTATAAGTAAAGGATTATTAAAGGGAACAGTCAATGTGCCTTCGTCTAAAAGCCTATGTCATAGAGCAATTATTGCGGCTTGTTTGGCTAATGGTAAGTCAATAATAAGAAATGTTACATATTCAAATGATATTCTTGCGACTATAGAGGGCATGAAGGCTTTAGGAGCTACTATAAATAGATATGATGAATATTTAGAAATCATTGGTTCAAATGTTAAAAGGATTAACAAGGTTATTGATGCTAATGAATCTGGGTCAACGCTTAGATTTTTAATTCCCATTGCCGCTACAATTAACGAAGATGTAACATTTGTAGGTAAAAATAATCTTCCTAATCGTCCACTTGATGTTTATTTTGATATTTTTAATGAGCAAGGTATTAAATATGAATATCAGGATAAATATTTGCCTCTTACTATTTCTGGTGCTTTGCATCCTGGTGTTTATAATGTTAGAGGTGATGTTTCATCTCAGTTTATTACGGGGCTTTTATATGCGCTACCTTTACTTAATGGAGAGTCAGTTATCAATATAACAACTCCTCTTGAAAGCAAGGGCTATATCGATTTAACATTAGATGTTTTAAAGAAATTTGGTATTATTGTTGAAAAATTAAAAAAAGGTTATAAAATACCAGGTAATCAAAAATATAAACCATTTGATTATATTGTTGAGGGAGATTTCTCCCAAGCGGCCTTTTATTTAGTTGCTGATATGCTTGGAAGTGAGGTTTCTTTAAAGCAAATGAAGCTAAATTCACTTCAAGGTGATAAAAAAATCTTAAATGATATTATGGATTTTGGGGGATTAATATATTATGATAATGAATTGTTATCTTGTAAAAGAAGAGAAAATAAAAGGGCTAGAATTAATTTTTCACAGTCACCTGATTTAGGGCCTATACTTTCTGTTCTAGCTGCCTTAAGTAAGGGAAAATCAAAGTTTGTTGATGTTAAAAGATTAAGAATAAAAGAATGTGATAGAGTAAGTGCTATGGAAGAGGAATTAACAAAGCTTGGGGCAAATGTCTACTCAAACTATGATAAAATGAAATTCGTTGGGGTAGATGCTCTTCATGGAGCTGTTGTTGATGCTCATAAGGATCATCGTATTGCAATGGCACTTGCTATTGCTGGAACTGTTTGTGATGGTGATGTTACAATTTTAAATGCAGAATGTGTTTCTAAGAGCTATCCAAATTTTTTTGAAGATTTTGCAAGTCTTGGAGGAAGAGTAAGATATGAAGAATAATTTAGAAATCGCAAGAGATAGAATTAATGAAATCGATGCTCAAATGATCGAGCTTTTTAAAGAAAGAATGAAGGCTTCAAAAATGGTAGCATTATATAAGCGTGAAAATAACTTAGACGTTCTTGATAGTAAGCGAGAAGGACAAATTATTGATAAGAATTTAAATATCTTAAATGATAAAGAATTAGAGAAATATTATTTAATCTTTTTTGAGGGTGTTTTAAAGGCTTCTAAGGATTATCAAAAGGAGTTTATTAAATGAAGAAATATGGATTGCTTGGAAAAAAGTTAGGGCATAGCTATTCAAAAATTATTCATAATTTAATCTATGAACAAAATAACATTGATGCTTCCTATGAATTAATTGAATGTGATAATCATGAATTAAAAAAATATATTGATTATTTAAAGGCTGGTAAATATGCTGGCTATAATGTTACAATTCCCTATAAAATAGAGATAATGAAATATTTAGATGAAATATCAGATGAAGCTAGAAAAATAGGTAGTGTTAATACTATTTGTGTTAAGGATGGCAAAACAATTGGCTATAATACGGATTATTATGGCTTTCTTTTGACCTTAGATGAATATAATATTAATAATATTAATGAATGCTATATTTTAGGGACTGGCGGAGCAAGTAAAGCTGTTTATGAAGCACTAAAATCAAAGGGTGGTAAGCCTATTTATGTTTCTAGAAATAAAGATGGAAAAGAAAATGTTATTGATTATAACGATTTAGCAAAAATTTCGCAAATTGATTTATTAGTAAATACTACACCTGTAGGAATGTATCCTAATGTTAATCAGATGCCAATTGATATTGAGATTGCTAAAAGAGTTAATAGATGTATTGACATAATTTTTAATCCTCTAAAAACTTTGCTTCTTACCAATATAAAACAATCATATAATGGACTATTAATGCTTGTTGGTCAAGCAATTAAGGCTGAAGAAATTTGGAATAAGGGTATTAATAGTGATTATTTATGGATTTATGAAAAGGTGGTGCAAATTATAAATGAATAGCTTTGGACAAATCTTTAGAGTTACTATTTATGGGGAATCTCATGGAAGTGGTGTAGGAATTATTGTTGATGGAATGCCTAGTGGTATTAAGCTTACATTAGATGATTTTATAGATGATATAAATAGAAGAAAACCAGGAGCAGTAGGCACAACCTCAAGAATTGAAGCTGATGAAGTTAATATTTTAAGTGGAGTTTTTAATGATTATACTACTGGTATGCCAATTAATTTATATTTTTTAAATGAAAATACCAAAAGTAGTGATTATTCATACATAAAAAATACACCAAGACCAAGTCATGCTGATTTTGTTGCAAGTAAGAAATATAATGGCTTTGAGGATTATCGTGGTGGTGGTCATTTTTCTGGTAGATTAACTCTTCCTATAGTCGCTGCTGGGGTTTTAGCTAAAAAAATAATTAGTGCTAATATTACTTCAGAAATTGTTAATATTCATGGTATTACAGATAAAAATAAATTTAATGATGAGGTGAGCCTTGCGGCAAGCTCATTTGATAGTGTAGGTGGAATTATAAGGATTACTATTAGTAATATGCCAATAGGAATTGGAGAGCCTTATTTTGATTCTATTGAATCAGTCTTAGCCCATCTTTTATATAGTGTAGGAGGAGTTAAGGGAGTTTCCTTTGGAATTGGCTTTGCTGGTGCTAGCCTATATGGTAGCGAATTTAATGATTGTATAATTGATGCAACTGGTAAAACTAAAACCAACAATAATGGTGGAATAAATGGTGGAATTAGTAATGGAAATGATATTATTATTAATGTGTTTGTAAAGCCAACGCCATCAATTTATAAAAGTCAAAGAACATATAATTTTGAAAAGAAAGAAATAGATGATTTAATAATTAGAGGAAGACACGATGCGGCCATTGTTTTAAGAGCAGGTGTTGTTTTAGAAGCAATGTGTGCAATTGGTCTTGCAGATTTATTTTTATTATCAAAAAAAGAAGGTATTTAGAATGAATGAAATAGAAGCATTAAATGAAGCAAACCGTTGCTTAAGCTGTAAGATGCCACGTTGTCAAACTGGTTGTCCAACAGGAATGCAAATAAGAGATTTTATTAAGAAAATTAAAGAGAATGATTTAAATGAAGCTGCAAATATTATTAGGTCTTGTTCAAGTCTATCAACAATTTGTAGTGTTGTTTGTCCTCATGAAAAGCAATGTGTTGGACATTGTGTTTTAAATGCAAAAAAAGCACCAATTCAAATTGGTAAGCTTGAAAAGTTTGTATTTGATAACGTTAATTATAAAGAAAATATAACTAAAGTCACTAATAAAAAGGTGGCTATTATCGGTTGTGGTCCAGCTGGAATCGCCTGTGCTTTAGAACTTGTGACAAAAGGTTCTAGTGTTACTATCTATGAGCGCATGCCTCATTTTGGTGGTGTTTTATCTTATGGTATCCCTAATTTTAGATTAAGCACTCATCGAATTGAAGCGTTAAATACAAAGCTTTGTGATTTAGGAGTTAAAATCGTTTATAATAAAAGCTTAAATGAAGATGATATAATTAATTTAAAGAATGATTATGATGATATTTTTATTAGTATTGGTTTAACTAAGGTTCGTCATTTAGGAATTAATGGTGAAAATCTTAATGGTGTATATGACGCTCTTGATTTCTTAAAGGATGCTAATTATTATTTGCGATATGATGAGGGTGTAATGCCTAAACTAAAGGGAACAACTATCGTTGTAGGTGCTGGTAATGTAGCAATGGATGCGGCAAGAATGGCAGTAAGAGCTGGAAGTGAGCATGTTATGGTAGTTTATCGAAGAACTCTAGCTGAGGCACCTGCTAACAAGATTGAAATTGATGAGGCTAAGCTTGAAGGTGTAGAATTCAAATTTTTAACTAATCCTGTGGAGATTCAAGAAGAAAACAATCAATTAAATGTTAAATGTGAGGTTATGGTTCTTGGTGAGCCTGATGCTTCAGGAAGACCTCGTCCTGTTGGCTCAAATCAATTTATAAATATAAAATGTGATCAGGTTATTAGCGCAATTGGTCAAGTTCCAGATAAAATATTTAGTGATAAATATTTTGAAACTGATCATGGTTATTTAGTATGTGACAATTTTAAAACAAGTGTAGAACATATTTATGCTGGTGGTGATATTGTTTTAGGAGCTAAAACTGTAGTAGAAGCCCAAAAATGTGGAAGAATTGTGGCAAAAATGATTTTAGAGAATAATTAGAAGGCGAAAATGCCTTCTTTATTTTTTTATAACTTTCAAAATAAAAAAAGTGAAAAAAATGTAAAAAAGTACTTGCTATAATAGTTGTTCTATGTTATAATAATTGAGCGTTGGAAAATTGGTTTGGTGGTGTAGTGGTTAACATGCTAGTCTGTCACACTGGAGATCGCGGGTTCAATTCCCGTCCAAACCGCCACTTGATGCGCCCATAGATCAATTGGATAGATCGTTTGGCTACGGACCAAAAGGTTAGGGGTTCGAATCCTCTTGGGCGCGCCATTTGAATAGTTTCGGGAAATAGCTCAGCTTGGTAGAGCGCTTGGTTTGGGACCAAGATGTCGCAGGTTCGAATCCTGTTTTCCCGACCATTTAGAATTAATACTTGGTTTAGGCCAAGTTTTTTTTATATAAGAAAAGAGGTATTTATGAAAACGATTATAAAACATTTTAATGAGTTGACGGCAAGTGAATATATAAATTAAGAGTTTCTATTTTTATTGTTGAACAGCAATGTGTATTTCAAGAAGTTTCTGATGTTGATATATTAGAATACCATTTGTGGATTGAAGATAATGAGGGGATTAAGGCTTATGCTAGAGTTCTTCCCAAGGGAACAACCTTTGATTAGGCTTCTATAGGAAGAGTTATAGTGGGAGTAAGAATATGTGGTTTAGGAACTAAAATTGTAAATGAGGCAATAAAGGTAGCAAAGGAAAAGTTAAATGCAAATGTGATAAAGATTGAGGCACAGGTGTATGCAATGCCTCTTTATGAAAAGTGTGGATTTGTTCCAATTTCTGAGGTATATTTAGAGGATGGAATTACACATATCCAAATGATTTATAAGTTTATTTAATCTTACATAGTTTAACTTGTCTAACAGCTTTAAATATACCAATAAATTTAATCATAATAAGTATGTCTTTAACATTGCTAACTGGTATTATTTCGTCAAGAAGTGCTGCTAAAAAGGATCCAGTTGTAGCTTTAAGAGCAAAATAATAAATAAAAAATAATTTGGTTAAGTTTAATTAGAGATGATTTTCCTTTTATAGTTATTAAAGATGATGGTAAGGTAGTTGGCTATGCTTATTTAAATTATTTTAATACAAGAAGTGCTTATAAAATTAGTGCTGATTTATCGATATATATTTCTTATAGCTATACAAAAAGACATATTGATAAAATATTATTTGATGAAATAATTAAACAAGCTAAGGCAAAAGGGATAAAAAATATTATTTCTATTATCACTAGTGAAAATAATGCTTCAGTTGCCTTTCATGAAAAAAATGGATTTATAAGGGAAGGCTATCTTAAGGATGTTGCGAACAAGTTTAATAGGAGTATTTCAATATATTATTATCGATTAGCTATCTAATAGATAAAGGAATTAATAAATAATTTATTAAAAAATAGTGAAAATTAATTGAATATATGTTAAAATGTATATGTAAGTGTTTTACTTATAAAAAAATATTGAAAAATGTAATTTTTGTATTGACAGATATTTTATTATATGGTATTATATTGGAGCATTAAGTTTTCTTAGTGCTTAATCATATACATGCAGGTGTAGTTTAATGGTAGAACTTCAGCCTTCCAAGCTGACTACGTGAGTTCGATTCTCATCACCTGCTCCAAATGATATTTAGGTTCAATGCAAATTGAACTTTTTTTTATGCTTGGTGAGGATTTATGGATAAGAATTGTAGAATTGCGATTATAGGTGCTGGACCAGCTGGTATAACGGCCTCATTCTATTTAGAAAAAAATGGATTTACAAATTATGAGATACTTGAACGTGAGGATCATGTTGGTGGAAAATGCTTTTCGCCATATTACAAAGGTAAACGATATGATATGGGAGCTATTTTAGGAGCACCAAGCTATGATGTTGTTCAAGAAATGATGAAAGATTGTGGCATCAAAATTGATGGTGATAAGATATATGCGGAAATGCGTGATTATCTTAGTGGCGAATTGACAAGTCTTGCCCCTAGTGAGAGTAGAATGATTTTAAGAGAAATTAGAACTCTTAAAAAACTTTTAAATGAAAAATATCAAGGCTATGATGAAATAGGACATTTAAATACTAATCCAGATTTGATGGTTACCTTTAGTGAATTTTGTAAAAAGAACGATTTGAATAATATTGAAAAGGTATTTATTAATCCTTTTACATCCTTTGGTTATGGTTATTTAGATGAAATTCCTGCCATTTATGTTTTAAAATATTTAGATATGGCTACACTTAATTATTTTTTAAAGGAAGAACTTTGGAGCTTTAATGATGGTACGCAAAGCCTTTGGGAAAGAATTTCTAATAAGCTAAAAAATCAGCCAATCTTGAATGTTAAGATTGAAAATATTCAAAGAGAGAATAATATTGTCACTATTAAGACAAATTTATTTACTAGAGAATATGATTATTTAATTGTGACATCACCTTTAGATCATCTTTATAAATTTATGAATTTAAATGAAATAGAAAAGAATTTGTTTTCTAAAATTGAAACAATTGACTATAAGGTGTTTGCTGTTACATTAAAGAATTATCCTAAGAAGACTTGCTATATTCAAGGTAATATGTATAGAAGAAGATTAGGCCATACGATGATTTATTTTGTTAAATGGCCTATGGATGAAGAACAGGTTGTAACATTATATGCAATTGGTGATAAAAAACTAAAAACAAGTGAAATTACCAAAATGCTTTATGATGATATGGAGCTTTGTGGTTATCCTATAAGGAATATTGTTCTTGAAAAGGATTGGTATTATTTTCCTCATGTTAATACAGCTAATTATTTAGCAGGCTGGTATAAGGATGTTGAAGCTTTACAGGGTAATTTAAATACATTTTATGCTGGTGAGGTTTTAAGCTTCGGTGATATGGAGGAAACTTCTGCTTATTCAAAGAATATTATAGATAAATATTTTAAATAATAGTTGCACAAAAATAAAAAATATAATATAATAATAAAAATAAGAAATTAAGGAGATGGTTTTATGCAAAATTTATATATTTCAGAAAACAAACTAAAGCACTCAATTGGCGTAGCTAGATATATGCAAAAATATGCACAGGAGAAGCTATTAAATGAGGATTTAGCTAGAGAATTTTTCGTTTTAGGATATCTTCATGATATTGGTGAAGAGTTTGTTTATGATAAGAAGGACCACGCTCATGCTGGTGGTGAGCTTTTAAAGGCTCAAAAGTATAAATATTGGAAAGAGGTTTACTATCATGGTGATCCTAATACACCATATATTTCTCCAGCATTGATGGTTTTAAATTTAGCTGAATTATGTGTTCAAAATGATGGCACAGTTTGTACAATTGAGCAAAAGCTTAATCGTTTAAAGGAAAAATTTGGAGAGAACTCAGTTCAATACAAAAATACGAAGGCTTTAGCTGATATGGTTAGAACAACCCCAATTGTTATAAAATAAAGTTCCTTTTGGGACTTTTTTCTTTGTGAGGTAAATATGAGATTAGATAAAATGCTTGCCCATTTAAATTATGGTTCAAGAAGTGAAGTTAAAAAGCTTATTCGTAAGGGCTTTGTTATGGTCAATGGTGAAATTATTTTAGATGATGATTATAATATTAAGGAAGACGATGAGGTTACCATTTTTGGTGATAAGGTGTCATATGAGGAAAAGCTTTATTTTATGTTAAATAAACCGAAAAATGTAGTTAGTGCGACCTTTGATTATTATGATAAAACCGTAATAGATTTTTTTCTGGGCTATGAAAAAAGAAATCTTTTTCCTGTTGGAAGACTTGATATTGATACTACAGGCTTACTTATAATTACTAATGATGGTGAATTAGCTCATATGCTATTAAGCCCTAAACGCCATGTATATAAAACATATAAGGCTACATTGGATAAGAAATTTAATTCAAACGATATTAAGCCTTTGGAAAATGGTGTAACTCTTGATGATGGCTATGTTACTCTTCCTGCAAGAATTGAAAGCTTTGAGGAAAATATTGTATATATTTCAATTCGTGAAGGTAAGTATCATCAGGTTAAAAGAATGTTTCAGGCTTTTGATTATGATGTAGTAGAATTAAACAGAGAATCATTTGGACCTTTAAAGCTTGATTCTAATTTAAACCTTGGTGAATATCGTCTTTTAACCAAGGAAGAATTAGATTTACTTATGAAAAGCTATGAAAATAAGTAATGAAAGTGAAATTTAAGTGAAATCGCTTTACAATTATGTAATTTTATGTTAATATATAGCTATCTTATGTAAAACGTTTCCATTGTTTTTACAGAGTATAGGAAGCAAAGAGAAAAAGGAAAAAGGAGAAAACAAAATAGTTTGTTTTAGGCTTGGTGGTTCGAGCCTTTTTTTTGCTTTTAAATTGGTTAAAGTGATGGTATAATATCCTTAATAAGAATTTGGTTGGTGATAGTATGGATCTAAAGAAAAAAATAGAGGTTTATCAAAAGAAACTACTTGATATTGGTAGAAAGAATAAGCTTATAAATTTTCGTTTTAGTCTTTCATCTAATGTGATGATGCTAAATGATGATTTTTTTGATTGCTTTAATAAGCTTGTTGATGGCTTTGAATTTAATATTGCTAAGCTATTCTCTGATAGCTTAGGAAATGAAAAATGCAGTGAAAAGGAAATATTTGCAAGTGGTGTTAAAATTAAAAGAGAAGATACCTATTCCTATGAGGAAATAAGAACGATAAAAAATAGATTTTCACCATTAAAAAATGTTAATTATCTATATCCACTAACTAATAGTATTGTTTTGACAAAAACATTAAATAATTTAATTAGTAAGGCTAATGTTTTTTATGAGGAAAATGGCATTAATGTTTTATATTTAGCCTTTGGTTTTTTAGAGTATGCTGATATTGAGGGTAATAGTTGCTTATCACCACTTTGCTTATTGCCTGTTTCAATTGAGCGTAAGACTATAAATAACACCTACAAGCTTAAGGCCTTAGATGATGGTTATATTCATAATGAAACCTTAATTTATAAGCTACTAATGGAGAACAAGCTTAAGCTTCCAAAGCTACTTGAACATGAGGGCTTAGAGGATTATTTATTAAGGATAGAGGAATTTGCTAAAAAAAATAATTTTACTATTAAGAAGGAGATAGCCCTTGGCTTATTTTCTTTTAATAAAATAAAGATGTATGAGGATATTGAAGCAAATTTAGATGCTTATTTAAATAGTGATATTTTGCTTGCACTTAGTGGAAATAAAGCTTTATCTGGTAATTCGAGTATTAATAATTTAGAAAATTTAGAGGTTTTGCCAGCTGATTATTCACAAATGGAAGCTATTAAAAGGGCTAAAAAAGGTGAATCATTTGTTTTACAAGGTCCTCCAGGCTGTGGTAAGAGTCAAACAATTACTAATATAATTGGTGAGCTTATCGCTCAAAATAAAAGTGTTTTATTTGTTTGTGAAAAGAAGGCAGCCTTAGATGTTGTTTATAAAAATTTAGCTAAAAGAGGACTTCAAGATTTTTGTTTAGCTTTGCATGATCCTAAGGTAGATAAGAAGGATATAATTTTAGATATATATAAGAATTTAGAGGCAATTCAAAATAAAAAAATAACATTATCCAATAAGGCTTTAGATGTCTATGATTCCTACCATACTAATCAAAATATTTTAGATTCTTATTTGAAGGCTTTAAATAGTGAACCATTTAGAAATATTTCTACCTTTGATTTAATAAATTTATATTATGAAAATATTAATGCTAAATCAATTAGTTTTGATTTTAAGGGCTTAAATATTTTTGATTTTAAATCTGAATTAGAGCAATTTAATTTAAAATATTTGAGTTTAGGTAAAAATGATAATATTTTTAGAGGCTTTAAGCTTGATAAACTAGATATAGTAGAAAAGGATTTATTACTTAAGGCATTAAAGAATTTTAGAAAAATTTTAGAGAATGTTTTAAGAAATCAAACATTTACAAGGCTTCAATGCTTTCAAATAGATTCAATTGCGGATTATTTTAAGTCTTTGCCACTATATGAATTCATTCTTAGTGTGCCTTGTCAAATACCACTAGAATATTTTTCATTTAAGGACTGGGACAATAAGAACAATGCTTTAAATGAGGTAAATAATAAGTGGCAGCAATATAATTCCTTAGCTAAAAATATTATTGAAAAATATGACGATGATATTTTTAAATTAGATATAAGTAAAAATTTAGAGGTTGTTAAGGCTAATTCTTCATTTACAAGAATTTTTAATAAGGAATATAAGAAAGCTAAGAAAGAAATGGAGTCTCATTTAAGAAGATATTCTAAATTGAAATACAAATATTTATTTAATGATTTAAAAGAAATTGAAGAAATCATTAAAGCCAAAAAGGATATTTTGCTTGATGATTTAACATTTAGGACTAACTTTAAGGAATTTTATTTTGGAGAAAGCACAGATTTTTCAAAGCTTTTAGCAGTTATTGAATATTTGAATAAATATAAAAAATATGAAGACGAGCTAAAGGCTAGAGCTATTAATTTTGAAGCTCTTTTGAATGACTTAGCAAATAAGAATTTAAGCGAATATTCAGCAGAATATAATCTTATTTTACCATATAAGGATTTATTAGATAATGGCTTTAAGGCTTATAATAAATATTTCGATGCTATTGATGAAAGCCTAGAGGAGCTACTTGTAAGAATTAATGAGCAAATAAGAGATATATCATTAATAAGTGAGTATTTGGAGTATAAGCGAAATAAAAAAATTCTTGATGAAAAATGTGATGGTATTTCTGATATATTAGAAAATGATGGTATTGAGGCAGTATATAAGGCCTTTGCTAAGGAGAATTTAATTAAGATTGCCTCAGAATATAATTTGAATAGTGATTTTAATTATATGATGAAGCAATTTGGTAATGACTATAAAGAGATAATTGATTTTTCTAATATCAAAATTGTGGAGCTAGTTAGTAAAAATTGGCCACAAATTGATAGTATTTATGCTTCAAGTGAAGAGGTTACAAATCTTAAAATTGAGGCAAATAAAAAGAAGAAGCTTAAACCACTTAAGGATACATTTAAAGCATCTGCTAGTTTACTAACTAAGCTAAAGCCTTGCTTTATGATGTCACCATTAAGTGTTACAATGTTTTTGGATATAAATAGCTTTAAATTTGATACAGTTATTTTTGATGAAGCAAGTCAGCTTACAGGAGAAAATGCTATTGGTTCATGTGTAAGAGCTAAATCTATAATTGTTTGTGGTGATCAGGAGCAGCTACCACCTACATCATTCTTTAATACGGAAATTAATGATGATAATGATGTAGAATATGATGTATTTGAATCAATATTAGATGAAGCAAGGGCCATGCTTCCAAGCATTATGCTTAAATGGCATTATAGAAGTAAAAATGAAGCATTAATAGCTTATTCAAATAAAGAAATTTATCATGATCTTTTAACATTTAAGGAGCCTTATTTGTTAAGAGAAAATGAAGGCCTTAGTTACATATATGTAAATGATGGCTATTTCGATAGGGGTAAAAGTAGAGTAAATATTAAGGAAGCTAAAAAAACACTTGAATTAATTTTAAATCATGCAGCTACTATGAAGGATAAGTCTTTAGGTGTAGTAACATTTAATATTGCAATGCAAAATTTAATTATTGAGCTTGTAAATCAGGAAAGAGCATATAATAAAGAACTAGATGAATTTTTATCTAATGAAAATATTGATCCATTCTTTGTTAAAAATTTGGAAACTGTTCAAGGTGATGAACGTGATCATATAATTTTAACAATTGGTTATGCTAAGGATTTAGATGGTAAGCTTAGTATGAATTTTGGTCCTTTAAATCAAAGTGGTGGCTATAAAAGACTTAATGTAGCAATTACTAGAGCTAAAGAAAAGATGAGTGTTGTTGGTTCGATTCTTCCAAGCGACTTCAAATTAGATAAGACAACTGCAAAGGGCGTAGAGATGCTTTGTGGCTATATTGATTTTGCTATGAAGAATAAAGGATCTATGGCTAAAGAATTAAATAATACACCAATTGTTTTAGATTTAGTTAAAGAATTAAATAGTCAAGGATATATTACGAACACGTCTATTGGTGATAGTCCTATTAAAATTGATATCGGTATTCTAGATTCTAACAATAATGAATATATGTTAGGTATAATTGTTGATGGTGTTAGCTATAAAAACAATCCATCAAGCTTGGATCGTAATTATCTTTTCGATTCAGTTTTAAAATCACGTGGTTGGAATATTTATCACTTATTTAGCTTTAATTATCTGAATAATAAAGATGGTGTGCTAAAGGAAATCAAGAAGCTTTTAGTAAATGATGAAAAAGAAAATGATAATATAGATGTTAATACAAACAATGACTATTCAGAGCTTGAAACGGCTGAGGTTTTAAGGGCTAAGGATTTATTTTTACCATATCCAAATGTTTTAGGAATTGTTGATAATATTAATCAGGAGTCAATCTCTAAAAGTGAGAAGCTATATAAGGTTATTAGTGCTTGCTCACCAATTCATATTGATGAATTATTAAAGGCAGTCTTACCTATCTATGAAAAGACTAAATTAATTGAAAGTACTAAGAAATTGATATTAGATGATTTAACAATATTGCAAAATGATAAAAAAATTATAAAATCAAATTATTATGTTTTATTAAAGGGTCAAATATTTGATATTAAGTTTAGAAGACATGATGAATTAAATAGCTATTTAAGACCAGTTGAGCATATTTTTACTGAAGAAATTGCTTCGGGAATATTAAGCATTGTAAAAAATACCGAGGTTATCGATAAAATGAGCCTTTACACATTGTTAAATAATTTATTAGGCTACCAAAAGCTTAGTAAAAATACAATTCAAATCTTTGATAGAGCGCTTAATTCCTTGGAAGCTCTAATTAATATTGAAAATGGTAAGATAAGTGAAAGATAAATATAAATGCTTAAAAAATAAAATGGTGCTTGTCACAGGCGCCAATGGTATTTTAGGATATAATATTTGCCTTAATCTTTTAAAAATAGGTGCTAATCTTTGTGTGATTTGTAGAAATGAGGAAAAGACTAATAATTTAATTAGTGATTTAACTAAAAAATATAAAAAAGCAAAAATTATAGGCTTTTCCTTGGATTTTGCAAATATTAATTATGTTAAGGAATTTTTTAATGATTTTAAGGTTAAGATTGATTATTGTGTGCTAAATGCGGCAACCTCGGTTGGTAATTATGACTATATGTATAAGGTTAATACTTTAGCTTCAATTGCAATTTATGAAGAATTAAAGAGCTTAGACGTTAAGTTTTGTTATGTATGCTCTATTTCCTATAAGAAGAAAAATATTTATAAAGATGATTATGCCTATACTAAATGGCAGGCTATGAATTATTTTTATTGCAATGACCAAGCAAATTTAGTTAATTTTGCTCATCCAGGCTTAGTTATGTCAAAATTATTTTTAGAAAGAAGAAAACATAAGTGCTTAATGAAGCTTATAGGTTTATTTTTACCTAAAGCAAAAATAAATTCTTTTACGGTAATAAAAGCGTTAATAATGAAGTCTAATAAAAGATATATTATCACACCTAATTTTTTAGAGCTATATGGCAAAGGGCATAAAAGAAAACTTAATAAAAAATATTTTAAAGAGGAAAAAAATGATAGAGATTGATATCCATGAGGGTCATCCTAAGGTTGATGTGGCAATTAAGAATTTGGAAGAGCAAATAAAACTTTTTAAGCGCCAAAATAAAAAAGCAATATGTGTTATTACTGGTTATGGAAGTAAAGGTGGCAGTCATAAAATAAAGAATGCCACAATTGAATATTTAGATATGCAAAAAGGTAAATTAGTTAAGGATTATATTCTTGGCGAAAATATAGATATGTTTAACATTATTTATCAAAAGTTTTCTTATCAGCATTTAATAGATGAAGATATGAAAAAAAAGCATAATAAAGGGGCAATTGTAGTAATATTGTGATTGCTCATTTAAAAGAAAAACATAGATTTAATTGGCTTGAATAAATAGAACTATGAAAAGGCCTTTATTTTGACAATAAATATATTTATGTTGAGTGTAGAATAATCTGCACTTTTTTTACATTTTTTTACATTAAAAAACAAAAATCAAAAATGTGTTTTGTAGTTATTGTAATCTTTAGCTAAAGATGCTATAATTAAGGAAAAATTTGGAGGTTAAAAAATGTATCATTCAACAAGAGGAAATAAAAATGTCACATCATATGAGGCAATAATTAATGGTTTAGCAGATGATGGAGGCTTATATGTTATAGATGAGATTCCTAAGCTTTCATATAAGGAAGTACTTAATTATAGCTATCAAATGCTTGCTGGTAAAATAATTTCTTTATTTTTTAGTGAATTGGCCTTTGAAGATATTCAAAGAGAAATAGATGAAGCCTATAAAAGCTTTGATATTAGTGAGGTTGTAAATATTACTATGCTTGATGGAAAAGCAATCCTAGAGCTATATCATGGCCCAACAGGAGCATTCAAGGATATTGCCTTAGTGGTTTTACCAAGGATGCTTAAGCTTGCAAAAGAAAAGATAAATAATAAGGAAATTACTACAATTCTAACAGCAACCTCAGGCGATACTGGTGGTGCTACCTTATCGGGATTTAAGGATGTTTCTGGGATAGAAACAATTGTTTTATATCCTACAAATGGTGTTAGTCCTCTTCAAGAGGCCCAAATGCAAAGCTTTAATAATGGCAATGGTCATGTTCTTGCTATCCGTGGTAATTTTGATGATTGTCAAAGCTTTGTTAAGAAATTTTTCTTGAATAATAGAAATTTACATTTATCGAGTGCAAATTCTATAAATATATCACGACTTGTTCCCCAAATAGTTTATTATTATTATACATACATTAAACTAATTAAAGATAAGGTTATTAAGGAAGATGAAAAAATTAATTTTACAGTTCCTACGGGTAATTTTGGTGATATTTTAGCTGGCTATATCGCAAAAATGATGGGATTGCCTATTGATAAGCTTATTTGCGCATCTAATAAAAATAATGTTTTAACTGATTTTTTTAAAACTAATGTTTATGATGCAAATAGAGAATTTTATAAAACAAATTCACCTTCAATGGATATAATTATTTCTTCTAATTTAGAAAGACTTTTATATTATACTACAAGGTCAACAGCCAAGGTTAAAGAGGCAATGGATGATTTAAAGAAGTATAAACGTTTTACACTAGAGGGTGATTATTCTTCCTTTAATGCTTTTTATACTGATGAGGAGGAAACAAATTTAACGATAAAGGAATATTATAACGAATATAATTATTTAGTTGATCCTCATACCGCAGTTGGTCTTGCGGCTTTAAAAAAGTTTAAGACTATGAAAATCAATGATAATTATAATGTTGTTTTATCTACAGCATCACCTCTTAAATTTTATGATAGTGTAGCTAAGGCTATTTCACTTGACTCTAGGGACTTAATTGATTTTTGTAACAAGCTAAATATAGAATTACCAAATAAATTCAAATATAATAGCTTTAATAAAAATGATATAAAGCTTACGGATTTAGATGCTAAAATAAAGGAGATTATTTCATGCTACACATTAAAGTAAATGCTACATCTGCTAATCTTTGTGTTGGCTTTGATACACTTGGCTTAGCGCTTGATTTAGCAAATGATTTTTATTTTGAGCCAGCTGATAAATTTTATTATGAGGGATTTGATTTAGAATATGCTAATGATAATAATTTATTAAAGACAAGCTATGAATATGTTTTTAAGCTATTAAATAAAAAAATAATTTCTTTAAGAATAAGAATTATTTCAAGAATTCCTATTAGTAGAGGACTTGGGTCATCATCTACACTAATTGTTGCGGGAATTATGGCTGCAAATTATTATTTAAATAATCCACTTAGCAAGGATGAATGCTTAAAAATAGCTACTATTATTGAAGGACACCCTGATAATGTTGCACCTGCAATTTTTGGTGGACTTGTCGCTTCCTTTAAAGTAGGTGATGATATTAAATATGTTAAATATGATGTATCAAATAATTTAAAATTCATGACGATTTCACCAAAAGAAATGCTAGAAACTAAAAAGGCTAGAGAGGTTTTACCACAAAGCTATGAAAGGGTAGATGTGATTAATAATTTGTCAAGAATAGTTAATATTCCTTATGCTTTTAAAAATGGTGATTTAGTTTTAATTAATGATTTATTTAATGATAAAATTCATGAGCCATATCGAATGAATTTAATTAAAAATAGTTTCGCTTTTAAAGATATTGCTAAAAAACAAAATTTAGCATTTTGTATAAGTGGTAGTGGTTCAACTATGCTTATTATCTATAAGGATAAAATTAATATAGATGAATTTAAAATTGATGATTCAGCTATAAATTTATTAAATGTTGGAAAAGAGGTAGAAATAACTAATGAGTAAAAAATATTATTTGGTTGAGGAAAGTATCATTGATGAAAGTGTAATCAAGGTTATCAATGCTAAAAATTTAATAGATAGTGGAATATCTATTACTGTTGCTTGTAAAAGATGTGATATAAGTAGAAGTACATTCTATAAATATAAGGATTTAATTTATCAGCCTGAAAATAATTCAACAAGAAGAATGGTTTTAAGCCTTAAGCTTGTTGATGAAACAGGTGTTTTGTCAAATGTTTTAAATTTTGTAGCTAAATGTGGGGGAAATGTTTTATCAATTCATCAGGAAATGCCTATTCATAATATTGCCTTTGTAATGCTTACAATCGATATTGTTAAGCTAGAAAAGACAATTGCTAATTTTGTAGGAGAGATTAAGGATTTAAACAAGGTTGTTGAAGTAATCCTTACGGCTGTGGAATAATGAAAATTGCACTTTTAGGCTTAGGAACAGTAGGGGGAGCTGTTTATAAGGCCATTACGGAAAAGAAAACAGATTTGTTTAAAGATTTTAATGTCGAAATTAAATATGTGCTTGTTAGAACAAAAGAAAACAAGAGCTTTGCACTTGATGTACTAACACTCGATTATGAAGAAATTTTAAATGATGATGAAATTGAGGTAGTAATTGAAATGATGGGAGCTAGGGTTAGCTATGATTATATTAAGCAAGCTCTAAATCATCATAAAAATGTTATTACGGCTAATAAGGAAGTAATTGCAAGCCATTTTAAGGAGCTAGAGGAATTAGCAGAAAAAAATAATGTTAAGCTTTTATATGAGGCCTCTGTTGGTGGATCTATACCAATTATTGGTGCTCTTAACGATGCCACTATGGTTAATGAAATAACCACAATTAAAGGAATTTTAAACGGAACCTGTAATTATATTCTAACTAATATGCATAAAAATAAAATGAATTTTAATGATGCCTTAGCTTTAGCCCAAGAGAATGGGTTTGCTGAGGCTGATCCAAGTGCTGATTTGAAGGGACTTGATATGGTTAGAAAAATAAAAATATTGTCAGAAGTCGCTTATAAAAGTGAAATAGATTTGGATAAAATTTATTCTTATGGAATTGAAAATATTAATAAGGAAATTATCGATGTAATAGATTTGCTAGGATATTCTTTAAAGCTTATGTGCTATTCACGCTTAGAAGGTGAAAATATCTACATAGGTGTTGAACCATTTATGCTTAATCGTGATGATTTATGTAATGTAAACTATGAATTTAATGTAGTTGAGTATATTGGTAGTAATTGTGATAAGCAAATAATGGTAGGCAAGGGTGCTGGTATTAAAACTGCCAATAGTATTTTAATTGATTTGAAAAAATTCATTTATGGCTATAAATCAAATTATAAAATTGTTAATAATTATAAAACAATTGGCGGTGATTTTTCTTGCTTTAAATATTTTGTAAAGCCAATAGAAGAATTAGATATGGATTTAATAGATATTAATTTAGGTGATTTTTATATAACTAAGAAACTAAATTATGAAGAATTTAAATTAATTCAAAACAAAATAGCATTTTATGCAAAAATTAATTAGATATTGCACTTGTAATGATTGTTTGATATAATATTACATAGTTTAGGAGGATTAAATTAATGGCAGTTTTTGATAAAGTAAAGCAAATTATTATAAACGAATTAAAAGTTGATGCTGATAAAATTACACCAGATACTAATTTAAAAGATGATTTAGGTGCTGATAGCTTAGATGCAGTTGAAATTGTTATGGCTTTAGAGGATGAATTTAATATTTCAATCCCAGATGAAGAAATCCAAAATATTTCTACTGTGAAAAAATTAGTTGAATATATTGAATCAAAGCTAAATTAATTTCAAAGCTGTAGCCTACCTTAGGTTACAGTTTTTTTTAAGGATGTGAGAAAATGAAGGAAAACGAACAGGAAATAATTGAAAAATGGGAAAAAAATCGTATTTTTAGAGTTGAAATTGATCGTTTAAAAAGAAAAAGTACAATTTTTACTTCACCTATTTATGTTAATCAATTAGGATTTCAAAATGTTAATGCTTATAAATATCTTTATGCAGACAGCTTTCAAAGATATTTAAGAATGAATGATACGAATGTTTTGTTTTCAGTAGCATTTAATGATTTAGCAAATACTTCATTTTTAGAATCTAAAAGGAAAAATAATTGTCTAGATGATAGCTTGGCCAACATCTACAAAAATGAATTATTAAAGCTAGGTGTAGGTCTTGATATTACTAAGGCTTTTAATGAAAATAGTGATTTTTATATAGAATATTTACAAAGAGCCTTCATTAAATTATATGAGCTTGGCTATATTAAAAGAAAAACAAAAATGGTTGAAACTGATGGCAAGAAAATTTATCAGGATTTTGAAGGTGTAGGTCTTAATAAGGAAAATATTAGTGTTTTTGTTTTGAATATAAAGGATGTTAGGGATGAAGCGATTGCTATTATCGAAAACCTAAATCTTGATAATGATACTAAGAAAAAATTATTAAAGATATTTAAGCCTTGTGAGGTAATAAATATTCCTCTTTTAACTTCAAACAATAAGAATCTATATATTCATTTGAAGGAAATATGGATGCTTGGAGGTATTTCTTTTATTGTTTTAAATCCTAATTTAATAGATTATCAAATGTATGTTTCTGATGATGAGGAAATTATCATTTCTGATAAGCTTTCATTTTGTGGTACTTATGCTATTAATCCTTTAACAGGAAGAGAAATTCCTTTATTTTTAAGTACTAAATATGATGAAAAGGTTCATCTAGGGATTCCTGATGTTAATTTAGAGGATTACGATTTATGTAAAAGTGAAGGCTTAGAATATTTACCTATTGTTGAGGATGGTTATGTTATTAATAGTGATTTTATTTCAGGTGTGGGAGTAGGCGAGGCAAATAAAATTTTAGAGGACTCATTTATTAATGAAGGAGTAGCTACAAGGGGAATTATCTATGAGGAAAATGAATTGATTATTTCTTCACTAGATGAATATGGTTGCTTAATTCCCTTATTAATTGATGATGATAAGATTTATCCGTTAAAGGATAACCTACCAATTACATTCTCTAAAAAATTTAGATATCAAATTCCTAATAGTGATAATATAGAGGAAATAGGTTCACTTATTAATGGATCGCTTAATCGCTTGTTTTGCAATGGCTTATTGCCTATGGGAATGATTATTTATGATGAAAATGTTTTAAATACGGATTTGTTTAATGCTGATTCATTAAAGGAAATAAATAGCTTTTCAAAATATGACTATTTTATTATTGATGATGACATTTATGCTAATTTAGCTATGCCAATAATTTTTTATTGTCTTATAAGCAAAATAACTAAAACTAATAATCCTCTTGAAATAAACAACATTTTAATTTTTAAAGATATCGTTGATAAAAATGGAAATGAAATTAAGGCTAGTAATTTAAACTTGATAGATTTTCATAGCTTACTTGATAAGTATTCTTTAGATGCAATCAGACTATATTATTATTCACATAATTATCTTGATGAATTTAGGTTTGATCCTTTAGAGCTTGATTATTTTCAAAATCAGGTTTATTTGTTAAGAAGAACATTTAATATCTCATTTATTGAAAATTCTTATGATTTAGAAATGCCATTATATGAATTTGATAAGCATATGGAAGAATTATTTTTGAATAACCAATTAGCCTTAGCTATAAGCTATATCTTTAATTTCCAAAAAAAATACCTACAGAACCATAAATGGTCCTATAGGCAAGCATTTACATTTCTAAAATGGATTTCGCTTTTTACACCTTGTATTGCCGAAGAGGTCTTTAAGGAGGTCTTTAAGGAAAATCATTTATTATTGGAAGAGGATTTTAAATAATCACCCTGATAAATATTTCTTTTTCTTAATTCCTTATCTATTTCATTTTGAACTACAAGCTTTTTAATAGTCCATTTAGGTTCAATTAAATCGCTTATATTACCATCGGCAGCAAGACGATGAATTATGATATCATCTCTTAGATAGCCTATTTGGTCGCAAACAATATCAACATATTCATTTAATGTTAATATTTTAAATGGCTTTAGCTCATATTCTAAGGCCATTTTTGTTTTATTTAGGATCAAAAGAGAATGAATTTTGATACCATTAATAGGATATTTGTTTAAAAAAATTATGTTGTTAATCATATCCGTTTTTGTTTCATTTGGAAGGCCATTAATGATATGTACTACTAAATCGAATTTATGATTATTTAAAAGCTTCATTGCTGATTCAAATTCCTTAAGGCTATAGCCACGATTAATTTTTTTCGCTGTTTCATCATTTATTGTTTGAAGTCCTAATTCTAATTGAACAGGAATAATTTGATTAATTTCATCCAGTAGCTTAATGATGTCTTCATTTAAGCAATCAGGTCTTGTCGCAATGGCTAGACCAACAATATTTTCATCTAAATTAATGATTTGATAATATACGCTTTTAAGAACATTAATATCTGCATAGGTATTTGAGAAGGCCTGAAGATAGGCAAGATATTTTGCATTTGGCCATTTTTTGTTTAAAATGCCCTTGATGTCATCATATTGCTTAGAAATGCTATCACAAACGTTGCCTGCAAAATCACCACTGCCAGTTTCCGAACAAAATGTACAGCCACCAAAGCCCTTTGTACCATCACGATTTGGACAACCAAAGTTAAGATTAAAGCTTATTTTTGCTATTTTAGTTTTAAATTTATCCTTATAATACCTACTTACAGGATTATAATGCTTTTCCTTATCCATATAACTCATTATTATTTCACCATTGTTTATTATAGCATAAGAAAAAATAAAATGCACCATTGCCTTTATTGAATAAAATCTTAGTTTATGCTATAATGAATTCACGTTTTTATTGGAGGTTGTAAGGTGCTTGATAGATTGTCTACTTGTTTATTTCACCCAAGAATGATTGGAAAATTTTTGAATGACTCATTTTGGAAAATTTGTCTTTTTATTTGGTTTATATTTACGATTGCGATGGTTCCTTATATTGCTACTATAAAGGATTATTTAGTTATGGAGAATAGTATTTCAACAGAAATAATTAATAAAGCTATTAATGCTAATAAGAATTTAAACTTTGATGGAAATAAGCTTGTAAGTGATGGTGGCTTTATTATAACAGAAGGAGAATTAGAAATTTGTTTTTTAAGTGAAGATTCTTCTAATAACAAGGATTATGTAGTTTTCGAATATAATAGTGATAGCGTTTCTGTTAAAATAAATAATTTAGTTGTTTCTAGCTATAAATATAGTGAAAATGATCTTTCAAGCTTTTCTTTAGGTGAAAATGATTTTGCTCAAAGAGAAAGCTTTAGGGAGTTTTTAAATTTTACTTATAAAAAAATAATGAAGGTAACGATGCCATTCATGGCTATGAGAATATATTTTTATAATCTATTTATCTATATTCTAATTATTGGCTTTTCATTTTTAATTAATTTTAAAACAAATCCAATTTTACCTAGTAAGATTGTTTTGAAGGTAGCTATCTATTCAATTACTATTTCTTTAGTTATAGATTTAATTGCTGGCTTATTTAATGTTGCGATTTTGTCATACTTAGGAATGATTTTAGCTCCAATTTATGCTTTTTTATCATTGAAAAGTATAGTCAAGATTCAAAATTAAGGGGAGTGTATTAATATGAAGTTTGTTGATGATATAAAGAAAAACGTTGATTTGAATTTTTATAAAAACGATTTTACTATTAACCATGTTGATGTTGATTTGGCTAACAAAACATTCTATATTAATTTGACATTTCAATATGCCTTAAATTATGCTGATTATGAAACATTTTCTTTAGGAGTTAGTGAATATTTTAATAAATTAGGAATTAAATCTTCAATAAGAATTGATTATACGACTGATGCATTAAGCAAAGAAGAATGGATTGATTATTTAAAGTCAATATTGATTTCTCTTAAAGCTGATGATTTAATGTTTCAGGCTTTAGCAACATCACTTATTACCTTTGATGATGCAAGTGATTCATTATGTATTCATCTTGAGGAGGATGCTGCTCGCTGTAATTATCTTTTAGATAAAATTGCATCTGCCTTTGATAAACGTGGTTTATTAAAAAATGTTGAAATTGTATATGATGTCAAACGTAAGCTTGATGACATTCAAAGCGAAACACATAGTATTGAGGAGGAAAGAATTAAACGCCAAATTGATACTCAAAGTGTTGTTAAGGAAAAGAAGGATACCATTACGGAAATTAATAAATCTAAGGGTCAATATCTAAACGAAATTAAGGAAACAAAAATTAGTGATATTCCTACAACTGAAGGTGAGCTTTTAAGATATTCAACTGAGGTAAGCTCTTTAGATTTTTTTGTAAGAGGAGAAATCTTTGATAAATCATTAAAGGAAACACCAAGAAGTAAGAGAATGAATTTAAAGATATATGATGGTAGTGCTTCAATATCTATTCAAAAATGGTGTGGAAGAACAAATGAGATTGAATTATATAATTCTTTATCTGTTGGAGATATTATAACGGTTTTTGGTACAGCAATTTATTCTCATTTTGATCGTGATGTTATAATAGAAGCTAAAAAAATTGAATATGTTGGTCAAAAGGTTGAAGAAGAGGTTTTAGATACAGCAAGTAAGAAAAGAGTAGAGCTTCATTGTCATACTAAAATGACCACTCTTGATGGTTTAACTGAGGTTATGGACTATGTTAAAACTGCTAAAAAGTGGGGACATAAGGCCTTAGCAATTACCGATTTAGATGGACTACTTGGTATTCCCGATATTGCTCATTCTCCGGTTGACGAAAATTTTATGCCAATAGTTGGAACTGAGCTTGGTTTCATTAATGATAGTGAATATTTTATTGTAATGGACCCAATGGACTATGATTTAAGAGAATCTACCTATGTTGTATTAGATTTAGAAACAACAGGCTTATCACAAAGCTATGATAATATTATTGAAATTGCAGCCTATAAGGTAAAAAATAGTGAAATTATTGATACATTTGAAAGTTTTGTTAATCCTAAGCGTCATATTTCTGATAAAATCTCCGAGCTTACAACTATAACAGATGAAATTGTAGCTAGTGCTCCGACAATAGAAGAAATTTTTCCTAAATTTTTAGAATTCTGTAAGGATTGTGTTTTAGTAGCTCATAATGCTAAATTTGATATCGGTATGATTTATCGAACTATGAAGAACTTAAATATGGATGTTAAAAAATTCCCAGCTATTGATACCCTAAATGGATTAAGAGTTCTTCATGGAAGTGAGCTTAAAAAATTTAACCTAACAGTTATGTCAAAATTTTATAAGGTTAAGCAAGAGCAACACCACCGTGCAAATGATGATACAAGAGTTACAGCTGAATGCTTTATTTTAATGCTTCAAGAATTTATTAAGGCAGGCTGTAAAAATGTTTTAGATATTAATAATTTAATAGATAAGGATAATCATTATAAATTTTTATTTCCTAATCACATTACCCTTTTATGTAAAAACCAGATTGGATATAAGAACTTATATAAAATAATATCTGATGCTTTAACTGTTCATTGTCTTAATAATGGTATTCTTTTAAAGAGTGTTTTAGATAAGTATCGTGAGGGATTATTAGTTGGTAGTGCTTGTTCAAATGGTAGAGTTTTTGAATGTGCAATGTATTATTCTGATGAGGAATTAGATAAGGCGATAGAATATTGTGATTATATTGAGGTTCAGCCACCACTAGCTTATAAGCATCTTTTCTCAGAACTACCAAATGGCATTAAGGATATAGAGGAAATAATTATTAAGATAATTAATAGAGCTAAGGCTTTAAATAAGATCGTAGTAGCTACGTCAAATTGTCATTATTTACGACCTGAATTAAAGAAATATCGAGATATTTTAATTGCAACTCCCCAAATTGGTGGTGGGCTTTCACCTCTTTCTAAATATAAAGAGGCACCAGATGCCCATTTTAGAACGACAAATGAAATGCTAGAGGAGTTTAGCTTCCTAGATCCAATTTTAGCTGAAGAGATTGTTGTTGATAATACTAATAAGATTGCTGATATGGTTGAGCGTATTCAATTCTTCCCTAAGGAAATGTATGTTCCCGCTGATGATGAATTTAAAGATTCATTACATGTCGATTCTATTGTTGGCTCAATGAAGGAAATAGTTTGGGATACTTGTAAAAAGATGTATGGTGATCATCCTCATAAAATTGTAACTGAAAGAATTGAAAGAGAACTAAAATGTATAATAGGTGCGGGATATTCATCAGTTTATTATATGTCACATCTTTTAGTTACTAAATCAAATTCAGATGGATATTTAGTAGGATCACGTGGATCTGTTGGGTCATCACTTGTAGCAACAATGATGAATATTACAGAAATTAATCCGTTAGTTCCTCATTATCGTTGTAAGAAATGTAAATTCCATGCCTTTAAGATGTCAGAGGAAATGATTGAAAAATATGGAATTACTAAGGAAGAGGAAATGCTTCAGGAGGAATTACAAAAGGTTGAATCAGGATATGACCTAAATGATGCAGTGTGTCCTATATGTGGGGAAAAGCTTGCTAAAGATGGACAAGATATTCCATTTGAAACCTTCTTAGGCTTTAATGGTGATAAGGTTCCTGATATTGACTTGAACTTCTCAGGTGAATATCAGCCTCAGGCTCATGAATATGTAAGAACCTTAATGGGAAGTGAGCATGCCTTTAGAGGCGGAACTACTGCAACTATTGCAGAAAACACAGCCTATGGTTATGTTAAGGCCTATTGCGAAAAGAAAAATATCAATTTATCATCTTGCGAAATTGATCGTATGAAAACCTATCTTGTTGGTATTAGAAGATCATCAGGTCAACACCCTGGAGGAATAATTGTTGTTCCAAGAAGAAATGATATTTATGATGTTACTCCAATTCAATATCCGGCAAATAATACTGAAAACCCATGGCGAACTACTCATTATGATTATCACTCATTTGAGGATAATCTATTAAAGCTTGATATTCTAGGACATGATGATCCTACTATAATTAAGTATTTAATGGATTATGTTCACGCTCATCAAGAAGAATTCCCATTTGATAATGCCAAAGACATTCCTATTGATGATAAGCAGGTTTTCCAAATGTTTTGTTCAACAAGTGTTGTTGGACTTAATGAGGAGGAAGTAAATAGTAAGGTTGCTTCCTTTGCTGTTCCTGAGTTTGGAACAAGCTTTGTTAGAGGAATGCTAATTGATACCTTGCCATCTACCTTTGCTCAGCTTGTAAAAATTTCAGGATTGTCACACGGAACTGATGTTTGGCTTGGCAATGCTCAGGATTTAGTTTTAGGAAAAACTAAGTTCGGAAAGATTGGCTTTGATGATATTATTTGTTGTCGTGATGATATTATGATTGGCCTTGCTCAAATTTCTGGCTTTGAGCCTAAAAAGGCCTTTGAAATTATGGAATTTGTTCGTAAGGGTAAGGTAGCAAAAAGCCCAGATAAATGGGCTCCTTATAAAAGCTATATGGAGGAGCATAATGTTCCTGAATGGTATATGTGGACCTGCGAAAAGATTAAATATCTATTCCCTAAGGCTCATGCTACTGCTTATGTTATGATGGCCTTGAGAATTGCTTGGTTTAAGCTTCATTCACCTAAATTATTTTATAGTGCTTGGTTTTCTAAGCGTGCTAAGATTTATAGCATAAATGAATATATTAAAGGACCAGATGCTATTAGAAATAAAATTAATGAGATTAATAATAAGAGTAGAAGTGAAAAAACAGCTAAGGATGAGGATATGGTTACAGCCTTGGAGGTAGCATTAGAAATGACTCTTAGAGGTTATAAATTTTTACCAGTTGATATCTTTAAATCAGATGCAACAATTTTCCTTGTTGAAGAGGAGGGAATTCGTTGTCCATTTGCTTCAATGGATGGTCTTGGACCAAATGCTGCTGTTGACATTGCTGAAAAAAGAGCAGAAAAGCCTTTTACATCTAAAAAGGATGTTTTAAAGCGTACAAAGCTTAATCAGACTCTTTTTGAAGAATTTAATAGAATGCACGCCTTTGGTGATTTACCAGATGATGATCCTGAAAAAGAGGTTGGATTGTTTGCTTTTATGTAAAATTGTGTGATTGAAATTATATTTATTGCATATAAATTTTTTGTATGTTATAATTTTTTTGTGATTAGATAATAATCTAATGAGGAGGAATATAATTTAATGAAACAAAGCCCACTATTTTCAAATATTGAAACAGGAAATGTTTATGCATCTTCTGATGCTGCTACCTATAAAGGAATCTGTGTCAAGACATTCATTTTATTATTTGTAGCTATTATTGCTGGTGCAGTTACAGCCTATGCCCTTCCAACAATATTAGACAATAATTTTGTAGGATTTTATATTGCTTTAATTGCTAGCTCAGTTATTGGAACAATTAGTGTTTTTATTGGTAGAACCTCAAAAACAGCTGCTCCTTATTGTAGTTTTATTTATTCAGTATGTGAAGGATTATTTTTGGGAACAATAACTTGTTTATTTGAAGCAGAAATAAGAGGTATTGTTGTAATTGCAGTTGTTGGTACAATAACAATTTTTGCTACAATGCTTGCCCTATATGCTTTAGGTATTTTAAGAGTTGGAAGAGGATTTGTTAAATTTTGCTGGGCATTTACAATAGGAGCCCTAGCTCTTGCCCTAGTTACAAGTCTATTATCACTTACAGGTATATTTAATAGCTTGAACATTGGTCTTATTATTGGAATTGAAGCAATTTTCCTAGTTTATGGATCAATAACTTTATTATTAAATTTTGCTGAAGCTACAAATGTTGTTCAGTCTGGCTGTGATAAGGCTTCTGAATGGAATGTTGCTCTTGGCCTTGAGGTCAGCGTAATCTATATTTATGTTGAACTATTAAGAGTTGTTTATTTCATTGCTCAAAGTAAAAGAAACTAAAAAAAATATATGTTAATATTTGCTAGCTGGCAATGAATGCTAAGCATTCGCATACCTATCGTTAAATCTTTAAAGATAGGTGTACGGATGCTTTTTTTATTCAAGAGGAGAAAAAAGAATAATTCGTAATAAGAAAAATGAAATTAGTATAGATGATATAAAGGGATTTATTTTTAACGTTATTGAGATAAACGAAGATGATTGCAATCCTTATACAATTCATATTAAATATGTTTATGATGAACTAAATCAAAAAATATAGGTTCACAAATAGGAGAGATGCTTTAAGTAAATCTGATAAGATTTGTTTTATGTGTTATGAAATGTTATTCAAACGAGCATATGAATGGTAAGAAAATTACTGCTGAAGGAATTCAATTAATAGATAAATTGATTAAAAGCTCAATTCATAGTGCCTATATCCACTAAATTGCTTTTCATATATTAAATTGAGGAGGTAAAAATATGAATTTTGATAATCCTAACCAAAATAATTTAAATGATTTTAATAAAAATATGGCTGGCTATGCTAATAACAACTATGGATGCCCAATGAATAATGTGGGCTGTGGCTATAATCAGGTTATTAACAAATGCTTTGTAAGTGATGTTCCACATTATGTTAATTACAATACTCATGTGGTTAACAATTGTATTAAAAGACATTATATAGTACCAACCTATTCAACAACCGAGGAAACTAAATATTTTGATGAATATCAAACAAATAATCCTTATCAAGCACCACAAATGAACTATCCTTTTCAAGGTCAAATAAATAATCCATTTGGTTTTTAAAGAGCTTTAAATTATAAATTAGATTTTTCTATTTTATAATTTTTTTTATAATTTAGAAAAAGTTAGTTGACATTAACTGACTATGGAGTATAATATAGATAGTTAGAAAAAACTAACCGCTTTCGCGGTTTAATTTTTGTAATTAAGTTAGTAAAGTCTAACTGGAAGGAGAAATATTATGCCGCTTGTAATAGCCCCAGAAAACGTTATGCTAAAGGTTATTAAGATTCTTGCTGATGACAAGGTTAAGAAGCATTTAGAATCACTTGGAATTACAATTAATTCTGAACTAAAGGTAATAAGTCATAGCGGTGGCAGTGTTATTTGTCAAATTAAAGAAGGTCGTTTAGCTCTTGATAGAGAGCTGTCAACGAAAATTGTAGTTGCATAGGAAGGAGAAATAGTTATGTTAAAAAAGATGGACGAAATGGAAATTGGACAAACAGCCGTAATTCGCAATGTCTTAGGCGAAGGAAAGGTTAGAAGAAGATTGTTTGATATGGGGATAACCCCAGGTGCTTCTGTATATTTAAGAAAAAAAGCACCACTTGGTGATCCAATTGAGGTGACTCTTCGTGGATACGAGTTAACACTTAGAAAAAATGAGGCAAATTTAGTTGTTTGTGAAGTTATGGAGGAGAAGAAGTAATGAAGCATTTTGCACTTGCAGGTAACCCAAACTGTGGTAAGACAACATTATTTAACTCTTTGACTGGTTCAACAGCTCATGTTGGAAACTGGCCTGGAGTTACAGTTGATAAAAAGGAAGGTATTTATAAAAAGTGTAAGGAGCAAATATCTATTGTCGATTTACCTGGTATTTACTCATTATCACCTTATACACCTGAAGAAATTATTTCTAGAAATTATATTTTGGATGAAAAACCAGATTGTATAATCAACGTTGTTGATGCTACAAACCTAGAAAGAAATTTATATTTAACAACTCAACTAATTGAAATCGATGTTCCTGTTGTTATAGCTTTAAATATGATGGATATTGTTCGTAAGAGTGGCGATAAAATTGATCCATCATTACTTGAACGTCAAATTGGTGTTCCAGTTGTTTGCATTTCAGCTCAAACTGAAGAGAATTTGGATGTTTTAATGGATTTAGCTTATAATGAATGCTTGAAGAAGCGTGAGGGTAGAACAGTTTTAGAAAATAATACTGCTTTAACGCATCTAATTTCTGATTGTAAGGCAGCGTTTGTTGGTCTAGGTGTTGAAAATCCTTTGTTTCATGCTATTAAGCTTGTTGAAAATGATGAAATTGAGGTTAAAAATCATCAAGATTTAGTAAAAATTGTTTCTGAATTTAAGAAGACATTTAATGATGAGGTTTTTGGAAGTGATTTAGAGGCAATTGTTGCTGATACAAGATATCAATTTATTTCTAAAAATTATTCAAAGGCTAAAATATCTAAGCCAAAGGAAGAAAAAGAAAAACTAACAAAATCTGATAAGATTGATAAGGTTTTAACTAATAAGTGGGCTGGTATTCCTATTTTCCTTGTTATTTTGTTCTTAATTTTCCACTTAACATTCTCTGAAAATTTATTCTATCTTGGCGGATTGTTTAAAAATGTTAAGCCTTCATTTGAAGGAAGCATTTTTGAAGGTTTAATTTGGACTGATGCTGGTATAAATTCACCTGGTGTTATTCTACAATCATTTTTAACTAATATAACTGACTGGTTGACAGAAGTTGTAAGTGGTGGGCTAAGTAGTGCACCTGGTTGGGTATCTGGTTTAATTTGTGATGGTATTTTGGCTGGTGTATTCTCAGTATTATCATTTATTCCTCAAATTTTGTTATTATTCTTATTTTTCTCAATTCTTGAGGATTCAGGCTATATGGCTCGTGTTGCCTTCATTTTGGACCGTATTTTTAGAAAATTTGGATTATCTGGACGTGCCTTTATGCCAATGATTATGGGATTTGGTTGTTCAGTACCAGCAATGATTAACACAAGAACTCTTGCTGATGAAAAAGAAAGAGTTGCTACTATTCGTGTTATTCCATTCTTTAGCTGTGGTGCTAAACTACCAATTTTAACAGCAATTGCTGGAGCAATTTGCCAAGTGTTTGGCTTTAAGAATGTTGATATAATTACTTATTCAATGTATTTAGTTGGAATCGTTACAGCAATTATTGCCGTAATTATTATGAGACATACAACTATGCGTGGTGAAACTCCACCTTTCATTATGGAGCTTCCAGCATATCATACTCCTAAGTTTAAATCATTAATGTTCCATTTATGGGATAAGCTAAAGCATTATGTTAAGAAAGCATTTACTATTATTCTTGCTTCAACAATCGTAATTTGGTTCCTACAAAGCTTTACTTGGAATTGGAAATATATTGAACAGGTTGATGTTAAGGAATTATCTGATGATACATTTGCTGAAATGCTAGAGGATGAAGAGTTTAAATCTAAGGTTTTAGCATTAAGTGATGAATATGATGATGAAATTACCTTTGATGTAATTGTTGGTGATGCTGATGAGGCAGAAAATGTCACAGCCTATGAAGAGGTTGAAAACTTAGTATTTACAAATGCTTTAAGTAAATTTGAAGCAATTACTAATGATAAGGATTATTTAGATACATCTGATTCAATTCTTGCAGGTGTTGGTCAATTAATTCAACCTATTTTCACACCACTTGGATTTGGTTCAAATCTTGATCAGGATCGTGGCTGGGTTTATGGTGTTTCTGCTGTTACAGGCCTAATCGCTAAGGAAAATGTTATTTCAACATTTAGTGTTCTTGCTCAATGCGTTTCAAATCAAACTGCAACTGATGTAGCTGGATTTAAGGATTTATATATGGCTAACTTTGATGAGGAAGGCGTTAGTGCTTCAGTATTAATGGTTAAAAACTCAGGTGTTGGTAATCATTGGCCAATTCTAATTGCTTTCATTGTATTTAATATGACAACAATTCCTTGCTTTGCTGCAGTAGCAACAGCTAAGGCTGAATTACCAGAAAAGAAGCTTGGTCGTACATTATTATTCTGGATTGTTACATCTTATTTAGCATCAATGATTGTATATTTAGTTTTATCTTGGTGGTGGACTTCATTTATATTTGCTGCACTTGCAGTTGGAGTTGGCTTTGCAATTCATTATATTAACAAATATAAAGATAATAAAAAGATTGCTAGAGCCTAATGCAACCAATTGAAATAATTGTAATTATTCTTTGCGTATTAATAGTTGGTGGTGTTTTAGGAAATTACATTTATAAAAAAATAAAGCATCTACCAACTGGTGATTGCGCTAATTGTAAGACCAATATGCAAAGAGCAATGAAAAAATTTAAACGTGAATGTAATTGCAAAACTAAAAATTAAGGGTGCCATTTAATGGCATTCTTTTTTTAGAATAGAAATGAGGTTTACAATATGGAAAAAATAGCTATAATATGTATTGTATGTGGAATATTAGTATGCTTAATACCAGTATTTATATCTTTAATTAAAAATAAAATAAAAAAATAACAAAGAAAAGTATTGATTTTAGTTTAAAGAAGTGATATCTTTGAATTAAGAAAAATACTTTGTTTTTTTAATATAAGTGGGTGATTTTATGTCAGTAAGCCTAAATATTAAGAAATTAAGCTATAATATAAATATAGATTTGTTTTCTAATGCCTATAGTACACCCTTTAGCTTGAATCTAAATTATGATTCAAATTATTTAAGATGGTATTTAAATATGGAGCTTGTAATAGTTTATAATAATAAGAATGAGCTAATAAGTATTGATGGCAAAATAGTAACTACAACAAATGGACATATAAATACATATGGAGGAAATAAGCTAATATGGCAAGGAAATCATTTAATAAAATATAATGATAATATCTATAGCTATGATAGTAATGGTTTAAGAAGAAGTAAGAACAATATTAAATATTATTATGAAAATAATAATTTAGTAAAAGAATTAGGGGAAAATGAATTAAGCTATTTATATTTAAATAGTGCTCCATATGGATTAATATATAATGACAAGCTATATTATTATATAAAAAACATAAGAGGAGAAATCATCAAAATAATAGATGGTTTAGGTTTAGAGGTAGGAAGCTATAAATATGATTCATATGGTAATATATTAGAATATAATGTCGAAATAGCTAAAATAAATAACATAAGGTATAAAGGGTATTATTATGATAAAGAAACAAATTTATATTATTTAAAAAGTAGATATTATGATCCAAGTATCGGATATTTATATCAATAGATGATGTAGCATATTTAGATATAAATAATATAACTGGTTTAAATTTATATGCTTATTGTAATAACAATCCTATTATGTATGATGATCCTGAGGAAAATGTGCCTAAATGGGTAAAGTGCTTAGCCATTGGATTAGCGGTAGTAGGAATTGTTCTTGTTGCTGGTGCAAGTAGTTTCACTGCTAATAGTGCTTATATTTCACAATATGGTGGTAATGTAAAAGAAGTTCTTTCGGCATATAAAGGAAACCCAAAATTAAAGGTTTTAAATAATAGAACTATCGTATATAGAACTTGGGGTGGCACCTTAGGACAATATGGGCATTGGACTTCTCCTAAAAATTATGGTCCTGCTGCACGAAGTATGTTATCATTACCACCAAGAAATACTGCTGCAAACACTTCAACTTTTGTAATTTCTAAAGGTAATCAAATATTATCTGGAAAAGCAGCTGCATTGTTTGGGCAAACAGGTGGCGGTACTCAATGATGGATTGGAGTATTATAGGAGAATTTTATGATTGAACAATTGGAAAAGGTAATAATTATTCTTGAAAATGAAATCCTTAATAAAAATTCCCTTTGGGAGAAAGAACAATTATATAAAATAGTAAAACCAGAAATGGAAGAATTGTATGAATATTTTAAAAAAGGGAGAAAATTTTTTAAATATGGTAAAAATCAAAGAACGTTGGAATCAACATATTTAATTACTGATTCATTAAAAAAACTTAAAGACACAAATTTAGGAAGAGAAATCTTAAAATTGCAAAAAATTTATGATAATGTTTAATAAAATAAAAATATTTTTAAAATAGTACTAATGTCAACAATAAAATATAACAAATAAGAATATTAGTAGGATAGATAACTTATCCCTAGTAGATATAAATGTTATGTTATTCTTAATAGCAAATTTGATAATTGCTTTTAAAGGTGCTTCTGTTTTAACCGCATTTATAGACTTCACTTTGTCTTCAATATTTATAAGTGTTGAATTTAATATGGTCACTTTTAGGAGTCAAATTGCTGGTGGCTTTGGTGGTGCTGGTGATGTAACTCAATATGTTATGCGATATTCTATAGAGAAATTAATAAAAATGGGTTGATTAGTTATTGATGTTAGTATAAATATATAGACATATAAAGATTGTATTTGTCATAAAAATATTAGATAAGATAACATTGAAATTTAGGATGAAAGAATTATTTAATTTACTAAATGATTTTAAAGATTAAAATTCAAATGGATAATAAAAGTATTTAAATCTTAACTTCTATTCAAGAACAAATCAATACTAAATGGTTATCAATAGAAATGAGGTGATTTCTTTGGAATTCATTAAAGAGCCTAATATTTTACTTAGTGTTATAAATACAAAGCTAAGAGATGAATATGATAGCTTAGATGCTCTTGCTGATGATTTAGACTGGAGTATTGAAGAAATTAATATGATTTTAAAAAAGCTTGGTTATGTTTATAACAAAGCAAAAAATCAATTTGAAAGAATGTAGAGGACAAGGCGGATAAATTAATATTTATACGCTTTTTCTTCGCTTGGCGAATATTGACAAATTGACACTTTGATGATACAATATTATGATGTATTATTGTCGGACGGAGGACTCTAAAATGAAAGATATTACTTTAGATGGTTTAGTAGCTTTTCTTAAGGAACAAGGCTTTGTTTTTCAAGGAAGTGAAATTTATGGTGGACTTGCTAATGCTTGGGATTACGGCCCACTTGGTGTTGAATTAAAAAATAATATTAAGCAAGCATGGTGGAAGAAATTTGTAACATCAAACCCTTATAATGTAGGACTTGATAGTGCTATTTTAATGAATAGAGAGGTTTGGGTTGCCAGTGGTCATATTGGATCATTCTCTGACCCTTTAATCGATTGTAAAAAATGTAACACTAGATATCGTGCTGATAAGCTAATCGAGGATTTCACTCATGGCGAAATTTCAGGCGATGGAATGAGTAATGATGAATTAATGAATTTTATTAAAGAGCATCATATTGTATGCCCAACATGTGGTGGCTTTGATTATACAGATATTCGTCAATTTAATTTAATGTTTAAAACTCATCAGGGTGTAATTGAAAATCAAAAGAGCGAGGTTTATTTAAGACCTGAAACTGCTCAGGGTATTTTTGTTAACTTTAAAAATGTTCAAAGAACAACAAGAAGAAAGCTACCTTTTGGTATTGGTCAAATTGGTAAGAGCTTTAGAAATGAAATTACACCTGGTAATTTTATTTTCCGTACTAGAGAATTTGAGCAAATGGAACTTGAATTTTTCTGTAAGCCTGGTACTGAACTTGAATGGTTCAATTACTGGCGTGAATATATGATGAAATTTTTATTGTCAATTGGCGTTGATGGAACAAAACTAAGATATCGTGATCATGAAAAGGAAGAATTAAGCTTCTATTCAAATGCAACAACTGATATCGAATTTAAATTCCCTTGGGGATTTGGTGAGGTTTGGGGAATTGCTTCAAGAACAAATTATGATTTGAATGCTCATCAAACTCATTCAAAGGAGAATCTAGAATATTTAGATCCTGAAACTAATCAAAAGTATCTACCTTATGTTGTTGAACCATCACTTGGTGTTGAAAGATGCTTATTAACTGTTTTATTTAGTGCTTATGAGGAACAAGAGCTTGAGCATGATAGTCGTGTAGTATTACACCTACATCCAGCACTTGCACCATACAAGGTAGCTGTACTACCTTTAATGAAGAAGCTTCATAGTCAAAAGGCTCGTGAAATTGAACAAATTCTTAGTGAAGAGTTTAGCACTGTTTATGATGAAACTGCAAACATTGGTAAGAGATATCGTCGTCAGGATGCAATTGGTACTCCTTATTGCTTAACTGTTGATGATAATACCTTGAATGAAGGTACAGTTACACTTCGTGATCGTGATACAATGGAGCAAATTACATTAAAGGTTGAAGAGGTTATTCCGTTTATTCATAATAAGATGAAGTTCTAATTTGGGAGGTATATAATGGCGAATCCAACTATAGAAGAAATATTTGAAAAAACTGACATAGTTGCATTAGTTGGTGAATATGTACAGCTTACTAAAAAAGGAAAAAATTATTCTGGATTATGTCCATTCCACCAAGAGAAAACTCCGTCTTTTACCGTTTCTGTTGAAAAAAAGCTTGCTCATTGCTTTAGTTGTCATAAGGGTGGCAATCCTGCACAATTCTTAATGGATTTAAAGCATATAACATTTAAAGAGGCTTTGGAAATTCTAGCAAAAAAGGCTGGACTTGAGTATCATAGTACAAATACTACTGAAAATACTAAAAATTATGCAAAATATTATGAAATTACCAATTTAGCCAAGGAATTCTACAAAAGAAATTTATTAAAAACTGAAAGTGGACAAATTGCTATTGAATATTTGCATAAAAGAGGAATTGATGACCAGACAATAAAAATGTTTGATATTGGTTTAGCTCCAGCAAAAATAGATAGCCTTTATCAAACATTAAAGGAAGCCAACTTTTTAGACATTGATATGAAGGCGATTGGACTTATTAGAAGTAATGTCGCTAGCAACTATGATATGTTTATTAAGAGGGTAATGTTTCCCATTAAGGATGTAAATGGTAATGTAGTTGGCTTTTCAGGAAGAATCTATTATGAAGATAAAGAGCAACCTAAATATATAAATTCACCTGAAAGCTTAATTTTTAATAAAAGCGAGGTATTATATAATCTTGATAAGGCCCAGCTTGCAATAACCAAGGCTAATAGAGTTATTCTTCATGAAGGCTTTATGGATGTTTTTGCCTCAGTTAAGGCGGGATTTAATGAAGCGGTTTGCTCAATGGGAACAGCACTAACCGTTAATCATGTTAGAATATTGAAGAAATTCACCAATAATATTGTTTTATGCTATGATGGTGATAAGGCTGGACTTACAGCTTCTAAAAGAGCGATTAATCTTCTTGAGCAAAATGGTATGCAAATACATATAGTTATGCTACCAGATAGCCTTGATCCTGATGAGTATGTAAGGAAATATGGTGAGCTCGCTTATCAAAAATATTTTACAGAAAATCAGCTTGATGCGGTTGAGTTTTTATTTAGATATGCCATTAAATTTCATAATTTAAATGATTTTAATGAAGTTGTGGCAATGAAGAATGAAATATTTGAAGTGCTTTTAAAAGCAAATTCGGAATCAACTGCTGAGGTTTATTTAGGAAAGCTTGCTTCTAGTCTTAATGTTTCTATTGAGGCTGTTAAAGCTGATTACAGGAAATATTGTAATACAGCTAGAACCCAAAAATATGTCGAATATATTCCAGATGATAAAAAAACTAAAGAAAATCATTTAGAAGTAAATAATTATCCTAAATCAGATGGAATTAAAGCTTTGATGTTAGAATATTGCTTTAAAGATATAAAATATGCAAAATATGTGGATGCAAAGATTGATGAATATGATTTAATGCAATTTTTAGGAAATGATTTTGCTAATGTGTGGTATCAGCTAATTGATGGCTACTATAATCGCTACGATATATTTACAAATGAAAAGTTTGAGGAGTATATTATGGAAAATAAGGATGCAATGAATTCTTATTTGCATTTTAAAAATATTTATTATGGAAATAAAAATAAAGATAATCAAGAATTTTGTGATAATGATTTTAATGAATTGATTATTAAGATAATTCGTCTTAATTATGCTTTTAAGCTTAGAGAATGTAAAAATGAAAATGAGCAAATAGGTGAAGCTCATATTGATAATGTTCAAAAAATGGTAGATATCCTTACTAGTAGTAATAGATTTGAACGCGCTTGTAAGCAGTTAATTAATGTTAATTTAGGAAAGTAGGAAAATAATATGGATTTTGAAACAGCATTAAATGAATTAATTAATTTAGGAAAACAAAATAATGGGTATGTTTTTGCTAAAGATTTATGCAAATATTTTTCAGAGGATAGTGAAGAATATGAAAAAATTGAAGCAGAGCTTGCTAAAAATTCAATAGATGTTTTAGCTGATGAGGATCCTGAAGGCGTTGAGGAGGATTTTCCTAGTGAAGATAAGGAACCTAAAATACTTGAGGATGAAGAAGAATTTGATCTAGAAAACTTTGATACACTTCCTCCTTCTGTTAAGGTTGATGACCCTGTTAGAATGTATTTAAAGGAAATAGGAAAGGTAACCCTATTAACTAATGAAGAGGAAACAGAATATGCTATTACTGTTGTAAAGGGTAGAGAGGCTAAGGCTAAGCTTGAAAAGCTAGGCGAAAGAACAGAAGAAAATAAAGATGAATATGATGAATTAAAGGCAATGGTTGATAAGGCTGAAATTGCTAAGGATAAGCTTGTTCAAGCCAATTTACGTCTTGTTGTTTCAATTGCTAAAAAATATACAAGCCGTGGACTTCACTTTCTTGATTTAATTCAAGAAGGAAATATGGGACTTATGAAGGCTGTTGATAAGTTTGATTATAATAAAGGCTTTAAGTTTTCAACTTATGCAACTTGGTGGATTCGTCAGGCTATAACTCGTGCTGTTGCTGATCAAGCAAGAACAATAAGAATACCTGTTCATATGGTTGAAACAATAAATAAGCTTCATCGTGTTCAGCGTCAATTAATTCAGGAATTATTAAGAGAGCCTACAATTGAAGAAATTGCTGACAAAATGGGTATCTCTGTTGAAAAGGTTCAGCAAATTCAAAAAATTCAACAAGAGCCAATTAGCCTTGAATCACCTGTTGGTGAGGAGGAGGATTCTTCACTTGGTGATTTCATTTCTGATCCTAGTGCTCTTGACCCATATGAATATACTGCAAAGGTTAAGCTTCGTGAAGAGCTAGATGAGGTTTTATCAACTCTAACTGATCGTGAAGAAAGAGTATTAAGATTAAGATTTGGTCTTTTAGATGGTAGAATGCGTACTCTTGAAGAGGTTGGTAAGGAATTTGGCGTTACAAGAGAGCGTATTAGACAAATTGAGGCTAAGGCTTTGCGTAAACTAAAGCATCCTGCCCGTTCTCGTAAATTAAAGGATTTTATGACTAAGCGTTCATAATGAAAAGAATAGAGTTACTTGCATCCTTAGCAAAGGATAGCAAATGCTTGGCAGATATTGGCTGTGATCATGGGTTAATCTCAATCACAGCTGTTTTAAAATATAATGTACAACATGCATATGCTTGTGACGTAAATCAAATGCCTTTAAATTCAGCATTGAAAAATATTAAGGCTAATAGCTTGGCTGATAAAATAGAAACTATTTTATCTAATGGTTATGAAAATGTTTGTTTTGATTTTGATACTACAATTATTGCTGGTATGGGTGGGGGATTAATAATTGACATTTTAAGTAATTATATAGACAAGCTTAGAAACAAGAAATTAATTTTACAACCAAATAAGGATGCTTATATGCTAAGGGCATTTATGCAAAAAAATGATTTTTCTTTAAATGAAGAATATGCAATTTATGATTCTAATAAATATTATGAAATTTTAGTATATGAAAGTGGGAAAACATATTTTTCTGATTTAGAGCTGAAATATGGACCGCTTTTAATAAAAAATAAAGAGGAAAATTTTATAAAAAGAGTTTCTTTTAAAAGAGATGCTTTAAATAAAAGCTTAAGGCTAGCTAAACAAAATGTAAACATTTGTAATATTCAAAAGCAAATTATGGAGATTGATGAGGTTTTAAATGATGGAAAAGATAATGCTTCCAAATAACAAAGACTTTTATGAAAAATATTATGTTGATGATTTAAAAAGAGGAGTAATTGTAATTGCACCTGGTGGTGGCTATTCGCATACATCCCCACGAGAAGGAAAGCCTGTAGCATTATATTTTAATTCCATAGGCTATCATGCCGTAGTAATTAGCTATCGTGAAGAATTAACTAATTATCCAATTCCTATGGAAGAGGTTAGTTATGTTGTTAATGAATTAAAAAAAGATAAGCTAATTGATGAAAATAAAATTATAGGCTGTGGCTTTAGTGCTGGTGGACATTTAATTTTGGCTAGTCAATTTTTAGGATTCACTAAATTTAATGGATTAATTATGGGCTATCCTGTTGTTTCTAGTGATGAGAAAATTGCTCATTTAGGATCATTTAGAGATTTGCTAGGTCCAAAATTTAAAGATAAGGAAATGCGCAAGCTTGTAAGTATTGAAAATCAAATAACTCCTGATGCTCCTGACTTATTTTTATGGACAACCCTAACTGATCAAGCAGTTCCTATGGAAAATAGTTTAAGATTAGTTGAGGCTTATCATATGGTAGGAGCAAATGTTGAATTTCATTTATATCCCTTAGGAATGCATGGTCTATCACTTGCTACAAAAGAGACGAGTGGTGGCGATGATAATAAGGTGATTGAGCACATTCAAAGCTGGATGCTGCTTGTTAAAAATTGGTTAAAATTAAAGTTTTAGAAAGGATACAGAGTAGCTAATTTGCGTTAAGTGCATATTCATGGGAAGTTGGAATATGACGAACACAATAATGTGGCGGTAAATTAGCGCGTCCGCTAGTATCATGTGGAACTCTTAAATAAAATAATGAAAAACTATTTATGGCAAAAAAAGATTGTGTTTTTCTTTAGTGCTTTGCTATTTTTTGTTATGGGATATTTCATATGCTCATATCTTATTAATAACAACACTAAAAAGTTTTCATTAAATGTTTCTACTACATATTCATATGAAGAAGTATTTAATGATGATAATATTAGGCTTGCTTTAGAAAATGTTAAAAATTCTAAAACAGGGGAAAGATTGATTACGGATAATAATATTAATAAGCTAATGAAAAAAAATAATTTGCTTATTAAAGCAAATGCTGATGGTTTTACTATAACAATTAAGGAAAAATATTTAAATTATAACGAATCTCGTGCAAAAAAATTTGTTAATAATTTAATAGCTGACGCAAAGATTAATAATATTATTGAAATTGATTTTTTTAATCCTTATATAGCTGGTGCCATTTTTATGGGAATTGGAATTTTTATTTCCTTATTATATTTAATTATTCAATTTAAGCATTCAAAAGAAGAATTGAATATTGTTGATAATGAAGATGTCTTTTCTTCAATATTTCATAAGAAATATTGGATTCTTGCTTGTAATAAAGAAATAAAAGTAAAGGATTTATGTATAATCGCTATTTTATTTGCAATGATGATGATGTCTAAGGCGATTAAGCTTCCATCAGGGTTTACAAGTATGGGAATAACGGCAACATATTTATTTTTTGCAACAATATGTTGGCTATATGGGCCTATTGCTGGATTATTTATTGGCTTTTTTTCAGATGTGCTAGGTTTCTTTTTATTTCCTAATGGCTTTGGTTTTTATTTTCCTTATACCCTAAATGCAATGCTTAGTGGGTTTATTTATGGAATTTTCTTTTATAAAAAGAGAATTACATTTTCCTCAATATTTTTTGCAAGAGTATTAATCAATCTTTTTATTAATGTGATTTTAGGAAGCATTTGGTGGATGAATATTAATAATTTAACTATTGAACAAGCGAGGGTGTATTTGTTATTTACATCTTTACCTAAAAATCTTGTTTATTTGTTTCCACAAAGTGTTGTTCTTTATATTGTCTTTAAAGCTTTAGGAAGAGTATTTATGGCAAGTAATATTTTAGATGCCAAAATTTGTAAAAATATTTCAATAATCTAGAAAATAAAATTGCATTAGGATAATTTTTATAGTATAATATCTATAGTTAAATATGCCATAATGAGTAGGCGAGAGACAAGCTCTATGACCCTACAGCAACCATTCCTTGGAAACGGTGCTAAAGCTTGAATGATGGTTCGATAAATATGCCATCATTGATGGCGTATTTTTTTTGGAGCCAGCTATAAATAAATCAAGAGATTTTTGATAAAAAAGGTAAAAAATAATTATGATTATTTAAAAGCACG
>CAKQDS010000005.1 GCA_934229535.1 uncultured Anaeroplasmataceae bacterium
ACAGAAATAATATGTGAACATGAATATGTAATAATCGATTATAATAAAAATAATATAAGTAATGTAACATATTTTAATAAAGAAGAAAGAACTAAAAATATTGTAATAGGTATAGCAGGAGTTCATAATAAAGTATTTACTAAATTGTTATCGCAAAAAGGAGATTTTTGGCTAAGGATATTATTAGAAAATGTCTTTACTGCTGGATTCAAATTAACCAATGCATTAATAAAACCATATTTTATGATTTAGGATGATTGAAAGTATGCGTAGATATTTATATTCTAATTTATTAAGAATAACATTTAGTTCGTTTTTGATAATTTTTATTATACCTTCATTGCTTTACTTTATTTGTTCTTTGTTAATTAATAAAATTTTAAATATTGTAAGTTTAGTAGTGATTCTTTCTTGTTTGTTACTGCGAATTTTACTTGAATTGGTGATATTTGTGTTAAACAAGAAAGCAAAGAATGGTATTGTTTTTTATGAAGGGAAAATTCTATATAAAAGTAGAACTTTCTTTTCCAATGATGTAAGCATTAAATATTTTAAATTATATATATCAATCATAGATCCAAGTTTGGAAATTCCTAAAGTACATATAAATGGAAATAATTTATCTGTGACATGTTACCTTTCAAAAAAAGATATAAAGAAAGTTAATACACTGAATTTCAAAATAAAAAAAATATGATGGATTAATAGAAATATGATGTCTGCAAGAAAATTCAATATATTGATTTTAATATATAACCAAAAGCCTATGGTTTTATGTCAAAGGGAAATGGTGGTGTAGTAGCATTGTCTGATTTAATTATAGGTGCGATAACTTGAGGAGTATTTTGTGGTATAACTTATATTTCTTCCTCAAAAGCACTTGAAAATGTAATAAATAATAAGCTGGTTTGGGATAATATTTAAGTTAATTGATTGCTTTAATCATAACAAGTGATATAATTAGGCTATGGAAGGATGATAGCTATGATAGAATATCGATATGATACTCAGCTTTTAATTGAGGGGGAAAATTTAAGTGAGGAAAAAATAACTGATTATTTTAATACTCATTTTAAAGGAGATTGCTTACTTGCTGTTGGTGATGAGGATTTAATTAAAATTCATTATCATACCAATGAGCCTTGGAAGGTACTTGAATATTGTAGTACTCTTGGCGAAATTTATGATATTGTTGTTGAAGATATGATTAGACAATCAAAGGGTCTTAAGGGCTAAGAGCTTTGTTGCGACAGTTTTATTACATTTTTTAAAAAAAATATTGATTGACTTTTTTTAAAATTATCTTATAATGAAGGTGAAGAAACAAAAAAACGCATTGAAAAGAGAAGGAGTAAATACAATGAAAAAAGTGCTTTTTTGTTTTATATTTTTTATGCTATGCTTTTTAAATTTTAATGTTTATGCTAAAGAAATTGGCACTGAATACGAAAAATATACAGGACAAGCTCTAAGTGATGATTATGAAATGTCGGATGATGGAATTTCAACATGTGGAGCAATTATAGTTGATCCTGGCATGGGTGGATCAAGTGATGATGAATTTGAAATGAATGATTCTTTTGATACGGCTACCAATGTTACTAATTTAATGTACTTTAGTGGAAATATGGGAAGCTTTGAAAAGTATTTATCAATTGCAAATCATAGTAATGGAAATTCTGATAAGGACTATTTTTATTTTGAAAATAATTATTATTGCAAAACTTTTAGCATTTCCATTTCTACTGATAGCTTTGTAAAATATAATCTATCATTATATAGTGTTCAAGGTAGGCAATATGTACTTGTAAAATCAACTGATGAGGCTATTAATTATACCAATTTTGAATGTGGGGCTTATGTATTAAGGGTGGTATTCACTAATAATACGCAAGCGAATTATAAGCTAAGTTTCAATTGTGAAAAAACCACATATAAAGCAAATCAGTCAGAATTATCTGCAACTAGCATATATGATGGTATAACTAAAAATTTTAAGATAAGTAGTAGATGGAATTATTTTAAGTTTTATCCAAACAAAACAGGACAATTTAAAATTGAATTCGATTATGAGCATATAGAAAATTTTGAAATATATGAATATGTTACATATAATAATTTTTCTAGTGGAACAAAGAAGCTTAATTATGATATCAATAATAGAAAGTCTGAAGTTAATTTATTTCAAGCAAATAAATCAGCAAATAGAATGTTAAATCCAGATAGTAATACAGGATATTATATTTGCTTTACAGCAAAAAAATTTGGTGATTCTTATTTTAAAATCGAATATAATGATGTAAGATATTGTGATTATACTAGATTATTAGAAAAACATGAACGTGATTATTTATTTCCAATTGATGATTTATCAATATTTACAACTATATATGATAAAAATAATATTGAATGTAATTCAAGTGAAATAGTAAGATTCGATGTTTTAACAAAAGATTTTTCATCTGGTAATGAAAAATATGATAAAGTATTTGGAGGAACAAATGTTCAATCAATTAAAAAAAGCTCGCCAAATGATAATAACAGTAACAATCCATTAATTGGTTCAATAAAAAATCATACTACAATTATGAGGTTTGCATCGCTTGATTATACATATGATGAAGAAACAAATTATGAAGATTCTGTTATAGTTAATTATGCTCGAATAGCTTTGATAGAAGATGTAAATGGACAAAGTGTAGATTTATATACTGCGTTATTGATGAATTACAAATACTTATATGATTATTATAGTAATACATTATATTTATTAACAATTGAATCTACTATTTCGTTAAATGATTTTGAATATTTTACTTATTCAACTAAAAATGTTGGAATTGAACAAGCAAAAATTGATGTTGTTAATAATTCTAATACAGAAGCTGAATATTATGCTGCTTTATCAAATGTAAGAAAAGATATTGCTGATGAAGTAATTGGAACTATTATGAGTTTGAATTCTATAACTAAACTTTTGTATTATAATTATGAAACATTCGATAAAATTTTATATTGCACTACCGACTACACAAAAAAAGCATATTATGGTGAATATTATAAAGATGATGACATCTACAAAGTTATGGAAGATAAAACTTCTGGAAGTCCATACATTGGTTCTTATAGTAGACTAACAAATTTTAGTTATAGTTATAATAATATTATGAATATTTCTAATCCTGTTTCACCGTATTATCCAAATGTCTTTTATTCTAATAGTAATGATTCTTTATATTTAATACATTATAAATTTAAATCAAATATAAACATATTTTTTGGTGATCTTAAATATGAATTATCTTTCAGCATCAAATTTAAGTCATTAAATGGAGAAAATTATAAATTTAATAATAAATTTGAAAGGGGCTATTTTAATGAAAAATAAAGATAACGATGAAATGAAAAAAGCTTTTAAAATATGGATTCCTTTGGTAATTGTTGGTACAATTTTTTTATTAGCTTTATTTATCCCTATATTAGTTATTAAATTTAATGCTGTTAATAACAAAATAAAGGATGCATTTTATAAACCAATTTTAAGCCATTATAGTGATGTTTATGAATTTGATGGTTATTATGAGGATACACCTGATAAAACTAAAAAATATTTATTTAATTGGAAGAATAAGGAAATATATTATTCATTTAAATATAAAAAATCATTTGATGTAAATGAATGGTTTGATTTTGAAATTATTAATGATAAGGAAGTATATATTTCTAGATATAGAAGTGATTCTAAATTTATTAAAATTCCTGAAAGTGTTAAAATTGATGGTAAAAAATATATTGTAACTGGAATAAAAGAAAATGCTTTTGTTTTTAGAAATTCAACTTATTATTTAAATATATTTTCATATAATAAGTTGAATGATTATAGAGGCTTATTAGAAAAAGAAAAAGAAATTTGTATTGTAGGAAATAAAAATATTAAGTTTTTAGAAGATAATTGGATTAATTTTCCAAGAATAAATATGTTTATGTTCCCGAATTTAAAATATTTAGGAAATGGCGATTATTCAATAAGCTATTTTAATTTGAATAATAATCTTGAAACAGCTTATATGAGAAATTTTGTAAGATCAAATTTTGATGGTGAAATGAGAAAAGATAAGCTATACATTGGTGATAATTTAAAATTTATTGAATATACGAAGGATGATTTGGCATCCATTAAAAATAATTATGATCTTTATAATAATGGTATTTATTCATATTTTGGTGGGCTAAATATTGATATATCATCTAAAAACAAATATTATACAATAGAAAACAATATTTTATATTCAAAAGATTTAAAAAAAGTTTATGCAGTTTTACCAAAAGATGGTGAATTCAATTTTAATAATGATATTGAAGAACTATTACCTTTTTCGTTTTGCTATAATTATTTTAGAAGCATCTTGAATTTTAATGGTAAAATTAATAAAATAAACAAATATGTATTTAGTGGTACATATTGCTCTATTAATTTTAATGAAGTTGAAATATTAGAAGGGGAATTATTTTTCAATACGGCTTTGACTTTATATGTTAGTGTTGCAAAGGGATTAAATGTTAGTGAAAATGCTAATAATATAGATGCTAATATGCTTTGTCGTCTTGAAATTATAAATTAAATGGTTAAGAGCTTTGTTGCGACAAAATGTTTGTTTTGTTGCAATGAAGTTCTTTTTTTAGAAAAAAGCGCATAGTTTTCATTTATAAAAAGTAAAATTATTGATTTTAAATAAAAAATGCATATAATAATTATGAATAGTAATGAGAATTGTACAACTTAGAAAAAGTTTTAACCAATGCACAATTGTGGCAAGTATGTACAACTCATTTTTTTATTATGATTACATTTATTTAATATATTTTAATAGAAATTCACATACACCGATGATTATAAATCCTTTTTCATCTCTTGTTTCTTTAATTGGTTTATTTATAACAATAATTTTTTGTATTTGATCATTAAGAGCTATATATGGCTTTAATTCTCTATTTTGTGTTACTTCATTGGAATAATCATCACAAACCTGAATATAATACATTCTATTTCCCTTTATGGCCAAAAAATCAATTTTCAATGTTTTTCTTATTGTCTTGTTATTTAAATCTTTTTCAAAAGAATCAAATGTTCCAACATTCACTTTGTAGTCATTATATATAAGCTCGTTATAAACAACGTTCTCTAGCAATTTACCTGTGTCTGAATAAATAAAATTTAATCGCGCATTACGAAGTCCAGTATCGATGTAGTAATATTTTTTCGTTGATGTAATGATTTTTTTTCCCTTCAAATCATATCTAAATGCTTCTGACAGGATAAATGAATCTAGAAATGAGTTTATATAGGCATTCACTGTATCTGAATCTATCTTATTATTAGTTTTTGCTTTGTAGAGATTTGCGATTCTTTCTGAGTTAATTAAATCACCGACACAAGTGGCAAGCATTGTACAAATTTCATCTAATGCCTCACGTTTTCTAATTTTATGTCGCTCGATGATATCCTTTAAATAGGTGGTTTCAAACAATTCCTTTAGATAATTTTCTTTTTCAATTCCATCCTTTAGTATTGCAAGAGGCATACCACCATACATCATGAAGTCATTTATTAATAAATTCTCATTATCTTTTTTGTATTTGCAAAATTCTTCAAATGATAATGGAAGGATGCGAATATTTGTAGCTTTGTCTCTAAATTGAGTCACAATATCAGTTGATAGCATTTTTGAGTTACTTCCTGTGACATACAAATCAATGTTTTCGTTTGATGCTAAATCTAAAATAACATCAACGAAACTAATAATTTCACTATCTTTTGAAGTCGCTTTTATATGTTTACCTTCTGTTAAAGCTAAGTTTACAATTGAATAGACTTCCTGAATTTCATCTAAAATAACATAATAAAATTTATCTTTATTTTTTGTTTGATTTAGTACATATTCATATAAATAAATAGGATCTCTATAAAAAGCATTGGATATTTTTGTTAGATCAAGAATGATGATATTTTCGTTTGGAACGCCAGATGCGATTAAATATTTCTTATAAATTGTATTTAACAAATATGATTTTCCGCATCTTCTTATTCCTGTGATTACCTTTGGAAAACCATTTTGCTTTGAATTGATTAGCAAATTCAAATATTTAGTTCTTTCTATCATAATAATCCTCGTTTCTGTGAAACTCCACATTTTTACCGATTACATTATAACATTTGATTTGATTTTTTTCAAACATAATCGCTTTTTTTGTGGAATTCCACATTTTTACCGAATAGGCTTAATTTGGATTGATTAAAATTTGCCTCTTATGATTGCTAACTTGTTTATAATGAGGCTCTTTCTACTAATAATTTAAAATAATGATTCAAATGAACTTAATTTGTGATTGTAAAAAAGCATATGCTGTTTTGAAAAGAAGAAAGAATTTTGTTTATTAATCATAAGGGGGACTTGTTGCGACAAAATGTTTGTTTTGTTGCAATGAAGTTCTTTTTTTTTAGGTTGATTTAAGGTATAATTTAAATGTGGTAAGCGTTTTTAGGAAAGGAATGAGTATTAAAATGAATGAAAAATATAGTCCGCTTTTTACACCTTGGAAGATTGGAAACGTCGAAATAAAAAATAGAATTGTGCTTACATCAATGGGAGGAACATCATTATTTGGTTGGATGGAGCCTCATCATTTTGATAAAGAAGCTGCAAATTTTTTATTAGAGAGAGCTAAAAACAATGTTGGTTTAGTACTGCCTGGTATTGCTCCTATTAGAAATGTTTTATTTGGTAGATGGTTATATCAAAATAAGCATATGTTCAAGGAATTAAAGAAATATATGGAGGAGTTTCATAAGACAGGAGCAAAGCTTTTTGTCCAGCTAACTGCAGGCTTTGGTAGATCATTTACTATTAGTCCAATGATGGAGCATATGTATACTAATCCTGTGCTTAGAGTTTTAGCTAAGCCTGTAATTAATCTTGATAGATTGACAGCTTCATCTAGTCCAAATCCAAATCGTTGGTCTGATAAGGTTCCATCACGTGCCTTAACCATTAAAGAAATTCATAAAATGATTGATGGATTTGCCAAAACAGCTAAGCTATGTATGGAGGCTGGTGTTGATGGAGTTGAAATTCATGCTGTTCATGAAGGCTATTTACTTGATCAATTTACAATGAAATATACTAATCAAAGAACTGATGAATATGGTGGTAGTTTTGAAAATAGATATCGCTTCCCTGTAGAAATTGTTAAAGCAATTAAAAAGGAATGTGGTAATGACTTTCCAGTTTCTTTAAGATATTCAGTGGTTTCTAAAACTAAGGGCTTTAGAATGGGAGCTTTACCTGGTGAAGAATATACTGAGGTTGGTCGTGATATGGAGGAAAGCATTAGAGCTGCAAAGTATTTAGAGGAAGCTGGATATGATATGCTTAATGCGGATAATGGTACATATGATGCCTGGTATTGGTCTCATCCACCTGTATATATGCCTAGCAATTGTAATTTAAATGATGCAATTGAAATTAAAAAATATGTAAATATTCCGGTTGTTTGTGCAGGAAAGATGACTCCTGATGTTGCTTCAAAAGCAATAACTAATGGTGAGATTGATGCTATGGGTGTAGCAAGACAATTTTTAACTGACCCTAAATGGGTAACAAAGCTAATTAATGGTGAGCCCGAGGCTATTATGCCTTGTATTAATTGTCATAATGCTTGCTTTACAATGTGTCATTATAATGGAACAAGTAATGATCAATCATTGTCAGATGTTGCTGGTATGGCAAGATGTGCCCTAAATCCTATGACAATGCAATCAAAAAAATACAAAATTGTTAAGACTAAAAAGCCACTTAATATTGCTATTGTAGGTGCAGGAATTGGTGGCCTTGAGGCTGCAAGAGTTTTAAAAATGCGTGGTCATAATGTTATAGTTTATGAAAAAAGCGATAAAATTGGTGGAGTATTTAATGCGGCAGCTGCGCCATCTTTTAAGGTTCATGATAAGGAATTATTAAAATGGTATGAGCGTGAGATAAAGCGTTTAGGTATTGAAATTAAATTTAATACAGTAGTTAATGATATTAATTCATTAAAGGCTGATAAGGTTATAATTGCAACAGGAGCTAAGCCTAAAAATATTCCTATTAAGGGTATTGAAAACACTATTGAGGCTTGTGAATATTTATTGAATAAGAAAGATGTTGGCGAAAGGGTTTGTGTAATTGGTGGAGGCTTAACTGGCTGTGAAATTGCTTATGATTTATATTTAAAGGGTAAGAAGCCAATTATTGTTGAAATGAAAAATGATTTAATTGCTGCTAAAGGTGTTTGTCTTGCTAACTCATCATATTTAAGAGAATTCTTTGCTTTAAATAAGGTTGAGGTACATTTAAATACTAAAACAAAGGAAATTAAAAACAATGCCGTTTTAATTGAGGATAAGGATGGAAATGTGGAAGAAATTGTAGTTGATAGTGTCATTAGATCAATCGGCTATAATCCTACACCTCTTGCAAAGCCTAGTAAAAAGGTATATTTAGTTGGTGATTGTAATGGTGTTGGTAATTTAAGAACTGTAATTTGGCGAGCATGGGATGTCGCTATGAAGATGTAGGTGAAAGTATGGAATTAACAAAAGAACAACAAGAAATATTAGATGGTAGTAAGGGCGAGGTAATGGCTAAGGTCATGAAAACCTTAGTTATGTATGGCGAAACCTTTAATGCTACAAAAATGGTACCAGTAACAAGTAGATATGGTCATATTGTAACAAGCTTTGGAATTTTTATTTTAAAGGGTGTATTCGAACTTATGGATGAGCTTTTAGCTAGTGGTGTTACTGCCAAGCAATTATTTTCGGCTGATCCTCGTCCTGTAGATAAAAATGTACCTGCAAGTTTACTTGAAAAAATTGTTTTCAAGGTTATGTATGGTCCTCAAAAAAGATATGAGCGTCAGCTAAAGGAAATGGGATTACTTAATGAAGATGCTTTTACCTGTGCATGTTATTTTGATGAGGTAGGTAATAAGCCTAATAAGGGTGATATTTTATCTTGGGCAGAATCAAGTGCAGTTAATTATGCTAATTCAGTATTAGGGGCTAGATGTAATCGTAATTCGGGAATTATTGAAATGTTTGGCTCAATTGTTGGTTATGTCCCATATTTTGGATTATTAACTGATGAGGGTAGAAAGGCAACATGGATTGTAGATGTTAGAACATCTACTAAGCCTGATGCTCAGCTATTAGGCTCAGCAATTGGTATGAAGGTTTTAGAGGATGTTCCTTATGTAAAGGGACTTGACAAATTTATTGGTACAGAGCTTACTAATGAGGCTTGTACATATTTAAAGAATTTTGGTGCGGCAACTGCTTCAAATGGTTCAGTTGGCTTATATCATATTGAAAATTTAACTCCTGAAGCTAAAGAATATGGTGAAAAGCTAATTGTTGATGATCCTAAATATTATGTTATTGATGATGCAGAGCTAAAATGGATTAAGGATAATTATCCAGTTATATGGAAGAATAAGGATGCTAAACCTAGCCTATGCTTTATGGGTTGTCCTCATATGACATTAACAGAGCTTGTAGAATGGACTCATAATCTTTCTGATAAGCTAAATGAGGTTGGTCGTAAAAAAGTTAAGATAAAAACAGTATTTACTACGGCTCCAGCAGTTTTAAAGAAATTTAGTAATATGCCTGAATATAAAATGCTAAAGAGTATGGGAGTTGTTGTAAGCTATATTTGTCCTTTGATGTATATGAATAATCCATTATGTGCTAAAAAGCCTGTAATTACTAATTCTAATAAATTAAGAACATATACATCATCAAGATATTATAGTGATGCTGAAATATTAGATCAAATTGTAGGAGGTAAGAAGCATGAGTAAGATTTTTAAGGGACGTGTTGTTGTACCTGGATGTGTAACATTAAAGGCACTTGTTACTCATAGTGGCTTTAATACTTTGGCCTCATATAAAAATTGTAAGGAAGGAAAAAATATTTGTACTGATCAAAATAATAAAGAGCTATATGGTAAATCAACAGTTGGTGTTGCCTTATGCTTGCCGCAAACAATTGGTTCAACAACAGGTGGAATGGTTTTATTCAATTCTTCAGTAACTAATTGTAATCCTGGTGCTTTATTATTTTCTAAGCAAATTGATTCACTTGCAGCTGCAGGTGCTATTCTTGCAAGTGTTTGGACTGATAATAAAATTCCTACCATTGATAATTTAGGTAATGAATTTTTAGATTATGTTAAAGATGGTATGACTATCACTATTAAAGATAATGGTGAAGTTGTAGTTGATTAATAATTGTGCTAATTTTTCCTTAACTTATTTAATAAAAGTGATATAATCATTTTTGTTAAAGATGGTGATTATATGGAAAACAATAAAGCATTAAGAAAAAGAGAACTAATTTTAAATGGATCAATGCTTAAGGTGGTTTTAATGATTGCCTTACCATTGGTCTTTTATAATTTATGTAATTATATGTATGGAATTTTTGATATGATGATTGTTCAAAAGGAAAAGATTGGCGATGCCGCTGATATTGTTGTTCTTGATCAAATCAAAAATATGATTTCAACACTTGGTGGAGCAGTAGCTACTGGTGGTGGTATAATTATTGCTAGAAAATATGGTGAGGGTGATATTAAGCTTGCTAAAAGGTTTGCTAATACTTTATTTTCTCTTGCCTTAATTGTAGCGGGAATAACCCTATTATTTATTCCTTTTGGTGTTCCTTTATTAAAAATATTAAAAACAGATCAATCAACAATTGATAATGCTATGGGCTATTATAATGTACAAATGTGTGTGCTTGCAATTACCACTATGAATAATGTTTATATAAGTATTGAAAAATCAAAAGGAAATACGCTATTATTATTTATTTTAAATATTATGGTTATTGTGATAAAAATAAGCTTAACCTTAATATTTGTTTATACTGGCTTAAGAAGATATGTTAATATGACCTGGATTGCTGCAGCAACTCTTATTGCTCAATTATCTATATTCAGCTTTGGTATGGTTTCCTTGTTTCTGCCAAAGAATATCTTACAGATACGTATTAAGGAACTTAATTTAGATGGTAAGAAGATATTAAGTATTATTAAGATTGCTTTTCCTGTATTTGTAGGTAGATTTTTATTTTCTTTTGGTAAGGTTTTTGTTAATTCAAAGGCAACAGTTGTTTATGGTAAGCAATGTGTAGGAGCTCTTGGTATTTCTAATACTATTGCTGGTTCAGTTCAAAATGTCATTAATTCATTTGAGGATGCTGGAGCGACCATTGTTAGTCAAAATTTAGGTAATAATAATGGTAAAAGAATTAAATCATTGTTTATAATAAATTTAATCTATTTACTAATTATTGCTTGCTTTGGTCTAATTTTGCTTATTGCCTTCCAAAATCAAATTGCTAGATTCTTTGCTCCAGATGATTTGGAATATCAGCAAATGATTTTAAATATTGTAAAATATGAAAGAGTTGATTTACTATTTGTAGCCTTTACAGGTGCTAGTCAATCTATTTTCTATGGCTTTGGAAAAACTAGAATTACAATGGGATTATCTATGGCAACATTATTTGTATTTAGAATTCCAGCTTTATTAATAATGATGTATCCAATGCATTTAAATTATGAGGCTTGTGGTATTGCAATGTTTTTAAGTAATTCGATAACTGGTGTTATTGCTCTTGTTTGGTCTTTAATTTTCCTTAAGAGCCTAAAAAATAATAAAAAATATCAAAATCTAGTTTTTTAAGGTGAAATTATGAATGTTAATGTTTTAGATTTTAAGGCGATTGGTGATGGTATTACTAATGACACTAAAGCTTTTAATGATGCAATTCTTTATGCTCATAACAACGGTGGGGGAATGGTAATTGCTCCAGAAAATCATAAATTTATCGTAGGCTATATTAGATTATTATCTAATGTTACGCTTGTAGTAGAGAAGAATGCTATTATTGAAGCAACTAGTAATTTAAATGAATTCTATAATATTAATAGTAAGAGGGATACCAAAATAAATGTTCCAACCTGGGAAAATTGTTGGTATGATGGTAAACCAAGTATGTTTTTTATCTTTGCTAATGATGCAGAAAATGTTGGTATTGCTGGTGATGGTATTATTGATGGTAATGAAAAGATTTTCTATGGCAATGTAACTAAATGGCATATTGAGGGAAACTTTTATCCAAGAGTACCACTTATTTATTTTGAAAATTGTAAAAATGTTAACATTTCTAATATAACTATGCAAAATAGTGCCTTTTGGACTACACATCTTGTAGGTTGTAATGGTGTATTTATTAAAAATATAACTATCAATAATAATCTAAGAATGACAAATAGTGATGGTATTGATCCTGATCATTGTCAAAATGTTTTAATTGAGGATTCAAAGATTTCTGCTGCTGATGATTGTATTGTTTTAAAGACAACAGAGGCTAATAAGAAATATGGTGATACTAAAAATATAGTTGTAAGGAATTGTAAATTAACCTCAACAAGTGCTGCGATAAAAATTGGTAGTGAAAGTGTTTCGGATTTTGAAAACATTATGTTTGAAAACATAATAATAGATAAATCTAATAGAGGAATATCAATTCAGCTTAGAGATAGTGGTAATGTTAAAAACGTTATTTTTAAGAATATTAAAATTAATACAAGAAGATTTTCACCAATTCATTGGTGGGGAAGAGCTGAAGTAATTGCGCTTACAGCTGTTAAAAGAAATACTTCAACTAAAATAGGTAGTATTAATAATGTTAAATTTGATAGCATTAATACAAGTGGCGAAAATGGTATTTTAATATTTGGTGAAAATAATAATATTGAAAATATTAAATTTAATGATGTTTATGTTAATTTGGAAAAGCATACCTCTTGGCCAACAAATGATATTGATTTGCGACCTAGTGAATTAAATAATATTGAAAGCCATGAGCATATTATTTATGTTAGAAATGCTAAGGATATTCAATTAAATGATTTTAATTATAATGCAAATGGCTTTGATTATGATGATTTAATTGACATTAAATAGTCTATTATTGTATATATATGTCATATTTTGTCCATATTAAAAATGGTGATATGATGTATAAGGATACTATAGCTGAAGAGTGGTTACATTTTGGAATTGATGCTTATTTTATTAGCTGTCTAAAAAATGAATTAAGGAATTCTTTAATAATTGAGCTAAATACATTTTATAAGGGCTTAAGCTTTGATGTTTATAATTTAAATTCTCTTGAAAATAAATGTGTTAAGCTAAATGATATCTATAATTATAATGATCTTGATTATCTAAAATATATATTAAATAATAACCAAATTAGAGGAATTAGCCTTATTGCTGATGATACTAATTTTGATTATTCATCTGATTTAGATGATAATCCCTTAAATGCTAAAAGCTATTTAGGGATTATTTGTTATTTGATATCACTTCGCTTTTTAAATGATGATTCTGATTTTTATATTATTGTTTTTAATAAAGAAATAAAGCTTCAAATTAAAATATATGAAGCAATTATTTATATTTTGAATTATTGGTGTAAAAGAGGATTTTTTATAGATAATTACAATTGTAAATTAAAGCAAATTCTTTTTTATAGTACTAGCGTAGCCTTTAATTATTTAAATGATAAGCTGTTAACATTTAATAATAAGAATTATTTAAATAATAGTATAACTAAATCGATATTCCCACATTTTAATTATGTTAATAATGAAAATATAATTAATATTGCTAGAGATAATAATATAATTGAGCATTTTAAAATTATTTTTATTTGGATTTTTGCTAATTTACGTAATTATGATTTTCTTAATATGATTATTGATGATAAGATATGTATCTTTTTTATTGAGGAATCAATAAAAGAATTATTAGCATGTAGTAATGTAGTAATAAATGAAGCCTTTGATATAGCTAAATACACATATTTAGATGGCATTAATTATTCAGCAAGTGATATTATTGCGGAAATTAATTATATTTATTATGATGCTGTTATTACCTATCAAAGAAATAAAATTATTAATAAGCTATTGTTTATTCCCTTAGGAATAGCTATAATACTTAAGTTCTTAAAGCTTAATTATTTTAATAGTGAATATGCTAAGGAATTAAATAATAGTGTTAGTCTTTTAATATATAATAATCGTGATTTAGATTTTTGTATCTATATTAAGAGTGAGGTTATTGTTTTTTATAATGAATTAATAAATACTGACAATATTTTGAGCATTTTATTAAAATATCAAAATAAATGTTTACAAAAATCAGAAAAATTTACTAAAAAATATATTTTTGAATAATTTAAAATATTGTATTATTAAAAAAATATGGTAAAATAATTATGGTAATAGATGTATTATAAATAATACTTAGAATAATGGCAAAATTAGAGAAATCTAATGACGCAAAGCTAGAGGGTCCTCTTGGGATAGCCAGTTGCAAGTAAGATTATGAAAGGAGCAGGCATTAAAGGTTAGGACTTTTTTTGTTTATTTTGATTATGAAAAATAGAAGAAATAGTTTATTTGTTGATGTTTCAACACTAATTGTTACAGGCATTTTATTAATAAGTGTATGCATTGTATGGTCTAATTTTAAGGCCTGGTTTACTAAAAATGATACAGCTAATTCTCAAGATACAATTATAACATCTAAGGATGAAACAATTAAGAATTTAGCAATTAAGGCTTATTATCTTACTAAGGAAAATGATACTGATAATTATTATATTAAGGCTGAGGAAATGCAAACTAAGCCATTTAATATGAAAAATCACAACGATATTGATGTTAATTATACAGCAATTTTATTAGAGGTTAGCTATGAGGTTAAGACACTAGGAAGCTATTCTTTAAGTCTTTATACTCCTAATCAAAGCATTATTACAAGTAATACTGATTTAAGTATGTTTGCAAATAATTATTTGTCTAATGCAATAAATGTTGCTAGTGTTGATAATAATAATGGAAAATATGAGTTTAGTGATAGTAATTTAAAAAGCTTTGTTTCTTTAACTAGTGATAGTAGTGGTAAGATCACGGCTACTAAATCATTAAATATCAATATTTTAGATAAGGTTGAGTTAGAGGGTAGTGGAACATTTAATTTAATTATTGATTATAGAGAGAATAATATTACATATCTATATAATGAAATGCTTAATATTTTCCCAAGTGCTGACCTATCAACTAATATTATTTTTAATACTGATATCAGCTTAGTAATGCGTCATAATTAGGGGTGAGTTTAATGAAAAAAAGATATATTCCTTTAATTATCAATTCAATATTGTCATTAACACTTTTATTTTTATTAATTAATTTTAGTGTTGCCTGGTTTGTTGATGCTAAAAAAGAGGATTTAAGTCTTAATGGTAAATCTCTTGGTGGATACTTTGCTGGTGGGGATGGAACTAAGGATAATCCTTATGTCATTAAGACAAGATTTCATATGTATAATCTTGCTTGGCTTCAATATAAGGGTAGATTTAATGGAACAAGTGAAGCTGATGCAAATGCTTTAAATAAGCAATTTTATTTTAGTGTTGATAATGATATAGATATGCTTGGTATGATTATTCCCCCAATTGGAACGGAAACTTATCCGTTTGTTGGTGTCTTTAGTGGTAATGGTCATACAATATCTAATTTTTCAACTACAAATGATTATTCTAAGCTTCAAACAAAGCCTGAGGATGTTACAAGCATTAATATTCCTTTTGTGGGAATGTTTGGTATTATTGGTAATTATAATTCACTTTTTAATAATGTTGGTGCCTCAGTTGATGCAAGTAAAGGAATTATCTTTGCTGCAACAGCCTCTAATTTTTATTTACATAATTATGAGGTTATAATTGGAACAGAAAGTTCATTATCAGGAGTACTTGCTGGTTATATTAATGCTTCTGTATCTAATATAGGTTTATATTATGTTCATCTTAATTATTTAGGAAAGACTAATCCGCTTGGTGCTTCACTTTCTCCAAATGGTAGTGCCTATAGCCTTTTAAGTAAATATACATTATTTGGTGATTATAATACTGATACAGTTGACTGGGGAGATAATCCGGGAGAGCAAGGCTATGGTAAATCATTTGATATTAATGAATTATATAATAGAACATCATTGCTTTCAACAAAGGGTGTAATAGGAAAGAAAGAATATTTACCTTTAATGGGAACAGGTGAAAAACAAACATCAGTTAATGGAACATATGTTGGTGAAGCAGCAGCTAAAAATAATATTGGTTATTTTGTTGGAGCAAATATTAAATTGACCTCAGATATTTCTAAAAAAAATATAGTAAACGATGTATTTTATTCACCATATAATTCGAATGGACAATTTGTTAATACAGATTATATTTATACAGTTGATATAAGTAAAGATGATGATTTATATTTAAACACATTTGGCTCTGAAGAATTTCAAAATGGTGACAGTATTTATGATATACGTTTACAAGGTGCTATGCAAGCATGGGCTGATGGAAATACCGATCGTCAAACAACAATTGAAAATGCTATTTATAGCGGAAAACAAGAAACAATAACTATACCAGCACGTTCAATATGGGTTAAGCCTGTTAAAGCGGGTACGTTAAGATTTGTTATAGTAACTCAAAATAATTCAAATAGATTTTCACTTGTAAGATTATATCGTGAAGCAAAAACAATGACATCAGAATATAAATATTCTACAGTTATATTGGAACAAGGTCGTCTTGCGACTACAAGTTCCGTTCAAAGAGTAAATGATCAAACTGCTCCATCAGATATTAAGGATAAAAGTTATATGGCTTTCTGTATTGAATATGCAATAAGCCAAGAAGATATAGATGCTGGCTATGAATATGTTATTAATAACCAGGATGGATCAAATGGTGCTTATTTCTGGTATATGGATTTAGGACAAAATGGTGGATCATCATCAGAAACAGAAATGGGTAGTATTGAAAGTGTTGATTTTGTATATTCAACTAGCTTTGATTTTACAAATAAGAGTAATGTAGCGTTTGAAATTAGTAATACGGCTGGTGTAATTTTCTATTTTAAGAGAAATGAAAGTGGTGTTCTTTATTATATTAGCAATAGTTCTAATGGTAAAGCTACTAAAAAGGGTAGTGGTAGTGCAACCTCTGCTACTGATGAAAATTGTGATAATTAATAAGTAAAATAAGTAAAATACCTCTATTATATAAAATGGAGGTATTTTTTAATGAAGAAATTTATAAGTTGTTTTTTAATAATGATTCTATTAGGGTTGGGGATTAAGGTAAATGCGGAAATGGGGATAGTTAATAAAAGTGATGATGAGGCTATGGATTGTAATAGCTATAAGGGTGGTCATGGAGACTATTTATTAATTGAGCCTGATTTTAAACAAATTGAAAATGAATATTTTGGATATATGGGTGAATTTAGCTTTAGCTGTGATTATTTTTGTGAATATTTAATTGTTCCTTTTAAGCAAACTACAGTTAATTTTTATAATGGTATCAATGAAGATTTTAACTGTAATATTACTAATAGTGGTGAGACTGTTAATGGTTTATCATTTAGATTTTTGAATAAAACCATATCATTTCCTGCTGATGATAATGATAGAAATTTGCTTACAATTAAGAATTTAAATAAATGGAAGGAATTTTTAAATTGTGGGGATTATATTTTGTATGATGATCTAGAATATGAATTAGAAAATGCTTTTGTTGGTCAAAGTCAAAATACTAATTTAGTGAGCTTTAATATGTATAGTAAAGATCCCCAGGTATCATTTTTGGTATGTAGATTATATACAAACTCGATGATTAATAATGTTTATATAAATAAGGATCCTTATTTGATAGTTCCTTATGAGCCATATTGCTCAATTGATAATCTTTTAAGCAATGTTAAGGTTACAAATAAAGAAAAAATTGATGTTGAGCTTGTTGAAACCAATTATCCTACTTCAGAGTTAAGGCCAGGTAATTATTATTTTATTTGTATGGCTAGTGATATTTGTGGCAATGTTTCTAAACAAAAAATATATGTAAGAGCAGTTGATAATAAGGCACCAGTAATTAGTGGAAGAGGTGAGTATATTTGCTTTTACAATAAACCTGCTTCAAATTTAATTAGTATTGCTAAAAATAATTTAAAGGCAGTTGATGAAATAGATGGTAATCTTACTGATTTTTACATAATTGAAGATAATTATACACAAAATAGAAATAAGGTAGGAGAATATAAGGTTACCTATGGAATTAAGGATAAAGCTGGAAATGAGGCAACATATGATATTAAATTTATTGTAAAGGATAATGATAAGCCTGTAATTAATCCTAAATGTGCACCAAGCCAAGCATTAGGGGATAATTGTTTAACAAAAAATGAAATTTTAGCAATGTTTGATATAAGTGATGATTGTGATAAGGATAACATAAAAATAGAATTAGATGGTTATGATAATTATGTTAGTAATTATCAAAAAATAGGACGCTATGATATGAAAATAATTGCAACTGATCAAAGTAAAAATCAAAGTGAGCTTAGCTTCTTTTTAGCAATTGTTGATAAGAAAAATCCGGATATTACAATTAGCGATGGTGCTAAAAAAATTGTTGTTCCAAGTGGTGAGGCACTTGATGAGGAAGAAATCAAAAAACTAATTTTTAATTCAACTAATAAAAACGTTAAAAGTGTTATTAGTAGTTATTTTGATACAGATAAACCAAGTGGAGAATATGATTTAATTGTAACATTTGAGGATGGTAGCATCGAAACATTAAAGCTTAGTGTTGAAAATAACAAAAATAATTATTATCATTATGTAATAATTGCTGGTGTGGTTATAATTATTACAGCTGTCTTTATTTTCTATAGCTATAAAAAGAAGAAAAAGGTTAAAGAATTACAATAATTATTGACAATTTTATAATTAATGGTATAATCTAATTAAGAATAATTCTTAATAAGGAGATAATAGAAATGTCAAAGGTAGATAATTTAGTTAATATGCTTGATGCATATGTAAATGATGGTGGTCACCATTTAAATGTTAATGTGTTTAATCGTGAAACATTACTAGATGCACAAAAGCATCCGGAAAAGTATCCTCAATTAACAATTCGTGTTTCTGGTTATGCTGTAAATTTTATAAAGCTAACTAAGGAACAGCAGGATGATGTAATTTCTCGTACAATTCATGAAAGTATGTAGGCGATTAATATGGAAATTATTAGAAATATCGTAGATGATATCATTTATGTAGGTGCTTCTGATAAAAGATTAGGACTATTTGAAAATTTGTTCCCTATTCCAAATGGAGTAAGCTATAATTCATATTTAATTAATGATGAGCATACCTGCTTAATGGATACTTGTGATGCAAGTGTTAGTAAGCAATTTATTGAAAATCTAAAGGCGGCCTTAAATGGTAGAGGATTAGATTATTTGGTTGTTAATCATATGGAGCCAGATCATGCAGCTTTAATTTCGGATGTAGTAAGATTATATCCTGATGTTAAGCTTGTGTTAAATCAAATGACCTTGAAGTTTTTAAACCAGGCTATTGATGAAAAATTTTCTTATATAATTGTTAAAGAAAATGATTACTTAGATTTAGGTAAGCATAAATTAACATTTATAATGGCACCTATGGTACATTGGCCTGAGGTTATGATGAGCTATGATAGTTATTCTAAGGTCTTATTTAGTGCTGATGCCTTTGGTACATTTGGGGCTTTAGATGGCAATATTTTTGCAAGTGAATTAAAGCTAGATGATTCATTTTATAGTGAAGCAAGAAGATATTATACTAATATTGTTGGTAAATACGGAAGCAATGTTTTGAATGTCTTGAATAAGGCTAAGACTTTAGATATAGAATATATTTGTGCTCTTCATGGTCCAATTTGGCATAATAATTTTAATGAGCTTTTAAATTTATATGTCTTGTGGGCTAGCTATAAGGAAGAAGAAAAAGGTGTAATGATTTGTTATGCTTCAATGTATGGTAATACTGCTAATGCTGCTTATTATCTTGCTAATGAGCTAGCAAAAAATGGTGTTAATGGTGTTAAGGTATATGATGTAAGCCAAACCGATGTTTCATATTTAATTTCTGATACGTTTAAATATTCAAATATCGTTTTAATGGCGCCAAATTATAATGCTAATATTTATCCGAAAATGGAAGTATATTTAATGGATATGGCTCATCTTAACGTTTCAAATAAGCATTTTTCAATTATTGAAAATGGTACCTGGGCTCCGGTAATAAGTAAAAAAATAACTGGTTATGTAATAGCGCTTAATAATACTAAATTAGTTGGTGAGCCTATAAAAATTAAAACAAGTGGTAATATTGAGACAAAGACAAAGCTTAATGATCTTGCAGCTACGATAACTAAAGATTTAAAAAATGACTAGATTAATAATATCTAGTTATTTTTTTCATATAATTAAATGGTGATTTTGTGAAAAAAATAATTGTATGCTTGTTTATATTTTTATTAATACCAATTAAAGCAAAGGCTAATAATTTATGTAGTGGTGCTAAAAGTGCCATTTTAATTAATAGTATGGATGGAGAAATATTATATGAATATGAAAAGGATTTAAAATGTGCTCCTGCTTCTATGACTAAAATTATGACGCTTCTTTTAATTTATGATAGTATTAATGGAGGAAATCTAAAAAAGGACGATATGATTGGTGTAAGTGAATATGCTAAGAGTATGGGTGGATCTCAGGTATTTTTAGATACTAGAGAAAAGCTTAGTGTTGATGATATGCTTAAATGTATTTGTATTGCTTCGGCAAACGATGCAGCAGTAGCTATGGCTGAACATATTTATGGTAGTGAAGCTATGTTTGTCGAAAAAATGAATGAAAGAGCTAAGGGGCTTGGTTGTTGTAATACTAATTTTTTAGATTGTACGGGATTGAATGATAATGAGCATTATTCGTCAGCTTATGATATGGCTTTGATATCTAAGGAATTAATTATTAAATATCCTGATGTTTTAAATTACACCTCTATTAAGGAGGATTATATTAGGAAGGATACTGATAATCCCTTTTGGCTTGTAAATACAAACAAAACCTTAGGTCATGTTGAGGGAATGCTTGGACTTAAAACTGGTTATACAAATAAGGCTGGCTATTGTATAACATTGGTTCAAAAAAAGGATGAATTAACCCTTATTAGTGTTGTGATGGGGTATGCTGATAAAACTAAGCGTAATGCAGAAAGCATTGGTTTATTAAATTATGGATTTAGTAATTATAAAAATGAATTAGTTATTAAGAAAAATGATATTGTTGCTGAAATTGATGATATTAAATATAATCCTAATAATTTGAAAATTATTGCTAAAGATAATGTTTATATTTTAAGAAAGAAATCAGATAAAGAAAAATACAATATAAAATATGTTTATGAGGTTAATGATAATAATTTAAATTCAAGTGTTGGTAAAGCATATATATATGATAGTAATGATAATTTGGTTAAAGAAGTAGATCTTTATTTAAGCACAAGTGTTAAAAAGAATTCTTTATTTAATATTATTAGGATATTAATAGGTAAGCTATTGCAATAATTATATGCATATTGTTTTAAATATTTTTATAATGGTGCTATAATATTTTTATAAAAATAAGAAATGAGGTAATAAATATGGCATGTACAACAATTTTAGTTGGTAAAAAGGCTAGCTATGATGGTTCAACAATGATAGCTAGAAATGATGATGGTTATTTTGATGTAAAAAAATTAATTGTGGTTGAGCCTAAGGATCAGCCAAGAAAGTATAAAAGTGTTATAGGACATTTGGAAATTGAGCTTCCTGATAATCCAATGCGCTATACCTCAACTCCAAGTGTTGATCCAAAACATGGTGTTTGGGCTGCAAATGGCATTAATGAAGCTAATGTTGCGATGACAGCAACAGAAACAATAACATCTAATCCTCGTGTTTTAGGTGCTGACCCATATGTGAGATATGAAAAGGCAAAAACTAAAAAGGATAAGGATAAGGCTGGAGGAATTGGTGAGGAGGATTTAGTTGTTATAACTATTCCTTATATTAGAAGTGCTAAAGAGGGCGTAATTCGTTTAGGTGAATTATTAGAAAAATACGGAACATATGAGCCAAATGGTATTGCATTCTCTGATAAGGATGAAATTTGGTGGCTTGAAACAATTGGTGGTCATAATTGGATTGCAAGAAGAGTCAAGGATGAGGAATATGTAATTATGCCTAACCAATTTGGTCTTGACAAATTTGATTTTGATGATGCCTATGGTGAGCAAAAGGAAAATATGTGCTCTAAGGGCTTGAAAAAGCTAATTTTAGACAATCATCTTGATTTAAATAATGATGGTAGCTTTAATCCTCGTTTAGCGTTTGGATCTCATAGTGATGCTGATCATGTTTATAATACACCAAGAGCTTGGTTTATGGCTCGCTATTTTAATCCTAGAACCTATAAGTGGGATGGTGAGAATGCTGATTTTACACCTGAAAGTGATGATATTCCATGGTCATTAGTACCTGAGCATAAAATTACTGTTGAGGAAGTAAAATATATTCTTTCATCATATTATCAGGGAACACCTTATAATCCATACAAGAAGGGTGAAACTAATGAAAAAGGAATTTATCGTCCTATTGGTATTAGTAGAACAGGAGTTATGGCTATTTTACAAATAAGAGGCTATGTTCCAAGTGAAATTAGTGCTGTTGAATGGGTATGCTTTGGATCTAATGCTTTTAATGCTAGTGTTCCAATGTATGCTAATACAAAGAAAATGCCTAAATATATCAGCAATGTTACAAGTAAGGTTTCAACAGATAATCTATATTGGCCTTCAAGATTAATTAATGTGCTTACTGATGCTAATTATGGAAGCAGTATTATGTTTGTTGAACGCTATCAAAATGCTGTTGCAAGTAAAGGTCATGAATTAATTAATGAATATGATAAAAAAATGACTGAGTCAAATAAGTTTGATTTAATTGATGAAGCAAATGAAAAAATAGCTAAAATGGCTGAGGAGGAAACTAATAATACCTTATCAAGAGTGTTACTAGATGCATCAGCTCATATGAAAAATGGCTATAATCGTAGCGATAATTAAAAATAATATAGCTAATCCCTTAAGCTTTAAAGGCTTTGGGGATTTTTCATTTATTTAAAAATTGTAAATAAGTGGTAAAATGTGTAAACGCTTTTGACTTTAAAAGAAATATTTGTTATGCTATAATTCAATTGTGAGAATGGTAAAGAAAAGGATTGGACAATAAATATGGTTGGCATTATTGGTGGACAATTACATATTAGTTTAATTCAGCTTATGAATTCTTTTTAGTTATGCACGCAGCACAGTTTTGTGCTGCTTTTTTAATTTTTTATGGTTAGGAGATAATTATGCTATCAGATTTAGAAATTGCTCAAGGAGCAGAAATGCTAAAAATTACAGAAATTGCTAAAAAATTAGGTTTGACTGAGGATGATTTAGAATTATATGGGAAATATAAGGCTAAGATTAATTTAGATGTCATAAATAAGCATAATAAAAATGGTAATGTTATTTTGGTGACAGCGATTAATCCAACTCCAGCAGGAGAAGGAAAATCAACAACTACAATTGGTCTTGCTGATGCTTTAAATAAGCTTGGATATGATACAATGGTTGCTCTTCGTGAGCCAAGCTTTGGACCTGTTATGGGTGTTAAGGGTGGAGCTGCTGGTGGTGGCTATGCTCAGGTTATACCTATGGAGGATATTAATCTTCATTTTACTGGTGATTTTCATGCTGTTGCTTTAGCTAATAATGCAATAGCTGCTGTTTTAGATAATCATATTTATCAAGGAAATAAGCTTGGAATTGATCCAACAAGAGTTATTTGGCATCGTGTTGTGGATATGAATGATAGAGCATTAAGAAATATTGTCATTGGTCTTGGTGGAAGTAGTAATGGTGTTCCTAGAGAGGATCATTTTGATATTGTTGTTGCAAGTGAAATAATGGCTGTTTTATGCTTAAGTAATTCACTTGATGATTTTAAAGAGCGTGTTGGTAAAATTGTTGTTGCCTATAAATATGATAAAACCCCAGTTACAGTTAATGATTTAGGTATTGCTGGTGCGGTAACACTTATTATGAAGGATGCGATTAAGCCTAATCTAGTTCAAACCTTAGAGCATACACCTGCTTTAATTCATGGTGGACCATTTGCTAATATTGCTCATGGTTGTAATTCAGCTATAGCTACTAAAATGGCAACGCATTTAGCTGATTATGTTGTTACTGAGGCTGGATTTGGAGCAGATTTAGGTGCAGAAAAATTTTTTGATATTAAATGTCGTAAGGCTGGTATTAATCCTAAATGTGTAGTTATAGTAGCAACAATTAGAGCTCTTAAGATGCATGGTGGAGTTTTAAAGGAAGATTTAGCCAAAGAAAATGTTGAAGCCTTAAAGCTTGGAATTACAAATCTAGAAAAGCATATTGAAAATGTTAATAAATTTGGTCTTAGAAGTGTTGTGGCAATTAATAAATTTGCTACTGACACTAAAGCAGAAATAGATTGTTTAATTGAATGGGCTAATGAACATAATGTTAAGATTAGTCTATCTGAGGTTTTTGCTAAAGGTAGTGATGGTGGTCTTGATTTAGCAGAAAAGGTTATTGAAGAAATTAAAAATGATGAAGGTAAATTTGCATATTTGTATGATGAAAATGATACAATTAAAAAGAAGATAGTTAAAATTGCTACTGAAATTTATGGAGCTAAGGATGTTGAATTTTCATCACTTGCTAAAACCCAAATGGCTCAGCTTAAGCGTAATGGTTTTGATAAATTACCTATTTGTATGGCTAAGACTCAATATTCATTATCAGATAATCCTAAGCTTTTAGCTAGACCTGAAGGATTTGTACTTAATGTAAGAGAATTAAAGCCAGCAATTGGGGCAGGATTTATTGTTTGTTTAACCGGTGATATTTTAACAATGCCAGGACTTCCTAGTGAACCTGCAGCATTAAAAATGGATGTTATAGATGGAAAAAGCGTAGGCTTATTTTAAAAGGAGGATAATATGATTAATAAGGAATATATAAAAAGCGATAAGCTATTATTAATGAATTTTTCACAAAGATACTGTAAGAGCGGCTCTGAGCTTTTAAATAGTGATTGCTTTAAAGAGGTATGGAGTAGATTTATTGATCATGCCTATAAGGCTTCAATGAGTGGCATTATAAATGTAGTTGAATTATCTACAAATCCTAAGGAGGATTTTATAGTTTTATTTCAGCTATTATTAACATTTAGTATTGATGAAATTGTTAAGAATTTTCCAATGTATGAAAAATATTTAGATGATAGAGATGAATTATTCAATTTAGTAGAGGATTTCTATAATTATTGGCGTAGATTACAGCGTTATGGCATAATGTATGCCAAAAGTAATGCTTATGACGTAGAAAGTGTTAACTTTATAGATGCCACTCAAGCATTTAATGATATTGTTTTATCAACATATCGTGGTATTTGCGAGAAGATTGCTGGTAAGCCATTCTCTATTTATCGTCAACTACCTGCTGGTACTAATGCTTCACTTTTATTATCAACTCAATATATTGATCCTAAGGGTAAATATGGCTTTTTAAATGGTTGCTCATTTATTGAATCAATTGTTATCAAGCCACCATTTATTGCTTATTCAGCTAAAAATAAGAGAACTGGTACCTATCAAGAGGTATTTACATCACCTCTTAACCGTATATCTTTAAATGTTGATGATTTCTTTTGTTATGCAGCTCATGTTGGTGGAAGCCTTGCTTATGTTTATTTCCATCGTGATTTCTTAGCTCATGGTATTGCTTTATGCAATCTATTTGATTTTGTTCCAAGAAAGGATTGCGAGGGTCGTAAGCCGGATTTAATGTATATTTTTGGTGCGGAAATGGAAGGCGATTCTGTTTTCTATTATGATAAGGAAGAGGATATTTATTTAGGAATAGCTCCTCATAATTCTAGTGTTGATTATTTTGGCTATATGAAGAAGATGCTATTAACTCTATATAATGTTAAAATGATTAGTCAAGGAAATCTTCCTATTCATGGTGCTTGTGTTAATATTAGACTTAAAAATGGCAAGACTAAAAATGTTGTTATTGTTGGCGATAGTGGTGCTGGTAAGAGTGAATCACTTGAGGCTTTAACAAGAACAGCAGGTGAAGATATTGCTTCTATGAAAACTATTTTTGATGATATGGGTACATTCAAAATGGTTGGAAATGATGTTTATGCCTATGGTACAGAAATAGGAGCCTTTGTTAGACTTGATGATATGGCTGCTGATTATGCCTATAATGAAATGGATAGAGCAATTTTTATGAATCCTAATCAAACTAATTCAAGGCTTGTTATTCCAGTTGCAACCTATAGTGAAATAATGCGTGGTTATAAGGTGGATATGGTATTTTATGCTAATAACTACGATAAGGATACTAAGGAATTAACAATTTTTGATAGTTCTTTAGATGCAACTAAGGTATTTATTAGAGGTGCAAGATTTGCTAAGGGAACAACTCAAGAAATTGGACTTGTTGAATCATTCTTTGCTAATCCATTTGGACCTGTTCAAAAACAAAAGGAAACCACTAAGCTAATTAATAATTATTTTTCTAAGCTATTTGAAAATAAGGTATTAGTTGGAGAATTACATACAAAGCTTGCGGTTCCAGGCTATGAGAGATCAGGTCCTCAAGAGGCTGCTGAAAAGCTGTTAGAGCTTTTAAAGGAGAACTAAAATGGCTGTTGTTGGAGTAATTATGGGTTCAACCTCAGATTATGAGGTAATGCAGGATGCATGTAAGATTTTAGATGATTTTGGTGTTAGCTATGAAAAAAAGGTTGTTAGTGCTCATCGTACACCAGATTTAATGTATGAATATGCTAAGGGGGCAAAGGATAGAGGCTTGAAGGTTATTATTGCTGGAGCTGGTGGTGCTGCTCATTTACCTGGTATGGTAAGTGCAATGACTACTATTCCTGTAATTGGTGTTCCTGTTAAAAGTAGAGCTTTAAATGGACTTGATTCATTACTTAGTATTGTGCAAATGCCTGGTGGCGTACCTTGCCTTACGGTAGCAATTAACCAAGCTAAAAATGCTGCATTATCAGCTATCGCAATTTTAGCTTTAAGTGATGAAAAGCTTTCCTTGAAGCTTTTGGAATATCGTCAAAAGCAAACAAGTGATGTTTTAGCCTCTAGCTTATAGAAAGCGTTATTAACTTTACTTTTAATTAGATGTTTGATAAAATTAAGTTATATTTCTTGTATAATAGCTTAAATATGGTAAGCAAGTCTCTACCCTAAAACCATTAATTTTAGGACTACAAGAAGAAAATTAGATATGAGACTTACTTGGATCGGAGATTTATATGAAGTTTTTTATGATGATTCAAGATATTAATAAAGAAAGAGCAATAAAGCAGAATATTGCTTTTTTAGGGTGGAATAAAACAGTACATTTAGTGTGCTGTTTTTCTTTTTTAGGAGAAGAAAAATGAGAGTAGGAATTATTGGTGGCGGTCAGCTGGGAATGATGCTTGCTGAGGCATTGAAAAAATATGATGCATATGTAATTGCTTTAGATCCTAATCCATTATGTAGCTGTAAATATGTTTGTGATGAAATAATTGTAAGTGAATATAATGATTTAGCTAATTTAAAGAAGCTTGCAGATAGAGTTGATGTTATAACCTATGAATTTGAAAATGTAAATGCTGAGGCTTTAATTTATTTGAATGATAATTATAATATGCCTCAAGGAATTAGACCATTATTTGATTCCCAAAATCGTATCAGAGAAAAAGAAAATGCTATAAAGAATGGCTTAAGACCTGTGGAATTTTACAAGATATTAAATGAAGATGATTTACTAAAGGGAATTAGTAAAATTGGCTATCCTTGTGTTTATAAAACAACAACGCTTGGCTATGATGGTCATGGACAGGTTGTTTTAAGAAGTGATAAGGATTTACCTTTAGTTTCTAAATATTTAGGTGGCGAAGGCATTTTAGAGAAATATCTAAAATATGATTACGAGGCTAGTGTAATTTTAGTTAGAGATAATAAAGAGATTGTTGCTTTTCCTCCTAGCTATAATATTCATAAGGAGGGAATTTTAGATTTATCAGTTGCAGGCTTTTTAGATGATTCAATAAGTGAAAAGCTTATAAATAAATCTAAGGAATTTATGAATTCATGTAACTATTATGGTATTCTAGCAATTGAATATTTTGTTAAGGATGGCGAAATTTATTTTAATGAAATGGCACCTCGTCCTCATAATAGTGGCCATTATACTATTGAGGGTTGTAATATTAGCCAATATGAGGAGCTTGCTAGGTTTTTACTAAAGCTGCCTCTTATTGAGCCTAAGCTTATTTCTAAAACGGTAATGAAGAATGTTCTAGGCGAAGATTTAGAAAATAAATGTCCATTTGGCTTTTGGCATGATTATTATAAAAAGGAATCAAGACCAAAGCGTAAAATGGGGCATATAACTTTTACTAACACTAGTTTAGATGATTATAATCAAAAATATAAAAAATATTTTATTTAGGAGCTTAAAATGGAAAAGAATCGTATTTATGTTGAAAAAAAGGATGGTTATCAGGTTGAGGCTAAATGCCTTAGGGATGATCTTAATTTGAATTTAGGATTAAATATTAAGAAATTACGTTTACTTAATGTTTATGATTTATTTGGCTTTAGTAAGGAGCTACTAAATAAAACAAGATATCAGGTTTTTGGTGAAATTGTAACTGATAATGTTTATGATGAGATTGATTTTGGTAATAATTTATATTTATCGGTAGAATTCCTACCTGGTCAATTTGACCAAAGAGCATCAAGTGCTAAGGCCTGTACAATGCTTGTTGAACCAAGTGCTAATGTTGAAATTAAAAGTGGTAAGCTAATTATTTTTGATGATAGTATTACAAATGATGACTTAGCTAGAATTAAAAAATATTATATAAATGCTGTTGAGGCTCGTGAAAAGAATTTAAACAATTTATCTTTAAATGATGATGTAGTTGTTAAGCCTGTAAAAAAGCTTTTGGGCTTTATAAAAATGAATGACAATGAGGTTAATAATTTTATAAAGGAATATGGCCTTGCGATGAATAAGGATGATCTTTATGAGGTTATTAAATATTTTAAATCTGAGGGTAGAGAACCAAATGAAACAGAAATTAGAATTTTAGATACCTATTGGTCAGATCATTGTCGTCATACAACCTTTAATACTAAGCTTTTAGAAATAAATATTGAGGAATCATTCATCAAAAATGAAATAGAGGAATCATTAGATTTATATTATAAGATGCGTAAAGAATTAAATAGAGAGAACAAAAATGTTTGCTTGATGGATATGGCTTGTATTGCCGCAAGATATCTTAAAAAGAATGGCTATTTAGATGATTTAGAGGAATCAACTGAAAATAACGCTTGTTCAATTTTTGTTAATGTCACTGTTGATGGTGAAAAAGAAAAGTGGTTATTGCAATTTAAAAATGAAACTCATAACCATCCTACAGAAATTGAACCATTTGGTGGGGCTTCAACCTGTCTTGGTGGAGCAATAAGAGACCCACTTTCAGGAAGAGCCTATGTATATCAGGCTATGCGTGTTACTGGTGCCGGAAATATTTATCAAAGCGTTAGTGAAACAATGCATGGTAAGCTTCCTCAAAGAATTATTTCAACTAAGGCTGCAAGTGGTTATTCATCATATGGAAATCAAATTGGTCTTGCTACAACACATGTAAGGGAGATTTATGATGAGGGCTATGTTGCTAAAAGATTAGAGGTTGGAGCTGTTGTAGGCGCTGTAAAGGCTTCTAATATTATAAGAGAAGAGCCAGTAGCTGGTGATGTTATTTTACTTCTTGGCGGAAGAACCGGAAGAGATGGTATTGGTGGTGCTACAGGTTCATCTAAGGAGCATAATGAAAAATCTATTGAGGTTTGTTCATCTGAGGTTCAAAAGGGAAATGCTCCTGAGGAAAGAAAGATTTGTCATTTATTTAAAAGAAAAGAAGTTACTAAAATTATTAAAAAGAGTAATGACTTTGGAGCAGGTGGTGTAAGTGTAGCGATTGGTGAGCTTGCCTCTGGCCTTCATATTTATCTTGATAGAGTTCCTACAAAATATAGTGGCTTAAATGTAACAGAGCTAGCGATTTCCGAATCCCAAGAAAGAATGGCTGTTGTTGTAACTAAAGAAAATATGGATTTATTTATTAAATACGCTAAGGAAGAAAATATTGAGGTTACTTATGTTGCTGATGTTACTAGTGATGAGCGTATGATAATGTATTATAATGGTGAGGCTGTTGTTGATTTAAAGAGAAGCTTTATTGATAGTGCTGGAGCTACTCATTATGCTAAAGCTAAAATTGCTTCTGTTAGCGATGAAAATCCTTTTAAGAATAAGCTAAAGGGCAACTTAAAGGAAAAGATATTTACTACCTTAAATGATATGAATGTAACAAGTCAAAAGGGCTTAATTGAAATGTTTGATGCTACAATTGGTAATTCAACTGTTTTAATGCCTTTTGGTGGTAAATACCAAAGAACAGAAACTCAAGCTTCTGTTCAAAAGCTACCTGTTGATGGCTTCACAGATGATGCTTCAATAATGGCTTATGGCTATAACCCTAATATTTTTAAATGGAGTCCTTATCATGGAGCAATGTATAGTGTCATTGAGGCTGTTAGTAAGGTAGTTGCTGCTGGAGCAAGATATGATAAAATGCGTTTTTCTTATCAAGAATATTTTGAAAGAATGACTAGTGATTTATCATGGGGTAAGCCTCTTGCAAGCTTACTTGGTGCTATTCAAATTCAAAATGATCTACATCTTCCTTCAATAGGTGGTAAGGATTCAATGAGTGGAACTTATGAGCATATTAATGTTCCACCAATGCTTATGGCGTTTGGTATAACAATGGTAGATGCTAATAATGTTATTTCTCCAGAATTTAAGAAGAGTGGAAGCTATGTTTATTTAATTAAGCATAATCCAAAGAAGAATTATTTACCAAATATTGAAGAGCTAAAGAAAATCTTTAATTATGTATCAACAAATATTGAAAATAAAAATATTATTTCAGCTTATGCCTTAGGCTTTGGTGGGGCAATTGAAGCAATTGCTAAAATGAGCTTTGGTAATGGTATTGGTTGTGATATTAAAATTACTGAAGATTTATTATTTGATTTAAGCTATGGTTCATTTATTGTTGAGGCAGATACTTTGCTTGATAATGAATTTGCTATTTATTTAGGTAAAACTATTAATGATAATTTAATTATTAATGATGAAGTGATTACAATAGAGGAAGCATTCCAATGTAATCGTAAGAGATTTACTGCTGTTTATAAGGACAAGCTTGATACTAAAAATGATCAATTGAAGCTTAATTGCTTTAAAGCAAATGAGGTTAAGACCTTAAATAATAAGGATGAGGTTAAGGTATTCATTCCTGTGTTCCCAGGAACAAATTGTGACTATGATACAGCTAAGGCCTTTAGAAGAGCTGGAGCTATGGTAGAAAGCTTTGTATTTAGAAACTTAACTACAGAAGATATTAATTATAGTATTAAGCAAATGGCTCTAAAGATTGATGAGGCTGATATCTTTGTTTTATCAGGTGGCTTTAGTGCTGGTGATGAGCCAGACGGCAGTGGTAAATTTATTGCTTGTGTATTAAATAATGAGCTTGTTAAGAGCGCTATTAATCGTTTAATTGCCCGTCGTGGTTTAATTCTTGGTATTTGTAATGGCTTCCAGGCTTTAATTAAATCAGGTCTTTTACCAGATGGTAAGATTGGTGAGGTTACTAAGGATAGTCCTACCTTATTTAGAAATGATATTAATAGACACGTTTCGCAAATTGTTTCTACTAAGGTTATGAGTAATAATTCACCTTGGCTAAGAGGCTATGAAACAGGAGAAATTCATAGCATTGCGGTAAGCCATGGTGAAGGTAAATTTGTGGTAAGTGATGAATTAGCTAAAAAGCTATTTGCCAATGGTCAGGTAGCCTTCTGCTATGTCGATGATAAAGAAAAAGAAACACTTGAATCACCATATAATCCAAATGGTAGTAATTATGCTATTGAAGGAATTGTTTCAAGCGATGGCTTAATTCTTGGTAAAATGGGACATTCTGAAAGATATGAAAATAATATCTACAAGAATATAAGTGGTAATAAAAAACAAAATATATTTGAAAATGCAGTTTCATATTTTAAAAAAAATTAAGGAGATATTAAAATGACTAAATTAGAAATGCTATATGAAGGAAAAGCAAAGCAGGTATTTAAAACAGAGGATCCAAATGTAATTATTATGCATTATAAGGATGATGCTACTGCCTTTAATGGGATTAAGAAGGCTTCAATTGGTAAAAAGGGCCTTTTAAATAATAAGATTACAACAATGATTTATAAGGAATTAATCAAAAGAGGTATTCCAACTCATTATATTGAGACAATTAATGAGCGTGAGCAATTATGTAAGAAGGTAACAATTTTCCCACTTGAGGTTATTGTTCGTAATATTATTGCTGGCTCTATGTCTAAGCGTTTAGGAATCCCTGAGGGTACAAAGCCTAGTAACACTATTTATGAAATATGTTATAAAAATGATGAGCTTGGTGATCCAATGATTAATGATCATCATGCTGTAGCACTTGGGGCTGCAACTTATGATGAGCTTGAGCAAATTTATGATTTGACAAGACGTGTTAATGAAGCATTAAAGGATATTTTTGCTAAAGCAAATATTACTTTAGTTGATTTTAAGATTGAATTTGGTAAAACAGAGGCTGGAGAAATTGTCTTAGCTGATGAAATATCTCCTGATACTTGTCGTTTATGGGATTCTAAAACAAACGAGAAGCTTGATAAGGATCGCTTCCGTAGAGATCTTGGCAATGTTATTGAGGCATATGAAGAAATTGATAGAAGATTATCTAGTGTTTTAAAGTAATATGAGTAATTTTTTATTTGATAGTAGTCTTCATGAGGAATGTGGAGTTTTTGGAGTTTATAATGTTAAGGATGCAGCTAATTTAGTGTATTTTGGACTTCATTCTCTTCAGCATCGTGGTCAAGAGGGCTGTGGCATCGTTAGTGTTGATGCAGGAAATATGAAAAGATTTAAGGGCTGTGGTCTTGTTACTGAGGTCTTTAATGAGAATAATATAAAGGCATTACCTGGTAATATGGCAATTGGACATGTTAGATATTCTACTACAGGTGGTGGTGGTCTTGATAATGTTCAACCATTTATGTTTCGCCATCATACTGGTGATTTTGCCTTAGCACATAATGGTAATTTAGTTAATTCACGTGAGCTTAAAAGATATTTAGAGGATAGAGGAAGCTTATTTCAATCAACCTCTGATAGTGAGATTTTAGCTCATCTAATGAAAAAGACAACTAATGAAGAAAGAAGAATTGATGCCATAATTGATGCACTAAATATGCTTGAGGGTGCATTTAGCTTTGTTATAATTACAAAGGACAAGCTATATGCTTGTAGAGATAAATATGGTCTTAGACCTTTAAGTATTGGTTCAATTGGTGATGGTTATGTAATAAGCAGTGAAACCTGCGCTTTTGAGGTTGTTAATGCTAAATATATTCGTGATGTTGAACCTGGTGAGGTCGTTATGATTGATAAGGATGGTATTCATTCTTATCAATATTCTAAATATAAAAAGCATAAAATGTGTGCTATGGAATATATTTATTTTTCTAGACCTGATAGTGATATTGAGGGAAGAAATGTTCATGCCTTTCGTAAGGAAAGTGGAAGATTATTATATAGACAAAATAAGACTGATGCTGATATCGTAATTGGTGTTCCTGATTCTTCTCTTTCTGCTGCTATAGGCTATTCTGAGGAAAGTGGTATTCCTTATGAAATGGGTTTAATTAAAAATAAATATGTTGGAAGAACATTTATTGAGCCTTCTCAGGAATTAAGAGAGAAGGGTGTAAGAATGAAGCTTTCAGCTGTAAGTAGTATTATAAGAGGAAAGAGAGTTATACTAATTGATGATTCAATTGTTAGAGGTACAACCTCTAAAAGAATTGTAGCATTGCTTAAGGAGGTTGGAGCAACTGAGGTTCATGTAAGAATTGCTTCACCACAAATTACTAATCCTTGCTTCTATGGTGTTGATATCTCAACCTATGAGGAGCTAATTAGTGCTCATAAGAGTATTGAAGAGGTTAGAGAATATATTGGTGCTACTTCACTTGATTTCTTATCAACTAAGGCTTTATATGAGGCTGCAAAAAGAAGTGAGCTATGTCTTGCCTGCTTCACAGGACATTATCCAACAGAATTATATCAAACTAAAGAAGAAGCAAATAAAGATGGAAAGTTTTAGAGGTTAAATTATGGGTTCAAAAACATATGAGGAGTCTGGTGTAAATTTAGAGGCCGGCTATGAGGTTGTAAGAAGAATTAAAAAGCATGTAGCTTCAACTAATCGTTTAGGCTGTATGGGAAATATTGGTTCATTTGGAGGAATGTTTGATTTAAGTGCTTTAAATGTTAGTGAGCCAATTTTAGTATCAGGAACTGATGGTGTTGGTACTAAGCTTAAGGTAGCTTTTGAAATGAATAAGCATGATAGTGTTGGTATAGATGCTGTTGCAATGTGTGTTAATGATGTTTTAGCACAGGGCGCTGAGCCTTTAATATTCTTAGATTATGTAGCTGTTGGTCATAACGATCCTGCTCAGGTTGAACAAATTGTTAAGGGTGTTGCTGATGGCTGCATTATGGCTGGATGTGCTCTTGTTGGTGGCGAAACTGCTGAAATGCCTGGCTTATATGCTAAGGGAGAATATGATATTGCAGGATTTACTACTGGTGTTGTTTCTAAAAGTAAGCTAATTGATGGAAGTAAATCAAGTGTTGGTGATATTTTAATTGGTATACCATCAAGTGGTGTTCATTCTAATGGCTTTAGTTTGGTTAGAAAAATTATTAAGGATGCTGCCTTAGATTATCATAAATATTATGAAGAATTAAATGGTATTTTAGGTGAGGTTTTATTAACTCCTACTAATATTTATTGTAAAGAAGTATTAGATGTTATTAGAAATGTTGATGTTCATGGTGTTGCTCATATAACTGGTGGTGGCTTTGACGAAAATATTCCAAGAATTTTAAAGGATGGTCAAGGTATTGTTATTAATGAAGGTAGCTGGCCAATTTTACCTATTTTTAAGTTTTTAGAAAAAAATGGTAAGGTTAATCATCGTGAAATGTTTAATATCTTTAATATGGGCATTGGTATGGTTTTAGAGGTTAATGCTGCTGATAAGGATAAGGTTATAGAAATCTTAAATAAGCATAATCGTAAATGCTATGAAATTGGTTATGTTTCTGATAAGGCTGGAGTGGAAATAAAGTGAAAAAAATAGCTGTTTTTGCTTCAGGCAGTGGAACAAATTATGAGGCTATTGTAGAGGCTATAAAAAATGATAGTCTTCATGCAGATATTGCCCTTGTGGTTGTTGATAACCCAAATGCTTATGTTATAAAAAGAGCTAATAATCACAATCATAAATTATTTATTTTTAATCCTAAGGATTATAAAAAGAAAAGTGAATATGAAGCTTTGATATTAAAAGAATTAGAAAAAGAAGAAATTGAATTGGTAATACTTGCTGGCTATATGCGTATTCTTTCTGCAAATTTCATTAATAAATTTGGAAAGAAAATTGTTAATCTTCATCCAGCCCTTCTTCCTTCATTTAAGGGGGCTCACGCTATAGTAGATGCTTATAATTTTGGTGTTAAGGTTTTTGGAATAACTATTCATTATATAGATGAAACAATAGATGGTGGCATAATTTTAGAGCAAAGGGCCTTCCATATTGATGATGATAGCTTAGAGTCTGTTGAAACTAAAATTCATGATTTAGAGCATAAATATTACCCAATTACTATTGAAAGAATACTTAAAGGAGAAATATAATGAGAGCTTTAATAAGTGTTAGTGATAAAACTAATGTAGTAGAGTTTGCTAAGGAGCTTGAAAAATTAGGATATGAAATAATTTCAACCTCAGGAACTATGAAAATGCTTCGTGAGGCTGGTGTTTTAGTAACATCAGTATCAGATGTAACAGGATTCCCAGAAATTTGTGATGGTAGAGTAAAAACTCTACATCCTAAAATCCATGGTGGACTTCTTGCAAGAAGAGATCTTGCATCTCATAAAAAGGACTTAGATGACAATGGCATTTCTTATATAGATTTAGTTTGTGTTAATTTATATCCTTTTGCTAAAGCAATTGCAAATCCTAATCATACATTAGAGGATGCAATTGAAAATATTGATATTGGTGGACCTTCAATGCTAAGAAGTGCTGCTAAAAATTATGCTTCAGTAACAGTTTTATGTGATCCAGCTGATTATGCTAAGGCTTTAGAGCAAATAAAGGAAAATGGAAATACTACCTTTGAATTTCGTCAATATTTGGCCTATAAGGTATTCACACATACTGCAAATTATGATACAATGATTTCAAGCTATTTAGCTAAGGTTTGTAATGTTAGTGATGAGCTACATATTACGGCATCAAAGGTTTGTGACCTACGTTATGGTGAGAATCCTCATCAAAAGGCAGCATTCTATCAATCTAGTAAAAATCCTAATTTTAATTTAAGCTGTGCCAAGCAATTAAATGGTAAGGAGCTAAGTTATAATAATATTCAGGATGCTAATGCCGCTTTAAGTATTGTTAAAGAATTTAGAACACCATTTTGTGTTGCTTTAAAGCATATGAATCCATGTGGAGCAGCTATAGCTAGTGATGGACTTACAGCTTGGAGAAAGGCTTATGAAGCTGATACAACATCTATTTTTGGGGGAATTGTTGCAACTAACTGTGAGGTAACTAAGGAAATGGCTTTAGAAATGAAGGCAATTTTCCTTGAGGTTATTATGGCTCCAAAATTTAGTGATGAGGCTTTAAAGGTTCTTTGTAAGAAGAAAAACGTTAGACTATTAGAGGTTAGTATGAATTATGATGATACCATTTCTGATAAGCAAATTGTTTCAGTTTGTGGTGGCTATTTAGTTCAAGATTTTGATAGTGAGAAGTTTACAAAGGATGTTCAAGTTGATATGTGTGTGACTACTACTAAGCCAACAAATGAAGAAATTTCTGATATGAATTTTGCTTGGCGAATTGTTAAGCATGTCAAGAGTAATGCTATTGTAATTGCTAAAAATGGACAAACATTAGGAATTGGTGCTGGTCAAATGAATCGAATTGGTTCAGCACATCTTGCGATTGAGGAGGCTCATGCTTTAGGCTTTACATCAGATTTAGTTATGGCATCTGATGGATTCTTCCCATTTGATGATTGTGTAAAATATGCTCATGAAAATGGTGTTAAGGCCATTGTTCAGCCTGGTGGTTCAGTAAGAGATGAGGATAGTATTAAGGCCGCAAATGAATTTGGAATTAGCATGCTATTTACAGGTATGCGTCATTTTAAGCACTAATGGCTAAGGTACTTGTTATTGGTAGTGGTGGAAGATGCCACGCAATTATTGCAAGCTTAAAAAAATCTCCTCTTGTTGATGAAATTTATGCGGCACCAGGAAATGCAGGAATTAGTGAGATTGCAAAGCTTGTTGATATTAAAGAAACTGATGTTACAAATTTAGTTAAATTTGCCAAGGAAACGCAAATTGATTTAACTGTTGTTGGCCCTGAGGCTGCACTTAGTGTAGGGGTTGTTGACGAATTTAGGGCTAATGGTCTTAAAATTTTTGGTCCAACAAAGGCGGCAGCTCAAATAGAATCTAGTAAAGAATTTGCTAAAAAGCTAATGCTTAAATATAATGTTCCTACTGCTAAATATGAAGCCTTTGATAATTATGATGAGGCTATGTCATATGTTAAAAAGCATGGAGTACCTATTGTATTGAAATATGATGGTCTTGCTGCTGGTAAGGGCGTTATCGTGGCAATGAATGAAAAAGAGGCACTTGATGGTCTTAAGGAAATGCTTGTTGACAATACCTTTGGTAAGGGTAGAGTTGTAATTGAGGATTATTTAGAGGGCCCTGAATTTTCATTTATGTGTCTTGTAAATAAGGATAAGGTTTATCCTTTAGAGCTTGCTCAGGATCATAAAAGAGCATATGATAATGATTTAGGACCTAATACTGGTGGTATGGGTGCCTATAGCCCTCTTCCTTTTATTACAGAGGAAGAGAGACAATACGCATTAGAGCACATTATGAAAAAGATGGCAAAAGCTATGGTTTTAGAGGGAGTTCCTTTTACAGGCGTATTATATGGTGGCCTTATGAAAACTAAAAATGGTATTAAGGTTATTGAGTTTAATGCTAGATTTGGAGATCCTGAAACTGAGGTTGTCCTACCAAGATTAGAAAGTGATTTATATAAAGCATTTATTGATGTTTTAGCAGGTAAGAAGCCTAATCTTGTTTGGAGTGAGCATCAAGCTATAGGTATTGTTTTAGCATCTAAGGGTTATCCAATGAAATATGAAAAGAATTTCTTAATCGAAGGATTAAATATGCCTAATGTATTTCATATGGGAACAAAGCTTGTTGATGGTAAGTTTTATACTAATGGTGGTAGAGTTTTAATTTGTGTTGCCCTTGGCTCTAATTTAAAGGAAGCTAATAAAAAGGCTAATGAAATGGTTAAAAAAATCAAATGCGATAATTTATTTTATCGAAGTGATATTGGTCATTATGCCTTTAAAAATAGAAAATAGGAGTTAAAATTATGGGTGAAATAATAAGTGGAAAGCTACTTGCAAAGAAAATAAAAGAGGAAATGAAGCTAGATATTGAAAGATATAATAAGCTATATGGTAGAGCTCCTCATTTAGTAGTTATTCTTGTTGGTGATGATGAGGCTAGTAAATCCTATGTAAAGGGTAAGGAAAAGGCCTCTTTAGAAATTGGTGTTACTAATACTACTATTATAATGGATAGTAATACAACTGAAGAAGAATTATTAAAGTTAATTGATGAATTAAATAATGATGATTTAGTTGATGGCATTTTAGTTCAATTACCACTTCCAAAGCATATTGATCAAACAAGGGTTATAACAAGAATTTCCTATGACAAGGATGTTGATGGCTTTCATCCACTTAATGTTAGTGCCCTATATGAACGTCGTTTTGGAGTAATTCCTTGTACTCCAAGAGGCATTATGGAAATATTAGAAAGTAAGAAAATAGAAATTAGTGGCAAAAGAGTTTGTGTTGTTGGTAGAAGCAGCATAGTTGGCATGCCAGTTGCAAAGCTATTACTTGATGCAAATGCAACTGTTACGATTTGCCATTCAAAAACAAAAAATTTAGGCGAAATGACTAAAGAGGCAGATATTTTAGTTGTTGCTATTGGTAAGCCTAAATATATTAAGGCCGATATGGTTAAGGATGGTGCGATTGTTATTGATGTTGGAGTTAATAAGGATCCACTAACAGGTAAGCTATGTGGTGATGTTGATTTTGATAATGTTGAACCAAAGGCTTCATATATTACAAAGGTACCTGGTGGTGTAGGACCTATGACCATTTGTTGTCTTTTAGAAAACACCTTAAATTTATATTTAAAGCATATGGAAAGAAAGGATTAGTTTATGATAGAGCGTTATAGTAGAAAGATAATGCGTCAAATTTGGACGGACGAAAATAAGTTTAATGCTTATTTAAAGGTAGAAATTTTATCATGCAGAGCCTGGAGTGAGCTTGGGGTTATTCCTAAGGAGGATGTAGATAAAATCGAAAAGAATGCTAAATTTGATTGTGCGCGTATTTCAGAAATTGAGTTACAAACAAAGCATGATGTTGTAGCATTTACACGTTGTGTTTCTGAATCTCTTGGAGATGAAAAAAAGTGGGTTCATTACGGCTTAACATCAACTGATGTTGTTGATACAGCAAATGGTTATTTATTAAAGCAGGCTAATGAAATAATTCGTGCAGATTTAGTAGCATTTATGGATGTTTTAAAGAAGCAGGCCTTAAAATATAAGAAAACTCCTTGTATTGGTAGAACTCATGGTATTCATGCTGATATAACCTATTTTGGTTTAAAATGGGCTTTATGGCATGAGGAAATGAAACGTAATTTAGAAAGATTTGATGCAGCTGCTAAGGGTGTTGAGGCAGGAAAAATGAGTGGAGCTGTAGGTAATTTTGCTAATATTCCACCATTTATTCAAGACTTTGTATGCAAAAATTTAGGTATTGATTCTGCTAATGTTTCAACTCAGGTATTACAGCGTGATAGACATGCCTACTATATTGCTACACTTGCTTTAATTGGGGCTAGCATTGAGCAAATGGCTTTTGAAATTAGAAATCTTCAAAGAACAGAGGTTCATGAGGCTGAGGAAGCATTTACTAAGGGTCAAAAGGGATCTTCAGCAATGCCTCATAAGCGTAATCCTATTGGTAGTGAAAATATTGTTGGCTGTGCAAGAGTATTAAGAGGCTATATGGCTACCTCATATGAGAATGTTGCTTTATGGCATGAACGTGATATTTCTCATTCCTCAACCGAAAGAATTATTCTTCCTGATGCAACTATGCTTCTTGATTATATGCTTAATCGTTTTAAAAATATTTTAGAAAATTTAGTTGTTTATCCTGAACAAATGCTTAAAAATATTTATTTAACTCACAAGGTAATATTTGCTCAAAGAGTAATGAATGCTTTAATTTCTAAGGGCTTATCTCGTGAGAGTGCTTATGATTTAGTTCAGCCTATTGCTATGAAGGCTTATAATGAAGGTCTTGATTATCAAGAGCTTTTAAGAGAAAATGAAGAAGTTAAGAAGAATCTAACTAATGCTGAACTTGACAATTGTTTTACATTAGATTATTATTATAAAAACGTTGATTTCATCTATAAACGTGCTGGATTGGAGGAATAGCAGATGAATTTTGATAATATAAGAACAGGTTTAACCTTTGATGATGTTTTATTAATTCCACAAAAGAGTGAAATACTTCCAGGACAGGTTTCACTAAAAACTCATTTAACAAAAAATATTGTATTGAATATTCCTATTATTAGTGCGGCAATGGATACAGTTACTGAATCTAAGCTTGCGATTGCTTTAGCTCGTGAGGGAGGAATTGGCTTTATTCATAAGAATATGTCAATTGAGGCTCAAGCAAATGAGGTTGATTTAGTTAAGAGAAATGAAAGTGGAATGATTTCTAACCCTATTACTCTAAATGAAAATCAAACTATTATTGAGGCTCATGAAATTCTAAAGAAATTTAAGATTTCAGGTCTTCCTGTTGTTGATAAGGATGGTATTTTAGTTGGTATTGTTACAAATCGTGATTTGAAATATCTTCCTGTAGATGATACCCTTGTCAGTAAGATAATGACCAAGGATAATCTTGTTACTGCTAAGGCTGGCACTTCTTTAGAGGAGGCAGGTAAAATATTATGGGAGCATCGTATTGAAAAGCTTCCAATTGTTGATGATAATAATAAGCTTGTTGGCTTAATTACTTCAAAGGATATTGATAATGCTACTAATTTCCCTAATGCTTGTAAGGATGAGCGTGGTAGATTACGCTGTGGTGCTGCTGTAGGTGTTGGTCCTGATACAATGCAAAGAGTTGAGGCTTTAGTTAAGGCTGGCGTTGATGTTATTACAGTTGATAGTGCTCATGGCCATTCTAAAAATATTATTGAAACAGTAAGAAAAATTAGAAATGCTTATCCAAATTTAGGATTAATTGCTGGTAATATTGTAACTAAGGAAGCAGCAGAGGAGCTAATTAATGCTGGTGCTGATACTGTTAAGGTTGGTATTGGTCCTGGTAGTATTTGTACAACTCGTGTTGTTGCAGGTGTTGGTGTTCCTCAAATTACAGCTGTTGGTGATGTTTATGAATATTGTAAGAATAAGGGTATTTGTGTAATTGCTGATGGTGGTATTAAATTTAGTGGTGATATTGTTAAGGCTTTAGCTGCTGGTGCTGATTGTGTTATGCTTGGATCTGTGCTTGCAGGCTGTAGTGAGGCACCTGGTGATGAGGTTGTATTCCAGGGTCGTAGATTTAAGGTTTATGTAGGTATGGGCTCTCTTGCTGCTATGAAGAGAGGTTCTGCTGATCGTTATTTCCAAGCTAAGGAAACAACTGCTAAGAAGCTAGTTCCTGAAGGAATTGAAGGAAGAGTTGCTTATAAGGGACCTCTTGCTGATACAATTTATCAATTATGTGGTGGAATTCGTTCTGGTATGGGTTACTGTGGAACTCCAGATATTAGTCATTTAAAGACTGATGCTAAATTTATTAGAATTACTAATGCCGGCTTAAGAGAATCACATCCTCATGATGTTGATATCACTGTTGAAGCTCCAAACTATACAAAGTAGGATTTATATATGAAAAATGAGAAGATTATTGTTTTAGACTTTGGTGGTCAATATAATCAATTAATCGCAAGAAGAGTTAGAGAATTAAATGTTTATTGTGAGGTCTATCCTTATACACTTTCTCTTGATAAAATAAAGGAATTAAGTCCAAAAGGAATTATTTTTACTGGTGGACCTAATAGTGTTTATAAGGATGATTCACCTCTTTGTGATAAAAAAATATTTGAGCTAGGTGTTCCTATTTTAGGTATTTGCTATGGTGCTCAATTAATTGCTCATCTTTTAGGTGGCGAGGTTAAGAAGGCTCCTGTAAGTGAATATGGAAAAACTCTTGTAAGCGTTAAAAAGGATTCAAAAATTTTTAGTGATGTATCTGATGATACTGTATGCTGGATGAGTCATACTGATTTTATTTCTAAAATGCCTATTGGCTTTAATAATGTAGCATCTACGCCTGTATGTCCTATTGCTGCTATGGAAAATGAAAAGAATCATATTTATGCTGTTCAATTCCACCCTGAGGTAATGCATAGCGAGGAAGGTATGAAAATGCTTAAAAACTTCGTTATGGATGTATGTAAATGTAAGGGCGATTGGCAAATGTATGAATTTGCTAAGGAAACAATTGCTAATTTAAAGAAAAAGATAGGTGATGGTAAGGTTTTATGTGCCCTATCTGGAGGTGTTGATTCCTCTGTAGCTGCTGTATTGTTATCTAAAGCTGTAGGTAAACAATTAACATGTGTTTTTGTTGATCATGGCTTACTTAGAAAAAATGAAGGCGATGAGGTTGAGGCTGTTTTTGGTCCTAATGGTCCTAATGATCTTAATTTCATTAGAGTTGATGCTAGCGAACGCTTTTATGAAAAATTAAAGGGTGTTGTTGATCCTGAGCGTAAAAGAAAAATTATTGGTGAGGAATTCATAAGAGTTTTTGAGGATGAAGCTAAAAAAATTGGTGAGGTTGATTATTTAGTTCAAGGAACTATTTACCCTGATGTTATTGAATCTGGTCTTGGTAAATCAGCTGTTATTAAATCTCATCATAATGTTGGTGGACTTCCAAGCGTTGTATCATTTAAGGAAATTGTTGAACCACTTCGCCTATTATTTAAGGATGAGGTTCGTAAAGTAGGATTAGAGCTTGGCATTCCTGATTATTTAGTATATCGTCAACCATTCCCAGGTCCAGGTCTTGGAATAAGAATTATTGGTGAGGTAACTAAGGAAAAGGTTAAAATTGTTCAAGAGGCGGATTATATTTACCGTGAGGAAATAGCTAAGGCTGGTCTTGATAAGACCTTAGGTCAATATTTTGCTGCCCTAACAAATATGCAAAGCGTAGGAGTTATGGGAGATGAAAGAACTTATGATTACGCTATTGCCTTACGTGCAGTTTTAACATCTGATTTTATGACTGCTGATTGGGCAAGAATTCCTTATGATGTAATCGATATTGTTTCTCGTAGAATTGTAAATGAGGTTCGTGGGGTAAATCGTGTACTGCTTGATTGTACTTCAAAGCCACCTGCTACAATTGAGTTTGAATAGTTATTTATGATATGCTTAAAGATTTAAGTACGTATGTAGATATAACTAAAATTGATAAGCTATAAGTAAATAGGATTTCAGCTTGAAGTCCTATTTTTTTATTTATTAGGAAATTATAAATAGTAGTTATGCATAAATTGATAATTAAAGATGGTTAGTATTATAAATGGCATCTTATAATAAATTAGGTTATAATAGATTTGAAAGGAGTGAGTGTTATGCCAAATATAAAACCAGTGTCTGATTTAAGGAACTATACAAAGGTATTGAGAAACATTAAAGTTGGAGAGCCTGTATTCTTGACAAAAAATGGTAGGAGTAGGTATGCCATTGTCGATATAGATGAATATGAAAAAACAAAGGCTATGATCAAACTAATGAGTGAACTTTTCAAAGGTGAACAATACGGAAAGGAAAAAGGATGGACGGATATTGTTGATGTTGAGAAAATGTTAGGTATTTTCAATGACTAATATATAATTTTTACAAAACGTAATTACAATTTTTATACATATGTCAACGCAACGTTCTACTAAATTAAAAATCGCACAACAAATAGTCATCTAAAATGATGGCTTTTTTTAATAGATATTATTATAAATTATCAATAGCATATTGAGCTTCCTCAGCAGTGAAAAAATCAAGATAAGAATTTAGTTGTTCATATATTCTAGCTTTCGATTTTTAAGTAAAATTAGTACTTTGAAGTAAGCTATTAAGTTACTTCAATATTTTATTGAAGTAGTATTGAAGTTGACATTGAAGTAGTATTGAAGTATAATGAATATAGGTGATAATATGAAGCTTAATGATATATATGAAGATTTTGGCGTTGAAGATAACGTTTATGAATGTAAAGCTAGACTTGATAGAAATAATATATTAGGATGGTTGAAAACTATTGATGGTTTTGCTAATACAAAGGGCGGAGATTTATTTTTAGGTGTTGAAGATGAAACTAATAAATTAATTGGTTTTGATGCTGAAGAAATAAATAAAGAAAAGCATTATTTATATAATACTATTCAAGAGCATTTTGAAACTATGCCAAATATTGAAAGTAAGCTTTTGACTTATGTCATAAATGAAAAGAAGCGTTATATAATTCAAATCAAAGTTTATGAATCACTAGTTAAACCAGTTATTTTGAAGTATCAAGGTATGCCTATGATTTTTATGCGAAGAGATGGATATACTCAGCCTGCTACTACTGAAGAAATTATTTTAATGTCAAAAAATTCTAAAAGCATAAAATATGATACTGATTATACAAATGTTAAATTTAAGTCATCTGATTTTAGTATGCTCTTTTCATTTTATAAAGAAAATACTGGAATTGAATTAAAGGAAAAGGAACTAGCAGCTATTGGATTTTATAATGAAAACGTTATGCTATCTAGGGGAGCAATGTTATTTAAAGATGACTATGTTGGTGATAATACAAATATTGTTTGCTCATTGTATAAAGGCTTTACCAGAGGTGATGATCAGATAATTGCAAGTAATAGCTTTAATGGTAATTTAATAAGCTCCTATAAATATATTTGGGAATTTGTTAATTTAAGAATGAATCATAGTTTGATTAAGAAAGAAACAACAAGACTTGATTTAGATGCATTTCCTAAAAGAAGTTTATTCGAAGCAATTATTAATTCGCTTGCACATCGTGATTATTTTATTACAGGAAGTGCTATTTATGTTGATTTATTTAAAAATAGATTGGTGATTTCATCTCCTGGTGGTTTTTATGGTAGTGGCGAGTTAAAAAGAACATATAAATTAGATTCATTTATATCTAGAAGAAGGAATGAATTAATTTGCAATGTATTTATTTTATGTAAAGCAATGGAGGCAAAGGGAACAGGATTTGAAAAAATAATGTCTGATTATTCAGGTGAAGATATTGGGCATCAGCCTTTTATATTTGCTAAAAATAATCAATTTTCTATAGTCCTTCCTGATTTGACATATTCAATGGGTGTATCCTTAAATGAGGATTCTATTAGATATAATGTTAATAACCAGTCATCGTCAAAACATGATTTAGCTATTTTAGCTTTTTGTTATAATCAAAATAAAACTGTTAAGGAAATAGTAGATAATATTAAAGTGTCAGATTCTACATTCTTCAGAAAAAATATATTAGGAAATTTAGTTAAACAGGGATTTTTAATAGAAGAAAGTAATGGTAAGAAAAAAACATATATTACTAATCATAATTTAGTAGAAAGATATTAAGCCTTTTCTTTGAAGTTACTTCAATATTTCATTGAAGTGGTATTGAAGTTGGCTTTGAAGTAGTATTGAAGTAATTAATATCTTTAAATAAAATTGGAAATATTGTATAATATAGGTATACTAAACGATTGGAGATAAAATAATGAAATATAGTGGAACAAAGACTGAACAAAATCTTCGTGCTGCCTTTGCTGGAGAATCAGAGGCAAGAAATAAGTATACTTATTTTGCATCTGTTGCTAAAAAGGAAGGCTATGAACAAATTGCAAATATTTTCTTAAAGACTGCTGAAAATGAGCGTGAGCATGCTAAGCTTTGGTTTAAGGAACTTGAAGGTATTGGAAATACTATGGATAACCTAAAGGCTGCAGCTTTGGGTGAAAATTATGAGTGGACTGATATGTATGAAACATTCGCTCGTGAGGCTGAAGAGGAAGGCTTTACTGCTCTAGCTAAAAAATTTAGACTTGTTGGGGCAATTGAGCGTGAGCATGAAAAACGCTATAGAGCTTTACTTAATAATATAGAGACATCTAGTGTTTTTGAGCGTAGTGAGGTTAAAATTTGGGAATGTCGTAATTGTGGTCACATTGTAATTGGAACAAAGGCTCCAGAGGTATGTCCTGTATGTGCACATCCTCAGTCATATTTTGAAATTAAAGAAGAAAATTATTAAGATTGATTAGGAAGTATCAAGGTTGATATTTCCTTTTTTTTATTTTTTAAAAAACAAAATTAACTCGGATAAAACCGAGTCGGAATGAAGTAAGTTAAATGAAATTTATTGGAAGAGCTTATGAATTAAAAGGCCAAATGCTGATTAAATTAAATGGAAATGCTAGTTTTAGGTCGAAAATAAATGTGAATTTTAAAAGTTTTTACTGACTTTTTCAAAAAACTATTATAAATTTACAAGTTTTTATAGTGTAATATAGTTACTAGGAGGTATTTGTTATGATTCAAAGACCAGAATATATCAATCGTTTATTAAAGTTTAAAGATGCTAACATTATAAAAATTCTTGTAGGTGTTAGACGTTGCGGCAAATCTACTGTGTTAGATATGTATAAGGATGTTCTTATAAATGAGTATAATATATCAAAAGAAAATATAGTTAAAAAAAGATATAAAACTATGGAATTTTTTGATGATTATGATGCAAATGATATGTATAAAGATATTAAAGAAGTACAAATGGCGAGTATGATGTTGTAACATATGATTCTAATGGATATGTTTTTATATCTAAAGTATGTTTTTTGGTGAAAGAAGAGATAATGTGACATTTATAGATTTAAATGATGTTAGTAATTTATTAAATAACATCAAAACAAAAACTAATGATTTTACTTTACCTTCTGATTCTTACCAGGCCTATGAAAAGAGTATTTAAGGTATTTAAAATCATTGAAAATGAATTAAAATAAGGATAGTAGAGCCACAAAATAATGTGGCTTTTTTTTACTAAAAAAGAAAGGATAAGAAAATGAAATATAAAGAATGGATTGAAATTTGGCTTTATAATTATATAAAGCCTACTAATAAAACTAGGACATTTGAAAATTATAAACAGATGTTAGATAATCATATAATTACTAAAATTGGTGATTTGGATATTCGGAAAATTACACCATTATTATTACAAAATTTCTTAACTGAATTATTAAAAATCGGTAATAAGCTAAATGGAAGAGGATTATCAACAAGCACAGTTAATCTTATTATTACGATTGTTCAGAATTCTCTTAAAACAGCGTTTAGGATTGGTATTATAAATGAATATACGGCTGATAGAATAAAGCGACCTAAATTAAAGGAATCTGAAGTTAGCTGCTTCAATTTAATAGAACAAAGAAAAATTGAACAAGCTATTTTATCTGATAAGCGTGATAAAATGTTTGGAATTTTATTATGTTTATATATGGGATTAAGAATTGGGGAATTACTTGCACTAACATGGGATGATATTAATTTTATATCAGGATTTATAAGTGTAAATAAAACCTGCTATGATGGTAAAAACAATTGTCGATTAATTTTTGAGCCTAAAACTAAATCATCAAAAAGAACGATTCCTATTCCTAAGCAATTAATTCCTATTTTAAAATTGAAAAAACAAAAAAGCAAAAGTAAATATGTTATTGAAGAAAATGGAAAAATTGTAACAATAAGATCATATCAGCGTAGCTTTGCATTATTGTTAAAAAAATTGAATATTGAGCATAGAGGCTTTCATTCCTTAAGACATACCTTTGCAACAAGAGCATTAGAAAGTGGGATGGACGTTAAAACATTATCTGAAATACTTGGACATAAAAATGCTACTATTACTTTAAATAGATATGCTCATTCACTTATGGAGCATAAACAAGATATGATGAATAAACTTGGAAAAATGTTAAATAAAAATGTCGCCTAATACCATATTATATGAACAAAATATTTAAAAAAACTCGAGAAATCTTTATTATAAGCTTATTAATGATTTATTCCTATTTGAAATTTTGTAAATATTGACATTTATTCACGTTTTAATTATAATTATAATATATAGGTGTCGTCTAATATGGTATTAGAAGAACATATTAAACTATTGTATGAGGAGGCTTAGTATATGAAAAGATTCTTAAAGATTATTTCTTATCTTGTCATTTTAATATTTGTAATAATAAATACCTCAGCTTGTGAAAAAAATTTTAATAGTGTAACATTATATGCTGATGGTGAAAAATATGATGAGGAATCAGTGATTATAGGTAAAGAATTTTCTCTTGGTATAGCAAAAAAGGTTGGGTATACTTTTTTAGGCTGGTATTCAGCAGAAGTTGGGGGATCTGCCTATACTGATAGTGAAGGTAGTAGTAATGGTATGCCTTGGAAAAAGGAATATCCTTTAGTAGCTTATGCTCATTTTGAAGCAAACACCTATAAAATTGTTTTTGATTATCAAAATGCTACTTCCCAAAATACTATTAAGGATATTTCTGTTATTTATGATCAAAAAATTAATTCAAAATTTCCTGTTCCTATAAAAAACGGCTATTCATTTGCTGGTTGGTTTACTGATAAAAATACTCAAATTACAGATTCTAAGGGTAATTTTTTAACGGATACCGATACTTATTCTACTAAAAAATATCCTTTATCAGATGTTGGCACAACACTTTATGCTCATTGGTCAGAGAAAATAGTTACATTTAATTTTATAACAGATGGAAGCAACGTTAATAATGTTTCTTATTCTGTTGGCGAAACTATTAATATTCTTCCATCATCAATTAAGGATAATTATTGCTTTGAGGGTTGGTATTTCGATTCTACATTACTTAATCCTGTGGTTTATCCTTATACTATTCCAGAAAATCTAGGAGAAACTATCTTTTTATATTCAAAATTTAAAGAAGGATCAAATAATGTTCTTGAGTTCTCCACTATTGCTTCAACAAATGATAAGGAATATGAAGTATCGTATTCTGGTACTGATAAGGAGATAATAATTCCTGATAGCTATTATGGTAAAAAAGTAACAAGAATTAAAAAGATTAGCTCTAATACAATTGAAAGAATTTTACTCCCTCAGTCAATAAAGGAATTAGGAACTGGTGCTTTTGAAAATTGCATAAAATTAGAGAAAGTTAATATTCCAAATGGAGTAAAAAAATTACCAGAAAATGTATTTAGTGGTGATAATAGCCTTGAAGCTATTGCCTTTCCTTTAGAGCTTGAAATAATAGGTAAGAATGCTTTTGAAAATTGCTCTAGTATCAATAAAATAATTATTCCTAAAAATATTAAAAATATTGGTGCTGGTGCTTTCAAAAATATGAGCTCTTTAGAGGGATTTGAGGTAGATGTTGAAAATGAAAAATATTTAACTAAGGATGGAGTTTTATATTATAAAATTGGTAATTCAACATATTTAATCCAATATCCTGCTAAAAAGAGTGGTGATACATATCAAATAGATGAATCAACTATTAAAATTTCAGATAGTGCTTTTAGTGGAACAAAAATTAATTCAATTGTAATAGGTGGAAAAATATCATCAATAGAGGCTAGAGCCTTTGAAAATTGCAATAATTTAATTAATGTTACTATAAATAGTAGTGCTAACACCTTTAGTATTGGTTCTAAGGCCTTTAGTGGTAGTAAAAACCTAAGAGCAATGAAGATTGAATTAGATAAAGTACCTACAATTGCAAGTGATAGCTTTTTAAATGTTTCAGATTCTTTTTCTGTATATGTAACAAGTAAAATGATTAGAAACTATCAAACATCAACAAATTGGCGTCAAATAGCTGATAAAATTTATTCTATTGGTTTAATTTTTGGTGATTATGCCTTAGAGGAATATAATGATGGTTATGCTATTAAGCAATATTTTGGTACTGATAAGGATGTTACAATACCAGAAATAATTAATGCTAAAAAAATTATTAAAATATCTGAAAATGCCTTTTCATTTTCTAATATTGAAAATGTTACTATTAGTAAAAATGTTATAGAAATTAATGATAAAGCATTTTACGATTGTAGTAGGCTAGCTTCTATTATATTAGAGTGTATGCCACCAAGCCTTGGTGATGATGTATTTGTTGGTGTAGCTGATGATTTTACTATTTATATCAAAAATACGACTGAAGTATTAGATCAATATAAAATCGCTGATAAATGGTCTATGTATGCTGATAAAATCTGGAGTTATCAATAATTAATATTCTTGTTACTAGAATCAAGATATAAAAAATCTAGAATAGTAGTAATGAATCTTATACTATTATGTGAGAATGAGGTAATATGAAAAAAAAGTATTTTTTAATTGCTATTTTATTTATCTTTAGTGTTTTCTATGGTGGACTATTAGTTGCCTGCGATAGAGGAACATCAGGAGCAAAGAGTATAACAAATCTAACCTATAATGGTGAGACAATAACCTGGAGTAGTGTTAAAAACGCTAAGAATTATAAGCTTAAAATTGATAAAGGCTCTGAATTTATTGTGAGCCAAGCAGAAGGAATGGTATCTTATAGATACAATTCTAATGGTGCGGATTTTGATTTTTCTATTGAAGCAGTAATTAAGGATGGCAGTGATAAAAATCCTACCTATTCTATGCGTTTTACTAATATCGGACAGGTTCTTAATTTAAAAATTGAGAATGGTTTATTAACATGGGATGCCCTAGATTCTGCTGAAAAATATGCAGTTATGTATAATGGCAATATTGTTTCTGAAAATGTTGGAACAAATAGCTATAAAACAGAAGAAGGATCTTTTTCATATAAGGTAAGAGCTTTAAAGGGTCAAGCTGAAAGTACAGATGGTAACATTCCTTATTATTCAATTTGGAGTGAAGCAATAAGTGGTTCTATCTTGGGTGCGCCTAAGAATTTAATGTATGATTCTGAAAACTTTACTTGGGAAAAGGTTAATAATGCTTCCTCATATGTTTTAAAAATTGGTAATGAGGAATTTAAAACAACTACAAATAAATATGCATATGCAGCAGGAAATCAAGATTTTGAGGTTTCTGTTAGAGCTGTTGGCGATATGAGTAAGCAAATATATGATTCAGCTTATTCAGAGGCTAAAACATATAAATATATTGCGCCAATTGAGGGCTTAAATGTTGTTGATGGTAAGCTTGTATGGACGGCTTCTGCGAATGCAGTTAGATATAAGATAAAAATAAATGGTATCGTTAATAATGAAGAATTAACTACAAATGAATATGCAGCTTTAGCAAGTGGTAATAGCTATCGTATTCAAATTTTACCAATAGGTGATAGTGATTTCTATTTTTCTCGTTGGTCTAATGAAATAACTATAAATATTTTAAGAAGTCCAGTTGTAAGCTTTGGTGATGGAGTAATTCGTTGGAATCAGGTTACTGGCTGTGCTGGCTATGAGCTAAAAATTACTAAGGATGATAATGTTGTTCATACAACATCTGTTGGTAGTGAAACATTTGTATACAATTATGATTTTGCTGATGCGGGTGATTATCTTGTTTATGTAAAGGCTACATCTCTTGGTGATGGTGGAATTTATGAATCAAAATATAGCAATGCTTATTCTGTTAAGAGATTAGCAACACCAACAAATCATAAGCTAACTAATAGACCTTTAGAGCAAAATCAAATATCAGTTTCATTTAATGCATGTGTTGGAGCAGCAAGCTATGCGTTGCTTGCTGATGATGTAGAAATAGCTACAACAGTAAAGGAAACAACATTCTTTGTTGATTTATCAAAAATGACAAATAAAACAATAGAATCTGTAGTTAATTTTAAAATTGTTGCTCGTGGCTTAGTAACTGCCTCAGGTGCAGTATTAGATAGCAATGTTCCTCTTGAATTTAATGCTACTAAATTAGCAACACCACAAAATTTAATTATTAATGGTAATCAATTAACCTGGGATCAAGTAAATCATACTAGTAAATATGTTCTTACTATAGATGGAAAAAGAACAGAGGTTACTTCAACTTCATTTACATTAACTGATATGTCTAGCGGTAGCCATACAATTAATGTTCAAGCAATGGGTAATGGTGAGGATGTAATTACAGGAAGCTTTTCTAATACATTAAATGTTAAGAAGCTTGCAACACCAATTAATTTAGTGATTAAAAATGGTAATTTAACCTGGGAGATGGTACCTAGTGCTACAGCCTATAAGGTAATACTTGGAACTGAATCATATAATACAGATGTAAATGCCTTTGCTTTACTTGGCTATTCAAGTAGTATAATTGAAGGAATGGGTACACAAATAAGTGTATATGCCATCGGTAATGGTAGTGATATTATTGATTCAGATGTATCAGCAACTAAAACTATTAGTAAATATGCAAGACCTACAAATGTTAAGGTGTCTGGTGATAATTTAGTATGGAATCCTTCAGCTGTTAATAGTATTAATTGCAATAGCTATAAGCTATTTATAAGTAAAGATGGTGTAGATCAAGGTGAGGTTCAAATTACAGGAAGCTCTTATGCAATGAGCAATTTTGAGGCTGGTAATTATACAGTTAAGGTTATTGCCTTAGGTGATTATGTTTCAACTGTTGATTCTCCAGAATCTAATGAATTTAGCTTTACAAAGCTTAACAAAGTTGAAAATTTAGTAAAGACTGAAGGCAAATATAGCTGGGATATGGTAATTGGAGCTGTAGGCTATGAAATTAAGCTTAGCAAGGATGCTTTATGGACATCAATTTTAACAAATGAATATACACCAACATTTACAACTGAGGGTGAATTTGAGGTTAGTATTAGAGCAATAGGTAATAATAATGATATTATTAGCTCTGAAATTTATTCATTTAAGCAAAGAGTATCTAGAATAACTCAGCCTGTTATGCAGGATGAATTAACAAATAAGAATGCATTTAAGGTTGAAAAGAATGGTAATACAATAACTGTTACTATTAAAAAACAGGATGATGCAACTGGCTATAAGTGTTTAATTGGGGGAATTGAAAGAACTAATGTAGTAGCTGAAACAGCAGATACAATAACCTATGAATTTACTATGACAACTGTAGGTGCTATGTATAATGTTCAGGTACAAATATTAGGAAATACATTCAATTCTTCAGGTATTTATGTTATGAATTCTAACCCATCAACTGAAGTAACTATTACATACTAAGAGGTTAAAATGGAAATTATAACAAATTTCCTGACGCAAATTGTTTTTTCGGTAGGAGTAATCGTAATTTTCGGATTATTGATTGCTCTTTGCCGAAAAGCTTTTTGTAATATTTCAGGTGAAAAGGGAACAAAGATATTATTAATAACAGGAATAATTGGAACACCAATTCATGAATTAAGTCATGCACTTATGTGCTTGATTTTTGGGCATAAGATTACAGAAATTAAATTATATCAGCCAAATAGTGAGGATAATACCTTAGGCTATGTAAAGCATTCGTATAATCCTAAAAATCTTTATCAACAAATCGGAAACTTCTTTATAGGAATTGCTCCTATTCTAGGAGGAAGTGCTGTAATTTCATTATTAATGTTTATATGTACTCCTAGCTTATTTACTGAGGTTATTGATGAACTACAATTTATGGAATTAATATCCTTTGATTTACTTGATATTTCTACATATGAGGCTATATTTGGTTTATTTTGGGATGTTTTTAATGATATATTTGATTTTACAAATATGGGCGATCCATTATGGTGGCTATTTATAGTTTTGGCAATTATGATTGCTAGTCATATGGAATTAAGCGTTGCAGATATAAAGGGAGGCTTAAAGGGTTTTATATTTATAGCTATAATTCTTTTAATTGCGGATATAATTATGTATTTTATATCTATAGAAGTATTAGAAAAAGTAACTGCTGTAATGGTTTCGTTTGCCGCAAACATTATTGGCTTTCTTGCTATATCTATAGTTTTTTTGGTGGTTATGGTTTTGATTGCTCTTAGTGTAAAGGGATTATTAAAGATTAAAAGGTAATAAAAGAAATGGAGAGAAATAAAATGACTAAAAAAAGAACATTATTAAGCTTAGTTATTTTTATAATAATGCTTTTAACACTTTCAGGTTGCGTGTTTGGTGGGACTAATGAATCAAAACAGGAAAGTAAAAAATCTAATGAATATACGGCTTCCGATATTAAATATGTTAGTGATGCTGGTTCTGAGGTTGCTGTAGTTGCAGGAAGAAGCTATACTAAAACAAACAATGGAATGGCTGCCGTTGCCTTAGCTTATATTAATGGCTATACAGGACCAATTTTAGTAGGCCAAACTGCTAATTCTATATCATATATTTTTTATTATAGTGGTAAAAATGTTGTTAGCCAATATGGTAGTGTAACAATAGATGATGAAGAATGGTACTATTCTAAAAATATTGGCTTTATGAGTGGAAACTATTTAAGTTTTAGCTCAAAGGGTTCAATTTATTGTAGTAAGAAAACAACAGCAGAGGATGTGGCTAAAGAAATAATTCCTATGCTTGATAAAACAAAATTCTCTGCAAACAAAATTATGACTGTTGAAGATTTAAAGGCCTTAAATGATTCAAGCGATAGCTATGTTTTGGGGGCTGATATAGATTTATCAACAGAAAATAATTGGCAACCAATAGAAGGCTTTAAGGGTGTTTTAAATGGTGGTGGATATAAAATCAAAAATTTAACTATTAGTGCTGCTAATGAGGAAAATTTGGGTTTATTTAAAACACTTGAAGGAACAGTAATGAATTTAACTATTGAAAATGCTTCAATTACTGCTCGTGGTAATGCTGGAAAGGTTGGAATTGTTGCAGGAACAAATAAAGGAACCATTAAAAATGTTATTGTTGAAGGAAGTATAAATACACCTTATTATGATAATGTAGGTGGTATTGCTGGTATCAATAATAATAAAATAATTGATTGTAAAAATTATGCTATTGTCACTGGTAAAGAAAATGTGGGTGGAATAAGTGGAACATTGGTTTTAAAGGAAAGTGGTTTAGCCGATAATAATACTAATTATGGTGAAATTAAAGGAACAAATAATGTAGGTGGCTGCTATGGATATGTTTATGAAAATGTAATAAAGACTGATAATAGTTTTACATATACTTTAGAACAAAATGAAAATAAAAGTAATGTTACTGGTAAAGAAAATGTTGGTGGTATTGTTGGTAAAGCTGTTGGTGCCGATAGATATTCATCAAGTTGGACTGGTTATGGCTATTTTAATTTAAGCTTAATGTCAAATATAGGTGAAATCAATGGTACTAACAATGTAGGCGGAATTGTTGGCTATGGAATACGTGTGGCTGAAATTACAACTAGTGAAAATAATGCTGATATTACGGGGGCTAACTACGTTGGTGGTTATGTAGGATATGCGTTTAATACCGATATTAAATTGGCTGAAAATAATAATACCATAACAGGTAAGGGTTATGTAGGTGGTATAGCAGGCTATTGTGGAATTATTTCTAATTCTAAAAATAATGGTACAGTTGTATCAACTTCTCCAATCCTTGAAAATAGTGTTAGTAGATCATATGTTGGAGGACTTGCTGGTTATTGTAGAGGAATTATTGATTCAGAGAACAATTCTGATATTGTGGTTAATAATGCTGCTTCATATGTAGGTGGTTTAGCAGGATATATATTAATTAACAATAATGATCAAATAAACAATAATACAAATACAGGAAAAGTTACTGGAAAAGATAGTGTTGGCGGTATAGCTGGTATGGTAGATATGGTTATCATAAAAACAGATAATAGCTTTACATATAGCTTTGAAAATAATAAGAATTATGGTGCGATAAATGGAGTAGAAAAAGTAGGCGGTTTATTTGGTGAAATGCTAGGTGCCGATAGATATTCATCAAGTTGGACTGGTTATGGTTATTTTAATATTTCATTATGTGAAAATCATGCTATTGTTATTGGAACAGGTGATTATGTAGGTGGCATTGTTGGTTATGGAATACGTGTGGCTGAAATTACAACTGGTGTAAATGATGTTGATATTACGGGAGCTAACTATGTTGGTGGTTATGTAGGATATGCATCTAATGCTTCTATTAAATTGGCTGAAAATATTAATACCATAACAGGTAAGGGCTATGTAGGTGGTATAGCTGGCTATTGTGGAATTATTTCTAATTCTAAAAATAATGGTACAGTTGTATCAACTTCTCCAATCCTTGAAAATAGTGTTAGTAGATCATATGTTGGAGGACTTGCTGGTTATTGTAGAGGAATTATTGATTCAGAGAACAATTCTGATATTGTGGTTAATAATGCTGCTTCATATGTAGGTGGTTTAGCAGGATATATATTAATTAACAATAATGATCAAATAAACAATAATACAAATACAGGAAAAGTTACTGGAAAAGATAGTGTTGGCGGTATAGCTGGTATGGTAGATATGGTTATCATAAAAACAGATAATAGCTTTACATATAGCTTTGAAAATAATAAGAATCATGGCGCGATAAATGGAGTAGAAAAAGTAGGCGGTTTATTTGGTGAAATGCTAGGTGCCAATAGATATTCATCAAATTGGACTGGTTATGGTTATTTTGATATTTCGTCATGTGAAAATCATGCAATTGTTATTGGAACAGGTGACTATGTAGGTGGTATTGTTGGTTATGGAATTAGAATATCCATAATATCATTATGTATTAACGATGCAAATATTACTGGTGAAAATTATGTAGGCGGTTATGTAGGTAGTGCAGATGGAACAAATATTAAAATTGTTGCTAATAATAATACAATAACTGGTAAAGCCTATGTCGGTGGAATTGCTGGTAAGGCTGGTAAAATAGAGGATTCAACTAATGATGGTGAAATTATTTCAACTGGCGTAATTGTTGAAAATAATTTTAACAATTCATATGTTGGTGGAATTGCTGGCTATGCAACAGGAGCTATTAACTGCAAGAACAATACCAATATTACTATTAACACAAATGGTAATTATGTAGGCGGAATTATAGGATTTGCAAATGTTTCTAATAATAACGAAATGAATGATAATGAAAATTATGGAATTATTACAGGATCAGATTATACCGGTGGAATTGCTGGTTATATTAATATCCCAGTGAGAAAGACAGACAATAATTTCATAATAACAATGGCTAATAATAAAAATTTTGTAAAAGTTGTTGGAAAAAATAATGTAGGTGGAATTTTTGGCTATTGCTTTGGTGCTGCAAGATATTCATCGAGTTGGTACGGTTATGGTTATATTGAAATGACCTATTGTGTAAATAAAGGTGAAATTAAAGGAACAAGCAATGTAGGTGGTATTGTTGGTGGATATACGCGTTTAAAGACAGACGCTAACATAATGGATACTAATACTACAGATTATGGAGATAAGCTAGGAAGTTAATAAGTTAATGACCATTAGAATTAAAACTAATGGTCATTTTTAATCTAAATTTTCGGCAAAAACAACATTGCAATGTATAATTAGCTGAAAAATAAACGAAATAAGTAGATAATATATTTGGTGATTAGTTATTATGTATATAAAAAGAAACATTGAAGAAAAATTAAGGAATCATCAAAACAATTTGCTTCAATTACAATATATGGATCAAGACAGATTGGTAAGGCAACATTAATTAAAAATATCTTTCCTAATATAAAATATGTTACTCTTGATGATATAGGGATTAGAGATTATGCAATAAATGACCCTAAAGGCTTTTTGAAATATTATAATAAGCCTTTAATTATAGATGAAATACAAAAGGCTCCTAAATTATTAGACTACATTAAAATCGAAATAGATGAAATGAAGAAAATGTGTCTTAAAAATAATGAAAAGATAAAGATGCTATATATTTTTTCTGGTTCTAATCAATTTGAATTACAGGATTCAATAACTGAATCATTAGCTGGAAGAACATGTGTTTTTAATTTGTCATCATTATCATATAATGAAATTAAAGAAAGAAAGGAACACTCATTCTTTAATCCAAAAATTGATATATTACAAGCTAAAGAGAAATTATTAAATAATGAATTTAGGTCTAGAAAAGAGATATTTGAGGATATTATGATTGGTGGTATGCCTGAATATGTTGTTAATCGACCAAATAGAGATATGTTCTTTAAATCTTATATAACTACATATATTGAAAAAGATGTTAGAAAAATTATTGCAGCTGATAAAGAGACAACGTTTATGAATTTTATGCAATATGTTGCGTTAAGAACAGGATGTCAAATTGATTATTCGGAAATATCTATAAGTGTTGGAATTGATTCAAGGACTGCAAAAGCATGGATTTCAGTTTTAGAAACATCAGGAATAGTTAAATTAATTCATCCTTATGCTAAAAATTTATCTGATAGAGTTATTAAAACACCAAAATTATATTTTTTGGATACAGGATTATGTGCCTATTTGTGTGGAATGCTATCTGCAGAAATTCTTGAAAAAAGCTCATTTGCTGGTGCTTTCTATGAAACATATGTTGTTTCTGAGATTATAAAATCATTTTATAATGATTATAAGGATATATCTAATATATATTATTATAGGGATAGAGATCAATATGAGGTTGACTTAATTATAGAAGAATACGATTCTATTTATCCGATTGAAATAAAAAAAGGAATTAATCGCGTTAGCTATAACAAGAAATTCACATTCTTAAATAAATACAATAAAACAATTAATAAGGGATTAGTTATTGATTTATCTGAAATCAATAGTGAGGTATTTTATTGTCCAATAGATATTATTGGATTTTAATCATTAAATTAAGGAACTAATTAATACAAAATAAGGAACAAATAAGGAACTAACTTTTGTTATAGTTTCTTTTTTGATACTATAGCACTTTAAAGTGCGTACTTTTTATTTTCTACTATATGAATATAATATAGGTGTAATGAAAAAATAACCGGTTATTTTTCAAGATATATAGGAGGAAAATAAAATGAATATATTAGTTGTTGGTGTTAATGGAAGAGTTGGAAGCTTAGTTTATAAAAAGGCTATTGAAAAAGGAATTAATGTTAGTGGACTTGGTAGAGGTGAAAATAAGAATAATTTAAATTGTTATCTTAAGAAGGACGCTATGGATATTACCTTAGCTGATTTAGCTAATTATGATGTAGTTGTTGACGCAGTTGGCGGTTGGGATGAAAAAAATATTCCTAATATTACTAATGTAATGAAGCATCTTGCTGATTTACTTGTAAATTCTAATAAGAGATTAATTGTGGTTGGTGGTGCTGGTAGCTTATTTGTTAATAAGGAAAGAACTATTACTTTAGATATGGGCGCTGATTTTCCTGATTCATGGAAGCCATTATCAAGTGCTCATGGACAAGGCTTAAGCTATTTAAGAACTAAGGAAAATTTAAATTGGACATATATTTCTCCTGCATGTAATTTTGATGCTGATGGTATTGAAACAGGTGAATATAAGCTTGCAGGTGAGGATTTAGCTTTGAATTCTAATGGTGAAAGTGTAATTTCTTATGCTGATTATGCAATTGCTTTAGTTGATGTTATTATTAGTGGTAAATATAATAAAGAAAGAATTAGTGTTGTTTCAAAATAAGAGGATTAAAATGAGTGATTTAGAAGAAGGAATTAAGTATTTAGAAAAATATAATAATGTTAGGATAGATAATGAGTTAACAGGCTTTCAAGCTTTTAGAGCATTAATGAATATAACAATGCCTATTGATTTAAGCACTGATTTTTATAGACTTCAGGATAAAATAATTCATGATGAATATGAAAAGAAGAAAATAGTTTTGTTAGATACATTAATTCCTTTTAATAAATCTCTTTATTTATATAAAGGGGATATTACCATTTTAAAGGTATCGGCTATTGTTAATGCTTGTAATTCTAAGCTGCTTGGTTGTTTTCATCCTCTACATAATTGTGTAGATAATGCTATTCATTCTTATGCAGGCTTACAGGTTAGACGAGATTTAATGAAGATTATGGAAATACAAAATTATGATGAACCAACTGGAGAATGTAAGGTAACATATGGCTATAATTTACCTAGTAAATATATTTTTCATACAGTTGGACCAATTGTTAATGGTGTTGTAACAGCAAATGCTAAAAACGAATTAAGCAATTGCTATAAAAATGCTTTAAAAATGGCTATAAAAATGCAATTAGATAGTATTGCTTTTCCTTGTATTTCTACAGGTATTTATTCATTCCCTAATGAGCTTGCTGCTGAAATTGCAATTAAGACTGTTAAGGATTATCTTAAAGAGAACAATAGCAAATTAAAGGTTGTATTTGTTGTTTATAAGGATATTGATTATTTATTGTATGAAAGGAAAATTAAATATGATAATTAATACAGGCCAAAGAACGGATATTCCAGCATTTTATTCTAAGTGGTTTATTAATAGGATAAGAGAGCATTATGTTCTTGTTAGAAATCCTTATTATCCAAGTATGGTTACAAAATATATATTAGATCCTAGTGTTGTTGATGTAATAGGATTTTGTACTAAAAATCCTCATCCAATGCTTAAATATTTAGATGAATTAAAGGATTATAAACAATTTTGGTATGTGACTATCACACCATATTCAACTGATTTAGAGCCTAATGTTCCCAAAATTAATGATGTAATTAGTGATTTTAAATATTTATCTAATAAGCTTGGGCCAAATGCTGTTGGTTGGCGATATACGCCAATTATAATTAATGAAAAATATAGTGTGGAAAGACACATTAAAGCTTTTGAATATATTGCAAGCGAGCTTGAAGGCTATACAAAGCTGGTTGCCTTTGGTTTCTTAGATATGTATGATAAGCTTAAAAAAAGAGCACCAGAGCTTGTTGATACTACTGATCTAAATAAAATAATTATTGCTAAGAAATTTATGGAAATTGCCAAAATGCGTCATCTTGAATTAAGGCTTTGTTCAAAGGAAAAATGGCTTAGTGAATATGGTGTTGATATTAAGGGATGTATGCGCCTTATAGATTATGAGAATGCCTCTGGCTATCATCTAGTACCTAATAAAAAAATGGAGGCACGTAAAGGATATTGCTCTTGTATGCTAGCCTCCGATATAGGCGCTTATAATTCTTGTCCCCATTTTTGTAGGTATTGCTATGCCAATGCTAGCAAAGATAAAATCTTACAAAATTATAATAATCATGATGATAATTCACCTTTTCTAATAGGTAATTCCTTACCAGGCGATATTATAAAGGAAGTAAAAGAAAAATCATGGAGAAGGGAATGTGATTTATTTGGAGAATATTAAAGAAATAATAAATAGCTATGATAATATTGTGATTGGCGCAGGAGCAGGATTAAGCAATGCTGCCGGATGTCATTATGATGGTAAGACATTTATGGATAATTTCAAGTATATGTATGATTTATACGGCTATAAGGATATGTATAGTGCTGGATTCCATCATTTTAATACCCTAGAGGAAAAGTGGGGATATTGGGCAAAAATGATTTATCTTAATAGATATTGTGATGATGGTAAGGATCTTTATAAAAGGTTATTTAATCTAGTACGCAATAAGAATTATTTTGTAATTACTACAAATGTAGATCATCAATTTCAAAAGGCAGGCTTTGATAAGAAAAGATTGTTTTATATGCAAGGTGATTATGGTTTGTTTCAATGTAGTAAAGCCTGTCATAATAAAACCTACGATAATAAGGATTTAATAATAAACATGGTTAATAATACCAATGATAATAAAATACCTACAAGCCTAATTCCTAGATGCCCTATTTGTCATGCTCCAATGACTTCAAATTTAAGGTGTGATGAATTGTTTGTTGAGGATAATGGTTGGCATCAAGCTCAACAAAGATATATTAATTTTATAAATAGCTATAAGGATGAAAAAATATTATATTTGGAGCTTGGTGTTGGCTTTTCAACACCTGTTTGGATTAAATATCCTTTTATGAAATTAACGCTTGAGCATCCAAATGCAAGATATGTTTGTGTTGATAATGGCTATATTGAAATACCTAAGGAATTAAAAAATAAGTGTATTGTTTTTAAGGAAGATATTAATAAATTAATATAAGAGCCATTTTATGGCTTTTATTTTTTTAAAATAAATGATATACTAAAGCAAATGGAGGATTTTATAATGGATTATAATAATTTACCAGCTTGTCCCGTTCAAACCTGTTTAAGCTTTATTTCTGATAAATGGAAGATTTTGATTATAAGAGATTTATTAACAGGAACAAAAAGATTTAATGAATTAAAGAAATCACTTGCACCTGTAACGCAAAAAATGCTAACTCAGCAGCTTCGTCAAATGGAGGATGATGGATTAATAAATAGAAAAGTTTATCCTGTTGTTCCACCTAAGGTTGAATATTCTTTAACAGAGCTTGGCTTATCTTTAAAGCCGGTAATTGAGGCTATGAAAAAATGGGGAGAAGATTTAAAGAATAATCAATAAATTAGTGCTTTTCAATTAATATTAGTGCTTTTCTGGTTGTTTTTACATTATAATAAAAGTGTAAGAGATGTGAAACCATCAAATAGATAAAAAGTTAGAACTTTATTATAAAAAATGAAGTTCTTATTTTTTACAAAGAAATTCTAAATATCGTAACAAATGTATCAATAAATGTATCGATAAATGTTACGATAAATTTAAGTAAAACGGAATCTTTAGTGTTAGAAATTATAATAGTTTATTAAAAATGGTATAAAAATACTAAATTATTCCTATTATAATAATGGTGATTAAATTGAAAAGAAAAATAATTGGCTTTTTTGTAGTGGGAATTTTAGGAACCTTGTTCCATTTTGCATATAATTTTTTTAATAGACCGATATTTTTAAGCTTTATGCTACCAATAGATGAGAGCATCTTTGAGCATTTAAAGCTTATTTTTTTTCCAACTATTATTTATATGCTTATTGATTTAAAAATTAATAAAGAAAATAGAAGAGAATATTTTATTAGCTATATTTATAATATTTTTATTGCTAATATAATAATAATTGTCTTTTTCTATACCTATTATGGGATGCTTGGAAAAAATATTGATTTTGTTAATATAGCACTTTATTTTATTGCAATTCTTTCAATATTTATTAATTTAAGTGAAATAACAAATATAAATAAAACAAAAGCTATTATTTTAGGAATTATTATGCTTGGTTCATTAATTTTATTTACTTATTATAAGCCTAATATTCCTTTCTTTGTCGAATTTAACTAAAACTTGACTTTTGTACGAAATAGTACTATAATATTGTATGCTTTCGTACAAAAGGATGATTAGCTTGCAAAAGAATTAAATTATTAAATATAATTTAAAATTTAATAAAATAGATTATAAGAATCCCGTTACTATTGGTAACGGTGATTTTGTGTTAACATTAGATCAAACTGTGAAATATATAATGATCAATATTATGAAATTGACGGAAGGTATCCACATAAATATAGCTTTATGTTGAAAATAATAAATATTTATATAATGGCTATAATAAATCTAAAAGAGAAGATCTTAAGGCCTATTTGTTTGGTAATGGCGCATTTTAAATTTATTATTTTTATTTATCAAGAATAATGGAGGATATGAATGAGTAATTTAAAAAAATTCAATTATTTACTTGGAGAATGTGATGGAATCTATCATGAGTTTGCTAATAAATTTAAAATGTCTGATAGTCAAATGCGTATTTTATACACAATTTGTGATTTAGGTAAGACATGCTTAATAAAGGATCTTATTTTTTATAGTGGCTTAACAAAGCAAACTATTAATTCAGCACTTAGGGGATTAGAAAAGGAAGAAATAATTTTTTTAAGCTTTGTGGATAAAAAAAGTAAGAGTGTTTCTTTAACTAATAAGGGCGAAAAAATTTGTGAGGATAGTGTAGAATTAATTATTAAATTTGAAGAAGAAATAATTTCCTCATGGAGTGATGAAGAGGTTAGTATTTATTTAAATTTAATGAAAAGATATAATGATGAATTAAGGAAAAGACTTGGTGATTTAAGGTGATAGCACTTAGTGAGCATTTCAATTTTAAAAAGTTATTTAGGTTTGCAATACCTTCAATAATAATGCTAATATTTACTTCAATTTATGGTGTAATAGATGGCTTCTTTGTTTCTAATTTTGTTGGTAAGGATGCCTTTAGTGCCGTTAATTTTGTTTATCCAGTATTAATAATTTTAGGCTGCTTTGGTTTTATGTTTGGTACAGGATCTGCTGCTTTGATATCAAAAACAATGGGTGAGGGGGATAATAAAAAGGCTAATGAAATATTTTCAATGATTGTATTTGTAGCTGTAATTGTTGGTATAATACTTTCAATATCAGCCATTATTTTATTGCCTAAGATTTTGTACGCTCTTGGAGCTAGAGATACATTGCTAAAAAATGCAACGCTTTATGGAAGAATTATTTTGTCAGTTTTACCATTTTATATTCTTCAATATGAATTTCAATGCTTATTTGCTGTAAGTGAGAAGCCTAAGCTTGGCTTATATGTTGCGCTTATTGCTGGATTTAGTAATATCATAGGTGATGCTATTGCCTCATTTTGCTTGCCAGCTAATTTGAAATTTATTGGTGCTGGTGTTGCATCAGCTCTTGGCTTTTTTCTTGGTGGTTTAATTCCTATTATTTATTTTATAAGGAAAAATACATCTAGATTAAGACTTGGTAAATTTAAGATGAATTTTAAATACTTAGGACAAATTGTTTTAAACGGATCAAGTGAATTTGTAAGCAATGTTTCTGGTTCAGTTGTTGGTATGCTTTATAATATAAAACTAATGGAATATGCTCCTGAAAATGGTATTGCTGCTTATGGTGTATTAATGTATGTTAGTATGATATTCCAGGCTATATTTATCGGTTATTCAGTAGGAATTAGTCCAATTATTGGCTATAATTTTGGTGCTAAAAATGATTCTGAACTTCAAAATATCTTTAAAAAGAGCTTAATTACTATTTCAATAACTGCAATATTTATGTTTTTATGTGGTGAGCTTTTAGCTAAACCTATTGGTTTAATATTTGTTTCTTATGATGAGGAGCTTTTAGCTTTAACCATTAAAGCCTTTAGATTTTTCTCATTTTCATTTTTATTTTCAGGCTTTACTATTTTCACATCATCATTTTTTACCTCTTTAAATAATGGAAAGATATCTATGGGGGTATCATTTTTTAGAACCTGTGTATGTCAAATCTCTTGTGTTCTAATATTACCATTAATATTTAAAATTGATGGTATTTGGCTATCAATTACTGTAGCAGATATTGTTGCGTGTACCTTGAGTATTATATTCTTAATTATTAAAAGGAAGAAATATAATTATTAGTAAATTTGTCTGTAAATATTACAGGCATTTTTTAATACAATATCGGCAAAATATAACTGATTATTTTTATATAAAAGTGGTTGTATAATTTGCCGACAAAATATATAATAATATATGGAGGTTGATACAAAAAATGAAATATCTTAATGTCACTGAAGTATCAAAAAAATGGAATATATCAGAAAGAAGTGTAAGAGATTATTGTAATAAAGGAAGAGTTATAGGAGCAATATTGGAAAAAAATAGATGGTTAATACCAGAAAATGCTTTAAAACCGGAAAGATCAATAAGACATGTAGTTAGTGAAGCTAGTTTATTAGAAGTATTAAAAAGGGAAAAGGATTCCAACTTAAGTGGTGGAATATATCATAGACTACAAATTGAAATGACATATAATTCAAATCATATTGAAGGAAGTAAATTAACTCATGATCAAACAAGATATATATTTGAAACAAAGACAATAGGCATTAGTGATGAGGCTATAGCAGTTGATGATATAATAGAAACAGTTAATCATTTCAGATGTATTGATATGATTATAGATTCTGCTAAAGTTAAGCTATCGGAATCATTAATTAAAGAGCTTCATTATGTTTTAAAATCGGGAACATCTGATGCAGCTAAAAGCTGGTTTAGAGTTGGTGATTATAAGCTTATTCAAAATGAAGTTGGTGGTATAGAAACTACAAATCCTTTAGAAGTTAAATCTAAAATGAGGGAATTATTAGGTTGGTATAACACTCTTAAAGAAGTAAATATAATTGATATAATTGAATTTCATTACCGATTTGAATCTATTCATCCATTTCAGGATGGTAATGGTAGAATAGGAAGATTAATTATGCTTAAGGAATGCTTGAAGCACAATATTGTTCCAATATTAATAACTAATGAATATAAGAATTCTTATTATAGGGGATTAAAGGAATGGCGAAATGAAAAAGGCTATTTAATTGATACTTGTTTATTTGGCCAGGATATAATGAAAAGATATTTAGACTATTTTCAAATAGATTACAAAAAATAACGTGAAATGTTCGTGAAATGAATTGAAATCTAATTAAAAATGGTGTATTCTATTGGCATAAATTTAAAGAAAAGATAATCAATGGAAGAGTTTGTAATAAATTAATTAAAAATAGGTATACCTTTTATTATATTTTTACCTATGATTTAAGTATTTTTTTGTTGATAATAGAAAAATATGTTTTATTGTGGATTTTTTGTTGAAAAAATATGTGTTGGTTATTGACTTTGAATTTAAAAAATATTATAATAATGCTACCAAAGGAAAAGGCAAAATTAGAGAAATCTGATGACGCAAAGCTATAGGGCCTGTAAAATGGTAGCCAGTTTTCATTTAAATGATACTTTTAGTTATTTAGGTGAAAACATTTTTTTTGTAATTAGGTACCAAGGGAGGTGAAATAGTGTCTTCAGCTTATAAAGAAACAACAATAAAGAAAATATTTAAAAAGAAATCAGTTTGGGTTATAATATTATTTTTAATGCTTTTTTTAAGTGGAACAGTAGCATTGTTAACATATTATGGTCAGCAGGTAGGAAGTTTTGTTGTTGGGGTATCTGATAAGGGATATCAAGGTGGATTGGTGTTATCAAAAACGAAGGATTTTTCTACTTCCTCTCCAAGATTAGTTGGCGATTCTGTTTCAAATGTTCATCCTATTAGTGTACTGGATATATATTCTGACAATGTACTTCAAAACGATGGATCATATATTCCAAGATCAAAAAATTATATGGGATTTACCTTCTATTTAAAGAATGAAGGCAATATTTCAATAAATGTTGATATAAATATGTCTATTACAAAAGCAACAAATTATGTAGATAGAGCAACTTGGATTTGGCTTTTTGAAGATGAAGATGATAATGATGGAACGATTTATCGTAAAAAAGATGCGATAGATCATAATTATCCTCCTGAATATAATAGCTATAATTATAAGGATTATATTGATGATGAATTAATAATGCGTTCAACAATCGTATATTTTAAGCCTCAGGAAATAAAAAAATATTCAATTATTATTTGGCTTGAGGGTGAGGATCCGGACTGTGTTGATACTGGAGACTATTCTGTTAAATCTGGAAAGATTCGTTTCACTATGAGATTTGATATCGCAAGTGAAGAAGAATCTACTAGCTCTAAAGAAGGTGAAATTTAGGATATGAGAAGAAAAGTAATTGTTTGGAGTGCAACAATGATACTCCTAATTGCATGTATTACAACTTCGACATATGCTTGGTTTCAAATGAATAATGATGCCTTTGTATCAGATTTTGATTTTGGATTTGATACAGATGAGGGAATTTTGATTTCTGTTGATGATGTTAATTATAAAGAAAGCATCAATAATGAGGATTTAATTAAAGCAATAGTTAAGGAAGGCTTTGATTATTCTTATAATGATAAGGGTAAATTAGTTGATGATTCAAAAGATATAATTGATAATAATAAGCTTTTAGGCTTATTTAATCAAATCAAGCTAAATCCTATTACTTCACTTGATGGAATTAGCTTTAATGATTATTATGGTGTAGAGAAGAAGGCTACAAGCCTAGAATATTATAGCTTTGAAATTTATGTTAAGCTATTTGATTCTACTCTTTCAACTCCTAATTCCTTAGATGTAGTATTTAAAGAAGAAACATCAATTAAATCTGATCCGGTTGATTATCTTTATTATAATGATTTTTATACATATGATAAAAATACATTTGTTAAGATAGCACATTCTCCTAAGCTTATTAATGAAACTGATGAATCAGGTAGCACTATTTCTAAAAGACCAACAATTTTAGTTAATGCTGTTGACGCTGTGAGATTTTCTACAACTTCTAATGATAATACTAAAATTTATGAATTAAGTGAAGGACTTGGATCTTATGCAACTGATTTAGATTCAGATTTAGAGGAAAATAAGGAGCTAGCAAAATATGATGCTAATAAAAATGCGGGCTTTACCTTACTTAATGCTTCATTATCTAAACCTTTAAACAAAATGAGATATATAGATATGCCAAAGACATATGAAAATATAACTGACGCAGAAGCCAAAGTTCTTACAGCTTTAAATAAGGAAACATCTTATAAGACTAAGGTAAAAATTAATTTTTGGCTTGAAGGCTATGATGCTGATTGCTTTAATGGAATTGGTAGTTCGAAAATAACTACTAAATTTACATTTGGAATAGAGTAAGGAGTGATAAATATGAAGAAGCTAATTTTAAGTGTGATTTCTATATCACTTGCGCTAATAACTTTAGTATCTACTACCTACGCCTGGTTTTCATTAAATCGAAATGTTTATGTTGATGGTATTGGCTTTGAGGTCACTGGTGGAGAAAATGTTTTGTTATCAGTAGATGGCATTCATTGGTATCAAAATCTAACCACTGATAAAATCAAAAAGGCTACAGTTGCCAAATATCGTGGCTATTTATTTGATGATAATGAAAATTTAATAGATAGTGATGGTAATCAAATCGAAGCTGAAAAAATTGAAAGCCTATTTAATGAAAAAATAACCTTAGCTCCTTTAACATCAAAGGATGGAAAGGTATTTACAGATTTGTATAATACAACAATTTCAGAAACTCTTGGTAAATATTTGACATTTGATTTATATTTTGGAGCTGAGGTTGATTCTCTAAAAGAGGATACTGATATTTTCTTCTATCATGGCACACAAAAGACATTACCTGATGGAACAATAGTTAAGCCAACCAAAATATCAGCAACTCCAAAGAATGTTACATTAAAAAATGAGCTTTCAGCATTTAATTGGACAACTGGTGAGCTTGTAAAATATGAAGCTAAATCAAGCATTCTGGTTAATCCTGCTAATGCATTAAGATTTAGTAGTGTAGATACACAAAATGATAGTTCAAAGATTTATGAGCTAGATGCTTATGATGAGGGTAATGTTATAAATAAAGGACTTGGATCTTATGCAACATCATTTACTGGCTATGAGTTAAATTCAAATGGCTCTTATATGGCTAAATATGATGCTACAAAGAACGCAGGGTTTACTTATTATAACAATTTAAGAAATACCAAGATTACAGAATTAAATTATGTGGATATGCCACAAACAATTCGTGATTTTTCAACCTACGATAATTCGAAAATAACAACATTGCATAAGGCAAATGGCTTTACATCTAAGGTTACATTTAACTTCTGGATGGAAGGCTGGGATGCGGATTGCTTTGATGGTATAGGTAATTCTAAGGTAACAGTAAGCTTATCATTTACTAATTCAGCTGAAAAAACATATGAACCAGTAACTGTTAAGTTCTACCAAAACTTAGAAGATGAAGCACCTTATATTGAATATGCGAATGCTAATCCAGGAATGTATCTATCACCTGCTTTAGCACCAGCAAATGCCACAGGTAATTTCAAAGGCTGGGCTGTAGTAAAAAATGATGGAAGTGTTGATACTAATGCTTATGATCAAACAAAGACACTTAAATCATTATTAACTTCCTATGATATGGCCGGAGCAGAGGAATTAAAGCTTGTAGCATTATATGATTAAAAATTTAATATAGATAAGTCTCCAACAGCTTTTATGAGGATAAACTATAAGCTAAAGATTAAGCGAAAAAACAAAGGAGAAAATAAAATGAAAAAAGGCTTAAAACTTAAATTAGGTATGAGCGTAGCCTCTTTAGCTTTACTTGCAGGCGCTCTATCTACAACAACTTATGCATGGTTTACAGCTAACGCAACTGCAACTACACAACAAGTTACAGCTCAAGCTAAATCAGCAGGCGCTGATTTATATCTATCTAATGATGGTATTAAATTTAGTGCATCAGTTACTCCAGAATTAAAATGGGGAAATACAACAACAAATTATGATGGCGCTACTAATAAGTTAGATGCAGTAACAGGTAAATTTACTGAAAATGCATTTAGTGCTACTGACAAGGGAGGCGTTGCTGCTACAACTGGTTATGTATATTTTGATTTATATTTCAAAACTACTGCTAACAATGTTGATGTAGTATTTGGCGCTGCTTCTGGTGAAACTAATTCAACAAAAATTTCTTCAGAGGGAGCAACTAAATTTACATTATTAGGAGCAACTACTGATTCTGAAGGAACTGAAATTACAGCTGGTAATCAAGTTATGGCAAGCATCGTAAATGCTTCAAGATTTGGAATTGTAAATTATACTTCTACAGATGCTACTACTGATGGTAGTAAACCAGAGGTTGCAGGCGAAAGTGCTGTTGCATCAGGTTCAAATATTTATATGGCTAGTGAATCACTAGAAGATGCTTCATTTAAAGATTTTGGTTCAACTGAAGATGTTTCTAAGGGTGCAGGTGCATATTATCATAATGTAATGGGTGAAACATTAACTCATGATACTATAACTGCTCCAGCTTTATTTACAACTGCTACATTGGTTTCTGATTTATCAGCTGGTAAAGTTGGTAGAATTAGAGTATACATTTGGCTTGAAGGTTGGGACGAGGATTGCTTTGATGCTGTTCTTGGTCAATCAATGAATATGGTATTCTCATTTACAACAAAGACACATGTTGCCGCATAATTATAAATAATAGGAGAAAAATAAAATGAAAAAGAGTCTAAAATTAAAATTAGGTATGAGCGTAGCTTCTCTTGCATTACTTGCTGGTGCTCTATCTACAACAACTTATGCATGGTTTACAGCTAACGCAACTGCAACTACACAATCAGTTACAGCAACTGCTAAATCATCAGGCGTAGATTTATATTTATCAAATAATGGTATTACATTTAGTGCATCTGTTACTCCAGAATTAAAATGGGGTGTCAATGATGAAGATTATACAACTCAACAACTAGATGCAGTAGCTGGTAACTTTTCTGAAGCTTTTGCTTTTGAAGGTAAGAATATGAAGGGCGATGCTGATGCAAAGCAATATGTATATTTTGATTTGTATTTCAAAACTACTGCTGCAACAGCTACTAATGTAATCTTCAATACTAAGTCTGGTACAACTAGTTCAATTACAGCTAAGAATGTTAATCCATTTACTTTATTAGGTAATGTTAAAAAGGATGCATCAGCAGAAATGACTGCAGGTAATCAAGTTACTGCAAGTATCGTAAATGCTGCAAGATTTGGAATTCAAACATTTGCTCCTGTAGCAGCTACAGTAGATGGAAATGCTCCAACATTTGCAGCTGCAAATGGCGCTACAAAGTATATTGCCACAGATAATACAGTAGGTACTACAAACTTTGGATCATTAGAAGACAATACAGTTGGTGCTGGTTCTTATTATTCAAATGTTATGGGTTCAACTGAATTAGCAGCTCATTCAAAATTAACAAAGGCTTATGATGAATATACAACAGCTACTCTAGTTACTAGTTTAGAAGCTGGCAAAGTTGGCAAGATTAGAATGTATATTTGGCTTGAAGGTTGGGACGAGGATTGCTTTGATGCTGTTCTTGGTCAATCAATGGAAATGATTTTCTCATTTACTACTCAAGCATATGCTGAAACTCAAACAGAATAATTTATTTTGATTTAAAAATATATGGTAAAGGAGGATGCTAAATCATGAATAGAGCTATACGTAAAATGTACTTTAGTATATTAACGGCATTGCTTGTTTTAGTTACAACAATTACTACTACATACGCATGGTTTGGCATCGACTTTGGCCATTCTATTGAAGATTTTGAAATTAATTTTGATTCAAGTAGTGCCGAAGGATTGGAATTATCTTTAGATGGTATAAATTATTCAAGCTATATAACAACTGAAGATGTAGAAAAAGCTATTTTAAGAGAAAAGGGTATTTCATATAATGAATTAACCTATAAAAGGAAGTTTAAGGAAGTTGCTTCACTTAGTGCTAGTAGCACAAGCTTAAATAGTGAAAATCTTAATTTTGTTGATATGTTTAACTTTTCTAGCAATGAATATCTAAGCTTTACATTTTATGTAAGACCTTCATATATAGTAGGTCTTGAGGATAATCCAACTGAAGGTGTATTTACTCGTGATCATACAATTGATGTTTTCTTTAAGGATAATGATATGATTGAAAGTGAGTATGTTGATACTCATTTGATTAATGTTATTAATCATCCTACATTTGGTCCGATTTCTAGGGCATCTGTTAATCCTAAGAATGCTACTAGATTTGCTCTTACAAAGTATGAGGCAATTGATAAAAATCAGGAATATGATGAAAATTCGGAATATAAAACAACAATTTATAATCCTGGTGGGGATAAAATTACTTATAACGAAGCTAATAATCGTTATAATTTTGGTGGTATTGTTGAAGATGATAAGAATGTTGCACTTCAGGATTTCAATATGAAATTTGGTAAAAAATTAAGTGTTCCTTATTTTGCTTCAAATAGAAAAGATGTTAATTTGGATTATAATCAAATTATTGATTCAAGAACTGATGGCTTGTCTATTGATAGAGTTATGAAATTTAAGTTCTATTTTTGGTATGAGGGATGGGATGCTGATTGCTTTGAGGCAGTCACAAATTCAAAGGTTTCTATTTGTTTGAATTTAACTACTCAAAATCCTAAGCTAATTTCTTAGGTATGAAAAACGTTGTAGTTTAGGCTAAATGTTTGATTTTCGATTTTGGAAAATTCTGTTGTTTTTAGTTGTTTTAAGATTTGATATTATAATTTTCATTTTACTTTCAACAAATAATGTGATAGAATTTAATTAATTATAAAGATAATGAAGGTGATGCTCATGAACAATAAGGTTCTAAAGGGTTTAAAGATAGCAGGTAATGTTGTATTTTATGCAATTATTATCGTATTATTACTATTTTCGATAGCAAATATTAAAAAGAAAGATAAAAGCTCATTTGCTAATTTATTTGGACGTGGCTTTTTAACTGTTGAGACAGACTCAATGGTTGGCCCAAACAAAGATAGTTTTGGTCCTGGTGAACTTGTAGTAGTAAAGAAAGCTAACTCTAAGAACATCGCTAAATTAAAGGTTGGAGACATTATTACATTCTATGATGCTTCTCTTGCAAGAGATGATGCTAATGGCTTATCTAAGAGTTCATATTTAAATACCCATAGAATTGTATATATTAATACTCAAGGTGATACACCAATATTTATTACTCAGGGTGATAAAGCTGTTGAAAATGGTATAAATTACATAGCACCAATATATGATGAAAATGGTGTATGCACAAATCCTGATGAGATTAAACAAAATGCTCAGAATTCACAATACTGGCAGGAAGTAAATGTATCTGATATTAAAGGTATTTATGTTTCTCATAGTAAGTGCTGGGGAAGCTTTATGACAACTGTTAATAAGCATTTCTTTGCTTGTGTTGTTCTACCTGTTATTATTTTATTCTTAATTGAATTAGTCGTTGTTATTATGAATATAATTGGTATTAAAAATGAAAAGAATAAGTTTGCTTTAGAAGCTGATGCTGAGGCTCAAAAGGAAGAATTACGTAAGCAAATTCTTGCTGAGATGAATGCTCAAAATAAAGAAGAAATGAAAAAACAAATTTTAGAAGAGCTAAAAAAGGAACAGGAAAATAAAGAAAATAATTAGAAGGGAGATTAAATAATATGGTTGAATTTTCAAGATATTATATCGATTTCCTTCAAGCTTTATTTACTAATATTAAAAAATTCTTTGTTAATTTTTTTCACTTGTTTGTCGATATATTCTATACAGATCCTAAAGCTTATATTCAAATGCTTGTTAAGGCATCTGTACAAAATCCTGAATGGAAGGCTACTGATTGGTTAGTTTTTGTTGTTGTATCTATTATTAATTTAGCATTGTTGGTTGCTATCATAGTTTTAATTGTTCAATTATTTAGAAGATATTTTAGATTCCGTCGTAAGGAAGTTGAAAAGGATGAATTGATTGAAGAGGTTTCTATTCTAAATCAAAAGGTTGTTCAACTAATCGATGAGAAGAATAAGATTTTAGCTATGCGTGTTTCTCAGCTTGGCGTTGGTACTACTGGTTCATTAGAGGAAGAAGAAAATAAATCTAAAAGTTCTCTTACTGAATCTAGATTTACTAAGCTTACTATGGTTGATAGAGAATATGAAATTAATCCTCATGTTACGATTATGAATAATCATGATATGCTTGAATTAAAGGAAGTTGTTCAACGCTTTATTAATTTTGCTGCAAGCCAATTACATCTATACTATACACCTGAGATTGTTTCAAGATTTATTGCTGGTATGGGTACTGGTAAGCTATTAATTTTGGAAGGTATTTCAGGTACTGGTAAAACAAGTTTACCTTATGCTATGGGTAAATTTTTCCAACATGATACATCTATTATATCTGTTCAGCCTTCATGGCGTGATCGTGCTGAATTACTTGGTTATTTAAATGAATTTACTAAGAAATTTAATGAAACAGATTTCTTAAAGAGTGTATATGCTGCTGGTTATTCTGATACAATTAATATAATTGTTCTAGATGAAATGAACCTAGCACGTGTTGAATATTATTTTGCTGAATTCTTATCAATTATGGAAATGCCTGATATTAATGAATGGAAAATTGATTTAGTTCCATCAACTGATCCTACTGACCCTCATAATTTAATTAATGGTAAGCTAATGATACCTCAAAATGTTTGGTTTGTTGGAACAGCTAACAAGGATGATTCAACATTTACTATCACTGATAAGGTTTATGACCGTGCTGTAACTCTTGCTATTAATCAAAAAGCACAATATATTGATGCCCCATATACTGAAAATGTGGCTATGACATATGAATATTTAAATGAATTGTTTACTAAAGCAAAGAAGGGCTTCCAATTATCTGCTAAAGCTCAACAGGCTTTAAATCAATTAGATGATTTTATTCAAGCTAAATTTAAAATTGCCTTTGGTAACCGTATTATGAAGCAAATTAAAGCATTTGTTCCTGTTTATATGGCGTGTGGATTTACAGAATATGATGGCTTAGATTATATGCTTACATATAAGATTTTACGTAAGTTTGAAAGCTTAAACCTAACATTCTTACATCCTGAATTGGATCAATTAAGTGCAATGCTTGATAAGCTATTTGGAAAAGGCGTATTTAAGGTTTCTCTTGGATTCATCGAGGATTTAAAGAAATTAGGATAAAAATAATTCTAAACATTTATAAAATCCTTCCTCATATATTAAAAATAGGGAAGGATTTTATTTTTTAAAAAAGGAGGAAAGAAAAGTGAATACTCCAGATGAATTGGAAGATGAGGTTGTTGTTGAGGCTACATCAACTGATGAGGATTTTACTGAGGTTGAAGAAAATGATATTGAAGAATTTGGTCCATCAACTAAATTTTATCGCAGCTTTAGAAGTGCCTTTGATACAGCAACCTTAAATGATGAATTTTCTAAAACATTTTATAATGCAATAAAAAAAGGCAAGAGAAATGTATTTAATAAAACAATTCGTGAAGAAAGAATTTTTGAAACTGATTATTTAGATAAGCTAGAGGAATGTTATCCTTATTTTGTTAATATCATTAATAATCCTAAAAAGAGTATTAGATATGATGAAGAGGTCGTTCTTGTTGAGAAGGCTCACAAAATAAATGCTGATACGGTAAGACATCTTGCTGCACATACCGAATTAATCAAAAAGATTGATACTAATGGTGATGTTATACCAAGTAAGGTTTTAACAACCTTCGCTGAAGAAGAAATTAACATTTATGAAAATAGATTTATTAAGACTTTAATTTATCGAATTGATACCTTTTTAACTAAACGTTATGATGTTATTAAGGAAAACCTTGAAAGTTTTCAAAATGATCGTGTAAAGGTTAATGATGTATTTAAGCTTGCTGATGTTAATGTTGATATGACCATTGATATTTCTGTTAAAAAAGAAATTAGTGAATCAATGAAAAAGGCTCAAGAAATTTTTAATCGTATTGTTAAGCTAAGAGAGGTTTATTCTGGTTTAAAGAATTCACCTTTTATGAATGCTTTAAAGAAAGCAAGAATGGTTTTACCACCAATTATGAAGACTAATATTATTCTTCATAATGCTGACTTTAAGATGGCTTATAGCCTTTGGCTTTATATGGATAGGTATGATACCTTAGGATTTAGTGTAAATGTTAAGGAACGTAATCGTAATTTTAGTAGTCAGCTTGGTACTGATATTGATGATATTTTTGCTATCTATTTTGCGACAATTATGCAAAGTAGAAGACTTGGTGCTATTATTTTTAAGGATCAAACATTTAAGGAATTTCTTAGAAAGAAGCCTAAGGAGCTTAAAAATGTTGAAAATGAATTATCATTAAAGCCTGGTAATTATGAATTTGAAAAGAATGCTATTAATGAGTTTTATTTACAGGAAACTATGAAATATTTTAAGGCTTCATTAAAAACCTTAAATAGTGAAGGAAGTGGAGAAACTCAGTCGCTTCGTATTGTTTATAAGCAAATGCTTGAGATAATTGATAATATTTACCCAACTGTTTTTGATGCTAGAGAAACCTATCTTGAGGATACTGATGGTGAGGTTAGCCTTGAGGCTCAGCTTGAGATGGCTAAACGTCGTAAAAAGGTATTAAAGATTGTTCGTGAGCAAAAGGAATTAAATTTAGCTAAAATGGAAAGATTAGAGGAAAAAGCTAATAAGAACATTATAGCTATTGAAAATAAGATTGCTCTTGCTCAAGCTAAGGAGGAATCACGTCTACAGCGTGAACGTGAGCGTCAGGCTCGTATTTTAATGGCTGAAAAGAAGAAGGAAGAAATTCGTAAGGCTCGTGAAGAAGCACGTAAGGAAAAGGAAAAAGCTTTAGAGCGTGAAAAGCAAGAAAAGATTAAAGAACGTGAACGTCAAAAGGAAAAGCAAAGATTAAAGCTTGAGCGTGAACGTGAGCGTAAGAAGAAACAGGCTGCAGAGCGTAGAGAAAAGATGAAAACATCTAAGAGAAGGAATATTAAAGCTAGAAGGAAGTCTGTTACTCTATGAGTTTAAAAAAAGCCCTAAAGATAATTGGAACAATATTATTTATCGGAATAATATATATTGCTATAAGCTTTAGTATAGATATGTTTAGGCATAAACCTATCTCTTTATGTGGATATAATGTTTCATATGTTCCAACTGAAAGTATGGAACCAACAATTAAAGCCAAATCTTATGTTTTAGTTAAAGAAACTAAAGATGTTAAGGTAGGAGATATTGTTGTCTATAAATCAAATAAAAATAATATGTATATAATTCATCGAATCATTAATATTAATAATGGCGTTTATACCTTTCAAGGTGATAATAATCCAGCTATTGATGATGAAGATGTTAGTATTAATCAAATTTATGGTGTTTACATTAAAGAGGTTTCGTTTCTTACTAAGCTTATAAGCGGTGATAATCGAATGCTATTCTTTGGAATTATTGTTGTTATATTTGTCTTAATGTTTGTTTTACAGCTTATTAATGCTTTAGCAAATTATAAAAAGGAAAAAAGTAAGAACGATAATCTTCAAAAGCTAAAAAGAGAAATATATCTTGAGGAATTAAAAAAATTAGAAGATAAAGAAAAATGAGGTACTCTAAATTAGATGGGTTGCCCAATACTCGGAAACTCTAAAATTAAAGGGTTGCGAGCTATAAATAAGTGGGTTGTAGATTAGCTTTAAATTTATAGGTTGCTACCTTTAAAATTTATAGGTTGTTTTATAATAATTATGACCATTA
>CAKQDS010000006.1 GCA_934229535.1 uncultured Anaeroplasmataceae bacterium
TGGTGTAGTTGTAGTACTTGAACTTGAGCTACTTGGTGTAGTTGTAGTACTTGAACTTGAGCTACTTGGTGTAGTTGTAGTACTTGAACTTGAGCTACTTGGTGTAGTTGCAGTACTTGAACTTGAGCTACTTGGTGTAGTTGCAGTACTTGAACTTGAGCTACTTGGTGTAGATACACTACTTGAGCTAGAACTACTTGATGTAGCACTAGTTTCGCTTCCAGTTGGAGATGGTTTATCGCCACATGCAGCTAGGGTTATTAAACCAAGTGTAGCAACTAAAGCGCCTAAAATCTTAGAACTTTTCATTTTATTTTCTCCCTTACTATTGTTTGTTTTCTGCATTAATTCCTAAAATAGATCCAATTGCAAAATATCCTGGCAAATCACTAGTGTAGCTTGTCTCTATTAAAGAAATAGTTTGACGATAAACTAAATCCTTAATTTCAAACACAAAGCTATAGCCATTTAAATTTACTGTAACCTTATTTTTAGAAACTGTATAGCTACCTATAACACCATTTACATTCGCAAATTTTGGTTCATAGGTATCTTTTTTAGTATCCTCATCGTATTCACTTGATTTAGCTATTGCAGTTACCTTACCTAAATCATCAAATACAAAAGCAACATCCATATCATATTGCTCAGAATACTCATCATCATAACAAGAATAGCTAATATAATATGTAAATCCTGAAACTAAGGAATTATCAAAGCTTATATCAACATTCTTGAAAGTATAATCATTAAGATTTACTTTAACAACCTTTATATCACTTTCTGCGTAAATTGTCAAATAATCTGCATTTATTGTATAATTTGCTAATTTATTATTGTATTTAGCATTACCAAAGCCATCAATTATTAAAATATCATCACCATTTTTATATTGACCTAAATATTTATCGGCAACAGTTATTCCTGTTTTTAAATCATTATACTTATCAATACGAATAGTAAGTATTTTATTATCATAGGCTATTTCATTAATTGAGCCTTCAAGACCTGCTTCAACATCATTAATTGATGTTAGATAAACAACTCTTGCACTTATACTACCAGCTTCAAACAACATATAATATGTATTATCATTTTTACTAAATTTTCTTAAAACATATTGACTATTACCAGTCTGCTCAACCTTATAAGTTGAAAAATAATCAGAATAATTAAATAAACCAGATGTTCTTATAAAAATTAATCCCGAATCAACATATTCGCCATTTAAGGTTATGGTTCCATTGCTTCCTCTTAATGTTGAAATAAATTTATTGCCATATGGTTTTATAAGACCCTCATAGATATTTCCTTGATTTATAAAGCTAATAATACCATATTCATTAATACTTAGAGAATAATTATTATCAATAATACCATTTTGGTAATCACCAACAATTGTATCATCTTTATAATCAGCAGCTAAGATTTGAATAGCATAATATGATGTAACACGTTTGTTATTTACCTTCAAATTAATTGTAAGCTCATAGAATCCAGCAATTGAAAAGGCAATCTTAGATGTATCAACATATTTATATCTACCCATTTTACCGCTTATTAAGGTTTCTTTATCCATAATACCATCGCTAGTTATAATTTCTAAGTTTGAACATAATTCATCAATTACAATTGCATCAGTATTTGCACCATAATATGATTTATTAAAGCGAATAATTGCGCCAATAGATATTTTTTGATTTTCAAACACACTTCCATCTAAAATAGCTGTATCTGTTTTTCGAATAGTCAAAACATTATATAAATCACTTATAAAAAATTCAATATAGCTACCATTATTAAATGTTACATCAGTATCTACATAATCAATTCTTAAAATATTTCCATCAATCTTATATTTAAGCTTCGTTCTATAATTGCTACTAGAATCAAAGTTTATTTCTCCAGTATTAAAGCCATCAAGGAAAATATACATATTTTTATAGGTATAATAGCCTATATATTCATCATGCTCCTCAACGCTAAAGCTTAGATTTTCTAAATTTAAAAGGAATTTATATGAATAAAAGTCATTTAAATCTAATTTATAAATAATCAATTCATTATTTTTATAATCAATTCCTCCATAGCCTTGATTTTTTAAATCGTAATTTGATAAGTTAAATACATAATTTGTACCATCAAACAATCTTACTCCACCATTATTATCAAATGATAATTTAGAGCTCTTGTTATTAAATGTTCCTGTTAATGTTTTTCCATAATAAGGGTTTGCATTTAAACTGTTTTTATCTACAATCATTTGATGAGCAGCTTTATATGTCATTTTATATTCAACATTTTGAAAATACATAGTTCCTGTTAAATCGCTTGTCTTAAAGCCATCATTAAATGTTACATAATCCCATTTAACATCATAATAGGTATCACTACTTGTTTTATTAGCAAGTCTAACATAAAGACCATACCAGAATTCTTCATTAGTTTCCTTATCTTTAATCTTAAAGGTATCAATAGAATATGTTGTATAGCTTGTATTTAAAACGTAATATGTAGACGAATAATTAAGGGTTAAATAATCAACTATTTCATATTTGTTCTCATTAACAAATATAAGTGGACGCTTATTTTCGTTAAATGAAAGCTTGATGCTATTATCTGGATTTAAAATTATAATTCCATTAATATAATATAACATATATTCATTGTTATAATAATTTACTTTGTAGGTATCATTACCAAGTCCCTCAAGAATTGTTATTTCCTTATTATTATAAATAAATTTACCATCATCTGTGATATTCAAATTAGGTAATCTTGAAGGAGCAGATTTAGTAGCTAGGGCATATTCTTCTATACCATCAGCATATCCATAATCACTATCAGATGTGCTATCATCCTCTTCTACAACCGGAATAGTTGTAAGTCTAGTAGCATAGCTACCCTTTAAATTTTGATCTAAAACAGAAATAACTGCAGTAGCACTTGCGCCATAATAATTACAATAGAGTTCATATGTTCCACTCTTAAAATAATCAATGCGACCAGTTATCATATCCTTTGTCACATCAACACTTGTACCATTTTTGGTAATTTTAAATAAATCAAGTGGATTTAGGCTATCACCTGTAAAAATAGATGCTGTCTTTGCCATTATTTCTACATTAAAGTCAACTTTAGCATAAAAATCAACTCTAACCGGATCTTTATCTACACCAAATACATAAACATCTACATAAATATGCTGATTATCAAAGGTTTCATAATTTATATTTGTAATTACTTTAGCATAGACTGTTAAAATATAATCTGCCTTATTAGGACTATCAACAAGAGTAACCTTACGATTTTTCATTGTTAAAGATACATTATTTAATAAATTAATTCCATCTGTGATATTTACAAGCTCATTTTTAATTTCAAGGCTATAGTCAACCTCAACAACATTATAGGTTATTTCCTTTTCATAATACTCAAAATCAACACTATTCATACCAAGTGAGCTAACATTATAAGGAATTCGAATCTTAACCTTATAGCTACCGATAGTATTAAAATCAACATTATTTAAATCTAAATAGCTTAAGCTAATATTAGGAAATTCTATTCCATTAATATAAACCTTAAAATCAGCAGAAAAATCATATCTATCTTGATTTGTACCTTTTAATATATTAATTATATTAGATGTTTTATAATTAATTTCCACTCCATGCTTAACACTAACAACTGCAATATATTCATTATCATTATAGTTTAAGGTTATGTTATAGTCACCAACTTGACTAAAATCGACGCTGCCATTAATCATCGTTTGATCAATTTTAACTAATTCGCCATTTTTTCTAACCTCAAATAATTTTGTGTAATCAATTGCTTGACTATTAGGATAAACATTAATATTTTTAGTAACTACCTCAATATCACTTGCATCTACAATATGAAATACAAATGAAGCTGAATTACTAGCATATTCTGATGAATAGCTTAATGAAACTGTTATATTACTACCACTCATAAAATCCTTTGAGCTAAAGCTTAGCATTTCATCAGTTATTTTTATAGGTGAATCATCTGAATAAAGCATAAATATGGTTTTGAAATCAAATTTATTAGCTTCTTCAATTGTTAAATACAATTCACTATAGACTTTATAAATAACAACACTATGAAGAGGTAAAACCTTAACTCTAACAGATTTAGTTATATTGTGATATGTAACACTATATGTATATTCACCTTCTGATGCTAAAACATTAGAGGTAATCATATCATCAGTAATGACTTCTTCTTCATTATTTTTTGTAGCCTTAAACAATGACTTAAAATCATAATTTGCTACCTCGTTATCCTTTATTTCTATATAATCACTTGTAAGATTAAGCTTATATATAGTCTTAGTTACAACAACATTTATGGTAGAAATATGGTCCTTATATAAGCAGCTTATATTATAGCTACCAGCATTAGCACTTAAATTTCCCTTTTTTATATAATCATCAATTACAACTACCTCTTTATCATCCTCAATAATTGAAAAATATGGTTTAAAATCAAAATTTAAAACCTCTTCATCACTTATTGTTAAGGAATCTACAGTTTTTTTAACAGAAATTCCTCTTACAATTGTAGAAGAAGGCTTCAAAGATGAAGCCTCACTTTCTATTAAATTACTTGATGATATAGTAGGAATTGTAGAATGATTATCATCTTTACCACAACCACAAAGAATTAAAGACATTGCAATTGTAGCTCCAATTAAAAGCTTTTTTTTCATAATCATTCTTCTCCTTTACTCTAATTATTGAGCACTTTTTGGAACATAGTCACCTAAAATATAGAAGTCAATCCACAAGTATTTTGTTCCATTATTTTCAATAACAATTTCAATTCCACCATCATGATTTTCATTTTCAATTGTATAGACATAACGAGTTGTTGTGCTTCTTTCAGTTGAAGAATAGCCCTCATTAAATGAATAACCAACTTCTTCAAGTTTTACTCTAAATTCAGCCATCAATGCTTCAAAATTAGCATCACTCATTTGACTATTCTCATCGCCAAGCTCAGTAGTAACGGTAATACCTACCTTACCATGATTAATTGGTTTACCTTCAGTGTCATAACCTACAGTGATATCATTATAGAATGGTCCATGGAAATTATCACCTACGATATTAAAGAATAAGCTTGGTGTAGGAATAAGCTTAGCATCTTCACCAAATGTTGCATCAAATACGATTTCAGCAGATTCATCATGAGAAGTAGTAGTACCATTTGCAGTATAATACCTAACTGTATATTCATTCCAGCTAGTCTTTAAAACTCTTGGTTGATAATTATCAAATGTATCCTCTGGAATGACAGTTTTATTAATATCACTATAAGTAGTTTTAACATAGCCCATATATGTTCCATCAATTATTGAATATGGATATGTAGCAGAAATTAAATTACCCTCATTATCAACAACTAAAGTGAATTTTTGACCAGATGTAGCTTCAGCATTTGAAGCATATGAATAACAAGAAATCTCAGTAGCAATATCACGTATAATTGATGATTCTCTTAATTCAAATGTATATAAAGTTTTTCCATTTGAGCTTGTTGAAGAAGAAAACTTGAAGACATTAGCACTAAAATCAAATTTAGGCATTATATCAAATATATCGCCATTATATTTCTTCTTTCCAGTAAGAGTTCCAACCTTTGTAGTTGAATCTACGACATACTCAAAATAATCAAATGAATTATCATCAATCTTCTTATAGCCACTATATTCAGTACGATAATCCTTACCATCCATAGAATAGCTATACTTAATTGTCTTAGCAAATAAAGTTGCATCACTAGTTACAAGACCATAAGTTCCAACAGTTCCAGTTGCAGATGTATTATTAGAAACCTTGCTCTTTAGAACCTTTGAATTATTAGATGTTGAAGATGTTTCATAATCACTTGAATCTCCAGATGGAGCATAAGTAGTTGTATCTACAGCTCTAAATGTATAATTTCTAGTATTCTTTAAAGTTGTTAAAGCTTTATTCAATAAATCAGCATTTTCAGGTGCATCATATTTAGTTGGACTTTCAACTGTAGTTGTACCAATATTTGAGAATAAAACCTCAATTGAAGTATATGAAGATGCATCAGGATCCTTTACATTACCAGCATCATCTGTTGTACCACCATATAATAAAACCTCAGTTTGAGCAATAAGCTTTGTAATATGACCATCCTCAACATATAACCAAAGCTTTTGGAAAGTATCATTTAGCATTGGTGTTAAAGATATAGCAAGATAAGTCATTAAATATAATGAATCTTCATCGTTAACATTTACATCATAACGATAAGCACCAGCTTGATCATCAAACTTGAAAGACTTAACACTTAAATTACCTAAATGATTCCATAAATGTTGTGATTCCCAAATTGTTGGAATAGATACATAATTTTTAACAAGTTCTGAAGAAACCTCATTGTTCTTATTAACATATAATTTCTTTAAAGCATGTCCTGTTACCTTATTTGCATCTGTAACTTGCTCATCACCTTTAATATAAATATCAGTTAATACATTGTCAGAATCAGCGGCATTCCATGCACCAGACCACTTACCATTTTCCATCTTTACAGTCATATCATATGACTGAACCTTGCTATTATAGCTTTGCTTATAATCGGTATAAGTATCAGTTAATGATCCTTTAACAGTAATACTATCGTTAGCAATTTCAGAAATCATATCACTTGTTAAATCACCAACGCTACCTTGATCAATTGGAGCCTTTACAGTAAAGGTAATTGATTGTTTAACTAGTGAATTGCTAGTTAATGTAGCAGTTAGAGTAACAGATGTATCAACCTTAACCTTATCAATACCAACAACTGTAACAACGTTTGTATCAGATATAGCAAGAATACCAGGTGTACTAAATGACCAAGTATATGCTGTTTCAGTACTATTTGCAACAGATACGTCTAAAGCAATACTATCATCCTTATAAATTACTGTCTTACTTGCAGTAATTCTAATTACTGGTAAATTACTACCCTCAGAAGCCTTAACTATAAACTTCTTAGTAAATTCATTACTAACATTATCCTTTGTAAGAGTTACAACAACGAATACCTTTGTATCAGTGTTTCCTCTTGTAACAGTACCATCATTTGCAATTACAGCAACAACTGATGAATCATAAGTAATTGTATATCCATCCTTGCTAGTAACAAATGGCAAATTACTAATTACATTATTTGCATCAACATCAGCAAATAATGAATTATAAACCTCTTCTGCTGTTTTCTCAGCCTTTGAATCACTTGGATTCTTTCCACAAGAAGCAAAAGTTATCATCATAACGATTGCTAGTGCAAAATAAACAATTTTTTTAGCTATTTTCATTTTTTTCCCTTTCTTTTAGCCACGCCAAACATATATTAATAAATCTAAACTTGAGTCAGTAGGAGCAACCCAAATATCTCCCTTATGGAATTCATTTTTCTTGTTTCTTTCAAAACCAAGACTCTCTAAATATTCATATATAGCCTCAAGTGAAGCATCGATTGTATAATCAGTTCCAAGTGGAACGTCATAATAAAGAACAACCGCTGGCTTTGCTTGATTTGTACTTGTAATATGGACAGTTGTAAGTCCAAATCCATATGTATCGCCAAGTACATTACCAAAGAATGGTAATTTTTCATCTATATTTTCATCATTAAAGAAATTCTTAAAATATTCTAAAGCATTAACCTCTTTATCCTCACTAGTGTTATCAGATGAAGTTGAATCTTGAATAGTAAGCTCGCTATAGCTTGTCGGAACTAATCTTGTTTCAAAATCAATCTCCTTATCACTAGGAAGTGCTGCAGAGTTAAAGTCAGAATATTCAATCTCAATGATTCCATAAACTGAACCTATATAGAAATAAAAGCATGCACTAACAATATATCCATCCTTGACAACAACATATGGTGTAAAGGAAGAATTTCCGGATAAGCTAGCCTTGGTAGCAAAGATACCATATAGGTTTTCATCATTACCAACGCCATAATAGAATGTTGAAGCAACAGAGCACATTGCTTCATCTACATAATAGGTAGTAGTACCCTTCTCCTCATCATTAGCATAGGATCTAAATATTTCACCACTAAATGCAAATGAAGGTCTTGCAGCAGCAAATGAAGTTTCATAAGCACGTGATGCCTTAAAATTATTATCTGCTGTATAATAAGCATTATATAAATTTTCATTTATTTTATGATAGCCATAGCTTTCATTAGGCTTTAACGTATCAATAGGATTGCCACTTGTATCATAAGAGACACTAAATGGAACAAAATAGCAATCATTTTGTGTTACAGTTTCAACATATCCTGATTGAACTAAACCATTTGTATAATAGCTTGCTGTTGTAGCACGATATTTTAAAGTATAAGAATCTAAAGCCTGCATATTTGCGATTGCTTCATTTAATTTATCATGAACATCCTCATGAGAGAATTTAGCAATTGTTGGAACCTTAACAGTTTCACTAGAGCTTACAGCAACAACCAATTCCTGAATTGCTCTATAGCCTGCAGCCACTCCATAATCATCCTTACTCTTGGCATAAATACCAAGAATTTCACCATCACCAATAATTAATCCAAAATTACTTGCTGGTTCAAAATCATAAGGATTTGCTGAAGCAATAACTCGTTTAGTTAAATTAGTATCGTTTCCATTATAAACATAACGCCAAGTATCCTCATCAAATGTAAAATCACTTAGCTTTAAATTCTTCAAACCATTATAAAGTCCACTATCAAGCCAGCTTACCTTTTTGCCGTTATCATCAAGCATAGGCTCAAATTGTTCATCATTCATAAAGCTTACACCAACCTGACAAGCAACATCATTATAGTTTTTATAATATAAGCCACTCGTTAAGCCAGTTGCAGTATTTTCATATTCACCATACCAATTTGTTCCGTTCATAGCTGTTTTAATAGCTGTAACATAGGTATTGTATAATGTTGAAAACATTCCAGTTGTATATAGAGAAATATTTACATAACCCTCAAAGCCAATCTTATCAGAATTTAGAGCATCAAGCATTTCTTGAGTTAAAACTGGTTTAGAAACAATTGTTATTATTTTAGAAGCTGTTTTTTTACTATTTGCAACGCTTGTTGCCTTTACCTCAATAACTTTATCACTATCTACACTTTTAGCCTTTAAAACACCGCCATCAGTAATAGTAGCATATTCACTACCCTTAACAATTTCCCATATAACAGCATTGTTATCACCTGCATTATTAACAATGCCCTTTAAGCTTAAGCTCTTTCCACTTCTTATTTCACTTTGACCTTCAATTGCTACACTTACATTTTCATAAGGATCAACACCAATAAAGTTTAAATCATCAGAAAAATTAGAAATCAAATCGCCAGCCTTTGCAGCTACGCTATAAGCGAAATCATTATAAATAGAACCAACCTGATAAAAATTATCAGTAACCTCATTAGTATTGCCATTAATTTTTACTATATAGCTTGTAGCACCACTAACCTTATCCCAAGTGATAAGACCAGTCTTACTTATAGAAACATTTTTAGGTGTTTCTAATTTTTTTGTTGGTTTAATTGTTAATTCTAAGCTTGAGCTAACAGATGTATCATCTTTTAAAATAGCTATAATTGTAGTTTTTGTTTCTACTTCAACATCACTAATAACACTTAAAATATTATTTTCAATATAAATAAGCTTCTTATCCTGATAGCTCCAGCTATATTCAGTATTTTTTGAATCTTTAACCACTACATTTAAATTAACCTCATCACCATATTGTAATTCAGTTTTATCTGCTGTTACACTTATTGTAGGTTTCACATTTTCTTTACCACAAGAGGCTAACATAATAATTAAAACAAAAGAAATAAATGCATAAATAATCTTCTTCATTTTTAAACCTCCTCATAGCCAAAGTCAATTTGATAACTACAATTAAATCCTGTATTGGTTTCATAGCTTGTAACTAAAGATTTCATATTATTATTAACACATAAAACCTTAAAATTTAAATTATTATTTTTGATGTCCTCACTATTGGCACCCATAAAATCATTCACCTTTTCCTTTGCTACATCAAAAGTAATTTCATTATTATTAGAAACAATATTTGATGCATTTACAAAGCTTAGCTTTAAATAATCACTTTTAGCGTTATCTTTGCTTGTTGCAGTTGTTGTTTTTTCTTCTAAGGTAAATGATGTCGAACTAAGACTTTTAACAGTCTTAGTCTCAACAAATTCATCTTCATTAAAATTAACTAGTAAATAGCTACTATAAATTAAAGTATCTGAATCAGTTACAGCAAATTTAATAGTCAATGATTTAGCATTATTTAATGAATCATTATATAAATTATCATAAGCAGCAAATTCAGGTGCTGATGTTGATGTTTGCTCTAAATCACTGCTATTAGCTTCTTTTCCACATGCAGTAAGTGTTAATCCTAAAACAAGGCTTAAGAACAAATATTTAATTGATTTTTTCATATTATCTTAATCCCCCATTCACAAATTCTGCAGCATTTTTTACAGCAGTCAAATAATTAGCATAAGACTCTAATAATAAATTATAATTTGTCAAATCCAAATAGCTCTTTTCATTACTTGATAATTTACCAATTCTATCACTAAGCTCTTTAATTTCTGCTAAACGTGAAATTGTGAAGCTTGTATCAAGATTATCAATACTGTTTTGAATATCCTTAACTAATGTAGTTGCCGTATTAAGCTTTAGACGTTTAATAAGCTTACTATCATTGTTAATTAATTCAAACATTTCATTCCAAGTATCCTTTGAATAGCCAAATTTAGTATAATCTTGCTTAATCTTATTATAAGCTGTTAAGCCATTAGTTACAATTTCTTCATAAGTAAGAGTAACAACCTTAACATTCTTCATCTTCTCATATGCTTCAATGAAGGTAATCATTGAGCTATCCATTGCTTCATAGCTTCCTCTTTCAGCTTGAGCTACATTACCAAAATATACCTGATAAGTTAAAGCATCATAGCCACTTAAATTAGCATTATTAGGTAAAATCATCTTAATTGGATCCTTTGATCCTAAAAGTGCAATGAAATTATAATAGCAAAGCTCCAAATTGAATAAATCAAATTGATTATGAAGTAAACCATAGCCAGGTGCATCCTCATCTAATTCAGCATTTTTATTATAAGAATTTTCTAATACTGGCGCAACACTGCTTCTAAATTCAACAACATTTAAGTTATTGTAATTATAGAAAGCATAATTGCCAATTGATTTTAAGCCATCAGGTAAAATAATTTTTTTAACATACTTGTTTTCATTTCCAGCATATAAATCAATTCTTACTGTACCCTCTTTAACATTTAGAGTATCAAAATATTTATTAGCAGGTACAGCCTTTAGCTCTAAGCCTTCATTTTTCAATGTTGTATATAAAATTCCTTCATCAAGTAAAGCATAATCATTTATTTTACCAGTTGTCTTTTCAACATCATTATCTATATAACTAAACGTCATAAGACCACTACATCCTAAGAAGGCAATTGGTGCGACCATTTTAATTTGTTTAGATAAAGTGAACTTAACAAGTGATTTATTATTTTGGAATGCTGCAATGCCAATAGTGCTAAGAATTGGTGCACTAATACTTGTAATATTGGCATTTTGGAAAGCATAGTCACTAACCTTAGTTAAATTATTCATAACTAAATTACCAGTAACACTTGTTGTAGCAAAAGCACCAACACCAATTTCTTTTACATTTGTCAAATCAACATTTGTAAGAATTACATCAGATGTAAATGCATAATCACCAATAGTCTCAACATTTTCTAAATTAATTTCCGTTAGACTTTCACAGCCTGTAAAGAAATAACTGCCAATATTCTTTAAATTATTAGGTAATGTTACACTTTGAAGATTAATACAATATGCAAACATTAAATTTCCAACCTTCTTTAGACTTTCAGGAAGTGTAATTGAAAGTAATCCTTGACAACCAACAAATACACCATCGCCTAATTCTTCTAAAGTATTTGGAAGTGTAATTTCTTTAATAACTGGTGCAGCACTATTTTGATTATAGCGACCAAAAGCACCCTCACCTATACTTTTAACAACAGGAACATCTACTCTACTTAGTGACTGACAATCAGCAAAGGCATAGCGACCAATTGTTTTAACATTGGTTAAAATTGCTGACTTTAAAGCAATACAGCCATAGAATGTTTCATCCTCAATTGATTCATCAGTTTTACTTAAATCAATAGTTGCAAGAGAAATATCATAAGCAAAGCAGTCCTTGCCAAAATGAACGTTTCCATCAACTGGCATATTAACCTTCTTTAAATAAGAACATTTTTGGAAAGCACCAAGACCAAATGTAGAATTTTCACCAATTGTAACATTTTCAAGCTTAGCTGTAAAGAATGCTCCCTCACCAAATTTTGAATTAGCCGCAAGAGTAACTTCTATTAAGCCTGTAGCTCTAAAAGCATAATCACCAGCTTCTACCATTGAAGTAGAATTAGTAATATTCTTTAAATTATCAAGTCCAGCAAAGGCATAATTTCCAATTTTAACATTACCATTTTCAGGTAAAACAACTGTATTTAAATTAGGACAATTTGCAAAGGCATAATCGCCAACAATAGTATTAACATTATTTATAATAATTGTTTGAACGCTTGAAGAATTAAAAGCACCTGAAGATATAATTTCATATTTATTAGGGATGCTATATTCTGTCTTTTCATTTATACAAGCAAGAATAATTGTATTTCCATCTTTATTTAATAATAAGCTTCCATCCGCATTATAATATGGATTATTTTCATTTACAATAAATGAATTTAAAGCTGTGTCTGCAAATGCAAGACCTGAAATTTTCTCTAAATAGGTTTTTTCATTCAATGTAATAGTTGTAAGATTATTACACTTATAGAAAGCATAATTACTAACTGTAACATTGGAATTAGGTAAATTGAAGTTTACAAGTGAACTATCATTATAAAATGCTTGCTCACCAATTAAATCAATTTTCTTCGAATCAAATGCTGTTAAGCTTGTACAATCAGAGAACGCTCCCTTGCCAATACTTATTAAATCATTTGCTAGAGTAACGCTTCTTAAATCAGCACATTTAGCAAAACAGAAATCAGGAATATTCTTATTTTCATATATCGTAACACTTTGAAGTCCAGAATTAACAAACATTGCATAGCTTAATTTAGTATTTTCTGTAAGAACAACACTTCTTAGACTCTTACAGTTCTTAAATACCTCTTTACCACTATTACGAACCTTAGTCAAATCAACACTTGTAAGTCCAGAGCCTTCAAATGCTGAAACACCAAGAGCATAACATCTAGATAAATCAACACTTGTTAAAGCCTCACAACCATAAAAAGCCCTCGCACCTATAGTTAAAGCTCTATTAGTATTAATTGTTTCAAGCTTAGCATCATTATAAAATGCATATTCACGAATAAAATCACATGAATTTGGTATTGAAACACTTCTTAAACTCTTACAGTTATAGAAAGCATATTTTCCAATTTCTGTTACACCTTCTGGAATAACAACACTAGTAATAGATGTATTCATACTAGGGATTTTATTCTTATCGTAGTCATCTTCATCTAATTCAATTGATTGATCAGTATCATATAGACAAAATGCAAATGAACCAATTTGAAGTATTCCCTCATCATCAGGAATTACAACATTACCACCAAGTCCCTTGTAAGCAACAAGAACTCGATTTTCAATTACAAATTCGCTATTAACCGTAATTCTTAACTTTGCCATTAGATTTGATCCATCAACACTAGCTGTAATAAATGTTGTACCCTTTTTCAAGGCTGTAACAACGCCATTTTCATCAACACTTGCTACATCCTTATTACTTGATGCATATTTTATTTCATATTGGTCTCTAACATACCATGGATCTAAATCTGTATATAATTTAATTTTTTCGCCTGGATAAAAGGCAAGTGAGCTAATAGCTGATAAAAACTTACGATCACCTGTTTTGCCAATTTCACTAGTTTGAGCTGAACGTGAATAAGCAAATTCAGTTTCAAAATAATTAAATCTAATAGATTTTATTCTTTCGGATGAAGCACTATCTGTAACATTTTTAGCTCTAAGATTCTTTGTTCTCTTTTTGACCTTAATAATTACTACAGCCTGTTTACCATCCATTTGTTCTCTAACAGTTACTGTTGCAACACCTTCACCAATACCCTTAACTAAACCTTCGCTAGCTTCACATACATCAGTATTAGAGCTTGACCAAACTAAATGATTTAGGTAAGATTTATCATCATCAACTGTTTTATCCTTAGTTGCAAGATATTTAGTTAAATCAATAACCTCATCCTCATAAATAGTTAAAATATCTAGGCTTGCGCCATCTAAATTTCCATCCTTTGTAAACTTAAAGTCGCCCTTAGTTCCAGGTAGCTGACATAAATATATATTAGAATTCAAAGCATAATCATCAATAGCAAATCCTAACGCACTTGAAATTAATGCATCGTCATAAACATCCTCTAAATAATCTGTTATTTCAATTCTAACCTTATTATCAGCTCCTCTTTGGCTGTAAACAGGAATAGGATTTTCTGTTAAGAATGTATAAGATGATGAAGAGTTAAAAATAATTGGTGTTACACTCATTACATATTGGTTATCATAAATAACCATATTCATATAATAGCGATCCTTTTTTAGACTCTTATCATATATCTTTTCATAAGTAACTTCCTTTAAAACTGGTGCTTCATTATCTAAATAGAAATCAAATTGGAAGGTATTTCTAACATTTGTATTTAAGCCACCATCACCATAATCAAGTAAGCCTTCCATCTTAAATTCATATTGGCGATTATTTACAAGTTCATATTCTGCACTCTTAAATTTCAAGAAATCATAATATGGTATAGGTGACCCACCATTAGCATGAGCCTTTGTAGCATTATAATCAATTTTACTCCAAACAACCTCACCAGTTACCTTATCAGTAATAGTAAAGGTCATAGTTTTACAATTACGTAGTAATCCAGCATATACTGCAGAAATACCATCAATTGCACCTAAAGTATCAGATAATGCAATATGCTCCTTAGAAGCAGGAATTGCATCATATTTATCTTCATCAATATCATATAAATAAGTTCCAAGTGGAATAATATAATTATAGTAATATGAGCCATATGGAGTTGTTGCCAAATAATCAGCCTTAATTTTATCTTCATCATCAATAGACTTATCATGCGCTTCACTTTCAACCTCATAATAAGTTTTATCGAAAACTGGCGCTTCAGTCCAGTCGCCATAGAAAGCAAGGAATGGGGCATTCAAATTAACGCCATTCTCTTCTTGATTTATTAGCTTAACAAATCCTTCAACATACATTCCGTAAGGGAAAAGACTATCAATTGTCTTCTTATCAGTATCGCTTAGCTTATAAACTAAATTAACCTTAGCAGTTTGATTAGCCTCAATAGTTATAATATTATTTTTTAATGTAGCGTTTGTTACTGAAGCAGTGAAATTATTAGATAATAATTGAGGTGTTTCAGCAACATGCTTTGAATCAGATGTAGAAACACTTTCAGTCATTCCCACTAAATCAAGCTTATAATTTAATGTCTCATTGCTAATATTAACAATGTTAAAGTTCATTTCATAAACGCCATTACGCTTCTTATCATCACCAAGCTCAAGCTTAGTTCTTTCGTTACCATCAACTGTAATATAAGCCTTTGATGTTGTAGCGTTTTTCAAGCTTGCAAGTCCTGAGCCTTGCTTACGAGGTGAATAAGGATTTCCTTCTTCATTATCAATAATTGATGTAGTACTCATAAGCATTTGATTAGCCATTACAGAAATTTGTTTAGCACTATAATTTGGATATTTTTCTTTTAAATATTGACGCATTAAAACCATAATACCACACATATTTGGGCAAGCCATTGATGTACCAGATAAATGATCATATTCATTACCAGGAACACTTGATAAAATGTCACCACCATGGGCTGTTATTTCTGGTTTAATTTGAAGTGATGGAGTTGGACCCCAGCTTGAAAAATCAGACATAAATGGTCCAGCCTGATTTTGATAAGAAATTGTAATCTTACCAGTTTTCTTGCTAGCAAGCTTAACACCATCATCTTTACTTATAGAAATAGTAGGAATATGGTCAGTTTTTCCCATACTCATATTAATATCGCCATCAACGTTATTGTAAATAATACAGCCAATTGCGCCAGCATTTTTGGCAAGCATAGCTTTCTCTTCAAATGTATTATCACCACGTTTAACTAGGGCAATCTTACCCTTTACATCGACACTTTTAAAGCTTACATTTAGACCTGTACCTGGAATAGTAACATAATCCACTGTATATTCCTTGCTTGTGTCCCATTTATTTCTCTCATAAATTTCCTTAAAGAAATCATTCTTCTCTGCTGTAATAGAATTAGATTCCGTAAAGAAAAATATGTCATTGTCATTAGCCACTAAATATTTACTTAAAACTCCACTTATAGAAGCAACTGATAAAGCACTAGCATAGGTAGATGGTGAACCAACAGTTCCACTATCAGGGTTAGTTACAAAATTTGTATTACCCTGGCTTCCACCAAAACTTGAAGAATAATCATTTGAGGCAGCTGTAATTAAATTAATACCAGATTTACCAATTTCATCATATACCTTATTTATCTTAGAGCCATCTTCTTCACGGGCAAAGCCGCAAGATGAACCAAGGCTCATATTTATTGCATCTACTCCTAAAAGAACAGCATCCTCTAGAGCAAGTAAAATATCATCTGTATTAGCTCCAGCATCTAAATCAGGGAAAACCTTCATTAACACTAATTGGGTATTAATTGCAACACCTGTAATAGTATCGCTTGAGCCACCAATAATTCCCGCAACGTGAGTACCATGCTCACTATCATATGGGAAAACATCACTATCCTTATCGGCATAATCATATGCATAAGGAATCTTATTAGAATACCAAACATCACTTAAGTTTAAGCTTGGTGTTAGGCTATGTGCCTTAGTTTGATTTAAATTTGTAGAAATGTCTTGCATTGAAAAGGCATTAACCTCAGGCTGATGCTTAAATACATCATGGCTACAATCAAAACCTGAATCTAATATTGCAACTGAGGTATTATTTCCTGTAAAAGGCACACTACTTGAATCAAAAATACCAGTTGTAGGATAAACCTCAACATTATTTCTTATTGCACTACCAGCTGATGCAGTAGTAACACTTTCAGTTTTAGGCTTATTATAGGTATCAGAAATTATTGTACTCTTTACGCCAGCCAAATTATTTAAAGAATTTAGCTTGCCATAGGTTGTTTTAACTGCCACACCATTTAAAATGGTATCATATGTACCTATAGTTTCCTTAATTAAATTTCTTTTGTTTAATTTATTAATTAGATTTTCTTGCTCATCCTTAATATTTGCTAGTTGATTTAAACCAACATTTGATTTAGAAAAGTCACTAACAGATTTATAATCATCAGAATACTTATTATTATAAAGTGTTATTAATGGTTCATTAGATAATTCAATAATAACATTAATTTCATCACTATCTAAATAGCCATTATTCTCCTTAATATTACCAGCCTTAATTCGAGACATAACCTGGTCTTGAGTTAACTTAACTGAGCTTTCTAGAATTTGAAGCTTTTGAGGATTTTCATTTTCAGTTGTGGATGAACTTGTTTGGCTGCCTAAGGATCCACCCTGCTTACATGAACATAATGCTAATGCAATTGTTCCCATAAGCAATATGTTAAATATTTTTTTCTTCATTTTATTCTCCTTTTATAATTATCCTAACCAAAGATAAACTAAAAGAAAAGTAATACAAAAACAAATCACCATAATTATCATTAATGGTAAATAAGTTTTTAAACCGGCTTTCATAATTACTTTTCTTTCTTCTTTATCAATTGAAATCCTAACTTTTTTCTCTCTTTTTGGCAAACCATCTACATCCATATTATAAATAGTATGCCCATCATCATAATATTTATTTTTTTTCATGCTTCTTAAATTTAGCTTTAATAACATTGATTGGCTTTTTAGCTTCCTTTAAAGCTTTTTCTTCAGCTAAAGCCTTCATTTTAGCTTCAATTTCATCGCACTTTGCTTCATATTTAGCCATATTTTCCATCATTTCCTTGTTATATTTATGACAAGCAACAAAATGATTCTTTCTTGCCTCTAAATATTCAGGCTCCAAAAACTTACATACACGCATACATTCATTACAACGAGTATGGAACTTACAGCCCTTTGGTGGATTAGCAGGTGAAGGAATATCACCTTGAAGTATTATACGATTCATTTTAACATCAGGGTTTGGAACGGGAACAGCTGAAAATAAAGCCTTTGTGTATGGGTGAAGTGGCTCAGCAAAAATATCTTCTGTACTTCCAAGCTCCATAACATTTCCAAGATACATTACTAATATATCATCTGTAATATATTTAACAACGCTCAAGTCGTGTGAAATAAATACATAAGTTAAGCCCATTTCATTTTGAAGCTGCTTCAACAAATTAATAATTTGAGCTTGAATTGAAACGTCTAGTGCTGAAACTGGCTCATCACAAATTACAAGCTTTGGATTAACTGCAAGAGCACGAGCAATACATATACGTTGTCTCTGGCCACCACTAAATTCATGAGGATATCGATCATAATATTGAGGCTGAAGTCCACACATCTTCATTATCTTATGAACATGATTAGATACTTCCTCCTTAGGAACAATATGATGAACCTTTACTGCTTCAGAAATAATTGCACCAACAGTCATACGTGGTGGTAGACTTGAATATGGATCTTGGAATATTAGTTGAATCTCCGTACGAAGCTTACGCATCTCTTTTTTACTTACTTCACTAATATCGCGTCCATTATAAATTACATTTCCACCATCAATATCATAAAGCTTTAAAATAGTTCTTCCTAAGGTTGTTTTACCACAACCAGACTCACCAACTACACCAATAGTTTTTCCGGCCTCTAGCTTAAATGAAACATCATCAACAGCTCTTAAATACATTCTTGGTTTTCCAAAAAAGTTCTTATTTAAGGGAAAATATTTTTTTAGGTGATTAACTTCTAAAACATATTTTTTATCAGTAGAATTATTCTCCATCATTTTTTCCCTCCTCATCATATAAATAACAAGCTACATAATGAGTATCTGTAACTTTTCTAAGTTCTGGCACAGAGCCATTGCATTTTTTGATACATTTGTCACAACGATTTTTAAAATAACATACATCAGGTAAATTAATAGGATTTGGTACAGAGCCTGGTATTGAATATAAAGGCTCCTTACTACTCATATTAATTACAGGCTTACTCTTTTGAAGACCAATTGTATAAGGATGTAATGGATTATGGAAAATTTCTGAAACAGTACCTTTCTCAATTACCTTTCCAGCATACATAACTACAACATAGTCAGCCATCTCAGCAATAACACCTAAATCGTGGGTTATTAACATTATTGAGCAGCCTTCCTTCTTTTGAAGGTCTCTTAAAAGCTCCAATATTTGAGCTTGAATTGTAACATCAAGCGCTGTTGTTGGCTCATCAGCAATAATTAACTTAGGATCTCCAGCAAGTGCCATTGCAATCATAACACGCTGACGCATACCACCTGATAATTCATGAGGATATGATTTATAGACACGTTCAGGCATTGATATACCAACCTTATTAAGCATATCAATACTATGAGCTTTTGCATCCTCCTTAGAAATTCCTTTATTATGAACAAATGAAACCTCATCAAGCTGATAACCAATAGTAAATACTGGATTTAAGCTTGTCATAGGCTCTTGGAAAATCATTGTTATATCCTTACCACGAATTTTATAAATATCCTTAGTTGGCATTCTTGCGATATCATAGGCAAGCTTATTGCCCATTTCATCATTGCCTAAAGAATCAGAATTAAATCTTATTTCCCCACCAACAATTTGGCCCTGTGGTGATTGAACAAGCTGCATAATTGATAAAGATGTTACACTCTTACCACAGCCTGATTCACCAACGACACCAACAATTGAATTTTTAGGAATATCAAATGATACACCATTAACACTCATAACAGTTCCATTGTCTGTAAAGAAAACTGTCTTAAGGTTATCAATTTCTATCAAATTGTTAGAATCCTTCATTGTTGTTGTATATTCGCTTGAGTCCTTTTTCTTTCTTTTTAAGCCCTCGTAATATTTCATTTCTTTAATATTATGTTTAATGATAGCTCTACTTTCTTTTATAGAAATATAGCCATTGTCTTTTTTTTCTTTCATGCTATACCTCCTACTTCTTCGCTCTTGGATCCATTGCATCACGTAAGCCATCACCAATGAAGTTAAAGCCTAAAACAGCAATTACAATTAAAATACCTGCAGGAAGCCACATATTTACATGATATAATAAAACTTCTCTAACATTAGCTGTTGCAATCATTGTTCCCCAAGCTGCCTTAGGTAATTGTACACCAAGTCCTAAATATGATAATGTTGACTCATAAAGAATAACACTACCAAGTCCAAGTGTCATTGATACAATTAATTGAGGCATAACATTTGGAATTAAGTGCTTAAATATTTTTCTTGGAGTAGATAATCCCATAACCTCGGTTGCAGTAATATATTCCTGCTCCTTTAAATAAAGAATTTGACCTCTTACAAGTCTTGCAACACCACTCCAACTAAACAAGGTTATTATTATCATTAAGAAATAAATACGTTTATCAGCAGATAAATTCCATGAATCAAGTACAGCCGAAGCAATTAATAAAATAGGTAATGTTGGTATACAGTTAAAGATATCAACAATACGCATAATCAGATTATCAACCCAGCCGCCAAAGAATCCGGATATTCCTCCAAGTAAAACACCTATTAGGGTTTCCAAAATAACTACAATAAAACCAATGGTAAGAGAAATTCTTCCTCCATACATTAGTCTAGTAAAGACATCCATTCCTTTATCATCAGTTCCAAGTAGATGATTAATTGAAGGATCAGCTTTATCATTAATATTGCTTATAAATTCAATAACCTCGGTAATATTGATAGTTTTTCCATTTTCATCAGTGACCTGATATGTCTTTTCAATATATTCAATCTTAGGATTTCTATCAACACCGGTTTCACCCCAAGTTCGATACATTAAAGGTCCTAAGAATGAAAATAAGAATAAGAAAACAATCATTATAATACCAACAATAGATAGCTTTGATCTAAAGAATCGACGCATAATTAAGCGCATTGGACTGATTTCTTTATAACGATTACTAAATTCATCGTTATTTTCTTCATTTTCAGGTTCAGTCTTTTTAGGTTCTTCCTTTATTTCTTTAACTTCTTTTTTCTTATTGAACATTTTTTTCAAATTATTAAATGATTCTTTTATTGTCATCTCTCGCACCTACTACTTTCCTAATTTGACACGAGGGTCAACAATAGAATACATTATATCAGAGAATAGGGTTCCAATAATTGTTAAAACTGCTAAGAACATATTATATCCCATTACAAATGGAATATCAGCCTGTTTTAAGGCTTGATAAGCAAGTCTACCAATTCCATCAATTCCAAATACCTCTTCGGTAATCATCATACCACCAAATAATGAAGGTAGAATACCAGCAAGAAGGGTAGCAAGAGGAATCATAGTATTACGGAAGGCATGCTTATAAATAACATCCTTTTCAGGCAATCCTTTAGCTCTTGCAGTACGAATATAATCTGCATTTAAAACCTCAAGTGTATTTGTTCTTGTATAACGCATTAATCCACCAATAGATAATATTACAGATACAAAGATTGGTAAAACCAAATGCTGACAAATATCACCAAATTTTTCCATATGACCTGCAAATGTATTTGCATAATCCTTTGTTGCATATATTAAGCCATTAGATGGCAACCAACCTAAATCACCAGAAAATACCTTAATACATACAGCAGCAAAGAAATATGTTGGAAGAGCAATACCAATCATTGTAAAAATTGTAACTAAATAATCTCTTACAGAATATTGATGGGTAGCACTTGAAATTCCAAGAGGAATTGCAATTAAAAACTGAAGAATTGTTGCAATAATAGCAATAGCAAAGGAAATCCACATATTATCTTTAATTACTTTAGATACAGGCTGTTGATAAACAAACGATGTACCTAAATCACCCTTACATAAATTTAATAACCATTTACCATAGCCGCTAACAATTCCCTTGAATGAATTATCGCCAATTCCATATAATGCTTTAAATGCATCAATATCAGCTTGAGTAATAGTACCATTTTGTAAAGCCTGGGCATATTTAACATCAACATATGAGCTTGGCATCATTCTTACTAGTGAATATATGATTAATGATACACCGAATAAAACAACAACGGATATCAATAATCTTTTAACTATGTATTTAAACATACAAATCCTCCTTAATCAAAAGCATTTTAAAACAAAATAATGCTTTTAACGTTCTTTATTAGTAACTAATGAAACTAAATGTAGGTTACTAGTTAATCCCTTATATGGAGATAATTCCTCATCAGGAGTTAATGTTGTAACATCAATCTTATTGCCATTATAAGCAAATAAGTCATCTCTTTGATATGTAGGAAGCTCAACAGCAAGTTGCATAATTAAATCAAGAGCACTTGCATAAATAACCTTACGAGCTTCTTGATCATTAGTTTGTCTTCCTTGATCAATTAAATCAGATAATTCAGATACTAGTGTATTTTCATAATCATATTTGCCACCAGCATTCATTAAGATTTGCTTATATCCCCAGTTTAAAACTGAAGTTGCCTTTGAATCCTTATGGTAAACCTGATACATATCAGGGTCAATTGTTGAACCCCAAGCAGCAGCCCAAACAGTTAAATCACCAGTTGAAAGCTTCTTTAAAGCATTAGCATCAGTTTGACAAGTAATTTGGAAGCCATATTTATTTAATACTTCTTGAGCATGCCACATTGCATTCCATGCAGGGTGGTCAGTTTCTTCACCAGCAATAGTAAATACATATTTACATACATTTGAACCATTTTGGTAAATACCACTACCATTTAGTGTATAGCCAGCACCTTCTACTAAAGATATAATAAATTCTTTTTGATCAGCTTCGCTCATAACTTGTCCAGCACTATAGCCCTTGTTAGTTACGAATTCAGCATAATCTGGATTTACAACAGATAAGTCCTCGGGAATTGCTCCACCGATATATGGATAATAAGGTGTTGCCTCCTTAGGATAAGCCCAGCTTGATAAAGACATAGGACGATAGATAGCTTGAGCAGTGTTTTTATAGTATTCAACGCATTCTTGAGTGTTAATTGCATGCATAATAGCTTGTCTTATCTTCACACTTGGAACCTTACTAGCATTAATACCAATATATCCATAACCAGCGGTTCTAATTGATTTATTTTGAATACCTTCACTTAATTTACCTTCAAGTTCAGTAATGGTTTCAGGCTTTGCGTTTGGTTGAACAAAATCAATTTCACCTGAATATAATGTAGTTAGCATTTGGTTAGCAGCAACAACCTGATAACGAACCTTTTTAATAATAGGAGTACCCATTAAATAATATGGATTTCTTTCATAATAAACAACACCCTTGTCATAGAATTCAGATGCTTTAATATCAGTGATACCACCAGATGATTTAGATGCAGCATAGGCACCAGCTCCAACTGGAAGACCAACCTTATCAGCTGAATTAACAACATTATTCATGAATTTTTGAGATGAATATTCAACACCAAAATTTTCAACATAATCGAAAGCCTTAACATGCTCACTATCTGAATAATAATACATAGGAGCTACAGTAAAGGCAAAGTTCCAAATTGCTTTTGGATCTACCTTCTTAATAGTGATAGATAAAACCTCATTATAATCAGACTTAATATCACCATTTGCTTGATATTCAGGCTTCTTATATTCAACGCCATTTACAGTAACAGAGCTATCCATATTTGCAAATTTAATACCAGAGATATTCTTATAAATTCTCTTATCACCATTTGCATAATATTCTTCCATTAATTCATTAGCAATATAATCATTTAATTTAGTTGAAGTACCCCAGTAGCTTACAATTTCAGCAATATCAGCAGGAACCTTATCCTCATAAACAATATTAATTGCTTCTTCCTTAGTCATATTTTTAACTTCTGAGAAATCTCTAAATGAACAAGTAAGAGTTGCATCCTTCTTATTCCAAGTAATATATCCTTCATTATATAAGAACTGTTCAACATCTGTAGTAAATAGATTTTTATGAACATTCTTATTTTCATCAGTAAATGTAGTAGATTCATAAGAATCCATAGCATTTGTATAATCGCTTTCAAGCTCCTCACGGAATAACTCTAAAGCTTTATCATAATCTGAATCAATATGAGCATATACTCCACCTAGTGGCTTATATTCCTCAACTAAAATTTCTCTAAAACGATCTGAAGTAATATTTTCAGTCTTATGAGTGTCAAAAATTTCATTTGCAGTATCAGCAAGAGTTTGAATTCTTGTTATAGCTTCAATTTGGAATTTTTGATTAAATGATTCTTGTTCCTTTTCATCAGTTTCCTGAGTACGATATTCACCAAGACCAACGATATCAGTTGAATAAATAGTACTTGAACCAGTATATGCTGGATCTAGATAAACATATAAATTGAATAATACATCCTTAATAGTAAGGAATGATCCATTTGAGAAACGAATATTATTCTTTAATACGAAATAATAAGTAGTTGTTTGGTCTTCGTTTTCACCTTGTGATTTAATTTCAACATCCTTTACAACTACTGGCTCCTTATCGCCATATGTATATTTTCCTTCCTTATCATTTCCAAGCATACCAATTTGAGTCATACCAACAACTTCACCATCTGGTCCAGTAGTTGAGAAGAATGGATTAAATACTCTATCAACCTGTGATAATGAGAAAACAAGTGGGTCGTTTTCATTATCATATGTTTTGCCAATTGGCTTATTTGAGCTAGTTGATGTTTGAGTACCACCATTGCTACTTGGAATAATCACACTTCCGCTAGGAATTGATTCATTTGGATTTTCATTCTTTCCACATGATGTCATACCAAGTGCAGCAAGTGCAGCTAAAGAAATCATTGAAAATCTTTTTCTAAAATTTGCCATTTTTTATTCTCCTTTAACATTAATAGTTACTTTTGCATTAACGCTTGAAGCGTCATCTGATAAATAAGATGCCCTATCAGTAACAAAAATAAGATCATCCTTAGAAAAGCTACTAGGCAATTTGCTAACCTGATAGCTTGCATTAATCGTAACATTGTCAATTGTAGATGTTACCACATTTGCAAATGGAGTAACAACAATACGCTTAGTCTTTGAAAGACCAGTATCAACATCAAATATAACATTACTAAATGTAACATCTTTAATTGTAGAATTTTTTAGTTCACCAAAAATGCCTATATAAAGGGTATTTTGGGCACCATCAATATAGTCAGTAACTAGAGTGTTTACTGTATATTGAACCTTGAAATTAGATATTGTATGTCCATTTCCAAGTAATGTTTTTGAAGCATAATTACCAAATGAGAATGCTTCTCCACCACAATCAATATCATTAAGCAAATAAATATTTTCAGTCTTATTCAGCTTTAGCTCATTAAAGTTAGAAACAAAGCTAAATGTTCCCTTTAAATATTTAACGTAAACATCGACATTACCATCATCACTTGCGTCCTTGCCTGGATGGACAAAATCATTATTCCAAACATTTCCATCCTTATCATAATAAATAACTGATAGCTTTTTATCAACAATTTCTTGAATAGGCGTATATCCCGTACGCTTTTTAGCATAATTTAAGGCATCGATAAATTTTGCACCCTCGCTAGTTGAATATGAGCCTAAAATTTGCTTTTTACCAGCATCATCAAGGTAACAAACATTATAAAAGCACTTTTCAACCTTTTTCCAAAAAGCATATAAGGTTATATTTTTATCCTTAATTGTATTTGTAGAAAAATCCCATGGATTAGAATAGGTTATCTCTGCATCATCACCACTGCCATTTACGTTCTTTTCTAAAAACCAACCAACAAGCTCATATCCAGGATAAGTTATTAAATTATTACCATTTCCTGGTAATGTTGATGGCTCATAAACAAGTGACTCTTCACCAATACGTCCATAATATTGAATAATAGGCTTACTACTATTCTTATAGCTTGCACCCTCAAGCTCATATGTTACCTTAATTCTTCCTGCATATTTGCTATCTTCTTTTGAACAGCCACACAATAATACAGCTAGAAAAATTATAATTATAAGAAAGAAGCTCCTTCTTTTCATTAATATATTCCGCCCTTCTCTTTTACTATAAAACCAATTTTATCCAAAACAAATACATTATTTTTATTCGAAAAAACAGTAGTTTCTCTATTTTAGAACAAATTTTCCCATAATTTTACGATAAAAATCTAAAATATCGGTTTGAAGTAATTATAACACCATTTAATCTACTTATCAATGATTATCATTTTTTTTCCAAACAGTAAAAGCGTTTTTATAGTATATTTCCATACAAACATTAAAGCAGGTATATAAACCTGCTTTATTAAATTATGCTTGCTTATAATTAATTGTTATTTCATTCAATCTGTCATTTGAATTAAATTTAGCATAGAAACTAGAAATTTTATCATTTTCTAAGATAATAGTTACTTCTACATCCTTCATATTAGTAAATGTTTTATCCAAGAAAAACACTGAAAGCTTGTCATTTTTAATAGTAGCATTTAATGTATCAGAAGTTGTTGTACTAGTAATGCTAGATGCTAGCAAATATTCATCATCCAAATTAAATATTAAAACAAATGATGGGAGCTTATAATTATCATCAACAAGCTTACCGTTGATGTATTTATTGTTATTAGATGTTTCATATGATGTCCTAGATGTCGTAACACCTAAGTCATCACTATAAAGATCAACCTTTTGTTCCTCATCACTATAGCTTGAGGTTTTAGCACTACGATCAATTGTATAATCAATTGTCTTTTGATACATAACCATATTATTACCAGTTATCTTGTTTACTTGATTATAACCTGTAATTGTTTTTTCACTTTCAAAAACACAGGAAATAAATTTTGACATATCCTTAGTAATTATTGTTGTTGTGCTTGGAATTTCTGAATTAGCTGACTCTGTGGGCTTAGGCTTCCTATTACAGCCTGTAAAAGTAAATAATGCTACTAAAGAGAAAGCAGCGAATATAATTTTCTTTTTCATACAAATTTCTCCTTATAGATAAAATTTAATTAATCCAAGTAATGATATCATACTTAAGCCATAGCTTAAGGCAGCAACTCTCTTCATAACAATCTCTCTTGTTGTAAGAGTTGAGGCCTGGTTCATATCAGTAATATCTTGATTGAAATCCGCTACATATTTAGCATAATTATTTCTAAATTCATCAACTGTTGTAATATCAATTGCTGACTTATCAGATTTATCAAGAGAATTTATGGTATTCATAATATCATTATATAAGCTAATCTTATCAACACTAAATTCTGTTCCAAGCTCTTTGATTTGTGCTAGTAAAACACTATATTTTTCATTTATATAATTAGCTTTTAAGGTATTAATTTTCAACACTGCTTCATTAAGCTTATCAGTCATTAGCTTAATATCAGAATCAGTATAGCCATAATTATGTAAATCCTGTTTCATACCATTATATGCAGTTTTAGTCTTTAAAACTAAAGCTTCATCAGCTAAAGTAGCATTAGCTGGGATTTGATTAATGTATTTTAAGAAGGTAATAGTGTTTGTATCCTTTGATTCATATATTGAATTAGTAGCATTCTTAACATCAAAGAATAGAGTATAAATTAAATTGTCATAACCACTAATGCTACCAGATTTTACATTTGGTAATACAATATTAATCTTTTCTTTAGTACCTACCATACCCTTGAATTGACCATAATAGTATGGATAATAGCCATTAAATACAAAGAATTTATTCATCAATTTATAAATTTCTGAATCTTCAGTATATGAATAATCAGTTGAACTACCAGCAAGGCTTCCCTCTAAAGTAGGAGCAACAAGTGATCTAAATTCAACACTATTTAGCTTTGAGCAGTCATAGAAAGCCATATTTCCAATTGATTCAAGTGTATCTGGTAAAATAACACTGCTAAGATATGGATTGGCTGCTGCTGCATACATTTCAATTCGATAAGTATTATCTAAAACTGTATAGCTTTGTTCAATCTTTCCTGTTGGATATGAAGACATTTCAAGTAAGCCATTAGCATTTCTAACATATAAAACGCCATTAGAAATCAAACAATAATCATTAATATTATAGGTATCAACAATATTACCATTATCATCATATAGGAATGAAGATTGCTTTATATTATTATAAAAAGCACTCATAGAAATTTCTTTAATTGTATTTGGTAAAACAATTGAACCAACATTTAATAATGACAAAGCTTGAATACCAATTTTTTCAACAACAGGCATATTAATAGTTGAAACTCCACTTGCACTTAAGAAAGCATAATCAGCAATTTCTTTAACACGTGGCATATCAAGAGATGTAATGCTTGTACAGCCAGCAAAGGCATCTTCTCCTACATATAATAGATTAGATAGATTTACATTCTTTAGCTTAGTACATGTATAGAATGCACCATCTTCAATTCTTTCAACATTTTCAAGATTGATGTTTACAAGTGCAGTAGCCTTATAAAACATATTATTAGGAATTGTTTTTATTGAAGAATCTAAAACAACACTTTGAAGAGAAGTATTATAGGCAAAGATAAAGCCTTTTAATTCCACATTAGCTGGAATTGTTATAGTCTTTAAATTTAAGCAAGTATAGAATGCAGCCTCACCAATACTTCTCAAAGTTGTAGGAAGCTCTAATGATGTTATTGCAATTCCACTTACAGATGATTCAGAATATGCGGCAAAGGCACCATCACCTATAGTTTCCATTATTGGCATATTAAGAGTTGTAATTTCGGTACAATCAGCAAATGCAAAATCGCCAACACTTGTTACATTAGTTAAATTTGCAACCTTTATTATTGTTGCGTAGAAAGCCATCTTACCAATATGATCATAGAATTTGCTTAAATCAATTGAAGCTAGCTTTGTACAATTATAGAATGCATAATCAGAAGCTGTAATTTTGGCATCAGCATCAATATCAACAGTTGTTAAGCCAGTATCATTAATAAAAGCACCATAACCAATTGTTGTATTGCCATATAAATGGGCATATCTTAATGATGTAATTTTTGCGAATGCACCTTCACCAATATTTACATTCTCACCTAAATCAATTGAATTTAATGCTGTTGATGTAAATGCATACTTACCAATTTCCTTAGTATTTTTGATATTAACAAGGGTAGCTAGCTTTGTACATGCAGCAAAAGCTCCATCATCAATTGTAAATTTTTCATTTGCAAATGTAACACTAGTTAAGGCAGTACATTCAGCAAAAGCATATTCACCAATTTGTGTTACATTATTCAAATTAAGAGTTCTTAGAGTTGAAATACCTCCAAAGGCACCTTCTTTTACCTCTAAGATAGAATCAGGAATAGTGTATCTACCATAATCATAGCCTGGAGCAGCAAGAATTATAACCTTTTCATCACTTGTTAATAATAATGGACCATTTGCTTTGTAATATTCATTAGAAGCTTCAACATTAAATTCCTTTAAAGAGCTACAGCCTTCAAAAATTGTTGATTCATTGCCAATAATTTTACTATCCTTAGCAAAAGTAATTTTAGCAAGCTTGGTACAATTAAAGAATGCATATTGTTCTATTTTTGTTTCACCATTTGGCATTGTAAGATTTGTTAAAGCTGCACAATTTTCAAAAGCATTGCTATAAATGAAATCAGATTTACCTCTAAAGACAAATGAATTCATTTTACTGCAGCCCTTAAATGCGCCTTCGCCAACATAAACGATATCTCTCATTACATCTACCTTTATTAAATTTTTACAATTTTCAAAAGTAGATGTTGGAATTCTATCTGAATAAATATCAACACTTGTAAGACCACTATTTTTAAACATTCCCTCAGAAAGCTTAGTATAATTACCACTTATAAATGTAGTCAAATTACTACAATCCATAAATACTTCCTTCCAAGCATTTCTAAGTGTTGTTAAATTTACACTTGTAATTCCTGTACAGCCTTTAAATGCTTGCTCACCAAGAGCATAGATATGTGATAAATCAACATCTGTAAGAGCTGTACAATTAGCAAAGGCTGATTTACCAATAACCTGAATATTTTCAAGATTAATATCAGTTAGTGATGTATTAGATGCAAAAGCAAATTCCTTTATTTGCTTGCAGGTATTGCCTTTATCATCACTTAAGAAATTAACACTCTTTAATTTAGAACAATTATAAAATGCATATTTATAAACCTCTTGAACATTAGCCGGAATAGTTACACCAGTAACTGTATCATTACCACCAGCACTCTTATTTGCATCCCAATCATTCTCATCAACCTTAATAGATGTATCAGTTGTATAAAGACTAAATGCATAAGCGCCAATATATAATATACCCTTATCGTCAGGAATAACAACATCGCCACCATTACCCTTATAGCCAGTAAGAGTTGTACCAGAAATAATAAATTCATTATTAACAGTTACCGTAGTTCTAGCAATAATATTTGATTCCTTGCCATCTACTGTAATTCTAAGTGTAATTATTGATTTTCCTTCCTTAACAGCTGTAACTAGACCATTTTGATCAACAGTTGCAACCAAAGGATTTGTTGATTCCCACTTCAATGAATATCTAGAGGTATCCAAATTCCAAGGCTTAATTTCATAGCCAAGCTTTACTTGCTCACTTGGATAGAAGGAAATTGGTCCATTTGATAAGAAATTACGATCGCCAGCAGAACCAATCTTAGAATATTCTGGTCCATCTATAAACGCCTTAATTGTATCATAATAAGTGAATTTTATATCTTCAAATGCTACATTATTACTAAATGATTGATTTGCACTTAAAAGACTAACATTTGTAGCATCTTCTTTAACATTTAAAATAATTGAGGCCTTATGATAAGCACCATCAGCACCAATTGCAGTAGCTGTAATTAAAGCACTACCACTATTAATACCCTCAGCCTTACCATTTTTTACCCTAGCAATAGTTTCATCACTTGATGTCCAAGATAATTTAGCAAAATATTCAGCTTGATATGGATCACTTAGATTAATTGTTTCATCATCAGATGTTAAAAGCTTAGCAAGATTAACCTCCTGACCAATCATTGTATCATATGAAGTAATCTTCTCACCATTTGTATTTTTAAATTCAAGATTAGATGAGTTAGTTCCTGGGAAGGTAACATAATAATAATTGCTGTTCATTGCATAGTCATCAATCATTATTCCAAGACCATTTGTAAGTCCAGCACCACCTGAATTATCACTACTATATTTTAACAAATCCATATAATCTGTTATTTCCATTGTAACCTTATTAATAGTACCTTTTTCACCATAAACAGGAATTGGATAATCACATAATGGTGTAAGTGAACCATTAACCATTGTAAAAGGTCTTACTGACATTGCATAATGATTATCATAAACATATAAATCAACATAATATCTATCCTTTTTAAGTGATTTATCATATTTTGCATAATACTGTGCATCAGTTAAAATAGGTGTCTCATAATCAACATAGAAGCTAAATTCAAATGTATTATTTAAATTTGTAGAAACTCCACCATCACCATAATCAAGATATGCTTGCATTTTAAATGTGTAATTTGTGTTATTAGTTAATCCTAAATCTTGCATATTGATATCAAGCATATCATAGGCAGGAATTTGTCCACCACTATAATGAGCCTTGAATTGATCATATTTAATATTTTCGTAAACTATTTCACCGGTATTTGTATTATAAATTGTTGTTACAAGCTTTTTAGCATTTCTTAATAAGCCTGCATAAACAGTTGTAATACCATGAATTGAAGAAACCTCATAGCCCATTGCTGCATGCTCAGTAGTTGCAGGAATAGCATCATATTTAGTTTCATCCATTGAATATACATATGATCCAAGGGGAATTATATAATTGTAATAATAGCTTCCAAGTGGCGTTGTTGCATAATAGTCAGCCTTAATCTTATCTTCATCATCGATTGACTTATCATGTGCTTCACTTTCAACCTCATAGAAGGTCTTATCAAATAATGGAGCCTTTGTCCAATCACCAAAGAAGGCAAGGAATGGAATAGATAAATCAATCTCATTTTTATTAACAGCCTTTAATGTTACAAAGCCTTCAACATACATACCATTAGCAAAATTCTTATTAATATATAATTTTTCAGCATCACTTAAAACAATTGTATACTCAATTAAAGCATTGCTATTAGGAGAAATTGTAATCTTGTTTCCATCAAGTGTTGCATCACCAGTAATTTTTACACTAGCATTAGGGTTAAGCATATGAGCCTTTTCAGCAACATAACGAGAATCAGATGTTGAAACACTTTCAGTCATTGTTGCATCATCAATAATATAGCTTAATGATTCATTTGAAATATTATTTAATCTAAATTTAATAACATATTTTCCAGTCTTTTTAGCATCATCGCCAAGCTCTGCTTTAGTTCTATCGCTACCATCAACAGATAAATATGCCTTAGTATTAACGGTATTTTTTAAGCTTGCAAGTCCAGCACCTTGTTTACGAGGAGAATAAGGATTACCTTCTTGATTTAAGGCAATTGTTGCTGAAGACATCATAATTTGATTTGTTAGCTTAGAAATTTCTTTTGTTGTAGCATCAGGATATTTTTCCTTTAAATATTGTCTAATTAAAACAACAATACCACACATATTTGGCGTAGCCATTGATGTTCCTGATAATTCTTCATAGCCACCACCTGGAACAGATGATTTAATATTTCCACCATGAGCAGTAATTTCTGGCTTTAATGTTAAATCAGGATTTGGACCCCAGCTTGAGAAATCAGACATAAATGGTCCAGCAAGATTAGTCTTATTTAAAACTAAAATACCGCTCTTCTTTTTAGCTAAATGTTCACCATCATCCTTAGAAATTGAGCATAGAGGAATTTTAGCATCATTACCAGCAGACATTGTAATTTCACCACTTATATTATTATAAATGATAATACCTCTTGCTCCAGCAAGATATGCTTGCTTTGTCTTTTCCTCAAAGCTAATATCACCACGTTTTACTAAAGCAATTTTGCCTTTTACATCAACTGATGAATAATTTAATCTAGAGCCATAGCCGGGAATAGTTACATATTCAATTTCATTATCACCATCAGCTAAATTTAGCATTTCAAAGAAATCATATGGCTTATATGATGTATTGTTAGCTTCATTAAAGAAGAATGTATAGCCATCTTCCTTTGCTCTTACATATTTACTCTTTGTACCACTAATTGAAGCAACAGATAATGCAGCATTATAAGTAGATGGAGATCCAACAGTTGCAGAATCAGGATTTGTCGTTTTATTAGTATTACTATTTTCACCACCAAAAGCACTACTATAATCATTGCTTGCAGCAACTAAAAGAGAAATACCTGCTTCTTCCACCTTATCATAAACTGAATTTAGGTAATCATTGTCAGATAACTTAGTAAATCCACAAGATGAACCAAGACTCATATTAATTGCGTCTACGCCAATAACAACTGCATCCTCTAGTGCAGCAAGAATATCTTCAGTTTTACCTCCAGAATTCAAATCAGCGAAAACCTTTAATAAGACTAATTGAGTATTAATTGCAACACCAGTAATTACATTATCACTACCAGCAATTATACCAGCAACGTGAGTTCCATGCTCACTATCATAAGGTGTAACATCTGGATCCTTATCTGCATAATCATATGTATATGGGATTTTAGTATTAACATACACATCCTCTGTCTTTAAGCCAGACGTAAAGCCAGAAGCCTTTGTTGAATTTAAAACCTTGCTTATATGGTCACGAGAAATCATCGGATGCTGTGGCATAGTTTGGAAAACAGTATGATGAATATCAAAGCCAGAGTCCAAAATAGCAACAGCAGTATTTTCACCATCATATTCAACACTTGAGGAATTAAAAATTCCTGTGTCATAAACATCAACATCATTGGTTACAGCATTGTATTTAGTAGTTTCTGTACTTTGTGGTAATGCATAAACCTCACCAAGTGAAACACTATAGCCATTGTTTTTTAATTTTTTATAATTAGCATAGCTTGTTGTAGCTGAAAAGCCGTTAAACAAAGTTGTATAGTTATATTTAACATCATCTATTAAACCACGTGATGTTAAATCATCAATTAATTTATTTTGATTTTCAAGATATCTATTTCTTTGCTTTTCACCATATGAGCTACTAGCATAATCAGAAATACTATCATAGCCTCTTGAATATGAAAAATAATCATCTGCTAAAGAATTATTATCCATTGAAACTAAAATACTAACTCTATCATCATTTGCTAAATCATCAACCTTTGATAATAAATTAGGATTTATGTATTTCATATTATCAGTTGCATTAGCAATAAGCTTTGCCTGTGATATATTTAAATGAGTTGTGCTATCATTTTTTATAACAGCATTTGAACCAGTCGCAACAGAGCAGCCAGTTAACGCCAATGCTGAAAATGTAAATAATAGAGCACAATGTTTAAAAATATGCTTCATTTCTTTTACCTCATCTTTATAAAGCCTAAAGGGAAAATAGCAAAAATGCCATTTCCCTTTTATAAATTTAGTCCCTATTCCAATTATGCTGTTTTTTCAACAATATTAAGTGTATATTTAGAAGGCGCGCTTCCACTTACATAGCCAACAGTTACCTTAATATAATAAGTTTTTCCTTCTTCTAATGCTTGTTCCATTAGGAAATCATACTTATAGCCACCCAAAGCAACTACAGCATCACTACCATCATCATTATCCTTAAGTTTATTAGAGCCTGTTTCATCATATAATGTACCCTTATTATCCTTTGAGCCATTATTAGTTGAATAAATCAAATATGTAGCAGTTTTAGTAGCAGTAAACTTAAACCAAGCCTCTTTTTCATATGCTATATTAGCACAATCTGTACCTTCATTTACCTCAATTGCATATTCCATTGTTGTTCCCTTTAACAATACAGATTCATCTTCTTCAGTATATGCTTTTGCAGAAGCATCTAGACTGAAATACTTAACTGAAGCATCATTAAATGTTACCTTATAATATGTCTTTACAAGCTCATATGTACCCTTTAATGAACCATATGTAGCATTACCAAAGCCATCAAGAGTAAGCTTTGAACCACTACCAGTATATTCACCCTTTTCAGCTCCAGCAAGTTTAAATGAAGAGCTTGTCATTTGGCCCTCAACAACAACCTCTTTATCCTTAGAAACAGTAAATATTGTTCCATTTTCAAGGTTAGTTGTATTATATTTAACGCTTACTTCACCATATGGTGTATTACCAATTGAATAATAATATTTTTCAATACCATGAGCATCCTCGGCAATTGTTAAAACATGTGATTGATTATCAATATATGCAGAAATTGTATTTGTAACTGTTAAATCCTTAAACATATAAGTATAATCACTGCCAGATAAAATTCCAAATAGATAGTCATCATCATAAATTAATGTTGATGTTTGAGGTGTGCTATATGGAGTATATGTCCAAGTAACTGTATTGCCTGTTAGAACCCATTCAGCCTCATATTCTGATTTAGAATATTCATTCTTAGTATATGTAGCACTTCCATCAGCTACTAAATCAAGCTCGTATGAATATAATCCTGAATAAGAAGAGCTCTTCTTGCCAATCCAATGACCAGTTTCAGGGGCATCAAGATATGGAGTTGGATATACATAAACAAGACCGCTAGCTTCAAACAATTCATCACCATATGTTGCCTTAAATGTTACAATATAATATCCTGAAACAGTTGTATCAACTGCACTCATATCAGCATTTGTATCATCAATAGCTATAGATTTTACTTCACCATTTTCATCAACATATTCCATCTTAAATACATCAGCAATATTTAAATTACCATTAAGTGCTACTCTTACTGTATCACTTACAGTTAAGCGATGATTTAAAACCGTTTCACAAATTAATGTAGTTGCATCTTCTTTGTAAATCTTACCAGTATATTCAACTAGTTTTAATGTATTGTTACCATTTGACAACTCAAATGTAGCACTATTTTCACCATTTGTTAAAACAACTGTTTTGCCATCACGAGTATAATTACAAACCTCTGAGGAATAGCTAAAGAAATTAGCATTAGCATAGCCATTACCCAAGAATTGAACCTTTATAGATGTTCCAAAAGCATAAGTATTATTGAAATCATCACTAGCTTTAACGGTAAATGTGCTACCATTTAATTCTAAAATAACCATTTGTGAAGTATAATTCTTATCAGTCCAAGTTAAGATAACATCTTTACCATTCATCTTATACTTGAAGCCACTATAATTTGCTTCATAGCTTGATCCCTCTAGGGTTGCAACACCTTTTCCATCAAGTGTTAATGTAAAGTCACCTGTATATGTTCCTTTTTCTGAACCAACCACTTCTTCAGATGGAGTAGTAGTTCCACCAGTTGAACCACTAGATGAAGCTGTACCCTTAACAAAAGACATTGTAGTTGTCTCAGATTCAGTTGTAAATGTTAAATCAAATGTATCACTACCAAGAGTAACCTTATTTACACCATCAAACCAAGTACCTTCAACAGTAGGATTAATATACCAAGATGAAGAATATGAAGTTACATATTCATAATAATCATAATCGTAGTCTTTACTATACTTAACATGCATAATAGCTTTAATTTCTTCATTTGTAGCTTTATTTGTTAACTTATAAGCATATAGCTTAACATTATTGCTTGAAGAAAACTCTGTTGCAGAATTTATAAAGGCAGATACAATCTTAATATCATAATCATCGACATTCTTAACAAAAGCATTTGAAAGCTTTTCAGATAATGTAGAGCCAGAATAATTCCATTTAACAAATAAGACGTCATTATCATATACTACATTAAATATTCCTTGAGTTGAATCAAATGTTACTTTGTAAATTCCACCATCTTCTACAAATTTACCAGTCTTATCAGCACCACCTATAACAGCTGTAGCAGTACCATCAGCATTAAGTGTAATTGATGTAAGTGTTGCCTCACTATTAAGGCCTGTCCATGTACCTACAAAATCAGAAGCTAAAACATTAATCTTCTTAGTATATGTAACTCCTTCATATGTACAAGTTACATCATATTCACCAATCTCATTAAGATTAACCTTAGATGAATCAATCATATCATCTGTAACAGTAACGCTATTAGTGCTTTGTGATTCGCCATCATATTTTGTAACCTTAAACATTGATTTATAATCAAATGATGTCGCACCCTTGTAAGTATTAACCGGCTTGCTTGAAGCTTCAGTAATAGTTACATCATTTTCAAGTGTAACCTTAGTTGCAAATTCATAAGATAATCCATCAAGTTCAAAGGAAATCTTATAATCATAAACACCAGGTGTACCAAATACAATATTGGTATCAATTGTATAATAAACAGGAGTTTTTCCTTCTGTAGGAGTATGAGTATCTTTTTCAGAAACTGGAACAAATTCAACATCAAGTCCACTATAAGTAGCTGAGCTACCATTTATCTTCATATAGAAAATCTTAAATGGATCAATATTATCGCTAGTTAACTCAGAAGCCTTATATGTAACCTTTGAATCACTTGCTTCAGCCTTATGAGCATAAATCTCATAATTGATTGTCTTACTAAATTCTACTCCATCAACAACAATCTTATATGTTGCATAATATTTACCAGTTTGAGCTAAATTATTTTGACTAAATACTAAATTTGTATCTACTAGCTTAGCATCAAAAGGAAGACTAATTCCATCTGCAGTAGCAACAAAGTTTTCAGCATGCTTAAACATTGCATCGCCAGCATAAACGCCCTTACCAACAAATGAATCACCATTTGGAGTTGCTATAACTACTTCAGGTAAAACATTGATTTTAGCATTTACAATTGTTAATTCACCATAATAATCATAAGTTAACTTAATATCATAAATACCAGTACGATTATAATCAACGCTTCCACTTAGCATTTCATCAGTAATTGCTAATTTCTTATCACCAGCGTAAACGCTAAATGCTTCCTTAACATCATAAGTCTCATCGCCCTTATGACAAATTAGCATATCTGAGTTAACACTAGCAGTAACCTTCTTGTTTGCAACTACATTTACAGTTGCAATAACAGCTTTACCCTTATAATTTAATGTTACCTCATATTCACCAACTTCACTACGATTAAATTTTGATTCATCAATCATAGAAGCACGAACAACGACATCCTTACCATCATCAGTTATAGTAAATAAATTTTCAGCTTCAAAATTTTCAGCCTCACCAAGCTCTAATGTTTGATTATGAGCAACAAGTGACAATCTTTCAGTATTTTCAATAATATTTATTTTACTTGTAACCTTAATTCCTTCATATGTTAAAGCTACCTCATATTCACCAACAGCGGCTTTTAAATCGCCAACATTAAGCATTTCATCCTTAACTTCGATTTCTTTACCATCATCAGTGATTTTAAATAATTTCTTAACATCCTCAGCCTTAAAATCCTTAAGTTCAATTGTTAAATTTGTAGATTCAAGATTAACCTTCTTTGTTACAACCTCAGGAGTTAAATCAACAACATTAACATTACTTGTATAAGTTATTCCCTTATATGTTAAAGTAATTGTATAGCTTCCAGTCTTTGCTTCAACACTTCCACTTAGCATATCAGCACTAATTGCAACTTCTTTGCCATCATCTGTAATCTTAAATAATGTTTTAGCATCAAAGCTACTAACATTTGCAAGAGCAATTGTAGTATTAGATGTTGTAACATTTAAATTCTTTTCAACAACCTCAGAAGGTATTGATAAAGAAGGCTCACTATCACAGCCTGCAAGACCAAATGCCGCAAGTGATAATGATGATAAAACTAATAACGTTTTTTTATTTCTTTTCATTTTAATTCTCTCCATTCTTCTATTAAACCTATGCCTTTTTTACCCAATAGCTACTAGGAAGCATTTCCTAGCAGCATTATGATAATTATAACTTGGGTGATTATAATTAATTTAAACTTTCTTATAATTCTTGTAGCTGGTAAACGCTATAAACAAGTTCACCAAAGGCGTTTATTCCAGCTGTTAAATAATATTTAGCATTTGCATATTCAAATACAATCTGTAGTGAATTATCAGCAAGTAAAGTAATGCTTGCCTCAGTCTTTACACCATTAATATATACATAACCATCATTTAAAGCTAAGTATACATTACCAGTTGGAGTCTTTATTTCATATAGACCATTATATGAAATAAGATTACTATCATAGAATATTTCATCCTCTAAAATATTAATAACCTTGTCATAAGATGTAATACCAATTGAGCCATTAACTGAACCAATTGTTACATATGTATCAATTAATGTTAAATCTAATACACCATCAATGTAATAAATTGTACATTGTCTTATAATAGCTGTCATTGCTGTTTGATTTAAATCAACAATATCATCAAATGTCATATATGGAACAATTCTACCATCTGTTAGCTGAGCATAGCCATATGTTACATAATCAGTATCAAATGTTTTATCATCAACACTTAGATTTGTACCATCAAAATGGAAGCTATGTGATTCATTAATACCTTGACTTACAAAATCGCCATAAAATACTGTTGTATCCTCTTTCTTAATTAGACTACCACCAGTTGTAGTTTCTTCACTTGTTGCATGAGTAGCTGATAAATAATGATGATAATAATAGAACATATAATTTGCATTACCATCCTTATCAACACCCATCATTATAACAACATATTGATCCATTAATGAATTTGGTAAATCATAAATATAGTAAATTGATAGAGTTGCTGGATCAAAATCAGGCTCTGTTACATAAATTTCGTCACTCTTAATAGTAACTGTCATCTCACCATTTGTCCAAGTACCACTCATTTGTTCGATTACTGACTTAATAGTAGTATCCTTGAAATATAAATATTTAGTAGTATACTCATAAACCATATCATCACTTGATGAATCATAAACTGCCTCATATGAGTCATAATCATAAGCATACATTAAATCATAGCCATATTCACCAGAATATACTAGATGAATTAATTCAATCTTTTCACCATTATCAACACGATAGCTAATTACTGGAAGTGCACTATAGCTATTCCAAGCAAGGCTTGCTTCCATTTCTTCACCATTATAAATTGCTTTGTAGCCTTGTCCCTTAGTATATTTAACTGTTACAGTTTCAGTTGAAGTAGCTGTATAATAAGTCCAATCACCAACAAGCTTATCTAAAACATTTCTTCCAAAATATTCCTTAACAAACTTATATGTACCATCGCTTTGTTTACTGAATAGATAGCCATAACCATATCTTACATAGGTTGCTCTAAATTGATATTCAACACCATTTAGGGTAAATTCAATAACACGATTATAGAATCTGGTATTATATCCTAAAATTTCTTGATCAGCATCTGTTGGAATATACCATGAATAAGTAAATGCTGCCTCATTGTTAACTAATTTATTTGGAACATCAATACTAATTTCATCGCTTTGATCAGTTGCAATCCAAGCACCATTATATGCTTTATCCCAATACTTAAAGCCAGCTAAATCCTCGAAACGCTTGCTTAATAAATGTCCAGCATTATCAGGATCTTCATAATAGAACATTAAATATCCTGTGTATTTATATTGTCTTACATAATATGTTGTATCATCTAAAATAAATCTCATATAGCTGAATGTTGTAATTTCCATTCCAGGAATACCATCACAATCAGTTATAAATACATAATCATAATCAACATAATCATGATTTCCAACCTTGATTTGAGTCTTTGTAACCTTAATTTCTCCAATATTATTCATCTTATCTTTAGCTTCAGGAGCAGATTCAACCCAAGTATTATTTACTAGGAAGTCATAATTTACCCAATACTCAACACTTACTACTCCATCAGCAGTTTTCTTTTGACAAGTTAATGAATATGAAAGTCCAAGAAGATAATTATATTCATAATCAGCCCAGAAATTGTAAGTTGTTCCCTCATTATCAGTAAATGATAATGTAGCAACACCTTGTTCATTATTTGTCTTTTCATATGGATAAGTTGCTCCATCAATTGTAATTGTATGAGCCTCCTCATCAACAGACATCTTATGATTTCTTGTAGGCATTTCATAAACATGAATTGGATCCTTAGCATTGAAATCTAATGTGTTTTCATCACTATATACATAATCCCAACCGCCTTGTTCATCAAACCATCTAGCATTCATATACTCAAATGATTCAGTTAAATTTATGCTTACCTCTTTTGCTATGTCATAATCATAAATCTTTACAAGACCTGTTTCCTCAAGATAAATATATTCAGCAATTGAATTACCTCTTGAATCTAAAAGTGTAAATCCATAAACGCCATCCTCATGGTCTTTAATTCCCATATATAGGAATGGATTATATGAGCACTTATCAGTAGCAGTTGCTGCTTCATAAGTTACTGGAGAATCATAAACAGTCTTGTCATAAATATATGGAGCCTTAACTAATAGCTTTTCACTTGAATTATTCTTATTAACAAAATAACCAGTAAAGCCAGTATTTTGAGTTAACATCTTATCAATAGTTAATTCCCATTCGTTTTTATTTAAATGCTCTAAACGCATAAATGCTTTATCATAGCCAAGAACGTTAACACGTTGTAAGTATAAACGATATTCTTGCTCATCACTTCCAACTGTTGCGAAACGAGATGTGAAATATAGAACAACGCCATTATAGAATTTACCTGTAATTGAAGCATCACCATATGAATCATAGGTAACATATTGTAATTCCTCAATCTTAGATTCTTTATATGTTAATCCAATTTTCTCAAAATTGCTTCCAGTTGTATCATATAAACCATTATATACTGATGCTTGAGCCATAAGTGATCCACTTGCTGAAACACTAAGCTTGACCCATTGTGTATCTGAATATTTCCATTCACCAAGCATAGCTTCATAAGATTCATAGCTTGCTACTAATTGAAGATTTTGACAAATGATTGCATTTTCATCATATTTCTTGCCATTTACCTTGTAGCCACTAAATACATAGCCTGCTGGTCCTTCAATAGGATCAAATGTTGTCTTACTACCAAAATCAACCTCTTTGAAATCATCTTCAGTAAATACACCATTAGCCATATGTCCAAAGCTTACTCTAACCTTATTATGAGTATCAGGAACATTCTTTAATGTATAATCATCTATGTTCCAGTCCTCTTCATTCCAGTTAATAGCTGAAAGGTCAGCTTTTGTTGAACCACAATTAATAATTTGTGAATTGTTAAAGCTTAATTCATTTGTTTTTGAATCAGCTTGACTTGTATAAATAGAATCAACTAGCTTAGCTAAGCTTATTGAGCTAATAACATATGATGTTGAATCAATATAGCCTACAAGTCCAGCCTTACTACCAGTTCTATATAATTGCAATTTTGAATTCTCAGTAACATATACTGAATTAATATTTGAACTACTTTGAACATAACCAGCTATGCCACCAACTAAATTACCACCATTTACTATAGCAGTAACCTTACAAGCATAGATTTCAGACTCACTAACATAACCAGCAAGTCCACCTATAACAGCTCTTTCAAGAAGATTTTGGTTCAAAGTGATTTCACCATTAACGCTAATACCATAAACTATAGCATTATCAATCATACCAGCAAATAAGCCTATATTTGCGTTGCTTGCTTTAGTACCTGTGATAACAACATTATCTAAAATTAAATTTTTTACAACACTATTTTGATTTAAGGAACCAAAGAATCCAACATTCTTTAAACCATTGGTATTAATATTAACATTGCTTATCTTATGTGATGAGCCATCAAATGAACCATTAAAGCCATTAACTGGTGTAAAATCACTAGTTAAGGTAATATCATTAGCTAGCTTATAGTAAGCTTCCTTATATATTACTCCGTTTCTTGAGTCCTGAGCATCAGAATTTACATATTTGCTGAAATATGTAACATCAAGATCATTTTCAAGTAAATAAGGGCTATCCTTAGTGCCATCTCCATTAAATACATATAACCAACGAGCAGTTAAGGTAATATCACCAGTAATAGCTGAAGCCTCAAAATTATATTCTCTTCCACTATTATACCAACCAACAAAATAATAATGTGCTCTTGTAGGATCAGCAGGCTGTGTACCATATTTTCCATAACCAATTACCTGTTGTTCAATTGTGCTACCACCAGTTGTATTAAATTTCAAGAAATATTTATAACGTGCAGTTAGAACCATATTTGTGGTAATAGGGGTATTTTCAAAATCAAAAATTTCGCCACTATAATACCATTCATCAAATGGATGTCCATATTTATCTGCCTTATCAGCTGGTCTTGTTGCCAAATCACCCTCATGAACAACTATTTCTTCATAATCTGATTCAGAAAAAACTACATAATAATACTTATCCCACTTAGCATATACAGTAATATTTTCTGTTATTGGCATTGTAGGGTCAAATTTTTCTTCCTTACCCTCAATGTACCATCCTAAAAACTTCCAATATTTTTCATGTGAATAACCACTACTTGGACTAACAATATCAGAATTTGCTTGATATTGCTCATTAATATTTGTATTTTCCTTAGTAATAAAGGTAATAACCTTTTGATTAGTCAATGAAGCATCAGGATTAAGGAATGTAACAGTATAACTATTTATCCATCTTGCTTCAAGACTAATTGCCTCTTTAACTGGTGTATCAAAATCAAATCCTACATCAGTACCCTTAACATACCAGCCAACAAATGTTGCATTTTCTTTAGTTGGAGTCGCAGGCATTGTTGCTTTTCTTCCATACTCTACGCTTTGTGTTGCTACTAAAGACCCACCATTAGTATCAAAGGTTACATTGAACTTAGCAACCTTCCATCTTGCAACTAAAGTAATATTAGATGTAACAGGCTCAGTAAATGTATAAATTTTACCATTATATTGCCATGCTTCAAATTCGAAGCCTTCCTTGGTTGGAATAGTTGTTGGAGCACTACCAGTTTCATTTCTCTTTAAGCCTGTAATACTTTCAACATCGCTTCCACCATCTGTATTAAATCTAATTGTATATGTTTTATTATCAACGTCATAGCTTGCAACTAAAGTAACAGATTTAGTTATTGGTTTACTAAAATCAAATGCCTCACCATTATATTGCCATTCAATAAACTTATGACCAATTTTAATAGGATCAGCTGGCTTAGTAACCATTTTTCCATCTTCTACGCTAATTGTTGTCTCACCAGCCATTTTTCCATCAAGTGGATCAAATGTTACACTAAATACTTCTTTGCTTGGCTCAGACGATGAAGTAGTTGAACTACTTGAAGAGCTTGATGTCGAAGTAGAGGTGCTGCTTGATGAACTGCTTGATGAGCTGCTTGATGAACTTGATGATTCACTAGAAACTTGCTCTTGTGATGAAGTAGTTGGCTTTTCTTTACCACATGAAGTAAGTCCTAAAGTTCCTAGCATTGCAAGTAAAACGATCATCGGTGTAAATCTAATTCTTACATTTTTCTTTTTCATTTTTAAATTCTAGGGGACATAAAGTCCTTTACTGCCTTTCTTCAAAATGTTTACAACTTATACATATTTGTTCAAAAAGATAGTAATTCAAAATTATTTAAATTCTTTCTCTAAATTTTTTCGAAATTGGTATGCATTTGGGCAAATACATATAAATCGTTAAAAAACTATAAAATCCTAATCATCATATTTTTAATTTGTAAAAATGTGGGCGTATTTCTTACAAATGTGGGCGAAATATGGCGAATTATGTGATTTTTTAAAGTTTGATGACATTATAGCACCATTTTGTTTAATATTCAACAAAATTACATAAACAATAAACAATAAAAGCGCTTTTTCTTTTAAAAAAATATCGTTTTTTAGATACATTTTGAATTTTAACCGAATTTTATTCGGCAAAGAAAAACAGGTGCTTGGTCATTATGCTCAAACGCCTGTTTTTTTTATTAAATTTAATTTTAATTATGCCAAATTTCTTCTACAGTTTTAGTATCAAGCCTCTTAATAACCTCAGTCATAAGCTTAACTGCATTTTCATAATCATCACGATAAATCATTGATGTTTGAGAATGAATATAACGAGAAGGAATTCCGATAAATAATGTAGGAGCACCACTCTTCATCTGACTTATTCTAGCGCCATCAGTTCCACCAGCCTTTAAAACAGTAACCTGGTAAGGAATTTTACATTCTTCTGCTACAGATACAACAAAATCAAATAAGGCACGATGTCCAAGCATACCACTATCCATCAAATGAATTTGAGGGCCTTTTCCAAATTCAAACCCATCCTTATCTCCACCACCTGGATAATCATTAGCTAAGGATACATCAAAAGCAAAGCCAATTTTTGGAGATGCAATATAGGCAGTTGTTTGAGCTCCTCTACATCCAACCTCCTCTTGAACACTTCCACTTCCAGCATAAATATTAGGTGTTCCAGATTCATGAAGATTTTTCATAATCTCTAAAACCATTGCACAGCCAATACGACAATCCCAAGCTTTAGCAAGTAAATGCTTTTGATCCTTGCCTAAAACCTTGAATTCTTGATATGGAGTAACCATATCACCAATTCTTACACCCATTTCCATTGCTTCATCCTTTGAAGTTGCACCTATATCAACAAATGCACCTTCAAAAAATTTTCTTCTATCCTCCATAGGATTTCCCCCACTATGAGGAGGATTTGCCCCAACAACACCATGAAGTTCGCCTGTCTTAGTAGTAACAACAACCTCATGAGCAGCAACTACAGCTGGATTCCATCCTCCAAGAGGAGTAATTGCTAAAAAGCCATCAGGCTTAATGCCACTAACCATAAATCCAACCTCATCCATATGTCCATCACACATAATAACTGGGCCATTAGGGTCTCCTTTTACAAAGCCAACTAAACCACCCTGACCATCATAGCAGACTTCATCAGCATATTTGCTCATTTTTTCAGCCATATATTTTTTTACATTGCCTTCATGACCAGGCACACCGTTTATATCGGTAATTTCTTTTAAAAATTCTAAAGTTTTATCCATAATTTTAACCTTCCTTTATTTATTTTAAGGAAATTTTATCACACTTTCAATACAATTGCAAATTATTTGCATATTTTTATAAAACAAAGAATAAAATTTGACTTTTGTTTAATATAAGCAACAAAAAAAGGTTTATCTCACGACAAACCTTTATAAGCCACTAGGAAGCCCAGTGAAGAACATAAGTCTTCAAAGGTAGGATTCTCTCTTAGTAACTAATTAGGATTCCTATTTAAAATAGGCATTCACACATAATTTCCTCTCAAATCCCATAAATTTTAGTTTGGGTTCCACGGCTTCTTCCTAGTTAATTATATATTATCATATTACTAGTGTTTTGTCAATATAAGCCTACTATGAGAAAGAAATAATCAATGTAATAATAGCAACCAAAACAAATAACAAACCTACAATTTTCATAACCTTATCGCCATTAGGATCACCATTTGATGATTGATTAATGTATGGTAAAGTAAATGCAACACTACCCATCAATGTCAAGCCAATAGGCGTTAGAAAATGTCTATTAAAATATGGTAGCTCTGAACCCTCAGGTAATTTCCAGCTCATTAACATATTAGTTAAAAATAAAGTGATTATTGCAATGCATGCGATTGTATCATATATTTTTAAAATTCTAATTTGCTTAGGAAGCTTCTTTTCATTATTTTTCATCTAAATATACCTCATAATCATTATAAAACATTTAAGAAAAAAAGAAAAGCACAAAAGTGCTTTTTTAATTATTATTGTAAAGCAGCAATTAAGTCAGCTTTCTTCATTGCAGAAATACCCTTAACGCCTTTTTCCTTTGCCATTGCCTTTAATTCAGCAACAGTTAATGATTCTAAATCAACGCTCTTAGTTTCCTCTACAACTTTTTCCTCTTGAGCAGGAGCTTCAACTGGTGCTTCTTCTACATTTTGAGTATTTTTAGCAATTTCAGCTTGAGCCTTTGCAGCACGCTCAGCCTTAGGAGCTGGTTTAACGAAGATTACTTCTTCCTTAACAGTTTCCTTCTTATTAGCTAAAGCATTCTTGCTAGCTTCGCATAATTTTGTAAATGTTGCAGCATCATTAATAGCCATTTCAGAAAGCATCTTACGGTTAACTTCGATACCAGCAAGTGCTAAACCATTAATAAATTGAGAATATTTCATTCCATTTAACTTACAAGCAGCATTAATACGAGAAATCCAAAGCTTACGGAAATCACGCTTCTTAGTCTTTCTATCACGATAAGCAAATGCAAGTGAACGCATTACTTGCTCATGAGCTGTTCTATATAATGTATGTTTTGAACCATAATAGCCCTTTGCTAATTTTAAAACGGCCTTACGTCTTCTACGTGTTACATATCCACCTTTAACTCTTGGCATATTTCTTTACCTCCTAAATTACATTAAGTTGCTAACTAATGATTTAATACGTTTAACATCAGTTGCATCTACAGTTGTTGTTTTACTTAAATTTTTGTTTTGTTTGTGGCTCTTATTAGTCTTTAAATGTCCTGTATAAGAATGACCACGAGTAATTTTACCAGTTGCTGTAACTTTTACTCTCTTTTTTAATCCACTATGTGTTTTAGCCTTTGGCATTTTAATTCACTCCTTAAATTATTTTTCTGATTTTGGTGCGACTATCGCAAATAATATTTTTCCGTCAAGCTTTACTGGAGTTTCACAAACTGAAACTTCCTTTAATGCTTCTACAAAACGCTCAACAACCTCTTTACAAAGATCCTGGCGTGTCATCATACGTCCATAAAGTCTTAAAGAGATTTTAACCTTATTTCCCTTAGTTAAAATTGTTTGAGCCTTTCGTACTTTTGTATCAAAGTCATGCTTTTCAATCGTTGGGCTAAGTTGAATTTCTTGAACAACTACTACCTTTTGATTCTTTTTCATTTCTTTTAGTTTCTTTTGCTGTTCAAAACGATAGCGAGAATAATCCATCATCTTTGCAACAGCTGGATTTGAATCAGGTGAAACTAAAACTAGATCCATATTTCTATCATATGCAGCATTAAGGGCAGCATTTCTAGATAGTACCCCAAGCTTCTCGCCAGTATCAGTAATTACTAGCATTTCTTTTACTCTTATAGCCTCATTAACGATATCCTCAATTGGCTTTTTTACTTGCTTATTAATAATTCCTACACCTCCAACACGTCTTAAACAAACAAAAAGGATGCCAAAAACATCCTTAAAATAACAATAATCATTTATTGTGCTTTCTGCCTACTAATATTCTCAATCAGGCGAGAACGGATGTTCTTCTTCCACTTATTCATTTACAACATAGTAATTTTACACTATTTCATTATGAATGTCAATACATTTTTAAACAAAATATCAAGAATTGTTAAATTTCCTATTTTTATATATAACTAATCCTAAAACAAATAAAATTATTGTTTCTATTAAAACATATATGTATCCATAATAAAAAAAATGATTTTTTTTCACGCAAATTGTAGGATAAAACAAACTAATTATTTTACACATTTCCTCCGATACATCACTTAGTATTTTTAGACCAAAGGCACTAATAAAGAATAAAAATGCTGATAAAAAGCTTTTAAATAAATTAATGAAAATTTCCCCTAAGCATAACAAATAAATTGCATTTAATAAATATGCTAGCATCAACAGCAAATCAGCTAATGACAACTTATAATCCTTATAAATCAATAATGGATATATTTCATAAAATAAGAATTCAATAATCAAAATTAAACTTAGAAACAATAAATGACTACCTAATTTAGCAGCATATATTTTATTTTTTCCTTCATTTACAATAAATAAAATGTCATACTTTTCAGTTGTAAAGCAATCATTTGCAATTAAAAAACTAATTAATGCTATATTGATTACAACCATATAAAATGAAACATTATTTTTATATTCTGCCAAATACATTTTATAGTTTGCTAGATATTCAAAGTTACCCATTGGCTTATCTATGCTCAGATAAAAAATCATCCCACACATAAGTGTAGCTAAAAATACTAAAATTATGTTTATTTTATTTATCTCATTAAACAAATACAATTTAATTAATCTCTTCATCAATAATACTTCCTAAATGTATTTTATAGATAATAGGATTAAGTATTCTATAAAAGTCGGCGTTATGTGTAGCAATTATTACAGTTTTCCCAATGTTAATATACTCATTAATTTTTTTTCTAAAAAGCTCCTTACTTGTTGAATCAAGACCATCAAGAGGCTCATCAAATAAATACAAATCGTTATCAGAATACATAATAGCTATTATTCCAACCTTTTGTTCACTTCCTTTTGACATACTAGCTATGAGCTTATTTGAAACTAAAAAATCAGCTAAAGGCTTTGTCATATTATAATTCTTAGTATAAAGCCTAATAAAATCTAAAGCGTTAATATATTTTGGCAATATATATTTATCAGGAAGATATCCTATTTTTTTTGTATTATAAATTATTCTTCCTCTATCAGCTTTTTGTAAGGTTATTATTTTAGAAATAAGTTTTATAATAGTTGATTTACCACTACCATTTTCACCTATTAGCAAATATAATCTACCATAATTAAATTCTAAATTGAGGTTATTTAAAGCTTTAAAATCTTTAAAATATTTTGTTACCTTTTCCATTTTTACTAAAATCATATTTTAACCTTTTTAACACGAGGATAAAGACTTGTTATCGTAAAATATTCAAAGCATCCAACATTTTGTCTACACCAAAAAAAATAACGCTGGGCTCTACCATTAGTAACTCTTGCAGTCCCAGTCATATATATAATTGCTTTATAGCCAGGATCAACCTTTATTTTAATTGTATCAGTTTGTTTTTCTTCTTTATTTTCTGTTTTGGTGTAGGATAAATTAATAGAGGAATCTAGGTTATGCTTAAACTTTTTAAATGTTCCTGTTCCTTTATAGGAAATGTTTCCTGTTGAACTAATTGAGGTTTTTATGGACTTGTCATATGTAATAGTTTTACTATATTCCATCTCCGTTGGTCCATTATTATAAAAAGAAAACAAAATTTCACTTTCAAAGGTAGCTTCTACCTCTTTATTTATAATAATAACATTCCATCCCCAAAATTTTCTTTTATTAAGTGAAGGCACAAATTGATTTTTTTCCTTATCAGTCCAATTTTTAATAAGCTTTCCCTTAGCCAAATTTACACTTTGAAATTGATTATAATCATTACCATTTGCACTCTTTTTAATATTTGGTGCTATTGTAAAAAAATTAATCAAAATAAAAATCATATATATTAGTCTCATTTAATTGATATCCTTTCTATCTTTTTAAAATCTAAATCATTTTTAAAAGAAAATATTAAGAAAGCTTGTTTTAAATTAACATCAAATAAAACATTTTTCATATCTAACTTAATATTTTCAATTTCATAATACTGATTATTTTTTTTAACATCATAAATATTATCTAAATACTTTAACCTTTCTAATGCTTCACCACCTTTAAATAGTAGTTTTTCATCAATATAATAAAAATTATTAACCTCATATATCACTATATCATCCACATTTATAATCGGTGCCAAACTAATTTCTAGCTCTTCCAAATCATTTTTAATTTGCAGTATGCATTTTTTGCCAATTTCATTATCAATAAAAAATTCAAAGCAAAAGCGATAAAATTTAGTTCCTAAAACCTCTATTTCTTCCTTAATATCAATCCTCCTACAAATAATTTTAAATACATTATCATCATCAACTAGTAAATATTCATTTTTTTCAATTTCTCTAAATGAAATATTTTCTTTATTAAAAAACAAATCAATTTTCATTTTTTTACGAGAAACGTATTCATTATTTATATAATAATAGAAGCCTTCTAGCCGATATGTTTCATCTTTATTCTTACTATTTATAACTAATATAGTAATAAAAAAAGTACTCACAATTAACAAATAAACATAAAATGCCTTTTTCATTTTTTTTCCTTTCATTAATAATAGTACCTTTTAAATTTCCAATTTACTTAAAAAAGCAAAAAAAAGCTGAGTTTTTCCTCAGCTAATATATTCAAACAAATATAAGTAATTATTCTAGAATGTTTGAAATGTCATCAATTGCTTTTGTAGCATCATTTCCAGAAGCCTCTAGAATAACATTTGAACCAGATGGTAAGCATAATGATAATAATCCTAAAACTGATTTTGCATCAATCTTATTATTCTTAGTTATTAAATATACGTCACTTTCAAACTTACCAGCCTCTCTTGCAATTTGACTGCATAATCTTGCATGTAAACCAAGTGTGTTAGCAATTTTAATTTCCTTTGTCATACATATCATCTCCTACACTAATGTTATATAACTATAAGTATATTTATGCAATAATGAAAACATTAACAATTTAATGAAATCGTTTCATAATACTTAATCATCTTACATATAATTAAATGATGAGTAATAACAATATTTTTAAAGAAATTGAAAAGTCACTTTTAAACCTAAATGCTTATGAATTTACTTTATTTGCTGCTTTAATTGGCTTTTTGATTTGTGATGGTTTAAATTACAATGAGCAACAATCATTAGGAAATTTTTTTGAAATGTTAGGACAAACGGCACTTACTATTGGCGCTCAAAACCAAAATCTTGATGATCCTGATGTTGATAATCAAAATAACTACGATTCACTTATTTTATTGTTAAAAAATAAAATCGACAACATAGATAACATTGTTGCCGAAATTAAAAATATGAAATTATAATAATTTTTCAAGTATTGCTGCGATGTTATCAAATTCTTTAACATCTGCATCTTCAATTTTTCCAGCATCAACATATGAAGCAAGAGTTGGATTAATAGCAAGACTTGCAAGTGGTCGCATATCAAATGATTCTGCAACTTCATTTATTTTTGAAGGACCAAATGGGTAGATAGGATTATTACAGCATGGACAAATCATATAGGCCATATTTTCAACCAATCCCAACAAATTAACATTCATCATTTTACACATTTTAACAGCCTTACCAACAATCATTTTAACCATATCCTGTGGCGATGAAACAATTATTGTCTCATCAACAGGCAGTGATTGGAAGACAGTTAGAGCTACATCACCAGTTCCTGGTGGCATATCAACAAATAAAAAATCAATATCTCCCCAAGATACATCTGTATAAAATTGCTTAACAGCATTAGCTAAAATTGGTCCTCTCCAAGCAACCGGGTCGTTTGGATTATCCAATAATAAATTAATGGAAACAACCTTTATTCCATTTTTTGTTTCTGATGGAATCATTCCATCCTCTGTCCCATAGATTTGCTCATGAATTCCAAATGAATAAGGGATAGATGGACCAGTTATATCAGCATCTAAAATTCCAACCTTATAGCCTTTTTTCATCATACTAACAGCAAGTAATGATGTGACCATTGATTTACCAACACCACCCTTGCCACTTGTAACCGCAATAATCTTTTTAATATTACTATATTTGTTATTAGTAGCAAGCATAGATTTTCTATCACTACAAGTCTTGCCACAACTACTACAATTATGATTACAATCGCTCATATACTATTTACTCCTTTAATCTTCAACCATTATCTTTAATATTTTTTCGTCAGTAGTTTGCATTCCTTCTCTTGCAATAGTTCCGACATTATTAATAGTATCATTCACATCACTTGCTAATATTCCATCACCGGCTTTAAAATTATGATTATTTCTAGTTAGATAAAAGCCTAATAATCCAGCATCTACTGCCGCACTAATTTTAGCAGCACATGATGCCTTTGCTCCATCGCATACCATACCTGATGTGATTCCTAAACTATTCTTTATTGTGCTACATATTTCTTCATAGCTACCATCAAATAAATAACAAATTCCTGCTGCAGCACCACATGCAGCACTTACTGCACCACAAAAGGCACTAAGTCTACCTATTTCTTTTTTTTCATCAATAGTTACTAAATTTGCTAAAACTAAGGCTCTTATAAGTTTTTCATGTGAAGCATTAAGCTCCTTTGCATATTCAATTACGGGAAGAGATGTTGTCATTCCCTGATTTCCACTACCAGAAACAATAACCACAGGTAAATCGCATCCACCCATTCGTGCATCACTTCCGGCAGCAGGATATGCCTTTGCTCTTATTTTAACATCATCACCATATAAATCAATTAAGGTCTTACCAACTGCTGAGCTATATTTACCTGCAAGTCCTATCTTGGCAATTTTTGAATTATATTCAATTTGTCTATTGATAATTTCTTCAACATCAACAATTTTTACATTATTTGCAAACCAAAAAATCTTATCAATGGTTAAGGCTCTTCTATCCGTAGCATAAGCATTTTCCTCATCAACATCATAGCCACTTTTAAACAAAATTTCTTGATTTCTCTCTACTAAAACAATATTAGTATGATAATCAATAATTATAACCTTTACGTAGCTATCATTTTTAAAGCCATCAATTTCTATATAAAACTTATAAGGCTTTTTTGAAGGAATGATTGTTATTTCTGTATCAATCATACATTTTTCTATATTAGTAATATCTGAAGGCTTTAAAACAGAAAGAACCTCTAATGATAAATCAGGTCTTTTAGAAACATATCCAGCAGCAACAGCAGCCTTAATACCTCTTAATCCACCTGTATTTGGTACAACTACACTTTTAACATTTTTAATAATATTTCCACAAACTTCAATTCGAGTTTTGCTAGGAATTCCTCCCAGAACATCACAAACCTTACTTGCGGCATAGGCTATACTAATTGGCTCGGTACAGCCCATTGCTGGAACAAGCTCCTCTTTTAAAATTTGTAAATAGGTTTTATATATAAAATCATTCATAATATCACTTCTCATTATATTTTATTTTTTGTTTAAAAAGCATCTTTACAAACATTATAAAGCATATAAGAACAATTAGTAAAGCAATGATTGCTGTAATTGAAAAAACATACAAATGCTTTTTAATAAGTAAAAATATAAGAAATCCTAATCCCATTAAAATTGCTATAAAGACACTAATGAATAAAATCATTTTTTTCATATTGTTGAAATAACGAAGCTAATAAATAAGTTCAAAGAAAAATAGCAAAACATCACTTGCCATATTAATAATAAGATATTAAACGCAGGTTTATAGCAGCCATATAGAACTCTTTGAAATTTAGTCAAATCATCACAAGGCTTTTTATAAGTTATAATATCACCATATTCATTTAAAATTGCTTTAAAGAAAGGATTGAGCTTATACCAAGTATAAATACTTATTAAAAGATCAACTGCTACATAAATATATATAAGCTTAAAAGTAAATATAACATTACCAGCATCATCACCCTTAAATATTAAAAAGCCAATCCAAAGTAAAATCATTAATAATGCTGATGATAGTCCATGAAGGATATAAAGCTTTGAAGCTCTTTCTTTGTTGTATTTAGTCCACATTGCTCCATAAGCACCAATAAAAATGTAAGCAAAAATAAATACTGAAAAATAAATATAGCCAGCTATTTTCATATAAACCTCCTATATCTCATAGCAATAATAATTAAATATTAAATAATTATCATTTGAATTATCAATCGTGCCATCTAATAGTTGATATTGATTATTTTTTTTATCAACCAAAAAATACTTTTCTCGACAATTTTTAAATTCTAGATCATCCTGTTTATCTTTAGATAATAAAAACATTTTTTTATTATGATTAGACTCTTTTAAAATCTTATCAGTGTTAAAATATACTACATAAATTCTTTCAAAATCATTTTCATACAAATCATATTCATTTGCTTCAAGCTTAATATAATTCTTTGAATAATAAAAATTAATTAATTTACTTAAGCATATTTCCTTTGGATAACTAATAGTCATTCCATCACCAATGTGATAATAAGTAGTAACAAAATCGTCATTAGTATCTAAAAAATTTTTAAACCTTTTTAATTTTGTAACAATACCTCTTGCACCTCTAGTTAAAGTTGAAACATCCTTAAATACTAATTCATGAAAATCCATATTATCACAAATAATTATACCATTATTATTAAGCAAACGTGAATACATTTGAAAAAACTTTTGATATTGCCCCTTAGCTGCATCGATAAAAATCAAATCATATTTTTTATCTGAAACCATTGGATAAGCTTCAAGGGCATCAGCATAAACCACTCTTATATTATTTGTTAAATTTTGATTTTTAATATTATTTATAGCTTCATTATACATTTTAGGATCACGTTCAATTGTTGTAACTTTTGCATTATTACATTTAGCCATAATTGAAGCTGAATAGCCTATTGCTGTTCCAATTTCTAATATATTCTTAACATTATATTTTTTAATATTCTCAATTAAAAAATCTAATCCCTCATCTTTTATAATAGGTACACCATTTAGTGAAGCATAAGAACGCATTTGCTCTTCATAAGAAGAAAAACTGTAGTTATTTACCACAGTTACATTCCCCATCATCACAAGAAGAGCATGCTCCACCACATGAAGCACAACTTCCTTGACAACCATTTTCTAGTGAATCTAAATATTGATTATAAGCATCATTTACTATTTCCCATTCTTCATCACTTTCAATTTTTTCAATTGTACCCTGTCCACCCTCAGTTGGAACAAAAATGCATGCAGATACTTCGTCATTTGGTGTCTGAAAAACAACATAATTGTGATTAAATTCCTCAGACTTAAAGGTAAAAAGAATTTTACAATCTTCTTTTTTACCATCTTCCATTATAAAAGTTATATAATTTTCCTTATTTTCCATTTTTTACCTCTTTTAAAAACTTTTTGAATTTAGGAAATCCTGAAGAATTACAACTGCAGCCATTTCATCCTTTTTCTTATGGCGGTCACCTCTTCTTAAATTTCCTTCTATCATTATTCTATCAACAGCCACGGTTGTTAATCTTTCATCATATAAAATGACCTCAACATCAGCCATTTTTTCTAGTTTATCTTTGAAATCAAGAGATATTTTAGCACGATTTCCCATATCTCCATTCATATGCTTAGGAAGTCCTAAAACTATCTTTTTAACATTTTCATTATGACAAATCTTAATAATTTCCTTGGCACAATAATTATATTCATCATCTTTAAATCTAATTGTAGTTAAAGCTCTTGCTAAAATACCAAGCTCGTCTGAAATACTAACGCCGCAGGTTCTACTACCTAAATCAAGTCCAATATACTTCATTATAATATTTCCTTAATGTGACTAAATGCTAAAGAAACCTTTGAAGCATCCTTAGCTCCAGCTTGTGCAAGTGTTGGCTTACCACCACCGCCACCGCCTGTAATCTTACAAGCCTCACGAACTAAATTAGCAGCATTATATTTTCCTGATGTTGCACAAATTAAGCTTAGCTTTTCACCATCTGTTAATGCAAGCATTACAACATCAAGATTATATTTGTTTTGTAATGCACAAGCTAAATCCTTGGCAAGCCCAGTATCTAAACCATCTATGCTTGTAAATAAGGTATTACCTTCAATATTTTTTTCATAAGCTGCTAAATCACTTAAAGCATTCTTACTCTTTATTTGATTAAGTTCCTTCTCTAAATCCTTACAAGCCTTTAAAGCCTTAGCGATTTCCTCACGCATAGTAAGTACAAAACGATAGCCAGTTGGCATATTTTCATTTTCTTTGTAATTAAATACAAGCTTATCAGGCTTAGCAGCCTCGATAATTGTTTGAGCCTTATTTTCTAATGCCTTTAAATCATTAACTAAGCTTGCATTATAAGAAACCTCTAGCCTAGATGCATCATTTGATGTTACACCTTCAATTCTAAATAATCCTGAACCAATCGAAGTAAAATTGCAAACAGCAAATTTAGAGATATCCTTGGTATTTTTAACATGGGTTCCACCACAAAATTCCTTTGAAACACCCATATCAACAACTCTTACCATTTCTCCATATTTTTCACCAAATAAGGCCATAGCACCTAGCTTCTTTGCTTCAGCAATTGGTAAAACTAATGTTTTTACCTCATATGCCTCATTTATATATTGATTAACTAAATCCTCAATTTTTAAAATTTCCTCATTAGATAATGAATTATAATTATTGAAATCAAATCTAACTGTATCCATAGATACCTGTTGTCCTTGTTGATGAACATGATCTCCTAATACTACCTGTAAAGCCTTTTGAAGAAGGTGAGCAGCAGAGTGATTTTTCATAGTCTTTTCTCTTCTATCTTTATCAACAGAAGCCTTAACAACATCACCAATATGGAATTTATTTTCTTCTAGAATATGAAGGTGTTGACCATTAGGCATTTTCTTAACATCAATAACCTCTATTCCATCAATTGTTCCGCCATCACACACTTGACCACCGCTAAAAGCGTAGAATGGAGTTTTATCTAAAACAATTCCTTTATCAAATACAGCAATAACCTTTGATTCTGATTCTAAAGTATCATAGCCAATAAATTTTGACTCTTCCTTAAAGTTAAGCCAAGCCGTATTTTGACTTCCAAAGCTTTGTAAATCCCCTCTTGCACTACGTGCCAGATTCTTTTGACGCTCCATAGCTTTCTTGAATCCATCTTCATCAACACTTAAGCCAAGTGCTGATGCTTGCTCCATTGTAAGCTCTAATGGAAAGCCATATGTATCATATAATATGAATGCATCTTCTCCTGAAATCATCTTATCCTTAGCATTTTGAGCAATTTGATTAAATCTCTTTTCACCAGCTGATAATGTCTCTAGGAATTTTTCCTCTTCGTTTTTAACTATTGTCTTAACAATATTTTGCTTTTCCTTTAAATATGGATAAGGCTCCTCCATTGTTTTTACAACAACATCAACCAATTCATACATAAAAGGATGATTAATACCAAGTTCACTTTTTGCATATTTTGTAGCTCGACGTAAAACTCGACGAAGAACATAGCCACGACCCTCATTTGACAAAGTCGCACCATCACTAATAGCAAATGTTACGGTACGAATATGATCAGCAATGACCTTAAATGCCATTTGACCTTGATATTTGACACCACTAATTTCTTCAACCTTTTTTATTAAAGGAACAAATTGATCAGTGTCATAATTAGTATCGACGCCCTGCATTACACAAGCAACACGCTCAAGTCCACAGCCTGTATCAATATTTTTAGAAGGTAGTTCCTTATAATTTTCTCTAGCAACACCTATCTTCGAATTAAATTGTGAAAATACAATATTCCAAATTTCAATGTAACGATCATTTTCAATATCATTTTCAATCAACTCAATTCCACGCTTATCATATTTTTCCCCACGATCATAAAACATCTCTGTATCTGGTCCACATGGTCCTTCACCAATTTCCCAGAAATTTCCATCTAAAGGAATTAAATGACTAGGCTCAACACCATTTTTAATCCACGTATCACGAGTTTCTATGTCCTTGGTATAATAAGTAATGTAGATTTTCTCTTTAGGAAATCCAAACCATTTTTCATCAAATAATAACTCAACAGCCCAGCTAATAACCTCTTTTTTGAAATAATCACCAATCGAAAAATTACCAAGCATTTCAAAAAAAGTATGGTGACGAGCTGTCTTACCAACATTTTCAATATCATTTGTTCTTATGCATTTTTGAGCATTTGTTATTCTATGACATTCTGGAACAACACTACCATCAAAATATTTTTTTAATGGTGTTACACCAGCATTTGTCCACAAAAGTGTTGGATCATCATGTGGCACTAATGAAGCAGATGGCTCTACGTGATGTCCTTTTGTTTTAAAAAATTCTAGCCACATTTGGCGAATTTGATTAGTTGACATTTTTTTCATATTTATCATTCCTCGTATTAAAAACTACTTTATTATAAACAATTACTTTGCTTTATCTATTTTACCATACTTTCGCATTAAAATAAAGAAAAAATTAGTAAACAAATACCTTATATTTATTAAAAAAATGCCTTTTATTGTTGATATAAATTATTTTATAAATAATTATTTATGCTTTTTCAGAATATTTTATTTCTTTTTCAACAAAAACTCTTTATTTTTTACAAAAATCGATTATAATTATAGTGTTAGTTTAAGGAGGGCAAAAAAATGGGATTATGTGAAAACATAAAAAAAGCTAGGCTAAAGAAAAAACTGACACAAACCGAAGTAGCAGCAAGGATTCCTATTTCTCAATCAAATTATTCAAAAATTGAATTAGGTATAGTTGTTCCAGATGCAAATACTTTAAAAAGAATTTGTGAAATATTGCAAATTAGTAGTGATTATCTTTTGGATATTCAATTAAAAAAAGAATTATTACTATCTGACTATGATTACATTTACAAGGCCTATTTTATGCTTCAAAAAATCATTGACAAATAAGAAGAATATTTACATGTGTTCTTTTGTCAAAAAAAATGACAGGTTATCCTGTCATTTTATTTTTATTCAACTTTTTAATTAGGTCCTTAACCTTTTTACTATCCATAAGCTCAATTGCGCTAATTGTCAATAAAGCACCACCAAGCATATAAAAAGCTGCTTTCATATTATCACCATATTTATTATTTACATTCTTTTAAAAAATATGTAATTACATAAATGTTTTTGGCGATATTCCATCCATATCATATTCACCTAATGTTTTATAAGCGCTTTGTGGATCATCTATTTCAATTTCTTGTGAAGCATCTACTTTTTTTATTTGGAATCTTTCACTAAGTGAGGTTTGTCTTACATCATCCTTTGAATGAATTGCCTGATTAATAGCATTATATTCACCTAAAATGATTAGCTTTTTCTTAGTTCTTGTTATAGCTGTATAGATAATTTTTTTACGAAGCATAATATTATAAGAAGGCAGTATTGGAATAATTACATTATCATATTCACTTCCTTGGGACTTATGAATACTTATTGCATATGCTAATGTTAAATAATCTAATTTAGGACCATATGTAACCATCCTACCATCAAAGTCAATTAATAGCTTAGTTTCCTTGTTTTCTTTAATTATTTCTTTTATTATTCCTACATCACCATTCATTATTTCCAATTTTGAATCATTTTGAAGCTGTAAAACCTTATCACCTTTTTTAAACTCTTTAAATTCTGTTTTTACAACCTCTGAAGAATTAATAAATTTATCCTGTATCATTTTATTAATTGCATCAATACCTGCTATACCGGCATACATTGGAATTAACACCTGTAAATCATTTTTAAAATCGCCGCCCTTAGCAATAAAGCTAGTAATAAAGCGTTCAATCATTGCAGAGCAGCTTTTTGAATCACAAGGATAAAAATACACTTCTTTTCTTTCATTGAAAATATTGAAATTAATATTTTCAAATAATACCTCTTGAGCTAGCTTAATAATATTACTTTCCTTTGCTTGACGCATAATTTCTGTAAGCCTTAAGGTATTAACTGCGCCACTAGCAATTAAGTCATGAAGAACAGCACCTGGTCCAACTGATGGTAGTTGATTTTCATCTCCAACTAGAATAATCTTGCTTCTAATAGGTAATGCCTGAAAAAGACGATATGCTAATGGCAAATCAATCATAGACGCTTCATCAATTATAAATAACGAGCCTGAAAGCTTATTTTCAGCATTAAATGTAAATTCACCTTCATGATTATAACCTAACGTTTTATGAATTGTTTGAGCTTTAAATTTAGTAGCTTCAGCCATTCTTTTGCTTGCTCTACCGGTAGGGGCCATCAATACTACTTTTTCTTTAAATTTATCACTATCGACATTTAAATTATCAATGTAGGCTGATAGATATAAAATACCCTTTATAATTGTTGTTTTTCCCGTTCCTGGACCACCAGTAACTATATTCAAATTATTATTCATTACCGAATAAATAGTTTTAAACTGATTTTCTGTATATTTAATACCTAATTCTTTTTCAACAATTTCTAGTTTTTCCTTAAGCTTGCTTTCATCATAGGTTTTAAATCCCGTTTGCTTCATTTTCAAAATTATTTTACTTAAGCCAATTTCCGCCTCATATAATGATGGTTCAAAAATTCTTTCATCTTCACACACAATGCGTTTATGCTCTATCAAATAAGAAACACCATCACTAATTAATTCCTTTGCAACTGGCTTTTCAGTTTGATTCAGCAAAAGCTCTGTTGAATTTATTAATTGATTTTTATAAAGAAAGGTAAAGCCCTGTTGAAAACAAATAAGCGTTAAGGTATGCATTATCGCCTCAGTAATTCTATTTAATGAATTGGGATCAATCCCTAAGTTCATAGCAATAAGATCACTTTTTTTAAAACCAAAGCCTTCAACATCATGAATAAGTCTATAGGGGTCGCTTCTAATTACCTTAGCTGCATCAGTTCCATAAACCTCAATCATTTTGGCAACCATTTTAGTAGATAATCCTAAATCATAAAGTTCTACATAAGATTTTTGAATTTCTTCGTTTCTTTTTAAAATCTTATAAACCATTTGAGCCTTATCTTCGTTTACGCCTTCAATATCCTTTAAGCAATCAGGATTCTTTAATATCTTCTCTAATGTTTTTCTACCAAGAGCCTTAACTATCCTCATAGCAGTTTTTTTTCCTATTCCCTTAAATTCACCGCTAGATAAATAATTAACAAGTCCCATTGCTGACATTTCCTTAACAGGATTAATGCTTTTTATATATAATTGTTCCCCATATTTATCGTTTTCTTTCCAAACGCCATGAAATTCCATTTCTCTATTTTCCTCAATAGGCTGAAATTCACCAACAATTATTACTTCCCCTTTTTTAGTATCAATTCGTGCTACCTTATATAATGAATCAGAAGAAATAAACAAATATTTGTCTAATATTCCTTTAATAACAACCTCTTCATCCATTAATATTTCCTCAATTCATCATTATTATATACTTTATCAATTATGCCACCGCCTAGGCATACCTCACCATCATATAAAACAACAGCTTGCCCTGGTGAAACTGCTCTAACCTTTTGAGGATAATAAACCATCATTTGATTGTTGTCTAATATTTCTACCATAACATCTTGATCTGGCTGACGATATCGAAATTTTGCCTGATATTTTTTACCACTAACAGGTACATCTAAAATAAAATTACAATTAGTTGCAAGACATCTGTCACTATATAAATAAGGATTATCAAAGCCTTGACCAACATATAAATAATTTTTTTCTAAATCTTTACCAAGAACAAACCAGGCATCATTATCACTATCTCCTCTACCACCAATTCCTAGTCCTTTTCTTTGACCAATAGTATAATACATTAAGCCATCATGATTAGCAATTTCTTTACCATCAAGTGTAACCATTTTTCCTGGCTTTGCTGGAAGATAGTTTTGTAAAAACCTATGAAAATTTCTTTCACCGATAAAGCAAATACCTGTTGAATCCTTCTTTTTAGCTGTAGCAAGATCAAGCATAGTAGCTATTTCTCTTACCTCAGGCTTAGTTAAATCACCAATTGGGAACATTGAACATTTTAGCTGATCTTGACTAATCATACATAAAAAATATGACTGATCCTTATTAGTGTCTACACCTCTTAATAAGCGACTACCATCTATATCATGTCTTACTCTTGCATAATGTCCCATTGCAATATAATCAGCACCTAAACGCATAGCCTCATCCTTAAATGAAGCAAACTTAATATATTTATTGCACATAATATCAGGATTAGGAGTTCTACCTGCCTTATATTCTTCTATAAAATAAGTGAAGACATTATTCCAATATTCTTCTATAAAGTCAATTCGATGGAGCTTCACATTTAATTTTTTTGCAACCGCAACTGCATCCTGATAGTCTCTTTCTTGAGGACAAACATCATCATTTAAATCAGGATTTCCTAAAACATCATTATTAGTGGCACTATCCCAGTTTCGCATAAACATTGCTTCAACATCATACCCAGCCTTTAAAAGTTCATATACTGCAACCGATGAATCAACACCACCAGATAAACCAACTATAACCTTTTTTGCCACAATATCACCTCATAAACTAGATATATCATATCACAAATTAACAAAAATATAAATATTTGTAGAAATATTGTTGTAATTTTGTTATAATTTTTTTGGTGATTATAATGAAACAATATAATGATGATTACGAATATGATAACGGCTTTAAGCCTCATGAGGTTAAACTTAAAAACAACTACCCATTCTATAATAGAAATATTCTATTTAGACTTTTAAGCTATATCACTATCTCTTTTACAAGAATTTATTTATTTTTTTATCAGCATTTATACGTTGGACTTAAGGTTACTGGCAAAAAAAATATTAAAGGTAATAAAAAAGGTAAAATATTTATTGCTAACCATATTATGAATTCTGATGCCTTCTTCATCCCAGCCAAAACAAGATTTTGCAAGGTATATATAACTGTTTTACAATCAAATATGGGTTTTCCAATATTTTCAAAATATATAAGAATATGTGGTGCAGTGCCAATTCCAACAGATAGACACCTTCTTAAAAAGTTTAATGATGACACTAAAAAAATCTTAAATAAAAATGCCAGTATTTTATTTTTTCCAGAAGCTAAGCTTAATCCCTTTTGTAATCACATAAGACCATTTGAAAACGGAGCCTTCCATTACGCTTATAAAAACAACGCTGACATAATTCCTGTTGTTTTCACATTCCATAAGCCTCGAGGTTATTATAAATTAATCCATAAAAATCGTCCAACTATTAAACTTAATTACTTACCTATTTATAAAATAAAGGAACAAGAAAATAATAGTAAGACAATTGAAACAGCAAATAAAGAGCTTCATCAAATAATGAGTGATTATTTTATTAAGAATAGCGACTTCTTTTATAAAGATGGAAAATTAATTGATTAAATTCATTGCCTCTTTCTATATAGCTCTTATATTGATCATATGATGCAAACATTGGAGAATACAAAATTGTATTTTCCTTTTTTTTATATTTAACGCATAAACTAACTGCCTCCTTTAAATCAAAGCATTTATAAGCTAAGGTATTAAATTCATCAAAAAATTTAAATAACTTATCCTTGCTTTCACCATAACAAATAACCAAACTAATTCTATCAAGATATGGTAATAGGCAATTAAGCTGCTCACCTCTATCATACCCTCCACAAATTAAGATTACCTTATTTAAATTTTTAAGTGCTGCAATTGTAGAATAAGGATTGGTACTTTTAGCATCATTAATAATATCCCTTCTTATATATTGAGTTCTAAAATCAGCCTTAATAAATTTTCGATATTTGTTATAAAATCCTTTAAAGCTCTTTTTTAAAATTATTAGTGTTAAGCAAAGTGTCATAATATTTTTTATATCGTATTCAAAATTGATTTTCAATCTTTTCAAATTAATTAAAGCCTTGTTATTAAAATAAATATAATTATTGTTCAAATAACAATTTGCAAGCATACTCCTTGTCGAAAATGAATATTTTTGTCCCTTACTTTTTTTAACTATATCCTTTAAATATGGCGAATCATAATCATAAATTAAGAAATCATTTTCGTCTTGATTTATACAAATCATTTCTTTAGCTTCAATATATTTTTTCAATGACTTATGATGATCTAAATGATGTGGCCACAAATTACTCAATATAGCAATTTTGGGCTTAAAGTATTTACATCCTTCAAGCATAAAGCTAGACAATTCACATACATAAAAGTCATATTCCTCTAACATTGCAAGACCAAATGGATACCCTATATTTCCACAAGCAACACTATTATCTAAAAAATGATTTATAAGCATTGTAATAGTTGTTTTACCATTAGTTCCACTTATTGCAATAATATTTTTTGGTATTATTCGATATATTAATTCAATATCTGAGATAATTTCACCCCTGATATTGATTAAATCTAGCGGAATTCCTGGACTTTTTACAATAAATTTATAATCATCTTCTATCTCATTTAGTTCTAAATAGTCAAAATCTTGATTAAAATTTTCTAAAAATTTTTTCAGTCCATCATTACTTATTCCATGTCCCAATAAAAGGATATCCTTCATAAATAATCACCCCAAACTAAGCTTAATATTACCAAAATAAGCTCCATAAGTATAAATATTAAATCAACAATCATTTCACTCATTTTATTTGCCTCTAAATGATGATGAAATGGTGCCATTTTAAATATTCTTTTACCGCCACTTACTTTATAAAATAAAACCTGGCTAATTACACTGAGCGTTTCAAAAATAACAATTCCATTCATTAATAAAAATACCTTTATTGCATTTAAATAAATACATAATGCACAAAAATATGCCCCTAAAAAGAGTGAGCCAGTATCTCCCATAAATATATAAGCCTTTGAAATATTAAAATACAAAAATGCTAACAAAACGCCTAATAAGCTAATATGCATATAAAAAAGTGAACTATTAGCTCCTATTATTATAGTAAAAGCAATTCCCATTATTAAACAAATTCCGCACAAAAGTCCATCACAGCCATCAGTCAAATTATAGGCATTACTACTACTTATAAAGGCTAATATATATATTCCTAAAACAATAATGCTCTGATTAGATTCAAATAAAATTAATGCACTAATAATACTAAAAAATATCTCTAATGCTAGCTTTTGTTTAACACTTAGTCCTAAATTATTTTTTCGAAGACTTTTTAATAAATCATCAATAAAACCTATTATATAAAATAATAAAGCTGGTATAACTACATAATAAAGATTATGGTCAATCATAACAAATACAAGTAATGGGATAATAAAAATAATTCCCCCCATACTTATCGTACCATTTTTTACCTTATGTTCCCTCAAACCAAGTTCTCTTTCATATTGTCTTGAAAATTTGAAAAAATTAATTATAAACAAATATAATAAAATCCCTAAAAAAACAAAAATGCTAACAAAATTCATATTCAATTTATTAAGGATAGAACATAATCTTTATCATTATGCATAATTTGCATATTATTATAAATTATTTCTTCCTCATTACCCTTACCAAAAATCAATAATACATCATATTCCTTTAGTTTTTCAAATGCTTTCTTTATTGCTAATTTTCTATCTAAAATTATCTCAAAATTATAATTTCCTTTTATTGCCTTTGCAATTTCTAAGCTATCTTCATTTCTAGGATTATCATCACATATAATTACCTCATCAGCATATTCATTTAATAAATCACCAATTTTAGGTCGCTTTTCCTTTTCTCTATTTCCACCAGCACCACCCACAGCGATTAAACGTCTTGGCGAATCCTTCTTTAAAAATTCTAAGCATTTCTTAAGTGCGGCCGGATTATGTGCATAATCAATCACAATTTTATTATTTTTATATTTAATTAATTCCATTCTTCCATTCAATGGCTTATATTTACTTAAAAATTTCTTAAAATCAAGCATATTAAAGCCTAAGCTTTTTAATGTAGTAATAAACGCTAAGACATTTATCGTAAAAAAATCACCATAAAAATTTGTTTTAAAGGTATAATCTTGAATTCTAAAGCTAAGACTTCCCTCAATATTATGAATATCAGTAGCCATTATATCAGCTTCGTTCTTTGTTCCATATGTGTAACAATCTATATCTAAATATTTGTAAAAATTTGAAAATTCTTCATCATCTGCATTTAAAATTGCTATACTATTCAATTTAATAAAGGGAACCATTTTAGTGAATAAATATTCTTCTTTGTTTTTATGATAATCAAGATGATCAAGACCAAAGCTAGTAAACACTAAACGATAAAATGGAAGGCCAAGGGTTCGCATTTGACTAATTCCAATACTACTTATTTCCATAACAATATATTTATAACCTTTATGAATTGCATGTACAGCATGCTTATAGAATAAAGCTATATCAATTGTTGTATTTGATGTTTTATATGCTTCATCAGTATACAAAACGCCGTGTGTTCCAATCCAAAGTGATTTAATTTTCTTATAATTTAAAAAATCACTAATTAATTTTGAGGTTGTACTTTTACCATTTGTTCCAACTACCCCTATTAGTTTTATATATCTAAAAACATAACTATAATAAGCCTTATAAAGCATAGCCTTAGATGCCCTTATGTTATAAACCAAAACATAATTAATTAACGGATTATTTTTGATAATTCTGTCTTGATAAATTATTGTTTTGGCTCCTTTTGCTATTGCTATATTGATATCATCATTATTAATCGCAATAAAAACAGAACCACTAATAACCTCATTTACATTAGAAGTAATAAAACTAACACAGTGATTATATAATACCTTTTTATGAATATAAGCCTTATTTAATATTGATTTAACCTTCATTAATATCTCACCTCTAGATAATATGCAATATTGAAAAATAAATATGTTATTTTAACAATAAATATGGTAAAATATTAGTATCCTAGAAGAAACGGAGTTGTTATTATGAAGTATCGTATTATTGCCGATAGTTCTTGTGACCTAACAAACGATTATTATAAAGATGATGACATCGACTTTAAAGTTGCACCTCTTACAATCCATGTTAAGAATGAAGAATTTGTTGATAATGAAAATATTGACGTAGATAGGATGCTTAAAGCTATGCATAGCTTTAATGGTAAATCGACAACATCATGTCCAGCACCTGGTGAATTTTTAAATTTATTTGATGATGATATACCTTATAAATTTTGTGTTACTATCTCAGGAAAAATGAGTGGAACATTTAATTGTGCCAATTTTGCAAAAAATCAGGTTGATTCTAAAGTTCATGTAATCGATTCTAAGGGAACTGCTGGATCCCTAATTCTAATCGTTAATGAGCTTATAAGACTAATAAAGCTTCAATTACCTTATGAAGAGATTTGTACAAAAATTGATGAATTTCGTGATCATTCAACATTGCTATTTATTTTAAGTGATTTTGATAATATGGTTAAAAACGGCCGAATGAGTAAATTCACCTCATTTGTAGCCACAACGCTTAAAATTAAGCCCCTTTGTATTGCTGATGATGGCGATATAAAGATAAAAGAAAAAATTAGAACAATGAAGGCTTGCCTTAAACGTCTTGTTGAAACAATTGGTGAATTTGGTTCTGATTTTAGTCAAAAGGAATGCATTATATCTCATTGTAAAAATGATGAGGACGCAATATTCTTAAAAAATGCAATTTGTGAAAAATACAACTTTAAAAATGTATCTATTATGCCAATGCGTGGATTATGTTCATTTTATGCCTTAGAAAAAGGTATAACTGTAGCATTCGGATAATAATTAGGGAGTACCATTATGATACTCCCTTTAATTTTGTTTAAAATAAGCTTAAATACATTTTAATATTTTACATACTTTTGATTTTTACTATTTGGCTTATCTGGTATTGTCATTTTGATTAAGCCATTTTCGATTGCTGGATTCAAATATGTATTTCTCAATGTTTCTTTAGATTTAATATTTAATCTATTCATTAATTCATTTGCAGAAAGAGGAACATCAGGCTCCATAACTTCTAATAATTTATTAACTTGATTTGAAATATTGTTACTTTCTATTCTAACATTGCTTACAACCTCCAAAAGAGTTTGATTTATCATTTCAAGCATAAATTCAATAAAAGCATTCAAATTACCATTATTATTACATTCGTCTATTTTCTTATAATATTCATTTTGATATTTTTGAATTTGCGATTCAATTGGTATATATTCGAAAATTTGATTCCACTTCATCAATAATACATTTTGCCACAAACGAGCTGTTCTACCATTTCCATCACTAAATGGATGAATAAAAACAAATTCATAATGAAATACGCAAGATTTAATCAATAAGTGCGTTTCATGATCACTTTTCAACCAATCAAGTAAATCATTCATAAGCTGTGGTACTAAGCAATAAATATAACATTTTCTCCATTAAAAACACCTTCAGCCTGCTTACGATATTTACCACAATCATCAATCATTAAGTTTGTTATAATTTGGTTTGCAATTTTAAGATTTTCTTCTTTGTATCCATCAAATTCCTTTATCATTTCATAAGCTTTATAAGCATTTTTTACTTCTTGTATTTCCTTTATAGGACCAATAACCTTCTTTCCAGCAATTATATCTCTTACCTCATTAAAAGATAATGAATTAGCCTCAATAACTAAAGATGAATAAATTGACTTTATTTTATTACTAATTGTAAATGCTGGTTTATACATATCAACAAACCTCCTCGTTTAATTATAACTTATTTAACCACTAAATACAGCATCTTACTTAAATCTTGCTTAATATGTTGCTAAAAGCAAAAAAAAAGATAACCAAGAGGTTATCATAAAATTCAAACTGGTGGACCCTTGGAGACTCGAACTCCAGACCCACTGATTAAGAGTCAGTTGCTCTACCAACTGAGCTAAGGGTCCAATTTGTTGCTATCTTTCCGACGCTCAATTATTATAACATAGAACAAGGATAATAGCAAGCACTTTTTTTATTTTTTTCGACTTTTTTAAAAATTGTTAATTTTGAAATAAATTAGGCTCTAGTCAATTAGCATTTGCTTGTCAATTTTTTCTTCCTTTTTCAGATTAATAAAGAAATTATTAATAGGTGTATCAATATTATTTAATTCTGATACAAATAACTTACAAACCATCAGTGCACCTTCAAATACTAAATGAGAATGATCATCTAAACCATTAGGATAATTAGGATAGATATTGGCTCCAAAAATCATATGATATTTTTTACTTGCTTCCTCACCAATCTTATTATAATGATTTAGTGTTAGCTCATTTAAATCAACACATACATGTTTTGTTTTCTTACAAAAGCGAAGCATTGACTCGGGATATTCGCCATGAGAATTAATACAAACACCATTTATAAATTTATGTCTGGTGATTGATGTTGCAAATAAAATATTTGCATTTCTTTTTTCTACTTCTTTTGCAAAATAATCTAAATTATCCACATAGGTTGTATAAGGATCTGTATGACGTGCTTCATCATCCTTTTCATCATTATGACCAAACTGACATATAACTAAGTCGCCAGCATTTAATAAATCTAATATAAAGGAAAAACGTCCCTCATCTATAAAGCTTTTGGTGCTTCTACCATTTTCAGCATAATCTCTAACTATAACATCGCTTTCGACAAACATGTTTAATAATTGTCCCCATCCAAGCTGAGGATATCTCAAATAATTATTAAAGCGCATTGTCGAATCACCAATCATATATATATGTCTCATTTTCCTCCTAAAAAAATTAAGAGGGATTAAAATCCCTCAAATTTGAAAATTAATATTTCTTTTTACGAGCCTCTTGACGTTTTTGTTTACGAACATCGCTAGGTTTTAGATAATATTGACGTTTCTTCGCCTCTTGAAGGTTTCCAGATTTAGACACTTCGCGCTTAAAACGACGTAATGCATCTTCAAGATTATCTTCTTTAACTATTGTCTTTGGCATACTAAGCCTCCTTCCAAGGACGAATTCCTATGTTATTATACAAAAAAATATGTCGTTTGTAAAGCATTATTTTTACATTTTTTCATAATTTTTTCGTTTTTTTAATCTAATTCAATTTTTCCTGTATATAATTGATAATATACACCTTTTTTATCTAATAAATCATCATGTGTGCCTCTTTCAATTATAACACCATGATCTAATACCATAATCGCATTAGCATTTTTAATTGTTGATAATCTATGAGCTATAACAAAAACTGTTCTTCCACACATAAGCATGTCCATACCTTTTTCAATTAAGCTTTCTGTTCTAGTATCAATTGATGATGTTGCTTCATCTAAAATTAATACAGGGCTATTCGCAATAGCCGCTCTGGCAATTGAAAGAAGCTGACGTTGTCCTTGACTTAAATTACCGCCATCTGCTCGTACAATTGTATCATAACCATTTGGCAAACGTCTTATGAAGCTATCAGCATTTGCGAGCTTAGCAGCTTCAATTACTTCCTCATCAGTTGCCTCTAGTCTACCATATTTTATATTATCCTTTATACTACCAGTAAACAAGGTTGTATCCTGTAAAACAATTCCTAAGGAATGTCTTAAATCATCCTTGCAAATATCACGAATATCAATACCATCATAAGTAATTGTGCCTGAATTAATTTCATAAAATCTATTAATTAAATTAGTAATTGTTGTTTTTCCTGCTCCAGTTGATCCTACAAATGCTATCTTATGTCCTGGCTTTGCATATAGACTTAAATCCTTTAGAACTGGTTTTCCTGGTATATATGAAAAATCAACATTATAAAATCTTACATCACCTTTTAAAGGAATAATTGCTCCATCAGGCTTCTGCCAAGCCCAATTATTTGTTTTAACACTTGTAACTTCACTGTTTTCATCAATGTTAACTAATCTAACATTACCATTATCAATCTCTATATCTTCGTTCATCAGCTTAAAAATACGTTCAGCGCCTGCCAATCCATTCAATAATAAATTTGATTGTTGAGTAAATTGATTAATTGGTAATGCTGTTTGTCTTACTAAAACTAAATATGACGCAATTCCTCCAGGCGTTAACGAAATGATATTAATATTGCCAAGTGCTATTATACCGCCAAGAATTGCAACAATTGCATAGTTTATATAAGAAATTGAAACAACCATTGGCACCATTGAAAACGAATAGCGTAGTGCTTCATAGCCAGCATTCTTAAGTTTAATATTTTCTTCATGAAATTTATTTATATTTTCATTTTCATGATTGAATACCTTTACAACCTTTTGACCTGAAATTGATTCCTCAACAAATCCATTTACTCTACCCATAACCATTTGTTGCTCATTAAAGGCTTTTTTGCTTCGCTTTGAAGCATATATTATATAGCTGCCCATTATAATGTAAAATACAACACAAATAAGAGATAATAACCAATTAATAATAAATATAACAATAAATAATCCAACAATTTGAATGAAATTTGATATCATCATTGCAAAGGCATTATTCATAGCATCACCCAAGGCATCGACATCATTAGTATAATTACTCATTATTTCACCATGAGTTTTAGAATCAAAATAAGATAAAGGGAGCTTTTCCATATGAATAAACATATCATTTCGCATTTCAAAAATAATCTTTTGAGCCAAATAAATCATTGTTTGAGTATAGCCAAGCGTAGATAATACTCCTACTCCATATATAGAAACCTCAATTAAAATAGCCTGCCATAAGGAATTATATTTTGTGCCTTCGGCATAATCATCAATAATGGGACCAAGCATATAAGTTCCCAGTAAATTTGCAAGGCCAGATGTCGTAACTAATATCGCAACAATTAGTAATAAAAGCTTATGCTTACCCATATAGCTTAAAAGCTGTTTAACTGTTTTTTTTAGATTATCTGGTCTTTTTCTAACTCCAACTGCAGCCATTATCTCACTCCCTTCATTTGAGCATAATATAATTCCTTATAAATATTACATCTTTGTAACAATTCATCACTCGTACCAACATCAACAATTTTACCATTATCCATAATAATTATTCTATCAGCATCAATAACAGATGTAATTCTTTGAGCTATAACAATATTTGTAATACCCTTAATTGCTCGAATTTGTCGCATTATTTTTCTTTCAGTTTCCATATCACAGGCTGAGGTTGAATCATCAAATATTATTATTTTAGGATTTTTTAATAGTGCTCTAGCAATACAAAGTCTTTGCTTTTGACCACCAGAAACATTAACACCGCCTTGACCCAAATCATAATCTAATCCACCAATTCTATCTAAAAATTCATCCACACAAGCAATTTTACATACCTCTAATAATTCCTCATCACTTGCATTTTTATTTCCCCATAATAGATTATCTCTAATACTTCCACTGAATAATACATTATTTTGTAATACTATTGCAACATTATCACGAAGAACAGTTAGATCATAATTTTTAACATTAATATCATCAACCATTACGCTACCATTATTAACATCATATAATCTACAAATTAATGACACAAGAGTTGATTTCGAAGCTCCTGTACCTCCAAGTATGCCGATACTTTCTCCTGCATTAATATGAATATCAATATCATCAAGAACATTTTCTCCAGTTCCTAATCTATATTTAAAGAATACGTGATTAAAGTCAATTTTTCCACTTCCAATAGTCATTATTGGATCATCAATATTTTTAATTGTAGGCTCTTCATTAAAAATTTCATTCAATCTTTTACTAGAGGCGAAGCTTCTATTAATTAATAAAAATGCATTAGATATCATCATTAACGAATTTACTACTTGCATAATATATGACATCATTGCTGATAAGCTTCCAACCTCCAAACTATTATTATGAACTAATTTTGTTCCAAAATACAAAATTAAAACTGTTACACTATACATTACAAGCTGAAATGCAGGCTGATTTAATTGAGCAATTCTAAATGTCGATTTACTTGTATGCATTACTGCATCATTAGCTGTTGTAAATTTTTCCTCCTCATGTTCTTCCCTAACGTATGCTTTAACAGTTCTTATAGCTGAAACATTTTCACGAACTACACCATTAAGTGAATCAATATTTGTCTGTAGCACATTGTATTTTGGTGCTGTCTTTCTTATAATCAAGAACAAAATTAAAGCCAAAACAGGAATAAAAACAATAAATACCCATGCTACCTTTGGTGCCAAAATAAATGACAATACAACTCCCATAATAAGCATTAATGGTGCTCTACATAAAGGACGCATTCCTCCAGCAATAGTATTTTGCATAACGTTGACATCATTTATAACTCTTGTAATTAAAGAGGTTGTTTGAAAATGGTCCAAATTAGAAAAAGAATAGCTTTGAATTTTTTTAAAAGCTTCCTCACGAAGAGTAAATGAAAAATTAGTCACCATTTTAGCATTAGCTTTGGAATATAAATGGCCTAGAACTAATGATAAAATAGCACATATAATTATCTCACCACCAGAAATATAAATTTGTCTCATATCATGTAATTTAATTCCCTTATCAATTATATCCTTCATAAAAAAAGGAATTAAAAGTTCAAAAAAAGTTTCAAAAACAATTAATAAAAGTGTAATTATAAAATATTTTTTAAACTTAAATAAATACTTAAGAATTTGCTTTAAATCTTTCATTATTTCACCTCTCAAAGCAAATAAAATCTCTATTTATTTAGAGATTTTTATCACTTGTTTATTATACATCATTTTTTATTATCGTCAAGACAAAACGTGGCCAAAAATACCCTCATTAGATATTTCATCAATATGAACTAATTTACATTGCTTCAAATTCTTTTCATCATAACGGGTTTTCGACAGCAAGATAACAAAATTTTAGTTAAAAATGAGGAGTTTATATACTACGTATATAATTCCTCT